>MEED01000039.1 GCA_001724855.1 Lautropia sp. SCN 69-89
TCGACATCTTCACGTTGGCGATGTCCACGCCGCTGTGGTCGCTCTTCACTCGAACCTTCACGTTGTAGTCGACCACCCGCTTCACGGGCACGAGGATCTTCATCGGGGCCTCACGATCTTCGACAGGGGAAAAGGGCGATTATAGGGAGTTCGGGAAAACGTCCGTCCGGGCGGCGCGCGCCGCCTCACTTCCAGTCGGGGCGGCGCTTCTCGATGAATGCCTGCACGCCCTCGAGAGCGGACTCGTCCATCATGTTGCAGGCCATCGTCTGGCCGGCCAGCTGGTAGGCGGCATCGACGCCCATTTCGAGCTGCCGGTAGAACAGGCCCTTTCCGGCGGCGATCGCGACCGCGGGCTTCGCGCAGATCGACGCTGCGAGCCGGTCGACCTCGGCGTCGAGCGCCTCGGGCGCGACCACCCGGTTGACCAGCCCCTTGGCCAGCGCGGTCGGCGCGTCGATGAACTCGCCGGTGACCAGCATCTCGAAGGCCGCCTTGCGCGACAGGTTGCGCGACAACGCGACTGCCGGCGTCGAGCAGAACAGGCCCAGGTTCACGCCCGAGACGGCGAACTTCGCGTCGGCGCTGGCCACCGCGAGATCGCACATCGCCACCAGCTGGCAGCCCGCCGCGGTGGCGATGCCGTGCACCCTTGCGATCACCGGTTGCGGCAACTGCTGGATCGTCACCATCATGCGCGCGCACTGGGCGAACAGGGTCCGGTAGTAATCGTGCGAAGGGCTGGCGCGCATCTCGCGCAAATCGTGGCCGGCGCAGAACGCCTTGCCGGCGCCCGCGATCACGACCACGCGGGCTTCGGGATCGGCCGCCACCCGCTCGAGCTCGCCCTGCACCGCACGCATCAGGTCTTCGGAGAGCGCGTTGAACTGCGCCGGGCGGTTCAGCGTCAGCCTCACGACCCCGCGCTCGCGGACCACGCTGACCAGGGGCTCGCCCCGAGGCGACGACGAAAGATCTTGCGGAACGGCAGACATCGCGAATCCTCCTTTGCACGGCCGCCGCCGCGGCCATCGGACGGTTTCCGGGCGAGCCGCCGGCCCGCCGCACGGCTCCGATTATCGGCGCGAGACGCCGATCGTCCAAACCGGCGAATGCGTCACACAGACGCCGCGCCGCGTTCGTTTACACTCGGTCGGACCCAACGACTCCAGGCCTTTCATGCTCGAGCGGATCCAGACGGTGGCCGCACAGGTCGGCGCCGTCGTCGTGGGCAAGCAGCCACAGATCAAGCTCGCGCTCGCCTGCCTGCTCGCCCGCGGCCACCTGCTGATCGAAGACCTGCCGGGCGTCGGCAAGACGACGCTCGCCCACGCGTTGTCGATGTCGCTCGGCCTGCAGTTCAGGCGCGTGCAGTTCACCAACGACCTGCTGCCGGCCGACATCGTCGGGCTGTCGGTGTTCGACCGCGACAGCGCGCAGTTCGTCTTCCACCCCGGACCGGTGTTCTCGCAGGTGCTGCTGGCCGACGAGATCAACCGCGCCTCGCCGAAGACGCAGTCGGCCCTGCTCGAGGCGATGGAGGAGCGCCAGGTCTCGATCGACGGCAAGACCATGCCGCTGCCCGAGCCGTTCTTCGTCATCGCGACGCAGAATCCGCAGGACCAGGTCGGCACCTTCCCGCTGCCCGAATCGCAGCTCGACCGCTTCCTGATGTGCATCCAGCTGGGCTACCCGGACGCCAAGTCGGAGCGGGCGTTGCTCGAAGGCCAGGACCGGCGGGACATGCTCGGCAGCCTGCCCCCCAGGATGGATCCGGAGCAGCTGCAGCAGGCGCAGCGGATGGTGCGCGAGATCCGCTGCGCCCCCGCGCTGCTCGACTACGTGCAGAACCTGCTCACCTTCAGCCGACGCAGCCCGGCGCTGTCCGAAGGCCTGAGTCCGCGCGCCGGGCTCGCGCTGCTGGAGGCCGCGCGCGCCTGGGCGCTGCTCGACGGGCGCAACCACGTGCTGCCCGACGATGTGCAGGCGGTGCTCACCGCAGTGGCCGGCCACCGCTTGCGCCCGGCCAACGGAGGCAGCGTTTCCCACCGGGCACGCGCCGAGATGGTGGCCGCGCTGCTCGAGGCGGTGGCGGTGCCGTGAACACGGTCGCGCACGGCCCCGATGCGCGGGCAGGCGCGCCCGGGCCCGTGCCGTCGATCGCCGATCCGCGGGGCGGACCGCTGTACCAGCGACTGATCGACCTGATCCCCGGGCGCAGTCGTCCGCGCGCGGGCGACTACCGGCTCACCCGGCGCAACGTGTTCATGCTGCCCACGCGCGCCGGCCTGCTGCTCGCGGCGGTGGTGCTGACGATGCTCGTCACCGCGGTCAACTACCAGCTGTCGCTCGGCCATGCACTGACCTTCCTCGTCGCCGCGGTCGCGCTCGTGGCGATGCTGCACACCTGGCGCAACCTGGCGATGCTCACGCTGCGCGCCGGGCGCGCCGATCCGGTGTTCGCCGGCCAGATCGCGGAATTCACGCTGATTGCGCGCAACCCGACGAAACTCGAGCGCTTCGCGCTCTGCCTGAACGCGGCCGGCATGGCGCAGCCGGAGTATTTCGACGTGGCGCCGGGCACCGAGCACTTCGTGACCATCGCGCTGCCGGCTCGCAGGCGCGGGTGGATGCAGGTGCCGCGCCTCACGCTCGCAACGACCTTCCCGATGGGCATCTGGCGCGCCTGGGCGCGCTGGCATCCGGCGCTGCGCGTGCTGGTCTACCCGCAACCCGAGACGCCGGCCGCGCCGCTGCCGGCGCGCGTCGCTGCGAGCGGCGAAGGCAGCGCGCGCGGACAGGGCAGCGAGGACATCGCGGCGCTGCGCCCGTACGCGCCCGGCGACTCGCCGCGGCTGGTCGCCTGGAAGGCGATCGCGCGCACCGCGTCCGAGAACCTGATCAGCAAGCAGTTCGACGGCGGCGACCTCGGGGAACTCTCGCTCGAATGGTCGGCGCTGCCCGCGTCGATGGGCAGCGAGGCGCGCCTGTCGCGGCTCACCCGATGGGTGCTCGATGCCGACGCCGCCGGCGTGCGCTACTCCCTGGAGATTCCCGGCACCCGCATCGCCATCGACCACGGGGCCGCCCACCTCACGCGCTGCCTCGAGGCGCTGGCCACCTGGGGCGCCTGAGCTTCGATGGCGGCCGGCCTCCGCTATTCGTTGCGCGCGCTCGGCGGGACGATGGGCGCGCAGTGGGAGCGCGAGCGGCGCGAGACGCTGTTCCTGATGCTGCCGGTCGCGCTGTCGGTGCTGCCGCACCTGCCGCACCTGCCCTGGTGGACCAGCGCGGGCTTCTTCGTGCTGTTCGCATGGCGGCTGTTGCTGGTGCTGTCGGGCCGCTGGCTGCCGCGCGCCTCGGTGCGATGGGTAGCCGCGATCGCCTGCACCGCAGCGGTCTACGCGCATTACGAGACTTTGCTGGGACGCGAGCCCGGCGTCGCGCTGCTGGTGCTGTTTCTCGGGCTGAAGCTGATGGAGATGCGCGCCCGGCGCGACCTGTTCGTGGTGATCTTCCTCTGCTTCTTCCTGCTGCTCGCCGCGTTCTTTCATTCGCAGTCGATCGCCACGGCGCTCGCGGTGGTGGCCGCGTTGTACGGACTGCTCGCGGCGATGCTCACGATGCAGTTCCGGCAGCACGAGACGCCGATCGGGCAGCGTCTGCGCAGCGTCGGCCTGATGCTGGCGCAGGCCTTGCCGATCGCCGCCGCGGTGTTCCTGCTGTTCCCCAGGTTCGGCGGGCCGCTGTGGGGCATGTCCGCCGACACACAGCGTGCGCGCACCGGCCTGTCCGACGCGATGACGCCCGGCAACATCGCGAAGCTCTCCGAGTCCGACGAGATCGCGTTCCGGGTCCTGTTCGATGGTGCGACGCCACCGACCGCGCTGCTTTACTGGCGCGGGCCGGTCTTCGGCAGCTTCGACGGCCTCGCCTGGCGCGCGCACGACGCGCGCTTGGCACCGACGGGCGCGACGCGGCTGGAGTTCGGCGCACGGGACGAGGCGTTCCGGTACACGGTGACGCAGGAGGCGACCGGCCGCAACTGGCTGTTCGCGCTGGAGATGCCGGCGCGTGCCGAGTCCGATTCGGTCCGTCCCATCCTGCGCTCAGACCTGCAACTGGTCTCGCCGACGCCGATCGCCGAGCGCCTGCGCATGACGGTGGTCTCGGTCACCGACTTCCGGGCCGGCGCCGACGAGGACGCCGCGTCGCTGCGAAGCTGGCTCGCGCTGCCGGCCGGCTTCAATCCGCGCACCGTCGGGATGGCGGCCCGCTGGCGCAACGAAGCGGGTGCCGCGCCGGACGCCGACGAGCGGCTGGTCGAGCGCGCGTTGCAGATGTTCCGCCAGCAGCCGTTCCGCTACACGCTCGAGCCGCCGCTGCTCGGTCGCGACAGCGTCGACGACTTCCTGTTCGAGTCGCGCGCCGGCTTCTGCGAGCATTACTCGAGCGCATTCGCGGTACTGATGCGGGCACTGGGCATTCCGGCGCGCATCGTCACCGGCTACCAGGGCGGCGAACGCAACCCGGTGGACGGCTACTGGCTGGTGCGGCAGGCCGACGCGCACGCCTGGGCCGAAGTCTGGCTCGCCGGCCGCGGCTGGGTGCGGGTCGATCCCACCGCCGCAGTCGCGCCGCAACGCATCGAGCGAGGCCTGCGCCTGGGCGAAGCCGTATCGGGCCAGGACGTGGCGGCGCGCTCGCTCGCGCGGCGCCTGTGGTTCAACCTGGACGCGATCGGCAACGCGTGGAACCAGTGGGTGCTGTCGTACGACCGCAGCCGACAGCAGAGCCTGCTCTCCCGGATCGGCGTCGCGGCGAGCGACTGGCGGCAACTCGCCGCGCTGCTCGCGGGCGTGCTCGCCGCGCTGATCGGCGCAGTGGCGCTGCTCACCTTGCGCCCGCACCTGCCCCGCGATCCGGTGGTGCAGGCCTACGAATCGTTCTGCCTGAGGCTGGCGGCCGTCGGCCTCGGCCGCGCCAGGCACGAAACCGCGTCGCGCCATCTCGTGCGCATCGCGCGCGCGCTCGACGATACCCGGCTGTCCGAGGCGCGACGGATCGTCGCGGCCTACGAGCGACTGCGCTACGCCGAGGCTGCGCCCGATCGTGCAGCCGTGCGACACTTGCGCAAGTCCGTGCAAGCCTTCAAGCCGTGAGCCCGCGTCCGCCCGCCGCCCCGCCCCTGCCTGTCAGGGGCTGGAGATCGGGCTGCCGCGCCGCAGGCGGCGCCACCGTCATGCGCGCGGCGCTGGCGGCGCTGGTCATCGCGATCGCCACCGCTCCGGGCGGCGCCGAGGCGAAACGACGCTCGAAGCGGCCCGCGGCGGCGCCGCTTGCGACGGCCACCACGGCCACCGCGGCCAGCCCAGCCGCCGGATCCGCCGCGCCCACCACCGCCGCAACGACCGCCACGAGCTACGCCGAGCGCCCGGAGGTGCGCACCTTCGTCGCCGAGATGGCCGAGCGGCACGGCTTCATCGAATCCGAGTTGCTGGAGATGTTCTCGCAGGTGCGGCGCAACGACGCGGCGATGCGCCTGATGGCACCGCCGCCGCCGGAGTTCAAGCGTTCGTGGGCCGCGTACCGCTCGCGCTTCCTCGATCCGCTGCGCATCCGCGAAGGCCTGCGCTTCTGGCGCGAGCAGGATCTCTGGCTCGAACTCGCGGCGCAGCGATTCGGCGTGCCTCCCGAGATCGTGGTCGCGATCATCGGCGTCGAGACGCTCTATGGCCGCATGACCGGCAACTTCCGCGTGCTGGACGTGCTCACGACGCTGGCCTTCGACTACCCGCGGCGTGCCGACTACTTTCGCGGCGAGCTCGAGCAATACCTGCTCTACAGCCGCGAATCCGCGCTCGACGTCTTCTCCGTGCGCGGCTCGTTCGCCGGGGCGATCGGCCTGCCACAGTTCATGCCGGGCAGCATCCGCCGGTTCGCGGTCGACCTGGACGGCGACGGCAGCGTCGAGCTTCAGTCGAATCCGGCCGACGCGATCGGCAGCGTCGCCAGCTTCCTCGCGACGCACGGCTGGCGCAGCGGCGAGCCGGTGCGCTTCGAAATGCGCTTCGACAGCGAGGCGCGGCTCGCGCCGCTGGTCGAGGCCGGCATCCGGCCGCAGTTCACGATCACCGAGCTTGCCCGGTACGGGGTGTCGAGCGCCGAACCGGTTTCGCCGGACATGCCGCTGGCACTGGTCGACCTGCCCAACGGCGACGATGCACCGAGCTACTACCTGGGCGCGCAGAACTTCTTCACGATCACCCGCTACAACCGCTCGAGCTTCTACGCGATGGCGGTTTACGAGCTCGCGCGCCAGCTCGCCGCGCGGCGCTGAACCCACGGGGCGCCGTGGCGCCCGTTCAATCCTCGATCGGGCGCGCCTCGACCCTGCGCAGCGCCGCCATCATCACCCCGGTGGACACGATCAGCACGATGCCGACGAGCGACACCGCGTCGGGAAATTGCCCGAAGAACAGCAGCCCGAAGATCACTGCCATGACCGAGTGCGTGTAGCCGAACGGCGCGAGCGCTGCCGCCGAACCGTGCTCGTAGGCGCGCACCAGCAGCAGGTGGCCGAAGGCGCCGATCGCGCCCATCGCGACGAACAGCACGGCCTGCAGCCAGTTCTCGGGCAGCTGCCAGCGCCCGGGCGCCACCACCGCCAGCATCACCGCGGCGACCAGCGCGCCGATGAACAGCGTCGCCAACCCGTTGTCGACGCCGGCCAGCCTGCGGGTGAGCAGCTGGTAGCCGACGATGAACAGCGCAGCGACCAGCGGCAGCGCCGCCGCCCAGCCGAACAGCGCACTGCCGGGACGCACGATCAGCAGCACGCCGCCGAAACTGAGCGCCAGCGACAGCCAGGCGCCGCGCGGCGCGCGCTCGTGCATCAGGGCCACCGCGCCGACGGAAACCAGGATCGGCGCGATCGAGACGATCGCCGTGGCTTCGGCCAGCGGCAGGTAGGCCACGCTCGAGAAGAAGCACACCGAGGACATGGCCAGGCACACGCCGCGCGCGACCTGCAGCGAGGGCCGCCGCGTGCGCAGCAGCGCGCGCCCCATGCGCGGCATGAAGATCGCCGCCATGACCAGGACGTGGAAGACGTAGCGCGCCCAGGCGACCAGCAGCGGATGGTGGGTCTGCGACAGGTACTTCGCCACGCTGTCGAGAAGCGCGAAGCTGGCGCAGGCTCCGACCAGCAGGGCGATGGCGCGCAGCGGCGCGTGGTCGGCGGGCATCTGCAGGAACGCAGGCGGCGGCTATCCCGGAAACACGCCAGTGGAGAGATAGCGGTCGCCGCGATCGCAGACGACGAACACGATCGTCGCGTTCTCGGCCTCGCGGGCCAGTCGCAGCGCGATGCAGCACGCACCGGCCGCCGAGATTCCGCAGAAGATCCCCTCCTCGACCGCCAGGCGCCGCGCCATTTCCTCGGCATCGGCCTGCGAGACCGACTCGATGCGGTCGACGCGCGCGTGCCGGTAGATCTTCGGCATGTAGGCTTCGGGCCACTTGCGGATGCCCGGGATCGACGACCCCTCGGTCGGCTGCGCGCCGACGATGCACACCGCCGGATTGCGTTCCTTCAGGTAGCGCGACACGCCGGTGATCGTGCCGGTCGTGCCCATCGCCGAGATGAAGTGCGTGACCTGGCCCTTCGTGTCGTCCCAGATCTCGGGGCCGGTGGTCTCGTAGTGCGCCGCCCAGTTGTCGTCGTTCGAGAACTGGTCGAGCACGCGGCCGCGCCCCTCGCGCTGCATCTGGTCGGCGAGGTCGCGCGCGCCCTCCATGCCCTGCTCGCGGCTGACCAGCACGAGTTCGGCGCCGTAGGCCTTCATCGACTGGCGCCGCTCGAGCGACAGGTTCTCCGGCATGATCAGCACCATCCGGTAGCCGCGCAGCGCCGCCGCCATCGCCAGCCCGATGCCGGTGTTGCCCGAAGTCGCCTCGATCAGCGTATCGCCGGGGCGGATCTCGCCACGCGCCTCGGCGCGCGCGATCATCGCCAGCGCCGGGCGGTCCTTGACCGATCCGGCCGGGTTGTTGCCCTCCATCTTGCCCAGCACGACGTTGCCCCGGGGATCGCCGTCGGCGCCGGGAAGGCGCTGCAGCTTCACCAGCGGCGTGCGGCCGATGGTCTGTTCGATCGTCGGATAGGCTGGGCGCTCGCTCATGATCTCGCTCGCGAATTCAGTGGAACACCGGACACTCTTCGGGCAGCGGCGTGACGCCGGGAAGGCCGGCGTCGAGGATCGCGCGCCGCACCGCCTCGATCGCCGCCACCCGCCCGAAGCTCTTGCGCCAGACCAGCGACACGCGCCGGTGCGGCGGCGGCGCCACGAACGGAATGTAGCTCAGCAGGTCGCCGTCGCGCGGCTGCGCACAGGCGGTCCAGGGCAGCACGGTGATGCCGACGCCCGACGCCACCATGTGCCGGATCGTCTCGAGCGACGAGCCCTCGAAGGTCTTCTGGATGCCTGCGCTCGACTGCGAATAGCGCGACAGCTCGGGACACACCTCGAGCACCTGGTCGCGAAAGCAGTGCCCGGTGCCCAGCAGCAGCATCGTCTGCTCCTTCAGCTCGATCGAGCGGATCGCCTTGCGCCGTGCCCACCGGTGCTGCTTCGGCACCGCGACCACGAAGGGTTCCTCGTAGACGCCCTGGGTGGCCAGCCCGTGGTCGGGAAACGGGTCGGCGAGGATCGCGAGGTCGACGTCGCCCTGGCGCAGCAGCTCGAGCAGCTTCACGGTGAAGTTCTCCTGCAGCAGCAGCGGCATCTGCGGCGCGTCTTCGATCATCCGCGGCACCAGTCGCGGCAGCAGATAGGGGCCGATGGTGTAGATGACGCCGACGCGCAGCGCCCCCATCAGCGGGTCCTTGCCCTGCGCCGCGATCTCGCGGATCGCGTTGGTCTGCTCGAGCACGTGCTGCGCCTGCTCGACGATCTGCGCGCCCACCGGCGTGATGGCGATTTCGCTGCCGCCGCGCTCGAACAACTGCACGCCCAGCTCTTCCTCGAGCTTGCGGATCGCCACCGACAGCGTCGGCTGGCTGACGAAGCAGGCCTCGGCCGCCCGCCCGAAGTGGCGCTCGCGCGCCACGGCGACGATGTACTTGAGTTCGGTGAGCGTCATGGACTTGCCGCGATCATACCAAGCGGCGACTCGGGCATACTGCAACGATGCCGGAAACGCCCACGCACGCCGCAGCCACGCTTCGTCACGACTCCGCGTCGCTGATCGGCGTCGACTGGGGATCGAGCGCGCTGCGCGCCTGGCTGATCGGCGCCGACGGCATCGTCGCGCGCCGCGAGTCGGCGGCCGGCGTGGCCACGATCGCCGACGGGCGCTTTCGCGAGGCGCTCGAGGCGCTGTGCGGCGACTGGCTCGGTCGCGCGCCCTCGCTGCCGGTGATCGCCTGCGGCATGATCGGCAGCCGCGACGGATGGCGCGACGCCGGACGCCTGCGCACGCCGGCCGGCCTGCAGACGCTCGCGCAACGCCTGTCGAGCTTCGACGACCTGCTCGGGCGAGCGTTCCGGGTCGTGCCCGGACTGGTCGCGCGCGGCCAGATCGACTCGCCCGACCTGATGCGCGGCGGCGAGACGCAGGTGTTCGGCGCACTGCAGGGCCGCGAGGGCCTGTTCGTGCTGCCGGGCACGCATTGCCGCTGGGTCGAGGTGCGCGACCGGCAGGTCGTCGCGTTCCGCACCTACATGACCGGCGAAATCTATTCCCTGCTGTGCCGGCGCTCGACATTGGCGAGCCTGTGCGGCGATCCCGACGACTCGTCGCAGCACCAGGCCGAGGCGCTGCGCGCGTTCGACGAAGGCGTCGACCACGCCGGCACGCGGCCCGGCTCGCTGACCCATCTGCTGTTCACCGCGCGCACCGAGGCGCTGCTCGGCGGGCTCGCCGCGCACCAGCTTCCTGCCTACCTGTCGGGACTGCTGATCGGCGCCGAGATCCGCGACGCATCCGACTGGTCGCCGCACGACCTGGTGCCGACGGTGGTGGCACGCAGCGAGCTCGCGTCGCGCTACGCCCGTGCGATGCACCGGCTCGGGCTGCACGGCAGCGTGGCCGACGGCGACTCGGCCGCCGCGGGGCTCGCTGCGATCGCGCGCGCCGCAACGCTCGTGGCGTAAGACCCGGCGGCGCGCCGGCTCAGGCGCGCAGGAACTCCTCGCGCCCGCCGAACCAGCGCTGCAGGTGCTCGTCGACCGACGCCGGGTCGCCACGCAGCAGCCGCGCAGACACCTCGCGCGCCGCGTCGAGCAGGTCGCTGTCGCGCTCGAGATCGGCAAAGCGCAGCAACGCCTCCCCGGACTGGCGCGCTCCGAGAAATTCGCCGGGGCCGCGCTGGAGCAGGTCGCGCCGCGCGATCTCGAAGCCGTCGCGGGTCTCGTACATCGTCTTCAGCCGCTCGCGCGCCGCGGCCGACAGCGGTCCGCGGTACATCAGCACGCAGACGCTCTCGCCCGAGCCGCGTCCGACGCGTCCGCGCAGCTGGTGCAGCTGCGCGAGGCCGAAGCGCTCGGCATGCTCGACGACCATCAGCGTGGCGTTGGGCACGTCGACGCCCACCTCGATCACGGTCGTCGCGACCAGCACCTGCAACGCGCCGGCCGCGAACTGCGCCATCACCGCCTGCTTGTCCGCAGGCGGCAGCCGGCCGTGCACCAGCCCGACGCGCAGCGGCACCAGCTCGTGCACCAGCGCGGCGTGGGTGTCGATCGCGGTCTGCAGGTCGAGCGCCTCGCTCTCCTCGATCAGCGGGCAGACCCAGTAGGCCTGGCGCCCGGCGGCCGCGGCGGCGCGCACACGGGCCACGACCTCGTCGCGGCGCGCTTCGGACACCAGCTTCGTGAGCACCGGCTTGCGGCCCGGCGGCAGCTCGTCGATCACCGAGACGTCGAGGTCGGCGTAATACGACATCGCCAGCGTGCGCGGAATCGGCGTCGCGCTCATCATCAGCTGGTGCGGCAGCATCGCGGCACCGGCCTCGAGCCGGGTGCGCAGCGCGAGCCGCTGCGCCACGCCGAAGCGATGCTGCTCGTCGACGATCGACAGCCCGAGCCGCGCGAACGCGACCGTATCCTCGATCAGCGCATGCGTGCCGATCAGCAGCCCCGCCTCGCCGGACGCGGCGCGCGCGCGCACTGCCTTCTTCTCCGGATCCTTCAGCGATCCGGACAGCCAGGCCACGCGCACGCCGATCCGCTCCATCCACGGGCCGATCTTGCGCAGGTGCTGCTCGGCGAGGATCTCGGTGGGCGCCATGATCGCCGCCTGGAAGCCGCTTCCGATCGCCTGCGCCGCGGCGAGCGCGGCAATCACCGTCTTGCCGCTGCCGACGTCGCCCTGAAGAAGCCGGTTCATCGGCTGCGCCGTCGCGAGTTCGCGCGAGATTTCCTGCCAGACCCGCTGCTGGGCGCCGGTGAGCCGGAACGGCAACGCTTCGAGCAGGCGCCGCGCCAGCGCGCCGTCGGCCAGCTGCGGCGCGCGCTGTGCCGCGCGAGCCGCGCGCGCGCGCTGCAGCGACAGTTGTTGCGCGAGCAGTTCGTCGAAGATCACGCGCCGCCAGGCCGGCGTCGTGCGCTCGTGCAGCGCGCTGGCCGGCGTGTCGGGTGCCGGCTGGTGGATCGCGCGCAGCGCGTCGACCGACGGCGGCAGGCCGAGCGCGGCCAGCGCATCGGCCGGCACGGTCTCGCGCCACTGCAGGGTGCGCAACGCGCGCAGAATCGCCGCGCGCAGCCTCGCCTGCCCGAGGCCCGAAACCGTGGGATAGACGGGCGTCAGCGTCTGCGGCAACGGTTCGCCCTCGTCGACGACGCGGTAGCGCGGATGCACCATCTCGAGCCCGAACAGGCCACCGCGCGCCTCGCCGAGCGCGCGCACGCGGTTGCCGGCCGCGAACTGGCGCAGTTGCGAGCCGTAGAAGTGGAGGAAGCGCAGCGTGATCGAGCCGCTGTCGTCGCGCAGCTCGACCGCCAGCGCGCGCCGCGGTCGCGCGACGATCTCCTGGCGCGCGACGATGCCCTGCACCTGCGCGGTCTCGCCGGGTCGCAGCGAGCCGATCGGCACGATCCGCGTTTCGTCCTCGTAGCGGATCGGCAGGTGCAGGGCGAGATCCTGCTCGCGCCGGATGCCCAGCCGGGCGAACGGCGTCGCTTCGGAGGACGTTGCGGCCGCGGCGGCGGCCTCGCTAGTGCGGCGCGCCACCGCGCACGATCCGCGTCGCCCTCAATCGAGGACCACGATCGCCTCGGCCTCGAAGATCGCCCCGCGTGGCAGGCTGGCAACGCCGACGGTCGAGCGCGCGGGATAAGGCTGCGCGAAGTGGCGCTGCATGATCTCGTTGACCGTCGGGAAGTGGCCGAGATCGGTGAGGAACAGCGTGAGCTTCACGCATTGCGCGAGCGACCCGCCGGCTGCCTCGACCACCGCTTTCATGTTGCGGAACACCTGCTCGGCCTGCGCCTCGATGCCGCCGCCGACCAGCTGACCGCTGGCGGGGTCCAGCGCGATCTGCCCCGACAGGTAGACGGTGTTTCCGGCACGGACCGCCTGCGAATAGGGCCCGATCGCTGCCGGCGCGCCGGACGTGGAAACGATGGAACGGTTCGTCGTCGTGCTCATGGTCGGTCTCGTGGCGATGGTGGCGGAATCGGCGTCAGGCCGCAGTTGCGGGCAACGGGAAGATCAGGCAGGTGGTCGAGGCCCAGGCGTACATGCGGCCGGCCGCGTCGACCAGCCGCCCCTGGGCCACGCCGATCTGCCGCGAGACGTTGACGACGTGCGCTTCGGCCCGCACCGGGCCGGTCTTGTCGGTGAGCGCGCGCACGTAGTTCACCTTCAACTCCAGCGTGGTGTAGCCGAAGCCCTGCTCGAGCATCGTGTGCACCGCGCAGCCGAGCGCCGAATCGAGCAGCGTGGCGATGTAGCCGCCGTGCACCGAGCCGATCGGGTTGTAGTAGTCGGGCTTGGGCGTTCCCTGGAAGACCATGCGGCCGCGCTCGGCCTCCACCGGAACGAAGTCGAGCGTCTGCATGATCGGCGGCGACGGCACTTCGCCGCGTCCGATGCGTTCGAGGAATCCGAGCCCCGTCGTGCGTGCGAGTTCCTCGGCCGGAATCTTGCCCGGAGGGGCCATCAGCAGCCGCACCTCGCGCTCGCGGGCCAGCCACAACTCGAGCGTCGCCTCGGCGTCGCTGGTTTTCATGGGTCGTTCGTCGCTCATCGCCGGAATCGTATCAAGTGGCGCGGATACCGTGCCGAAGCGCCCAGAGCTTCGGGGCGACCAGCAGCAGCAGCGCGATCGCCAGCAGGCTGCCCGATAGCGGCCGCACCACGAAGGTGCTCCATTCGCCCTGGCTGATCGTCAGCGCCTGTCGCATCGACTGCTCCATCATCGGGCCCAGGATCAGGCCGACGACCAGCGGCGCGACCGGGAAGTCGAAGCGGCGCAGCGCGTAACCGAGCGCGCCGAACACGAACAGCAGCCCGACGTCGAACAGCGAGTTGCTCGCCCCGTAGACGCCGACGGTCGCGATCACGACGATGCCGGCATACAGCATCGGCGCCGGGATCGACAGCAGGCGCACCCAGAGCCGCACCAGCGGCAGGTTCAGCAGCAGCAGGATCACGTTGCCGATGTAGAGGCTGGCGATCAGCGTCCAGACCAGCCCGGACTGTTGCGTGAACAGCATCGGCCCGGGCTGGATGCCATAGCTCTCGAAGGCCGAAAGGATCACCGCCGCCGTCGCCGAGGTGGGAATGCCGAGCGTGAGCAGCGGCATCAGCACGCCGGCCGCCGACGCGTTGTTCGCCGCCTCGGGGCCTGCGACGCCCTCGATCGCGCCCTGCCCGAACTCCTCGGGGTGGCGCGAGAGCTTCCTCTCGGTGTAGTACGACAGCAGCGTCGGCAACTCGGCACCGCCGGCCGGCATCGCACCGATCGGGAAGCCGAATGCCGCCCCGCGCAGCCACGGCTTCCAGCTTCGCCGCCAGTCGTCGCGGGTCATCGCGACCCGGCCGCCGACCTGCAACGCCTCGTCGGTGCCGGTCCGTCCCTGCCAGGCGAGGAACAGCGCTTCACCGACTGCGAAGAGCCCCACCGCTGCGGCGGTGAACTCGATGCCGTCGAGCAGCTCCGAGGTGCCGAAGGTGAAGCGCGGCTGGCCGCTCTGGATGTCGACGCCCACCAGCCCGAGGAGCAGGCCGAGCGACAGCGCAACCAGGCCGCGCAGCACCGAACTGCCGAGGACTGCGGACACCGCCACCAGCGACAGCAGCATCAGGCTGAAGTATTCCGCCGGGCCGAACTTCAGCGCGGCCTCGACGACCACCGGCGCGATGAAGGTCAGCGCGATCGTGCCGATCGTTCCGGCGACGAAGCTGCCGATCGCCGCGGTCGCGAGCGCGGCGCCGGCGCGCCCGGCGCGTGCCATCCGGTAGCCTTCGAGCGCGGTGACCACGGTGGCCGATTCGCCCGGGGTGTTGATCAGGATCGAGGTCGTCGATCCGCCGTACATCGCGCCGTAGTAGACGCCGGCGAACATCACGAACATCGCCGCTGCCGGAACCTTGAAGGTGAGCGGCAGCAGCAGTGCGATCGTCAGCGCCGGCCCGATGCCCGGCAGCACACCGACCAGCGTGCCGAGCAGGCATCCTAGAAAACCGTACAGCAGGATCGTCGGCTGCAACGCGGCCGAGAAGCCGCCGATCAGCGCGTTCAGGGCATCCACGCGGCGTCACTCAGGGCCAGGGGACGAAGCTGGCGAATCGGCCGAGCTGCACACCGAGCAGCCGGTCGAAGACGAACCATGCGACGAAGACGAAGACGACGCCCACCAGCAGGTCGTGCGCCGGACGCCGGCTGCCGAATGCGCGCGCCACCAGCGCGAACGCGAGGCTGCAGGCCACGCCGATGCCCGCCACCGGCGTCAGCGCGAGGATCGCCGCGAGCCCCGACGACAACAGCGCCACGCGCCGGCCCGCGCCGGGCAGCGGCGACTCGGTCGGCTCATCGCGCAGGTCGGCATGCCTGCCGCGCAGCGCGCCCCACAGGTAGGCGAGGCCCAGCACGGCCAGCAGCCCGACCAGCGCGGCCGGCAACGCGCGCGGCCCGACGCCGATGCCTTGGGTCGGATCGGGAATCAGCGCCACCTGCCAGGCCGCGATCGCCACGACGGCCAGGAGGGCGAGCGCGAGCGCGACCGGTCCGCGTCGGGCTGGGAGCACGGGCGTCACGCTCAGGCGAGCCCGAGATCCTTCATGACCGCCTCGGTCGCCTGGATGTCCTCCGCGAGCATCTTGCCGAATGCGTCGCCGGCAAGGAACACGTCGGTCCACTTGCGCTGGGCGATCACGTCGCGCCATGGTTGCGAGGCGTGCATCTTCGCGAGAAGGTCCACCAGCGCCTGGCGCTGTGCGGGGTGGGTGCCCGGCGCGCCGAACACGCCGCGCCAGTTCGCCGCCGTGACCGGCAGCCCGAGTTCCTCGAGCGTCGGGACGTCGACTCCCGGGATCCGCTTCGAACCCGACACCGCGAGCGCGCGCATGCGTCCGGCCTCGATGTGCTCGGCGAATTCCGAATAGCCGGAGATGCCGGCCGTCACCTGGCCGCCGAGAATCGCGGCGTTCGCGGGCCCGCCGCCGGCAAACGCCACGTAGGCCGCCTCGCGCGGGTTGCGGCCGAGCGCCTTGATGATCTTGCCGAGCAACTGGTGGTCGGTGCCGCCGGAGGAGCCACCGGCGACGCTGACCGCGCGCGGATTGGCGCGGATCGCGGCCTCGAGGTCTTTCCACGTCTTGTGCGGACCGTTCGCCGGAACGACGATCGCTCCGGCTTCCTCGGTCAGGCGCGCCAGCGGCACGACGTCGCGGATCGTGACCGGGCTCTTGTTCTGGATGCCCGCGCCGACCATCACCGAACCGCCCACCATCATCGCGTTGGCCATGCCCTTGCGCTGGTTCACGAAGCGCGGCAGGCCGACCATGCCGCCCGCGCCGCCGACGTTCTCGAACTGGAACGCGCCCACCAGCCCCGCCGCGCGGCAGGCCTGCTCGATGGCGCGGCCGGTGCCGTCCCAGCCGCCACCGGGCGCAGCCGGCACGAACATCAGCACCGATTCGAACATGGGCGCCGCGGCGGCCAGGCGCGGCAGCACGCCTGCCAGCGGAGCGAGCGCGGCGCCCGCGAGGAGACGGCGACGAGCGATCATGGATTTTCCCCGGAGTTCGTTGATCGCCGCGATTATGTGCCCGCGCGGGTGCGTTTGCCATCGCCCGCGGACCGCGGCATCAGCCGAAACCGATCTCCACGCGCCGGTTGCGCCGTCCTTCGTTGCGGATCCGCAGCACCTTCACCGGACCGATCTCGGCGATGTTGCGCACGTGCGTGCCGCCGCACGGCTGCAGGTCGATCCCCTCGATGCGCAGCAGCCGCACGCGCCCGGCGCCGCGCGGCGGCTTGACGCTCATCGTCTTCACGAGGTCCGGCCGGGCCTCGAGTTCCTCGTCGGTGATCCAGACCGTCTCGGTGTCGACCGCACGCGCAATCAGCGCGTTGACCTCGCGCTCGATGCGCGCGGCGTCGAGCTGTCTCATGTCGATGTCGAAGTCGAGCCGGCCGCGGTCGGCCGCGATGTTGCCGCCGGTGACCGGCGCCACGACGACGCAGGACAGCACGTGCAGGCAGGTGTGGATGCGCATGTGCGCATGACGGCGCTCCCAGTCGAGTTCGAGTTCGACGCGCTCGCCCGGTGCCGGAAGCGGCTCGCCCTCCGAGAGCAGGTGCAGCACGCGGTCGGGCGCGTCGCCCTTGCGCGTGTCGACGATGCGCGCCGGCGAGCCGTCGGCGCGCCGCAGCTTGCCGGTGTCGCCGGGCTGCCCGCCGCCGGCCGGATAGAAGACGGTGCGGTCGACTTCGAAGCCGCGATCGCCCGACGCGATCACCGTCGCAGTGCAAGATTTCAGGTATGCATCGTCGCGGAACAGCAATTCGGTCGGCATGGTCTTTCGCTCACCGTCCTGACATCGATGCGAATACCGTCTCGAGCGCGATCGCCAGCACCGACATCATCAGCGTGGCGCCGAGGATGAGCGAAGCCATCGCGACCAGCACCGCGGGCCATCCGCTGGCCGAGCGCCGCCCCGAACCGGCATTGCGCTTCGCATCCCACTTCGCGTCGGGCGTCAGGCAGATCACGATCGCCTCGAGCATCGCCGCCAGCGCAACGGCCGCTGCGAAGAAGAAGCCGGGATGCCGGTACCACGGATCGGCGCGCAACGCGATCGCCCACGCAGGCATCGACAGCAGCGGATAGACCCACCACCAGCGCGCTCCCAGGTACAGACGATGGGCCCCGAGCGAGCCGGCGAACAGGGCGAGTGCGCCCGCGACGGTCTTCGAGCGGTGCGCGGAGGCGGAAGCGACATCGGACATCGACAGGGTTCCGGAAGCGTATCAGCCGCCATTGTCCGATATCCGGCGACGATGCTGATAGACTCGACCGGCCCTGTTCCCGCACTGCCCGACCGATCCATGCTCCCCCGCGATGTGCCCGCCTCCGACGAGGCGCCGGGCAGGCCGCTGCAATCGGTGCTCCGGCGAGCGATCCGCATCCGCGGCGCGCGCCAGAACAACCTGAAGAACGTCGACCTCGACATCCCGACCGGCGAGCTCGTCGTGGTGACCGGCGTCTCGGGTTCCGGCAAGTCGTCGCTGGTCTTCGACACGCTGTACGCCGAGGGGCAGCGTCGCTACGTCGAGACCTTCTCGGCCTACGCCCGGCAGTTCCTCGACCGGATGGACAAGCCGCAGGTCGACCGGATCGAGGGCGTGCCGCCGGCGATCGCGATCGACCAGACCAATCCGGTGCGCACCTCGCGCTCCACGGTCGGCACGATGACCGAGCTGAACGACCACCTGAAGCTGCTGTTCGCCCGCGCGGCGACGCTGCATTGCAGGCGCTGCGCACGCCCGGTTCGGCGCGACACGGTGGCGAGCGTTCGCGCGGCGATCGCGGCGCGCTCGGGCGCGACCGGCGATCCGCGGCTCGTGGTCAGCTTCCCGATTCCGGTTCCGGCGAACTTCACCGAGGACGAGATCCGCACTCACCTGCTGGCGCAGGGCTACACGCGCGTCCATACGGTCGAGAGCGGAGCCTCCGGCCGGATCCTGCACGTCGTGCAGGACCGCTTCCGCCTTGGCGCGGTCGAGGCGGCACGGGTGTCCGACGCCGTCGAGGCCGCGCTCGAGCGCGGCCACGGCCGCATCGCGGTGCACGTGCTCGACGGCGACGGCAACGAGACGGATCGCTGGCGCTTCAGCAGCGGCCTGCATTGCGCCGACTGCGACATCGCCTACGCGGACCCGCTGCCGAGCCTGTTCTCCTTCAACTCGCCGCTCGGCGCCTGCGAGACCTGCCGCGGCTTCGGCCGCGTGATCGGCATCGACCTCGGCCTGGTGATTCCCGACGAGGCCAGGACGCTGGCCGAGGGCGCGGTCAAGCCCTGGCAGACCGAAAGCTTCCGGGAGTGCCAGCGCGACCTCGCGAAGTTCGCGGCGAAGGCCGGCGTGCCGATGGACCTGCCCTGGCGCGCGCTCTCCGACGCGCAGCGACGCTGGGTGATCGAAGGCGGCGACGACTGGACCGGAAAGTGGGAGACGCAGTGGTACGGCATCCGCCACTTCTTCGACTGGCTCGAGTCGAAGGCATACAAGATGCACATCCGGGTGCTGCTGTCGAAATACCGCTCGTACACGCCCTGCCCGGCCTGCCGGGGCGCACGGCTGAAGCCCGACGCGCTGCTGTGGCGCGTCGGCTCGCTCGCGCAGGCGCAGGCGGCGCTGTCCGGCGACGCGACGTACGCACGCTTCGTGCCGGCCGGCGTCGAATGGAGCGCCGCGCAGTTGCAGCAGGTGGCCGGCCTGTCGATCCACGACCTGATGCTGCTGCCGATCGACCGCGTCGCCGGCTTCTTCGATGCGTTGAAGCTGCCGGCGCCGCTCGACGAGGCCACCGACCTGCTGCTGGTCGAGACCCGCGCGCGGCTGCGCTACCTGCAGCAGGTGGGGCTCGGCTACCTGACGCTCGATCGCCAGTCGCGCACGCTGTCGGGCGGCGAAGTGCAGCGGATCAACCTGACCACCGCGCTCGGCACCTCGCTGGTGAACACGCTGTTCGTCCTCGACGAGCCTTCGATCGGGCTGCACCCGCGCGACATCAACCGGGTGATCGGCGTCATGCAGCGCCTGCGCGATGCCGGCAATTCGCTGGTGGTGGTCGAGCACGATCCGCAGGTGATGTTCGCCGCCGACCGGATGATCGACATCGGCCCCGGCCCGGGCGAGCGCGGCGGGCACGTCGTCTTCGACGGCGACCCGAAGGCGCTGCGCGCCGCCGGCACGCTGACCGGCGAATACCTGTCGGGACGCAGGCAGGTCGACACCGGCCACCCGCGGCCGGTGAGTCCGTCGACGAAGAAGCTGCTGCTCGAAGGCGCGCGCGAGCACAACCTGAAGAACGTCTCGGTCGAGATCCCGCTCGAGCGGCTGGTCTGCCTCACCGGCGTCTCGGGCAGCGGCAAGTCGACGCTGATGCAGAACGTGCTGCTGCCCGCGTTGCTGAAGGCGCGCGGCAAGCCTGCCGAGTCGCCGGGCGCGCACGACCGGCTGCTCGGCGACGACTGGATCGGCGACGTGGTCTTCGTCGACCAGTCGCCGATCGGCAAGACCGCGCGCAGCAACCCGGTCAGCTACGTCGGCGCGTTCGATCCGATCCGCAAGCGCTTCGCCGCGGCCGATTTGTCGAGGGAGCGCGGCTACACCGCCGGCACCTTCAGCTTCAACGCCGGCGACGGACGCTGCCCGACCTGCGGCGGCAACGGCTTCGAGCACGTCGAGATGCAGTTCCTGTCCGACGTCTACCTGCGCTGCCCCGACTGCGACGGCAAGCGCTTTCGCGCCGAGGTGCTCGAGGTCACGATCGCCGGCCGCGACGGTCGCGAGCGCTCGGTCGCCGACGTGCTCGAGCTCACCGTGCGCGAGGCGCTCGGGATCTTCGCGGGCGAGCACGACGTGTGCACCAGGCTCCAGCCGCTGGCCGACGTCGGCCTCGACTACCTGCGCCTCGGCCAGCCGGTGCCGACGCTCTCCGGCGGCGAAGCCCAGCGACTCAAGCTCGCCGGCTTCCTCGCGCAAGCCGCGAGCCAGGGTCTCGCGCAGCCTGCCGCTCCCGGCCATGCCTTCGCGAAGACCGGCCGCCGCGGCACGCTGTTCATGTTCGACGAGCCGACCACCGGACTGCACTTCGACGACGTCGCGAAGCTGCTGCGAGCCCTGCGCAAGCTGCTCGCTGCCGGCCACTCGCTGCTGGTCATCGAGCACAACCTCGACCTGGTCCGCGCCGCCGACTGGCTGATCGACCTGGGGCCCGAGGGCGGCGACGCCGGCGGCCGCGTCGTCGCGACCGGCACCCCCGAACAGCTGGCTGCCGAAGCGCGCACGCACACGGGCAAGGCGCTGGCGCAGTACGCCGAAGCACTTCGGCACGAGGCCGCGCGACCCGACACCGCCCACGCGCCGGCATCCGCCTCCCTTCGGGCCGAAGAGCCTGCGGGGACGCCGCTGCAGAGCATCCTGCGCGAGCGCGCGCGCGAATCGATCTTCGTGCACCGCGCCCGCGAGCACAACCTGAAGAACATCGACGTCGAGATCCCGCGCGACAAGCTCACCGTGATCAGCGGCGTCTCGGGCTCGGGCAAGTCGACGCTCGCCTTCGACGTGATCTTCGGCGAGGGCCAGCGCCGCTACCTCGAATCGCTGAACGCCTACGCGCGCCAGTTCGTGCAACCGGCATCGCGGCCCGACGTCGACGGCGTGTTCGGCATTCCGCCGACGGTGGCGATCGAGCAGCGCACCAGCCGCGGCGGACGCAAGAGCACCGTCGCGACGCTGACCGAGATCTACCACTTCCTGCGGCTGCTGTACGTGAAGCTTGGCCAGCAGTACTGCCCCGACTGCAACCTGAAGATCGAGCCGCAGGGCTTCGACGCGATCGCCGCGCGCATCCTGCGCGACTATCGCGGACGGCACGTCGGCCTGCTCGCGCCGCTGGTCGTCGCGCGCAAGGGTGTCTACACCGACCTCGCAAAATGGGCGAAGGCGAAGGGCTTCGCGCACCTGCGCGTCGACGGCCGCTTCCTGCCGACCGACCGGTTCCCGCGGCTCGACCGTTACGTCGAGCACGACATCGAGCTGCCGGTGGCCGACCTCGTCGTCGATCCCGCAGACGAGGCACAGTTGCGCGACGCGCTGCGCCGCGCGCTCGACCTCGGCAAGGGCATCGTGATGGTCGCCTCGCCGCTCGAGGCGCTGCGCGAAGCCGTCGATCGCGGCGACGCACAGGCCCGCGAGCAGGCCTCGGCAGCGCTCGAAACGAGGCTGTTCTCGACGAAGCGCGCCTGCTCGTCGTGCGGCGCGAGCTTCCCGGAACCCGATCCGCGGATGTTCTCGTTCAATTCGAAGATCGGCTGGTGCCCGGCCTGCCTCGGCACCGGCGTGAAGCTTCCATACCTGCCGACGCTCGATCCGAAGGGGCGTTCCGACGAGGACTCGACCACCGAAGCGATCGGTGCGATCGCCGAGAAACTGGCCGACCAGGTCGCCGCGCAGGCCGAAGGCGAAGCCGCACCGGCGCCAGGGGCCGCCGCGTCGGCCGGCGAGCCCTGCCCGGCCTGCGCCGGCAAGCGCCTGAACCGCACCGCGCTCGCAGTGAGGCTGCTCGACCTGTCGATCGCCGAACTGACCGCGATGCCGATCGGCGATTGCGCGCGCTGGCTGAAGCAGGTCGGCTTCGCCGGCCGCGAGCAGGAAATCGCGCGCGACGTGCTCGCGGAGATCCGCTCGCGGCTCGCGTTCCTGTCCGACGTCGGGCTGGGCTACCTCGCGCTGGACCGGGCCGCGCCGACGCTGTCGGGCGGCGAAGCGCAACGCATCCGGCTGGCCGCGCAACTCGGCTCGAACCTGCAGGGCGTCTGCTACGTGCTCGACGAACCGACGATCGGGCTGCATCCGCACGACAACCGCATCCTGCTCGACACGCTCGAAGCGCTGCGCGACAAGGGCAACACGCTGCTGGTGGTCGAGCACGACGAGGACACGATCCGCCGCGCGGACCACGTGATCGACATCGGTCCGGGCGCCGGCAGGCTGGGCGGGCGCATCATCGCCGCCGGCCACCACGAGGAACTCGCGACCCACCCCGACAGCCTCACGGGGCGCTTCCTCGCCCACCCGCTCGCGCACCCGCTCGGCGCGCCGCGCCCGGTTCCGTCCAGCGGGGACGCCGACTGGCTCGTATTGCGCGGCGCCCACCTGCACAACCTGCGCCACGTGAACGCGCGCATCCCTCTGCGTCGCATGACCGTGGTCACCGGGGTCTCGGGTTCCGGCAAGTCGACGCTGGCGCGCGACGTGCTGCTCGCCAACGCCGCCGCGCAGGTGCAGGCGCGCAACCAGCGCAAGGCCGCGCCGCCGCTGGCCGGCGTCGATCGCATCGAGGGCTGGGAGGGCATCACGCGGGTGCTCGAAGTCGACCAGACGCCGATCGGCAAGACCCCGCGCTCGTGCCCGGCGACCTACGTCGGCTTCTGGGATGCGATCCGGCGCCTGTTCGCCGACACCAGCGAAGCGCGCATCCGCGGCTGGAGCACGAGCCGCTTCAGCTTCAACACCGGCGGCGGACGCTGCGCGGTCTGCGACGGACAAGGCCAGCAGACGATCGAGATGAGCTTCCTGCCCGACGTGAAGGTGCTCTGCGATGCCTGCGGCGGGCGGCGCTTCAACCCGGAGACACTGGAACTGCGCTTGCGCGGCCGCAGCATCGGCGACGTGCTCGCAATGGACGTCGACGAAGCGGTCGGGTTCTTCGCGGCGCACCCTTCCATTGCCCACCCGCTGCGGCTGTTGCAGGACGTCGGCCTCGGCTACCTCACGCTCGGCCAGCCGAGCCCGACGCTGTCGGGCGGCGAGGCGCAGCGCATCAAGCTGGTCACCGAGTTGTCGAAAGTGCGCACCCGCGCAGAGGGGGCCGACGACGATCCGCGGATCGCGCGCTCGCGCGCAAGGTCGCTCGCCGCCGGCAGGACGCCGCCGCCCGGCCCGCACACGCTGTACGTGCTCGACGAACCCACGGTCGGCCTGCACATGGCCGACGTCGAGAAGCTGATCCGCGTGCTGCACCGCCTCGTGGACGCCGGCAACACGCTGGTGGTGGTCGAGCACAACCTCGACATCTGGGCCGAAGCCGACTGGATCGTCGACCTCGGGCCCGACGGCGGAATCGACGGCGGACGCATCGTCGCGGCCGGCACGCCGGCGGAGCTCGCGGCCACCGGCGCGACCCACACGGCGCGGGCGCTCGAGCAGTTCCTGCGCACGCGCTGAGCTCCGAAGCGACCCTGTTGGGTATCCTTGCCGCCGTCGAAGCGTCGGTCAGCGTCGTTCGGAGCCGGGAGCACCCCATGCAGATCCCGATCCAGCTCAGCGCGCAAGCTCCCCCGTTCCCGCCACACCCCCATTCTCGCCCACTTGACAGTGCGCAAGACGCGTGATTGAGTGACCGCGTGCGCCTGCCGTGTCCTGATCTCGAGGCGTGGTGAATGAATCCCGTAAGTTCGTTGCCAGCAATCGTGGCGCTGAGTGTCGCGATGGCGACTGCCCGAACCATCTCGAGATGGGTCGGCGCGCCATCGGTTCAAGGGCGGTTCTCTTCGATCGACGGTTTGCGCGGGTATCTCGCGTTCTTCGTCTTTCTGCATCATTCGAGCATCTGGTACTTCTATCTCCGAACCGGTCGATGGGCGGTTCCGCCTTCGAACCTGTATACCAACTTCGGTCAGGGCAGCGTCGCGCTCTTCTTCATGATCACCGGTTTCCTCTTCTTCTCCAAGCTGGTGGACGGAAGGACGAAGGGTATCGACTGGGGAAGATTGTTCGTCTCGAGATTCCTGCGCCTGGTGCCGCTCTATCTGTTCGTCATGCTCGTCCTCTTTTCGATCGTGACGGTGGTGTCACACGGCGCCTTGAACGAACCGCTTCCGAAATTGCTCAGATCGGTTGCCCACTGGCTCACCTTCACGGTCGATGACGCGCCTGACCTGAATGGCGTTGCCCACACTTCGATCATCGTCGCGGGAGTCACCTGGTCGCTCGCGTACGAATGGTTCTTCTATTGCTCTCTGCCCCTTCTTGCTCTGGCTGTCGGAGTAGTCCCCCCTGTTCCATACCTCTTGCTCGGCGCGGGGAGCGTTTTCGCTGCGCTGATGTTCGACCCCCACGTGTTCGACATGCATGCCTTTCTTGGAGGAATCGGCGCATCACTTGCCGCCCGCTCCGGAGCATTTCGGCGATTCGCCGTCGGAAATGCCGCGACGGTTGTCGCACTCTCGTGCATGATCGTCGCGACCACCACGTTTCGCTCGGCCTATGGATTCCTGCCCCTGCTGTTGCTGACGCTGGCGTTCTCGATCGTCGCGGGAGGAAACAGCATTCTCGGTGTCCTGAACAGACCCTTCTCGCGCATCCTCGGAGAAATGGCGTACAGCATCTACCTCCTTCACGGAATCCTGCTGTTCACCACCATGACGTTCGTCATCGGACCCACCGCGGCAAGGGAACTCTCGCCGGCCATGCACTGGACACTGATCGTCGGACTTTCTCCGGTCTTGATACTGGCGAGTTATTGCACCTTCCGTTTCATCGAACGGCCCGTGATGCAACGCACGAATTCCCTCACCCAATGGGTGCGCTCGCTTCTGCCCGTCCGCGCGCACGTGCCCGCCGAAGACCACTCGCAGGGATCGGCATTCCGCAAGCCCACACCGCCGGTCGACTGAAGCATCTTCATGACCTGCGTGCTCGTGCATTCCATCTCGTGGATGGCCTGATCGGGCTCAGATCTTCCTGAACGTGCTCAGCTTGATGCCCTCGCGCGCGATTGCCGCGGCGACCGCCGGGTGCGCCGCGACGCGATCGACGTAGGCCTTGTACACGGGCAGCGAATCGGGGTCGATGCCCGCGAATCCGCCCCAGCGCAGCAGCGTGAGCGCGTATGCGTCGTGAAACGACAGGCGCTCTCCGAACCAGAACGGACTGGCCGACGCGATCCAGCCCTGGATGCGCTCGAGCTGTGTGCGATAGAGCGCCGCATTGAAGCGCCTGATCTCGGCCTGCGTCGCCTCGCCGTCGCAGAACCGGTCGGGCATGAACACGTGCGTGAACGTGGGGTGCACGGTGTTGTTCATCCACAGGAATTGCGACATCGCCTGGGCCCGTGCCCAGGATTCGGTCGGCAGCAGCCCCGCCTGCGGATAGCGTCGGTCGAGGTAGTCGCAGATCGCCACGATCTGCGACAGCGGCCTGCCGTCGACCACCAGCGTAGGCACCTGCGCGTTCGGGTTGATCGCAAGGTACTCGGGCGCGCGCTGCTCGCCCTTGTGAAGCTTGACCATGCGGGCGACGAAGTCTTCGCCGGTAGCCGCCTTGATCGCCTCGAGCGCAACGTGCGGCACGAACGAGCAGGCCCCGGGGCCATAGTGCAGTTCGAGCATCGAAGGAAACTCCCGTGTCGGATCGGTCGGAGTCGTCGAGTATACGATTGCGCGTCCGCACCACAGGAATCGCCATGAGCCTCGATCCCGCCGTCGTCGCCGCCCTGTCGGGCGTCTCCACCGCCACGCTGACCACCGTCCTGCTGAAGAAGGGGCTGCGAAACACCTGGATGCGCGGCACGCGACCGCTGCGGGCCGGGCAACCGCGCCGGGTCGGGCGCGCATTCACGCTGCGCTTCGTGCCGGCGCGCGAGGACCTCGCCACGCCCGAGTCCTGGGCCTCGCCGGTCTCCACGCGCGCGGCGATCGAGGCGATGCCCGAGGGCTGCATCGCGGTCGTCGATGCGATGGGCGTCACCGACGCGGGCATCTTCGGGGACATCCTGTGCGCACGAATGAGCAAGCGCGGCGTCGCGGCGCTCGTCACCGACGGTGTCGTGCGCGACGGCGCGGGTGTCGCCGGCACTGGCCTGCCGGTCTGGTGCCAGGGCGTCGCCGCGCCGCCGTCGGTGGCCGGACTCACCTTCGTCGGCTGGCAGCAGCCGATCGCCTGCGGCGGCGTCGCGGTGCGCAGGCCGTGGAGCAGGAGCGCTTCGAAGCGTGGATCATGGGCGAGGTCGAGCGTGGCGCGGCGCTGCCCGGCCTGTATCCGCCGGACGCGGCGAACCGCGCGCGCTACGAGGCGAGTCGATCCTGACATCGTTGCCTGCTGAAACATGTATCGGATCCGATGCAGGTCGCAGGCTCGAGGCATCGGCCCGGTCGCCATGGAATCAGTCACTTGGCGCGCCCTGGCGAACGGCACGTTCCTTGCATGAGCTGTCAGCGGGAGGAAGCGCGTAGCGCCTCCTCGCCGTGCTTCCACGACAGCTCTTCGAGGAGATCCCGAATGAACAAGACTCTCATTGCCACGGCGATCGCGCTGGCGTTCGGCTCGGGTTCGACATTCGCGAATCCGGCCAATGGCAACAGTGGCGATCCGAACGGTGCGGTCGCCCAGACCGCGACGGCCACCGCAAACCAGGGCGGCACCACCAGCCCGCAGGCCAACGAGAACTCGTCGGCGTCGATGGACACCGACAACAGCAAGAACGCCTCGGCCGGCGGCAGTTCCGCGATCGACGGTGGAACCGCCCAGGCATGGTCGGATTCGAACAACACGCACACACTGACGATGCAGCGCTGGGATACCCGGATCGTCGCGATTTCGAACCTGAGTGCGACCGTCACCGGCAATACGGTCCGGAACATCGGAAACAATGCCTGGAATACCGGTAACGCGAACGCCGGGAATGGCGGTAACGGCTACGGAGGCAACGGCGGCACCGGCAATGGCGGCAGCGGCGGCAACGGCGGCAACGGTGGCAGCGGCGGCAACGCCAGCAACGGCAGCGCCACCAACGGCAGCGCGTCAGCCGGCGCGGCCAGCAACGGCAGCGCCACGAACTATGGCGCCATCGCCGGCGATGGCGGGCGCGGCGGCGACACGGGCAACGCCAACGGCGCCAACGGCGCGCGCGGCGGCGGGGCCGCTGCGTTCGGCGGCCACGGCGGCGATGCCGGGAACTCGACCTCCAGCGGCACCGCCACGACCAACGGTGGCAACGGCGCCGCCGGCGCGGTCGGAGCAGCAGGCGGCAGCGCCACCATGGGCAGCACGACGAACGGCAGCGCCTCCAATGGCTCGGCCAGCGCGGGCGACGGCGGCAATTCCGGTCGGGCCGGCAACGCCTCGGCGTCCGGGGCCCAGGGCGGCTTCGCGCTCGGCGGCCTCGGCGCAGGCGGGAGTGCCGGTGACTCCGGTACGGGGGGCACTGGCAATGGCGGCTATGGTGGAACCGCCGGCAACGGGGGTACCGGAATGGGCGGTGCCGGCGGTGGCGGCAATGGCGGCAACGCCGGCAATGCGACGGGCGGCGCCGGGGGGAGCGGCGGAAGCGCCGGCAGCAGCAGCACGCACGCATCGGTGGGCAACGCCGGTTCGGGCGGCAATGGCGGAGCCGGCGGCACGGGTACCGGCGGCGGCGCCTTGGGCGCAGGTGCCTTCGGTGCGAATGCAGCCGGCATGGCCGCCAACGACGGCCGTAACGACGGCGATTCCACCGCCACCTCGACAGGCGGAGGCAATACGGGTGGCGCGAATACCGCCGGCGGCGGCACGGGCGGCGCCGGCGCAACCGGCGCGGCCGGCGGCGCAAGTGCGCCGGCCAGTGCGGCCGCAGCCACGAGCACGGGAGCGGTCGGCGCGACCGGCGCGACCGGGACGAGTGCCGGGGGCCTCGCCGCAGCCGCGGCCGGGGCAGCCGGGACGGGCGGGGCCGGCGGTACAGGCGGTGTCGGCAACGGCGGTAGCGGCGCCCAGAGTGGCATGGGCGGCACCGGCGGTGCCGGGACGGGTGCATCCGGCACCGGCGGGGCCGGCGGCACGTCGGTCGCGATGAACACCAGCGGAACGGGCGGAGCCGGCGGTGCTGCCACCAACGGCAGTGCCACCAATGGTGGCGCGAGCGCGTCGCAGGGTTCCGGCGGCAACGGTGGAAGCGGGGGTGCGGGCGGCGCTGGTGGCGCAGGCGGAACGGCGTCCGGCGGAACCTTCTCGCCAAACGGCGGCACCGGTGGTACCGGCCAGGGCGGTGTGGCGGCCGGGGGCGCGGGCGGCAACGGTGGGGCCGCGACGAACGTCGGCGGCGCCGGTGGTGCAGGCGGCAACGCCAGCAACGGCAGCGCCACCAACGGCGGTTCGTCGACCAGCGCCTCGAATGGTTCGGCAACCAATGGCAGCGCGACGGCCGGTAGCGGCGCGGTCGGCGCGACCGGCGGCACCGGCCAGGGTGGCACGGGCGGCACCGGCGGCGTCGGCAACGGAGCGGTCGGCGGCGCGGGCGGCCAGAACACGGTCACCGCCGGCACGTTCGACATGTCGAACACGATCAACGGATCGTTCTCGAACAGCGCCGGCATCACCGTGGCGAGCCAGAACAGCGGTATCGCGGCGCTCGTGCAGCAAAGCGTCAACGTGCAGGCCAACCTGGCAGTTCGTTGACCGGCGGCTCGAAGGGCAGCCCCGCCTTCGCGCTCCGTCCGGCTTCATTGGAAGGAGAGCACGCATGCGTAACACGATTCGAACCGTCGCGGCGGCGATCGCGCTGGGGCTGGCACTTCCGCAGGCCGTTCTGGCCGACGACGCGGCCCAGACCCCGACATCGGGCGAAGCCGCTTCGTCCGATACGCGGATCGACCCCACTTTCGGTGTCCTGACGAGCGACGAGCGGCTCGCCGACGAGCGCGGCGGCGCCGAGCTCCAACTGAACGAGAACAACGCCTCCGCGGTGGTTCGCGACAACGTGGCGAGCAATCTGCGTACCGGCAACAACACGATCAGCTCGGGTGCGTTCTCGAACAGCAACGGCGTTCCGATGGTCGTCCAGAACACGGGCAACAACGTCGTGATCCAGAACTCGACGATCCTCAACCTTCATCTGCAGTAGGCGCGCGATGGACCTTTCCCGGCGATGGCTGCGGCGCAGATTCGGGTTGCTGTCACAGGCCATTCTGGCCTGGACGATGCTCGGCGCCCCGATGCCGGCGGCGGCAGCCGAAGGCGCATTCTTCCTTGCCGAAACGGGTCATGCCTACCTCATGCCGGTGCGCACGATCAAGGAGATTGCCCGAAGCCGCGCGTTCCGGACCACGCTGCACCAGCAATACGATTTCAGTTGCGGTTCGGCCACGGTGGCAACCCTGCTGACCTACCATTACGGGCACCCGGTGGACGAGGCGACGGTGTTCCGCGCCATGTACGACAACGGCGACCAGGCGAAGATCCGCACCGAGGGGTTTTCGCTTCTGGACATGAAGCGCTACCTCGAGTCACACGGGTACCGTGCCGATGGCGTCGAGGTTTCCCTCGACGAACTCGCGGGCGCGCGCGTGCCGGCGATCGCGCTCGTGAGCGACAACGGTTACCGGCACTTCGTGGTCGTCAAGGGCATCCAGGCAAACCGCGTCGTGCTCGGCGATCCGGCGCTCGGCACGCGCATCCTTCCACGCCAGCAGTTCGAGTCGATCCGCGTCGGCGGCATCTTTTTCGTCATCCGCAATCATCGCGAATCCGCACGCTTCAACTCGCCGGCCGACTGGAACGTGCGACTTGCCGCGCCACTCGCGGTTGGCGTTGCACGCGATGCGGGGACATTCGCCCTCGGCGTTCCCGATCCCAATCGATTCTAGACCCCAATTCGGAGGTGTCATGCGTCATCGCACCTTCCTGCTTACGCCGATCGGCGCGCTGGTTGCGGCGCTTCTGGCCAGTCCGGCCGCCGCGGCCCACGACTCGGATTCCACCGGGATCGACCGGTGGCCCGCAGTTTCGGAGAGCACGTTGTCGCACGTGCGCGGCGGACTCGATGCCGGTGCGCTCGTGGCGGCCTTCGCCATCGAGCGACTGGTGCGCATCGACGGCGAAATCGTGGCCGGCACGCGGCTGGTGATAAGCGGGCTCGAGCGGCTCGCCAGCGGCGGTCGGCCGAACGTCGAATTGATCGGCAGCCTTGCGCAGCTGATCCGCGTGGACCCCGGCAACCTGGCGGCCGATCTCGGCGGAATCGGCCCCGGCCAGGCTGCGCCTGGCAGCACCAGTGGCAGCACAGGTACGGTTTCGGCGACCGGCTTCGCGTCGGGATCGCTCTCTCAATTCGGGGATGCACTGTCTCGGGCGGTCCAGGACGCCAACGGCGGGCAGGCCGCGCCGCGCGGCACCGTCGCCACGCCGGCACCGGCCGCGACCCTCTCCTCTGCGCCGGCGCCAGCGCTCGCAAGCCCGTCGATCCAGTCGGCAGGCAACGCGCGCCAGATGATCGTGGTATCCACGATTCCGGATGCAGGCACGCTGTCGATGGCGATCCAGAATTCGGTCCAGGCAACACGGATCGAAGCGCGGACCAGCATCGATGCGACGCTCAACAGCCTGAGTGCGTTGCGCGCTGCCGATTTCGCCGCATCGCTGCGCCAGCAGGCGATCGATTCGATCCGGCGTTGAATGCGCGGGCGACGTGCGTCCACTCGCCCGCGCCGCGCGTCAGAAGGTCATCGGCAGGCGCAGCGTCAACTCGACGTCGGGGCTGTCGTCGGTCACCCCGATGCCGAGGGACAGATTGACGCTGGTCTTCTGAGCGCATCGTGCCCAGCTGCAGCCGCCCCGTTCGCGCCAGTACTCGCGCCACCGACTCGGGATCGCGCTGGCTGATCTCCCCCACGATACTGTGCTGATAGCCGATGCTGAATGCCGCGCGCTCGTTCAGGGCAAGCCCCATGCCCATGTTCAGATCGAGGACCGCGCCCGGGCGGACCCTGCCGAATCCCTGGCCGACGTCACGCGACAGGCTGTACATGTAGGCGGCACCGCCGAAGAACACCGCAGGATCGGACGGGTAGAGGAAGGTCACTCCTCCCTGCACCGCGTCGAATCCGGTTCCGGTGGGAAGCCGGGTCTGCAGGCCGGTGGTGGGGTCGATCGGTACCTCGAACGCGCCCTCACCGGTGCGCGACTTGTAGCGCAGGTAGCCGATGTAGACCGGGTTGTCGCCACGAAATGCATTCAACTGGTAGCGCCCCGCAAGCTCGACATCGCCGATCCCCGATCCGCTGGTGTCGAAGAACTCGTCGGTGACCGAAGGCGTCGCCAGCGGACGTGACAGGGTGGAACTGCTCGCCCTCACCCACGGCAGCTTGGCCTCGACCTCCAGCCGGTTCGTCAGCCCGTAGCGGCCGGTCAGGGCGAACGTGGAGATGTCGCGCGAGACCCGTCGGACGTCGATCAAGCCGATGGTGATGGCCGGAAGCACGCTGTATCCGACCAGCGCCACGCGATTGTCGGTCGCATGCACGAACTGGTAGGCGGGCTCGATGACGAACCGGCCTCGCGGCGTCAGCGCGGTCGGCTCGTCGAAGATCCTTGCCGAAGCCGCCGGGCGTTCCGGCGCCGGCGGTGCCTCGCCCACCGGCCCGGATGGCGCCTGGGCGACCGCTTCGGACGCGCCTCGCCCCGTCATCCTGTCGAGCCGGTCGTCGCCGCGCAGGCGTCGCTCGTAGAGCTTGCGCTCGCCATCGAGGCGGCGACGCTCCTCGGCCACCGCGGCTTCGAGTTCGCGCAACCGGCGCTCGCCGTCCTCGAGCCGTCGCTCGATATCGCCAAGCCGCACCTGCGCGTCGACTTCGGCTTGCGCGCCGACCGTGGGCGAAGCCGCAGCAATTCCCAGCCCCACCGACACCCCCAGCAATGCCCGCCCGGAACACCGTCCGATCCCGGCTACCATGATTTCCCTCCGTTCGCGCCCGTCCGCCGCTCCCTGGGCCGGATGGCGAGGCGCTGCGCCAACCGGTAGAGCGTGACGCGCGACACGCCGAGTTCACGCGCGGTCGCTGCCATGTTGTAGGTGTTGCGATCGAGCGCGGCCATGATGACATCGCGTTCCGCGTGCTGGCGTGCCCTGGAAAGCGGGATCGACTCGCACTGGCCGCGCGCGCTATTCAGGCCGAGGTCTTCGGCCGAGATCAAGGCGCCCTCGCACATGATCATCGCCTTCTGGACGCGGTTGACGAGTTCGCGAACATTGCCGGGCCACGCATAGGCGCGCATGGTCTCGATCGCCTCCCGCGAAAATCCGCGGACCGCCGGCGCACGATAGCCCCGGTAGGTGTCGAACACGTGCCCCGCCAGCGCTTCGATGTCCTCGGGTCTGTCCCGCAGCGCGGGCACCACCACATGCAGCACGTTCAGCCGATAGTAGAGATCCTCGCGAAAACGGCCCGCGCGTACCGCCTCTGCGAGGTCCATGTGCGTGGCGGCGACCACGCGCGCATCGATGCGGATCGGGGTCGAGGAGCCGATCCTCACGATGGTCGACTCCTGCAGGAACCTGAGCAGACTCGCCTGCGACTCCAGCGGCAGGTCTCCGATCTCGTCGAGGAGAATCGTGCCGCCGTCGGCGGCCTCGAGGCTGCCGATCACGCGATGGTGCGCCCCGGTGAACGAACCCTTCTCATGCCCGAAAAGGTGTACCTGCATCAAGGATGCGGGTATCGCGCCGCAATTGACAGGCACGAATGCGCGATGCCCCCGCCGCGACTGACGATGCACCGCCTGTGCGACCAGTTCCTTTCCGGTGCCACTCTCGCCGCTGATCAGCACGGGCGCGTCGACACGCACGACCTTCTCCAGGATGCGGTAGAGCGCGCGCATGGGCTGTCCCGTGCCGACCATGCCGAACTGGCCTTTCCCGGATTCGGCAAGGCTCTCAACCTGGCGGCGCAGCATCGCCTTGCCGTGTGCGTGGCCGAGCGCGTATTCCAGACGGTGCACGTCGAGCGGCAAGGTGTGGAAGTCGAGAAAGAGGTTCGCCAGTGCGCGCGCAACACGCGGGTTCCTGATCGCAGCCGACGTCGTGACCGCGATCCAGTCGATTCCAGTGCGCGCCAGCGCCTCGTCGAGGTTCGAGTCCTCGAACAGGCCAGAATCGCCGATCACCGCGATCCCGATCAGGCAACCGCCGAATCCGGCGTTCTCGTCGAGCGCATCACGCTCGACGCATATGGGCTCCCATCCGGCTGCCTTCAGCAACGGAACCAGGTCAACGCATTCGCGTCGAGCCCCGAGCAGCAAGATGCGGCGGCTCATCGACTTCAGCCTTTCGCGGTGAGATCGAAGCATATGCCCGCTGCGCACGCGCGAAAAGACCCCTTCGACATGGGGCCTCCCGGATCCGCCACCGCCCGTGTGCCGGGTGTTGACCTGGATCATGTCCGGATCATTTCCGGAAAGCGACCCTTGGGCATGGCCGGCTGCGCGCCGACCGATCATCGCGAGGGCCCTCCCATGACTTACACGCTGCCCGAATTTCTCGCCCACGCTGTCGCGCTGGAGACCGAAGCGGCCGAGCGCTACCTCGAGCTCGCCGACATGATGGAAGCGCACCGCAACGACGAGGTGGCGGCGCTGTTCCGCGACATGGTGCATTTCTCGCAGTTGCACCGCGACGAGATCAAGGCCAGGGTTGGCAACGTCGTGCTGCCGAAGCTGAAGTCATGGGAATACCGGTGGACCACGCCGCCCGAAGTGGGCGGCGACGAGGCCTTCGACTACCTGCTCGACCCGTGGCACGCGTTGCGCTATGCGCGCGAGAACGAGGTCCGCGCGATGGAGTACTACAGTTCGGTCGGCATGCAGTCCACCGACCCGGAAGTCAGGCGGCTGGCCTCGGAATTCGCGAGCGAGGAAGCCGACCACGTCGATGCACTCGACAAATGGCTCGCCCGCACGCACCGTCCGTCCACCACCTGGGACGCCGATCCCGACATCCCGCCGCTGCGCTAGCGCAGCCGTCGACACGAGCGCGATTCGACTCCGACGCGCTCCCGGGGCCAGTCCAGCCCGCGATCGCCCCGCGGACCTGAACGATGCACGCAGCCGATCGCATCTCTGCCGCTTCCGGCGAGCCGCCCCGCGCCAGCCCCGAGGTCGCCGTGATCGGGGCCGGACCGGCGGGACTGATGGCTGCCGAGGTGGCGAGCCTCGCGGGCCTGACGGTCGACGTCTTCGATGCGATGCCCTCGGCGGGCCGCAAGTTCCTGCTCGCCGGCCGAGGCGGCCTGAACCTGACGCACTCCGAGCCGCTCGACGCCTTCCTGGCGCGCTACGGCGAGCGCCGGGCAAACCTCGAACCGATCATCCGCGACTTCGGGCCCACCGAGCTGCGCGAGTGGGCACAGCGGCTCGGCGTGCAGACCTTCGTGGGTTCGTCCGGACGCGTCTTTCCGGCCGAGATGAAGGCGGCCCCGCTGCTGCGCCGCTGGCTGCACCGGCTGCGCGAAGCCGGCGTGCGCCTGCACATGCGGCATCGCTGGCTCGGCTGGGCGACCGACAGCAACGGAACCCCCTTCACCGACCGCGGTCACGCAGCGGCGCCGGCGCTGGCAGTACGCGGACCGCACGGCGACCTGACGCTGCGCCCGAAGGCGGTCGTGCTGGCGCTGGGCGGCGCGAGTTGGGCGCGACTCGGCTCGGATGCAGCATGGGTGCCGCTGCTCGAAGCGCGCGGCGTGCAAATCGCGCGGCTGCGCCCCGCCAACTGCGGTTTCGACGTGGGCACGCCGCAGCGGCTCGGCTGGTCGCCGCATTTCCGCGAGCGCTTCGCCGGCCGCCCGCTGAAGTCGGTGGTCGCGAGCATCGACGGCGCATCGGGCGCCCCCGCGCCACGACAGGGCGAGTTCGTGGTCACCGAAAGCGGCATCGAGGGCAGTCTCGTCTATGCGTTCTCCGCGGCACTGCGCGACACGATCGAGACTGTCGGCTCGGCAACGCTGCGACTCGACCTCGCTCCGTCGCGCAGCCCGGCGCGGCTGGCGGCCGAACTCGCGCGGCCGCGCGGCGGGCGCACGCTGGCGAACCATCTGCGCGTGCGTGCAGGGCTCGAAGGCGTGAAGGCGGGCTTGCTGCGCGAGCTGCTGCCCGCGGAAGACTTCGCCGTCCCGGAGCGGCTGGCGTCCGCGATCAAGGCGCTGCCGCTGCGCCTGGTCGCGGCGCGCCCGATCGACGAGGCGATCAGCACCGCGGGCGGCGTGTCGTTCGAATCACTGGACACCCGCCTGATGCTGCGCGCGCTGCCGGGCGTCTTCTGCTCCGGCGAGATGCTCGACTGGGAGGCGCCCACCGGCGGCTACCTGCTCACCGCCTGCTTCGCGACCGGCCGGACCGCGGGCGTCGGAGCCGCGGCATGGTGCCGCGGCCAGGGGTCTGCTCACCCTGCGAACGAGCCCGCGCCAGCCCCGGCTTCGGAACCGGGCGAGGCGGGGTGATTCACGGCGACTGGAATCCGCCGCGCCGATAGGTGAGCACCAGCGTGTCGCGGTGCGCATCGGGCCCGTCGGGCCGGATCGGCGTCGCCTCGTGGATGACGCGCGCGTCGTCGAGCAGCACGGCACTCCAGGGCTCTTCCATCACGAAACGGATGCCCTGCGGGCCGCTGGCGTCGAACACGCGCGATTCGCCGCCGCGCACCCGATGGCGCGCCGCGAGGATCACCGCCACGAAGTCGACGCCGTCGCGGTGCGCGCCCTCCGGCGTCGGGCGGCCCAGTCCGTCGGAAGTGTCGATGCGGAACTGATGTGCCTCGATGTACCAGCGATCGACCGCGGCGATCGTCGCGAACAGCGTGCCGAGCGAGGCGAGCAGCCGGCGCCAGTGTTCATCCTGCGTGATCGCCGGCTCGATCGGCTCGAACATCCGCTCGATGCCGCCGTGCAGTGCGTTGTAGTCGAGTGGCTGCCAGTGCGCCCGATGCGCGGCCTGCGCAAACGCGCCGTGGGCGGGTTCGTGGACGAAACAGCTGTGCCGGCGCGAGCGGTAGCGCCCGCCGTCCTTCAGGTAGCGGTCGGGCGGCAGCCGGTTCCAGCCGGGCCGCCATCGTTCGAGCGACGCCGGCGGCACGCCGGTGAGTGCGCGCAATTGGTCGGCCGTCACGACGACGAAGCCCTGCCTCGCGAGCGTCGCGGCAGGATCGCGGCCCGACAGCGTCCAGGTTTCGTTCATTTTCCGGCCAGTGTAGCGCCCGACCCGCCGCGAACCCTCGTTGCGCCCGAGGGCTTGCGCCGCGCGCCCGGATGCCTTCATGCTTCGGTGTCGGCCATCGGCCCCGCCACGCCTTCCCCGGGAGACTCCGCATGCCCGCGCATTCGAGTGCGAACCTGCGAACGCTGGCCTTCGTCGGCCATGCCGGCGTCGGAAAGACCACGCTGATCGAAGCGCTGCTCGCGACGAGCGGCATGCTCACCAGCGCGACCCGCTCGAGAAGGAACATGGTCATTCGCTGAAGGTGTCCTGCGCGCATTTCGAGCGCGACGGCGTGCGCGTGCACCTGCTCGACACGCCGGGATACCCCGATTTCTCCGGTCGCGCGATGACCGCGCTCGACGCGGTCGAGTCGGTCGCGATCGTCGTCAACGCGCAGCACGGCGTCGAGCTGTCGGCTGCGCGCATGGCGCTTTGGGCGCAGACGCGCCGCCTCTGCCGCTTCATCGTCGTCAACCGCATCGACGCCGAGGGCGTCGACCTGCCGGCGCGCGTCGAAGACTTGCGCGCCGCATTCGGCCAGGAGTGCCTGCCGGTGAACCTGCCCACCGAAGGCGGACATGGCGTGGCCGACTGCTTCTTCGTGCCGTCGGGCGCGGCCACCGATTTCGGCAGCGTCGAGCAGGCGCATCGCGCGCTGGTCGAACAGGTGGTCGAGGTCGACGACGCGCTCACCGAGCGCTACCTGTCCGGCGAGGACATCGACGCACAGGCGCTGCACGACGCGTTCGAGCGGGCGCTGCGCGAAGGGCACATCGTGCCGATCCTGTTCACGTCGGCGCGCACCGGCGCCGGCGTCGCCGAGCTGATCGACTTCATCGTGCGGCTCGCGCCGAGTCCGGCCGAGGGCAATCCGCCGCTGTTCGAGCGCTGGCCCGCGGGCGATCGCGAGCGCGCCGAGCCGTTCGTCGCCACGCGCAGCCCCTCGGACCACGTGCTCGCTCACGTGTTCAAGGTCGAGATCGACCCCTACGTCGGCCGCATCGGCGTGGTTCGGGTGCACCAGGGCACGCTCACCCCCGACACGCTGCTCTACGTCGGCGAAGGTCGCAAGGCGGTCAAGGCCGGCACGCCGATGCTGCTGCAGGGGCGCGAGACGCGCTCGCTGTCGGCCGCCGGGCCGGGCGAGATCTGCGCGCTGTCGAAGATCGACGAACTGGCCTACGACGCGGTGCTGCACGACGCCCCCGAAGACGCCGCGATCCACTTCCGGCCACTGCCGCTGCCGCACGCGGTCTACGGGCTGGCAGTGCGCGTGAAGCGACGCGGCGACGAGCAGAAACTCGCCGAGGTGCTGCAACGCATGACTTCCGAAGATCCGAGCCTGGGCGTCGAGCACGATCCGGTCACGCACGAGGCGGTGATCCGCGGCCTGGGCGAGCTGCACGTCGGCCGCGTGCTCGAGCGCATCCGTGCGCAGTACAAGCTCGAGGTCGACTCGCATCCGCCGACGATTCCGTATCGCGAGACGATCGCCGCGGCTGCCGAAGGCCATCACCGCCACAAGAAGCAGAGCGGCGGTGCCGGCCAGTTCGGCGAGGTGTTCCTGCGCATCGCGCCGCTGGCACGCGGCGAGGGTTTCCGGTTCGTCGACGAAGTCAAGGGCGGCGTGATTCCGAGCGTTTTCATTCCCGCCGTCGAAAAGGGCGTGCGGCAGGCGCTGGCCGGCGGTGCGGTCGCCGGATTCCCGGTACACGACGTCCAGGTCACCGTTTACGACGGCAAGACGCATCCGGTGGACGGCAAGGAAATCGCCTTCGTCACCGCCGGCCGCAAGGCATTCCTCGATGCCGCAGCCAGGGCGCGACCGATCGTGCTCGAGCCGATCGTCTCGCTCGAGCTCGTCATTCCCCAGGAAGCGATCGGCGCGGTCTCGGGCGAGCTGTCGGCGCGCCGCGGCCAGGTGTCCGGCAGCGGCGCCGCGCGCGCCGGCATGGCGATGCTGCGCGGGCGCGCGCCGCTGGCCGAACTGTCCGACTTCCAGGGTCGCCTGAAGGCGATCACCGGGGGGCAGGGCAGCTACTCGCTCGAACTGCTCGGATACGAGGAAGCGCCGCCGAACGTGCAAAGCCGGCTGCGCGCCGCGTGGCGACCGCGCGAAGAGGAGTGACCGGGGTGCCCCGAAACCCGCAGCAGTCGCTGCGCCGCTCGAAGCGCCCGAGTCGGGTTCAGCTGCGCAACCGGGCCGGCCCGAGCGCTGCCTCGCCGAGACCCAGGTCGAGCAGCCGCCCGGGCAGCGGGCGGCCCCGCACCAGCGCCGCGCACGCCTCGCCCATCGCGGGCGAGCTCTGGATGCCGTAGCCGCCCTGCCCCGCGCACCAGAAGAAGCCCGGCACTCGCGGATCGAAGCCGCCGACCAGGCCGCCGTCGGCGGCAAAGGTGCGCAGCCCCGCCCAGACGTGCGTCGGACGCCGGATGCTCAGCGTCGTGAAACGCTCGATGCGGTCGATGCCGGTGGCGACGTCGAGCTCTTCGGCGACCACGTCGTGCGGCGCGACCGGATCGGCGTTCGCCGGCGAACCGAGCAGCATGGCGGCGTCGGGCTTCACGTAGAACGATTCGTCGACCGCGATGAACGACGGCAGCCGGCGCACGTCCAGTGCCTCGGGCGGACGAAACAGGAACGCGCTGCGCCGCTTCGGCTGCAAACCCAGCGGCGCGACGCCCGCCAGCGCCGCGACCGCGTCGGCCCACGCGCCTGCGGCATCGACCAGCACCGGCGCGTGCCAGCGACGCATCCCGTCGCCGACCACCCAGTCGGCGCCTTCGCGCTCGATCGCGCGCCCGTCGACGCCGCATTCGACCGCCCCACCGTGCGCGCGCACGCCGCGCAGGAAGCCTTGCAGCAGCGCGCTCACGTCGATGTCGAATGCGTCGGGCTCCAGCACGCCGCCGGCGACCACGTCTTCGCGCAGCACCGGCACCTGCTCGCGGGCCTGTCGCGCATCGAGCCGGATCGCCTCGATGCCCAGCGCGCGCACCGAGTCGTGGTGGCGCTCGAGCAGTTCGCGCTGCGCGCTCGTGCCGATGGTGAGCGCGCCGCGCGGCGACAGGATCGGCGAGGCGGCGAACCCGGTTGGCGGGCTCGACAGGAAATCGCGGCTGGCCAGCGTCAGCGCCCTGACCTGCGCCGGCCCGTAGCTCGGCAGGTAGAGCGCGGCCGAGCGGCCGCTCGCGTGGTAACCGGGTTGCGTCTCGCGCTCCAGGACGACGACGCGCCCGTGCGGCGCGAGCCAGTACGCGAGCGAGGCCCCGGCGATGCCGGCGCCGACCACGATCCAGTCACATCCGGTCGCTTGCATCGGGCGATTCCTTCGGTTCGCGGCCACGGGACCGCGTAGCGCCGACACTGTACTGCGGACGGCGACCGCTTTCCGGTATCTTCGGTGGACAACCAGGGCCTGTTCGCACTACGAACGACCTCTCGTGAGCCCGGAGCCGCCGACATGGACATTGCCGCAGTCATCGAAACCCTCGGCCGACTGGTCGCCTTCGACACCGTGAGTTCGCGGCCGAACGTCGCGCTGATCGACTGGGCTGCGGAGCGGCTGCAGGCCTGCGGCGCACGCACGCAGGTGCAGCACGGCGACGAACCGGGAAAGGCCAACCTGTTCGCGACCATCGGCCCCGAGGATCGCCCCGGCCTGATGCTGTCGGGCCATTCCGACGTGGTGCCCGTGGCCGGCCAGGCGTGGAGTTCCGACCCGTTCACGCTGACCGGGCGCGACGGCCGGCTGTACGCGCGCGGCTCGGCCGACATGAAGGGGTTCATCGCCTGCGTTCTCGAGGCGGCGCCGCGCTTCGCGCGCGCGGGACTGCGCATGCCGGTGCACGTCGCGCTGTCGTACAACGAGGAAACGAACATGCGCGGCATGCGGCAGCTGGTGTCGCAGATGGCGGCCGCGCCGGTGCGGCCGGCGGCGTGCATCATCGGCGAGCCCACGTCGATGCAGGTGGTCATCGCGAACAAGGGATCGGCCGGCTATCGCGTAAAGGTACGCGGCCATTCGGTGCATTCGTCGCTGCGCGACCAGGGCGTGTCGGCAGTGGAATGCGCGGCCGAGATCATCGTCTTCGCCAACGCGCTGCAAAAGCGGCTGAACGCGGCGGCGCGCCACGACGGCTTCGAGTTTCCGCACACCAGCGTGCACGTCGGGCGCATCGAGGGTGGCACCGCGCACAACATCACCGCGAAGGACTGCGAATTCCTGCTCGAAATCCGCACGCTGCCCGGCACGCGCTCGGCCGACGTGCTGGGTGAGATCCGCGCGCATTGCGACGACGTGCTCCTGCCCGCGATGCGCGCGATCTCGGCCGATTCGGCGATCGCGTTCGAGGAGATCTTCGACACGCCGGCGCTCGACGAGCGCGGCAACGTCTACCTGGCGCAGGCCATCATGCCGCTGTGCGGCCACGTGTCGGCGGGCCGCGTGAGCTTCGGCACCGAGGCCGGCATCCTGCAGGAAATCGGCGTGCCCACCATCGTCTGCGGCCCGGGGGAAATCCGCGTGGCGCACCAGCCCGACGAATACGTCGAGGTCGCGCAACTCGAAGCGTGCAGCCGCTTCCTCGACGTACTCGGCGAACGCCTCGCGCGGGGCGAGCTTCCGCTGGGGCGTTGAGCGGCGCAGCCGCGTGGCTGTGCGACAATTCCCGCTATTCCGGAATCCTTTCGCCGCGCCTCGCCGGCCGGCTCCCGCCGATGCTTCTTTGGGTATCCATCGCCGTCGCCACGCTCGTGGCGACCGCCGCCATCGTCTGGCCGCTGCTGTCGTCGCGCTCGCCGGTGCAGGCCGATGCGCATGACGACGATCGTCGCCGCCTCGCGGTCTTTCGCGACCGCAGGAACGAGATCGAGCGCGAGCGCGCGGCCGGGCGTCTGAGCGACGCGGACGCCGCGCAGGCGCAGGCCGACCTGCTGCGCCAGGTTGCCGAAGACCTTCCCGAGGCGGCTGCCGCATCGGGCGGCGCGGCCACGGGCTCCGCAGCAACCCGAGGCTCCGTAGCTGCCACTGGCGCGCGCGACGCCGTGGCCGGCGGCGCTACAGCTGCATCGGGGCGCGCGGTCACGCTGGTTGCGCTGGCACTCGCGCTGCTCGTGCCGCTGATCGCGGTGGGCGTCTACCACCGGGTCGGCGCGCCCGATCTCGCGAGTCTCGACCTGCGCGCCGGCCATCCGCCGGTCGATGCCGGCGACATCGACAAACTGATCGCCGGCATCGAGCAGCGCACGCGCGAGCGCCCCGACGACGGCGAAGCCTGGGCGATGCTCGCCGAGGCGCGCAGGATGCAGGGTCGCCACGCGGAGGCGCTGGCCGCGTTCGAGCAGGCGGTCCGCCTGATGCCGGCCGACGCACGCCTGCTTGCCGACTATGCCGAATCGGCGGCGGTGCTCGCCAGGGGCGATTTCACCGGCCTGCCCACCGAGTTGCTCGAGCGCGCGCTCGCCGCGAACCCCGACGAGCCCAAGGCGATCGCGTTGATGGGCGCGGCGCAGTACCGGCTCGGCAATCTCGAAGCCGCGCGCGGCTACCTGAAGAAGCTGCACGAAAGCCTGCCCGCCGGCTCCGACGATGCCGCACAGATCGGCCAGGTGCTCGCGCGCATCGACTCCGAGCTCGCGCAGCGCGGCGCCGCACCTTCGACCGGCAGCAGCCCCGCGCCCGGCGCAGCCGCAGGCGGCGGAGCGAAACCGCCGGCCGCACCGGCCGCAGCGGCTGCCTCCAGCGTCACCGGCACCGTCTCCATCGACGCCAGCCTCGCCGACCGGGTGCGCGCCGGCGACACGCTCTACGTGATCGCCCGCCAGGCCGGCGGCCCGCCGATCCCGATCGCCGCGGTGCGCGAAGCGAACGCACGACTGCCGATGAACTTCACGATCAGCGACGCCGACGCGATGGATCCGTCGCGGCGGCTCTCGTCGGCCGGGTCGCTGGTGCTCGAGGCGCGGCTCAGCCGCAGCGGCAACGCGATGCGCCAGCCCGGCGACCTCTACGGGCAGCGCGCCGGTGTCGCACCCGGCCAGCGCGACGTGGCGATCGTCATCGATCGCGTGGTCACGCCTTGAGCGGCCAGCCGGGCTTCGACGGACTCGAGGTCCGCGCGCTGGCGTGCGCAGCGGGCTATCGCACGCTGTTCGCCGGGCTCGAACTGCGCGTGCCGCGGGCGCGCTGGATGATGCTGGTCGGTCCCAACGGCAGCGGCAAGTCGACGCTGTTGCGCGCCGTCGCCGGACTCGCGCGCCCGGTGGCCGGCGAAATCCTGTGGCGCGGCGCGGTTCGCCGGGCCGATTCCCCCGAGTGGCGCGCCGACTGCCTCTACCAGGGGCACGCCAGCGGCTGGAAGGACGGCCTCGAAGCGCGCGAGAACCTGGTACTGCAGGCAGCGCTCGACGGCCTCGACCAAGATTCCGCACGCATCGACGCGCAGCTGGCCCGCGTCGGACTCGAACGCCAGGCGCCGCTGCCGTTCGTGCGGCTGTCGGCCGGCCAGCGCCGCCGGCTCTCGCTGGCGCGCCTGGCGCTGTCCAACCGGCCGCTGTGGCTGCTCGACGAGCCGGGCACCGCGCTCGACGTGGCCGGGCTGCAGACGCTCGCCGCATTGCTCGACGAGCACCTGGAACGCGGCGGACTGGCGCTCGTCGCCACGCACCAGCCGCTGCCCTGTGCGCAGCCGCCGCTCGTGCTCGACCTGGGCGAAGCGCGGTCATGAGACAGCAGGCCGCCGCCGGGGCATTCGCCGCGCTAGCGTGGGCGTGCCGGCGCGACCTGCGCCTGGCCATGCGCTCGCGCGCCGAGCTCGCGGTGATCCTCGTGTTCTTCCTGCTGGTGACGAGCCTGTTTCCGCTGGCGGTCAGTCCCGATCCGCAGCTGCTGCGCGCGATCGCGCCCGGCATCGCCTGGGTCGCTGCGCTGCTGGCCAGCCTGCTCGGGCTGTCGCGGCTGTTCGCCGCCGACCACGGCGACGGCACGCTCGAACAGATGGTGCTCGCGCCCGCGCCGTTGCAGGCACTGGTCGCCGGCAAGGTACTCGCGCACTGGCTCGCCACCGGCGTGCCGCTGGTCCTGCTGTCGCCGGTGGCGGGGCTGCAGTTCGGCCTGCCCGCCGACGCGATCGCAGTGCTGGCAGCGTCGCTCGCAATCGGCACGCCGATCCTGTCCTGGCTCGGAGCGGTGGCTGCGGCGCTGACCCTGGGCGCACGCGGCGGCTCGTCGCTGCTGGCGCTGCTGGTGCTGCCGCTGGCCGTCCCGGTGCTGATTTTCGGCGCCGGAGCGGTCGAGTCGTTCACCTCGGGCCTGGGCGCCGACGCGCACTTTTCGCTGCTCGGCGCCGGCTTGATCGTCGCGTGGGTATTGGGTCCGGCTGCCACCGCGTTAGCGGTTAGAATCGCCCACGAATGAGCACTCCGTCGTCCAGCACCGGCAGCATCTGGTTCCGGTACGCGTCGCCTGCCAGCTTCTACCCGCTGGCCGGCAGGCTGATCCCGTGGTTCGGCGTCGCTGCCGCGATCCTCGCGGCGGCCGGCCTCTACGTCGGCTTCCTCGTCGCGCCCACCGACTGGCAGCAGGGCGAAGCCTACCGGATCATCTTCATCCACGTGCCTGCCGCCTGGATGGCGATGTTCGCCTACCTGGTCATGGCGTTCTGGTGCGCGATCTCGCTCGCGTTCAACACGCGGCTCTCGGCGATGATGGCGCAGGCGCTCGCGCCCACCGGCGCGATGTTCGCGTTCGTCTCGCTGTGGACCGGCGCCTTCTGGGGCCGCCCCACCTGGGGCACCTACTGGGTCTGGGACGCGCGGCTCACGTCCACGCTGATCCTGCTGTTCCTGTACCTCGGCTTCATCGCGCTGCGCGCCTCGATCGACGATCCGCGCCGCGCCGACCGTGCCGCGGCGCTGCTCGCGCTGGTGGGCGCGATCAACGTGCCGATCATCTACTTCTCGGTGCGCTGGTGGAACACGCTGCACCAGGGCTCGTCGATCTCGATGACGGCGGCGCCGAAGATGGCGCACACGATGCTCACCGCAATGCTGCTGATGTCGCTGGCGGCCTGGGCCTATACGATCGCGGTCGCGCTCTACCGGGTGCGCAGCATCATCATCGAGCGCGAAGCGCTCAGCGGCTGGGTCGGCGAACTCGAAAGGCCGGGCGACACCACCCCGACCATGGCCGGAGCAGCCACGCGATGAGCGAATGGCTCGCGATGGGCGGCTACGGGTTCTACGTCTGGAACTCGTACGGAATGCTGGCGATCGCGTTGATCGTCGAACTCGCCTGGCTGCGCCGTCATCGGCGCGAGAGCTGGCGGCGCGCGGCCGCGATGCGCGCCGAGCGGTCGATGGCGGCAGCGGCACGCCCCGGAGGCACGGATCGATGAAACCGCGTCACAAGCGCATGTTGTGGATCGTAGCGGGGCTCGGCGCGCTGGCGGTGGCCGCGACGCTGGTCCTGAACGCGTTCCGCAGCAACCTGGTCTTCTTCTACACGCCCACGCAGATTGCCGACGGCGAAGCACCGAAGGGCAAGGCGTTTCGCATCGGCGGACTGGTGGTGCCCGAGAGCGTCACCCGCGTCGGCGACGGCACCACCGTCACCTTCCGCGTGACCGACAACGCGAAGACGATCCAGGTCGCCTACACCGGCATCCTGCCCGACCTGTTCCGGGAAGGGCGCGGCGTGGTCGCGCAGGGCACACTCGGGCACGACGGCACCTTCAAGGCGCGCGAAGTACTGGCCAAGCACGACGAGAACTACATGCCGCCCGAGGCCGCCGAGGCGCTCAAGCGCGCCGGGCATCCGGTGGGCGCGCCGGCGCAGTTCGAGCAGGCACCGAAGCGGTGAGCCATCACGGCAATGCACGGCCGGCGCATCGGCCGACGAACACGGCACGGAGGCGGACATGATCGCCGAACTGGGGCAATTCACGCTGGCACTGGCACTGGCGGTGTCACTGGCGCTGGGCATCCTGCCGATGACCGGCGCCGCGATGGGCGGAGCCACCGGCGCGCGCCTGATGGCGGTGGCGCGGCCGGCCGCGATGACCCTGGCCGTGCTGGCGATCCTCGCGTTCGGCCTGCTCGCCGCGCTGTTCGTCGGCAACGACTTCAGCGTGGGGCTGGTGGCCACGCACTCGAACCTGAGCCTGCCGCTGCACTACCGGATCGCCGCGACCTGGGGCTCGCACGAGGGCTCGATGCTGCTGTGGGTGCTGATCCTGTCGTGCTGGACCGGCGCGGTCGCGGTGTTCTCGACCTCGTTGCCGCTGGTGCTGCGCGCGCGCATCCTCTCCACGATGGGGCTCGTGGCGGTCGGCTTCCTGCTGTTCCTGCTGTTCACCTCGAACCCGTTCGACCGGCTGGTGCCCCCGCCGCCCGACGGGCGCGACCTGAACCCGCTGCTGCAGGACGCCGGCATGGTGTTCCACCCGCCCTTGCTCTACATGGGCTACGTCGGGCTGTCGGTGGCCTTCGCGTTCTCGGTGGCCGGCCTGATCGGCGGGCGCTTCGACGCGGCCTGGGCGCGGTGGGCGCGGCCCTGGACCACGGTGGCCTGGTGCTTCCTCACGCTGGGCATCGCGCTCGGCTCGTTCTGGGCCTACTACGAGCTCGGCTGGGGCGGCTGGTGGTTCTGGGATCCGGTCGAGAACGCGTCGTTCATGCCGTGGCTGGTCGCCACCGCATTGGTGCACTCGCTGTCGGTGTCCGAGAAGCGCGGCACCTTCCGCAGCTGGACGGTGCTGCTGGCGATCGTCGGCTTCAGCCTGAGCCTGCTCGGCACCTTCCTCGTGCGTTCGGGCGTGCTCACCTCGGTACACGCGTTCGCCACCGACCCCGCGCGCGGCGTGTTCATCCTCGCGTTCCTCGCGATCGTCGTGGGCGGCTCGCTGCTGCTGTTCGCCTGGCGCGCGCCGGCGATCGGCAACGGGCCAGGCTTCGCCGCGGTCTCGCGAGAGTCGCTGCTGCTCGCCAACAACGTGCTGCTCACCGTCGCGATGGCAGCGGTGCTGCTGGGCACCCTGTATCCGCTGGTGCTCGACACCCTGGGGTTGGGCAAGATCTCGGTCGGGCCGCCCTACTTCGACGCAGTTTTCTATCCACTGATGGCGCCAGCGCTGTTCCTGATGGGCATCGGTCCGCTGGCGCGCTGGAAGAAGACCGAGCTGCCCGACCTGGTCGCGCGACTGCGCTGGGCGTTCGCGGTGTCGGTGATCGCCGCGCTGCTGCTGCCGCTCGCCGTCGATGGCTTCCGCCCGATGACCAGTCTGGGCCTGATGTTCGCGCTGTGGATCGCCGCCTGCGTCGTCGTCGCGGTGGGCGACATGCTGCGCGGCGCCGACGGCCGACTGTCGCTGCGCCGCATCGGCGTGCATCCGGCCAGCGCCTGGGGCATGCACTTCGCGCACCTCGGCGTCGCGGTGTTCGTGGTCGGCGTCACGCTGGTCACGAGTTACGAGAGCGGCCGCGAGCTGCGCATGGAAGTCGGCCAGCGCATCGAGCTGGGCGGCTACGACATCCGCTTCGTCGGACTCGCACCGATCACCGGGCCGAACTACGACGGCACGCGCGGCATCTTCGAGATCCGCCGCGCCGGTGCTGGCGAATCCGCTCCGATCGCGATCCTGTCTCCGGAGAAGCGCGTCTATCGCGCGTCGGGAATGCCGATGACCGAAGCGGCAATCGACCGCAGCCTGGTGCGCGACGTCTACCTGTCGATGGGCGAGCCGCTCGGCGATCGCGCCTGGGTCGTGCGCGCGCATGTCAAGCCCTTCGTCAACTGGATCTGGCTCGGCTGCGTGCTGATGGCCATCGGCGGCTTCGTCGCCGCGGCCGATCGCCGCTATCGTCGCCGCGCCGTCGAGCGCGCGGCGCAGGCGCTGCCCGGAGGTCAGGTCGCGTGATCGGCACCGTCGGTCCCGTTCTCCGTCCGGGCCTGCACCGGGGCCTGCGTCTTGCCCGCGGGAGTGCGCCGGGATGAAGGCGCTGCGCTTCGTTATTCCGGTCGCGGTCTTCGTGGTGATCGCGTGGTTCCTGATGAAGGGGCTCGATCGCGACCCGCGCGAGATCCCGTCGCCGCTGATCGGCAAGCCAGCGCCGATGTTCTCGCTGCCGGTCACGCACGACCTGTCGCGCGCCTGGACACCCGAAGCGATGCGCGGCCAGGTCTGGCTCCTCAACGTCTGGGGCTCGTGGTGTGCGGCCTGCCAGGTCGAGCACCCGGTCTTCAACGACCTCGCGAAGACCGGCGAGGTACCGATCGTGGGCCTGGCCTGGAAGGACATGCCGGACAACTCGATCGCGTGGCTGCGCAAGCTGGGCAATCCGTACATGGTGGTGGTCAGCGACATCAAGGGCGGCGTGGCGATCGACTACGGCGTCTATGGGGCCCCCGAGACCTTCCTGATCGACCAGCACGGCGTGATCCGCTTCAAGCAGGTCGGCCCGGTCACGCGCGAGGTGCTGCAAACCAAGGTGCTGCCGATGGTGCGGCAGCTGCGGGGTTCATGATGCGCACGACGCTCGCGATCGCATCGCTCGCGGCCGCGCTGCTCGGCGCGTCGCTGCCCTGGCAGGCCGGCGCCGCGGATGCGCCTGCCGCAACGACCGCCTCAACGACCGCCTCAACGACCGCCTCAACGACCGCCTCAACGCCGGCCGCAACTGCGCCGACCGCGACGCCTGCCGCCGCTGCGTCGGCCCCGGCAACTGCATCGGGACCCACCGACACCGGCATCCTCACTTCCCCCGCCCAGCGCGAGCGCTACCACCGGCTTGCCGAGGAGCTGCGCTGCCTGGTCTGCCAGAACCAGACGCTCGCCGACTCGAACGCCGAGCTCGCGGCCGACCTGCGCCACCAGGTCGAGGATCAGATCCTCGCCGGGCGCAGCGACGACGAGATCAAGGCCTACCTGGTGCAGCGCTACGGCGACTTCGTCCTCTACCGACCGCCGATGAAGAGCAACACCTGGCTGCTGTGGCTCGGCCCGTTTGCGCTGCTGCTGGTTGGTGCGTTCGGATGGTGGCGCGTGCAAAGGCGCAGCCGTGCCGCGCAGGCGCCCGGTACCGCAGGCGCGACCAGGCAAGGGTCCGATCTCGAGCGAGCGCGCCAGCTGCTCGGCGACTGAGATCCGCGCAAGCCGGCCGCGTCGCCCGGCGCGGCCTGATCGCGCCGATCAGCGCGGCCTGACCGCGTCGTAGCGGCGAATCATCAGGCCGAGCACCACCGTGACCAGCGCCGCCGCGCCGGTGGCGATCCAGGTCGAACTCCATCCACCGGTGTATTGCGCAAGCGCCGCGATCGCCGGGGGCAGCACGATCTGCCCGACGCCCGATCCCTGCTGCATCAGCCCGACGGTGGTGGACACCGCCGCGACCGACGGCGCGTAGAAAGGCGCAGTCGCGAACAGTGCGCCGGGAATCAGGCCGCCCACCGTCGACAGCACGACGATCGCCGCATAGCGCCACGCGAACGGGAGTCCGCTACCGAACGCAAGCCAGGCGCACACGGCCATCGTGATGCCGACAACGACGATCAGCGTCGCGCGGTCGACGCCCCTTTGCAGCAGCAGCCCCGCGGCCAGCCCGCCGCCGCCGTTGCTCGCCACGGCGATCGCGGTCAGCGACGCGCCCAGTTGCGCCGAAATACCGTACTCGGCATAAACGCTCGGCAGGAAACCGAAGATGCCGGTGAACTGCCCGGCGTAGAACGCGAAGCACAGCGCGAGCAGCCACGGGCCCCGCGAACGCAGCGTCGCGAGCGCCACCGTTCCGATCGGCGACGGTGGTGCGGCATGCGCCGCCTGCCGCGGTTGCGTGACCGCGATCAGCAGCGCCCAGGCCGCTGCCACGCCCGCGCAGAATGCCCAGGCGCCGCGCCATCCACCCCAGGCCATCAGCGTGGGCGCAAAGAACAGTGCGGCGCTCATGCCGGTGGGCATGTAGGTGGCCCAGACGCCGAGCCATCCGCGCAGCGAAGCGCCGGGCACCGTCCGGCGCAGCAGCGCCGGCGCCGGCAGCACGGTGAGCATGAACGCAACGCTCTCGAGCGCCCGGCTCGCGAACAGCACCGATGCGTTCGGCGCCAGCGCACCCAGCGCACCGGTAAGCGCGGTGAGCAGCAACCCGCCGATCATCACGCGTCGCGGATCGAAGCGATCGGCCAGCGAACCGCCGACGAGGCCGAGCAGCGCCGAGCCGAGCAGGAACAGCGACAGCATCCAGCTGACCTGAACCAGCGACAGGCCGAATTCGTGCCGAAGATCGTGCAGCGCCGGCGGCAGCTTGCCCACGTTGAGCGCAGCGACCATGCCGGCGCCCACGAGCACGACTGCACGGCCGGTCGTGGTCCCGTTCGCGTTCGCGGTCATGTCGCTCATGCCCGGACGCCGGGACCTGCAGGCCGATCGCACATGCGGCGATTGTAGCTTCGGGGCCCGGGCGCGAACGGAAGATGGCACCATGCGGCTTGCGCACGAAGCGCCCGATCGAGACACCGAGAGCCCCGAATCATGAGTCTGCCCCCGATCCTGAAAGACAAGCTTCGCCTGCCGATCGTCGGCTCGCCGCTGTTCATCATCTCTAACCCGGACCTGGTCGTCGCGCAATGCAAGGCCGGCATCGTCGGCTCGTTTCCGGCGCTGAACGCGCGCCCGGCCGAACGGCTCGAGGACTGGCTGAAGCAGATCACCGGCGAGCTTGCCGAGCACGATCGCCGCCACCCCGATCGGCCTGCGGCCCCCTTCGCGGTCAACCAGATCGTGCACAAGTCGAACGACCGGCTCGAGCACGACCTGGCGCTGTGCGTGAAGTACCGCGTGCCGATCGTGATCACCTCGCTGGGCGCGCGCGTCGAGGTCAACGACGCGGTCCACGGTTACGGCGGCGTCGTGCTGCACGACGTGATCAACGACACCTTCGCACGCAAGGCGATCGACAAGGGCGCCGACGGGCTGATCGCGGTCGCCGCGGGCGCCGGAGGCCATGCGGGCGGGCTGTCGCCGTTTGCGCTGGTGCAGGAGATCCGCGCATGGTTCGACGGACCGCTGCTGCTGTCGGGCGCGATCGCCACCGGCCGCTCGGTGCTGGCGGCGCAGGCGACCGGCGCCGACCTCGCCTACATCGGGTCCGCATTCATCGCCACGAAGGAAGCTCGGGCCGACGAGGCCTACAAGCGGATGATCGTCGACAGCTCGTCCGAGGACATCGTCTACACGAACCTGTTCACCGGAGTGCTCGGCAACTACCTCAAACCGTCGATCCGCAACGCCGGCCTCGACCCCGACAACCTGCCGGTCAGCGATCCGTCGAAGATGAACTTCGGCTCCGATCGCGAGAAGCCGAAGGCGTGGAAGACGATCTGGGGCTGCGGCCAGGGCATCGGCGCGGTACACGACATTCCGGGCGCCGCCGAACTCGTCGAGCGCCTCGGGCGCGAGTACGAGGCGGCGTGGGAGGAGATGGCGGCGCTGCGCGATGCGTGGCTGCCGGCCGCAAAGCGTCGCGCTGCCTGAATACGCGACACGGCCGCCGCGCAGCGACCCGCCGTCGCGGTCAGGGTCCGGCTCGGCGCCCCGCGGCCACGGCCTGCGGCCCCGCACCGAGCGGCCGCTGGCGCCACGCGAGCGCAGCACCCGCAACCAGCACCAGCGCCGAGGCAGCCAGTCCGTGCCGCAAACCGCCGGCCACGTCGGCAATCCAGCCCACCGCGCTCGGCCCGACGATCTGTCCGATCGCGAACACGATCGTGAATGCGCCGATGCCGCCCGCCCACGATTCCGGCGGCAGGTTGTGACGCACCAGCGCGGTGGTCGACGCCACCAGCGACAGGAAGACACCGCCGAACAGCAGCCCCGATGCGTACACCACCAGCGGATGCGCGCCGAGCACGGGCAGCAGCGTCGCCAGTGCCAGCAGGCCGTTGAGCAGCGCCAGCGCCTCGCCACCGTGGCTACGCTGCAGCAGGCCGGCCCACAGCCACGGCGAGGCCATTACGCCTGCGCCGAGCAGCACGAAGAAGGCGACGATCTGCGGCGTGCCCAGCTGCAGCTCGCGCAGCAGCGTGATGACGAAGGTCATGTAGCCGATGTAGCCGAGGCCGAACATGAAGTATCCGGCCAGCCCGAAGCCGAACGGTTTCCAGTCGAACGGCGCGCGCGCGCCGGCGCTCGTCGGCGGCGCAACCAGCACGCGCGTGCTCGCGGCGATCGGCAGGCTGGCCAGCGCGGCGGCCACACCGAGCGCGACCCAGGCCCACTTCCATGCATGCGCAGCCGGCATCGCGATCAGCGGCGGCACCAGCAGCGCCGAGGCGACGATGCCTGCGCCGGTGCCGCCGTAATAGATGCCCAGCAGCAGCCCCGCTGACTTCGGATGCGCCGCGCCGAGGCGCGCAGCGAGCAGGCCGCCCGACACGAAGGTGGCCGCACTCGCCACGCCGGTAGCCAGCCGCAGCAGATACAAGGCCGCGTCGGCGCTCACCGCGCCATGCGCGGCCAGCAGTAGCGCCGCGCCCGCGCAACCGGCCAGCAGCACCGTCCGCGCATCATGGCGCGCGAGCCAGCGCGGCGCGAGCAGCGCGCCCAGCAGATAGCCGCCCGCGTTGGCGGTGTTCATCGCACCGGCGGTCAGGTAGCTCCAGCCGAGGTCGGCGCGCATCGGGCCGAGCAGCAGCGCATACGAAAAGCGCGCCAGCCCCAGCGAGACCGCCGAGCCCAGCGCGAGCGCGAGCGCCACGCGCAGCGCCGCGCCCCGGTCGTCGAGGCCCGCGATCATCGACGCTCCTGAAGGTTCGCGATCGGGCCGCCGGTGGGCGCGATCGTCGCGCCGCATCTCGCCATGGCCCGCGGACGGATTACAGCGACTTGTGCGTGCCGTCGCAAAGCGGCTTGGTCTTGCTGTGCTTGCAGCCGCAGAAGTAGACGGTTTTCGACGCCTCGGCCTTGTACTCGATCGGCGTGAACGGCGTGGTCTTGTGCGAACCGTCGCAGAACGGCTGCTTCCTGCTCAGCCCGCAGGCGCACCACCAGTAGGTCTTGCCGGCCTCGACTTCGACGGGGTACGGCGCCTTCTGGGCAATGGTCGGTTCGCTCATCGATCTTCTCTCCGGGGATGCGCTCGCGCCTCGCGAGCGTGCACGACTTACAATCATCGCATGCCGAGGCGATGCGCTGCCCGGGGCGCATCGACGGCCCGGCAGTCGCAACGTCCTCGCTGTCCAACGGAGCGATCATGGCTGCACAGGTTCGTCTCGTGCTCGAAGGCGCCGTCGGGCCGCTGGGGCACACGACCAGCGGCATCGACAAGCATCCGGTCAGCGGTGCGCGACCGGTGCAACGGCTGGGCTTCGTCGGCGACGCGCAGGCCGACCTGCGCGCGCACGGCGGACCGGACAAGGCGGTGCACTGCTACGCATGGGCGCACTACGCCTGGTGGCGCGAAGCGCTCGGCTCCGACCCCTTGCTCGACGCCCCCGGAGCCTTCGGCGAGAACCTGAGCGTCGACGGCCTCGACGAACACGACGTGTTCATCGGCGACCGCTGGCGCATCGGCAGTGCCGTCTTCGAGGTGAGCCAGGGCCGCCAGCCCTGCTACAAGCTGAACCTGAGGTTCGGCGTTGCCGACATGGCCGCCCGCGTGCAGCAGAACCTGCGCGCCGGCTGGTACCTGCGCGTGATCGAGCCCGGCTTCGTCTCGACCGGCGACCGGCTCGAACTGCTCGAGCGCCGCTGGCCGACGCACAGCGTTGCGGCGCTGCTCGCGCTCATTCGCGACCGCGAAGTGCGCGCCGCGCACCTCGAACCGGTGCTGCAACTTCCGCTCACGCCGAGCTGGCGCCGGCTGTTCGAGGGTCGGCTGGCCAGCGGGCGCACGGAAGACTGGTCGGCGCGGCTGGACGGGCATCCCGATTGACGCCGCTGCGGCGCCCGCCGCACCGCCCACCGCTCAATTCATCCGGAACTCGGGCTTTCGCTTCTGCAGGAACGCTTCGAGCCCTTCGCGGAAGTCGGGCTCCGCGAAGCACTGCTGGAACGCGTTCATCTCGTCGACGAGCCCCTGCTCGATGCCCGGCTGGGTCGCATTGATCGTTGCCTTGATCCGGCGCGCCACCGGGCCGGAAAAACCGGCGATCCGTTCAGCGACCTGCATGCTGATCGCGAGCAACTCGTCGTCCGGGACGACCCGGGACACCAGGCCGACCGCATGCGCTTCGCTCGCGGTGAGCGCCCGTCCGGTCAGCATCGCGTCCATCGCGACATGCTTCCCGGCCACCCTTGCGAACCTCTGGATGCCGCCGGCGCCGGACATGGCCGCCAGGGTGATTTCCGGATGCATGAACCGGGCCGATTCCGCGGCCACCACGACGTCGCACATCTCGACCAGCTCGCAGCCTCCGCCCGCAGCGATGCCGTTGACCGCCACGACAACGGGTTTCTTCGCCTTCGCGAGCTCGCGCACGCAGCCGACGAAGCCGCTCGACTTCGCCTGCGCATGAGTCATCGTCGACATCTCCGCGATGTCCGCTCCCGCACAGAAGTGCCGGAGCATCGACGAGACGTGAATGACCTTGATCTGCGGATCGCGCTCGAAGCGGACGACCGCATTGTCGATCGCCTCGCAGAAGGCGATGCCGAGGGCGTTCAGCGCGCTTGCCCGGTTCAGCCTGATGCAGCCGACGCTGCCGGTCGCGTCGGCGATCACCGAATCGTCGTCGGAAGGTTTCGTCATGGCGCCCCGCCCTCTCCCGCCTGCACGACGGGCCGGCTCGCGCGGATGAACGCGCTCATGAACTTGCCCTCGACGCCGGCCGCCGCCTCGAAGTCGAGCCCGTTCGCCGCCAGGAATTCCGTCGCGTCCTTGGCCGTGTAGATCCGCGTCGGCTCCACCTCGATGTGCTCGAATCCGGCCGCCGCGAGCTTGTCCCGGTATACCCGCTCGTCGAGCGCCCCGGCCACGCAGCCCACCCAGGCGAGCACGCTGCGGCGGATTGCGGGATCGATGTCGCCGCGAGTGACGATGTCGGACACCGCGAACCGGCCGCCGGGCCTGAGCACCCTGAACGCCTCGCGCAGCACCTGATCCTTGTCGGCGCAGCACCTGATCCTTGTCGGCCGACAGGTTGATCACGCAGTTCGAGATGATCACGTCGACCGACTGGTCCGGCAGCGGGATGTGCTCGATCTCGCCCTTCAGGAACTCGACGTTGGTCGCGCCGGCCTTGTGCTTGTTCTCGTTCGCCAGCGCCAGCATCTCGTCGGTCATGTCCAGCCCGTACGCCTTGCCGGCCGGCCCGACGCGCTTCGCCGACAGCAGCACGTCGATGCCGCCGCCGCTGCCCAGGTCGAGCACGACCTCGCCCGCCTTCAACTCGGCCAGTGCGGTCGGGTTGCCGCAACCGAGTGACGCGAGCACCGCCGCCTCGGGCAGTTGCCCGGTCTGCACCGAATCGTAGAGATCGCGCGTGATCGGATCGGTGCCCGCCAGCGGCCCGGTCGAGCAGCATGAGGTTGCAGGCGCCGACGCGAGCCCGGATCCGCAACAGGATGTCGGTGCGCCGATCTCGATGACGCGGCGAGCGGCCTCGCCGTACTTCTGCTTCACCACTTGCCGGATGTCCGCTTCGCTCATCGAATGCCTCCGTTGCGTTGCTTTCGGGCCCACGGCCTTGCGCCGTCAGCAGGCGCAAGCTGCGCCGGCGTCCGCGACGCAGGGCTCGCCCTGGCAGCAGTTTTCGGTCAGGTACGCGAGTACTTCGCTCATGCGCTCGTAGTCGGCCCGGTAGATCAGGTGACGACCACTTCGCTCCTGGGTGACGAGGCCCGCGTTCATCAATTCCTTCAGGTGAAAGGACAACGTAGCCGCAGGCACCTGCAGGCCATCGGCCATCGTGCCCGGCGTCAGGCCGGCCTGCCCGGCCACCACCAGCGCGCGAAAGGCTCGCAGCCGCATCGGCTGCGCCAGCGCCGCGAGGGCTTTGATGGCGAGCGATTCTTCCATTATTCGAGAAATATCGAATTCTTGAAAATTCTAAGGGACCGCTCCGCGGAAAGCAAGGGTAAAGACACTCGGCGACAATGACGACTGCGGCCGGCCCGGCCGCTTCGAGATCCCGTTCACCTGAAGGCCTCACGCATGCAGACCCCCGTCAACGCGTTCAAACAGGCCCTCGCCGAACGCCGCCCGCAGATCGGCCTGTGGCTCGGCCTGGCCAGTGCCTGCAGCGCCGAGATCTGCGCCGGCGCCGGTTTCGACTGGCTGCTGATCGACGGCGAGCACTCACCCAACGATCTCGCCAGCGTGCTGCAGCAGGCC
>MEED01000040.1 GCA_001724855.1 Lautropia sp. SCN 69-89
CACCAGCCTGGCCAGAAGCAAGCCCGCGACGAATTCATCCAACATGCCAGGTAGTTGAGTGGCGGCGACAAAAACAGGAAATGGACCCAACTGTGAAGATTGCTGCACAAACAAAGTAACGCCATATCGCCATGCCCATGCCGTGCCAATAAATACCGCTGCTATTGCCCACCACCTGCCGGTTCGTATCCATGGTGCAACCAGAAGCATAAGCACGTAAAACTGCATTTCTGTGGCAAGAGACCAGTTGCTGCCATTAATTGCGCCGTGCAAATTGACGTTTAGATTATGGACAAACAAGAGGTGTGAACCAAAATTTGTCCAAAAATTAGTGAACAAAAGCTCTGGAGAAATAAATACAACAAACACAAACATGGTCAAGTAGTGCAACGGTACGATTCGAGCCACTCTTCGAGAAAAAAACGCACCCTGAAAATTCCACGCACCGCGTTTATCAATTTCAGCGAAGGCCGAAAGCCCAATAACGAAACCGGAAATCACGAAAAACAAGTCCACACCCATCCATCCAGCCCTGAACCACAACAACGGGCCGGCGGACGGAAAGCTCTTCCAGTCAAAGAGTTCGATAACGTGATAAACGACAACCGATAACGCGGCAAAACCGCGCAGGACGTCAACCGTCTCAAAGTAAGACGGCGGCGTGGATTGTTTTCGAACGGGGTCCCGATTTTCAGCAGGGCTGATATCGGGGGGGGATTCAGGCTCATGTCAGGATTAGATGGTGCTATCGTGCATCGGGCTACGGCTCAGCGAACGCTTGACTGTGCGTTTGAAATTGTACGGAACCGCTGAACTGACCCAGCGCAGCGTCGGATGTGTATTCAACCACCACAAACCGCGCAGCGCAGCACGGCGCCAGCCAGTCTTGTTCAATGGTCCGCTGACAATCTGTGACTCGTCGAATCCGAATGACAGTTTGCCGCATCGAGGCGGCTTGAGCGCACTTTCCAGCAGGGGCAGGTAATCGCGGTCGTAGAATCCTGGCTGCGATTTATCGTCAGGGAAAACTGGCGCGCAAACGGTACCGGATTCAAGTGCGCCGATGAAATCACCGATGCGACGATAGAGTTCGGACACCGGTTCCATGTGATCGAACAGCGTGGCGCAGGCGCGACCCGATAGGCGCTCAGGAAAGGCGCCCAGGTTTGGCGCAATGATCGGCAAGCCCGATGCCAGTGCATGGCTCAGCGTATAGCTATAGGTTTCCGGCCCCTGGGCGGGGAACAAGATGAGGTCAACCTCATGCTGTTCGATTAGTGCCATTAAATTCTCGACCTTGTAGGGGCCCGTGGTTTCTACTGCGCTCAATTGCCGGTAGGAGTAGCCGATCAACTTGAAGGAAAAGCGCGCGCGCTCGCTGAGTGCCATTGTTGCCAACTTCTCGAGGACGTCCGCTCCCTTTTCACGACCAAGTGCACCCAGTACACCAACCACATAGTGTTGCTTAACGACCAGTGGGCGCGGCGCTTGCCGCACGTCCAGGTACGGCTCTACATGCGGTGCCACGACTTCATGCTTGAACCGGTACATTTCGCCGAACAGGACTCTGGTGGCATTGCTAGGGAGGATCACGCAGTCCGCCTGCTCGATCAGCGGCCGCAGTTTTTCACGCCACTGCGCTGCCGTGACGCCTGTCGGCAGCGGATACAGCGGATTTTGCAGATCATCCACGTATTGCCCTGGAAAACGGCCGTCAACATCAGTCAGCGTTGGATTCGCGTTGAGCCAAAAGTAATCGTGTGCTGTCAACAGCGTTATCGCGTGCAGCTCGCGGGACAGGTTTTGCAGCACTGGATCAAGGTTATAGGTATGGTGGTAATGCACCGCACAGATACCCACCTGCTCCAGTAAACTGCGCAGCCTTGCATAATCGTCCGGCATGTTAAACAGCAGCTTGTCGGTCTGCTTGCACGCTCCCAAGCTGAGGCTAATTACGTTGGGACCATCTTGTGGCGCCAACACTAGATGTGCCGCGCCTTGGTCCAAATAGCCTGCCAATTCTTCGATGTGCTGCCTAACACCACCGCCGAGACCGTGCGACACATGCAGCACTTTCGGCAAGGTTAGCTTCGCCAATAATTGCAGATAGCGTTCGACGCGCGCTAAGCGTAAGGGGTCGCGCTGAATGAAGGCCTGAACATTGGCGTGATAGTTGGGGTGCAGACTGTCGAGCACGCCCATGGCACGATCAATCAGGGCTTGCTTGTCAGTGGAGAAGCTTACGCCGCCCTCATGGAACACATACATATTGGGCGACAGGATGTTGAGCCAGCCCGCCTTGATCGCGCGCTGGCACAGATCGTTCTCCTCACCGTAGCCACGGCCAAATTTCTCGGAGTTCAAGTAGCCAATTTGGTCTAGACAGGCACGACGGATATACATGCAGAAGCCGACGCCAGTCGGCGCTGAGACACACGGCAAATGCGACAGGCGGAACACGGCGTCGATTGTGTGGACGTCGAGATTGAACGCTAGCGGATTCTCTTCTAGGAAGTTAGGGAAACTGCAGACGGTGGCGTTGTTGGAGAATGGCGTTACGGTAGCGATACGCGGGTGGGAGTATGCCTCCACCTGCAAGCGCCTCAGCCAGTCGTCAGGCACGATTACATCGCTGTTCAGCAACACCACGTCTTGCGACAGGAGGTGCGCCATGCCGCGGTTGACGGTGCCCACGAAGCCCAGGTTCACCGGGTTTTCGAGCACTTCGAAGCGTCCTGGCCAAATTTCCACCAGCGATTCGAGCATGGCTTGCATACCCTGCTCTGGACTAGCGTCATTAATGGCCAACAGCACCGCGTCTTTCATCCCCAGCACTCCCGGCATGGCGGCCTCGATGCAGCGGCGCGTCATGTCGATGCCGCGATATACCGGCAGGATCACCGACACAGTATGGGTAGGTGCAATCGGGTCAGGAACGACGATGTCTGCTGACGCCGCAGCTGCGGGCGACTGACCATCCTTTTTCATGCTCAGCAACTTCTTGAACGGGGCGGCCGCGCCTGCAATGTCCCCGCGCAGCATGCGCCCCACCCAACGGTAGGGTTTAGTCAACCGCCAGGAGCGGGAGTTGATGATGCTCATGAACGCGGCTTCGCGCTCGGTCACCGCTTGGCTCAAGCTGGCGATCTGCCCGTCGCGCTCGGTCACCGCTTGGCTCAAGCTGGCGATCTGCCCGTCGCGCTGGTCACCGCTTGGCTCAAGCTGGCGATCTGCCCGTCGCGCTCGGTCACCGCTTGGCTCAAGCTGGCGATCTGTCCGTCACGCTCGGTCACCGCTTGGCTGTAGCTGGCGATCTGTCCGTTACGCTCAGCCACCGCCTGATTGAGGCTTGCGATATTATCGAGCACTTTAGTACCGCCCAACACCTCATGGATATACTGCGGCTTGTGAAGCAGCAATAGCGCTAGGTCATCAATCGTTTTAATAGTATGCAACTGCAAAGTCGATAGCGTTTCCTGCCATGTGCCCAAGTGATTTCGATGAATGAGCAGCAGCCCGCACTCCCTTGCTTCGCCAAACATGTTGGTTGTTGACCGATTGAAGTTTTCGGGATTAAAGGCGCGACTGACATGACCAAAAACCACATAATCCATTCCATGCGCCAAATCTATGATCCGGCCGGCAGCCTGTAGAGAATTGGCCTCCAGAAATATTACTGGTGCATGTTGACGAATTGCCCTTATTCCGCCAACGACTACGTCATACTCCATGCTTTCGACATCAATCTTGATGAAGTCAATTCGGGGCAGTCCGAGGTTTTCCAGCGATTCTTGCTCGATCACCGTAGTGCTTGCATCACGATCGTCCTCTAATACTTGAGAAGCTCCAAGATTCCCAAGTAAATCTCCCTGCAGCAGGAATTGCGTCTGCTTCCGAGCACCCAGCGCAACTTGGTAGGTTTTTATATTTGAGTAAGGCGCAAGTTGAGCATTCTTGAATAATTCGCGATAAATTCGCTCGTTCGGTTCGAAGGCATGTACGATCCCTTGTGCGCCGACCATTTGCGAAAAGGCCCTGGCATGCGTGCCGATAAAGGCACCAATATCGAGAACCGTATCGCCGGGACGCACAAAGCGGCTCAGCATGTCGAGTTCCTCTTGTGCCCATTCCCCGTACTCACGCAAGGCATTGAAGATGAGATCATTCTGATCAGGGACAGAAAATTCCCCGTAGCGGCAGTGCAGGGTTGTCATGTTCAGTTCTCTCTATGAATTCACCCGGATGGACATGGCCATGTCGTTCATTCCGCAATAACCATGCACTAAGCGGCTACTAATGACGTCGACTTGAATCGCATCGTGCATCCAGCAGTGTTGAATATGTTCATCGCCCAGCCCCTCCGCAAATGCGACGTTGACAAAGTATCTGCCTCGGATCAGATGCGGCATGGTGAACTCAAAAATCGCGGTAGCGACGTCGCCTTCAGCAAGTTCAAGTTCGTAGTGCCTGAAGTGCATATCCGTACCCTCCGCATAGACGTATTCGCCAAGGCTATTTTTGATCATGAAGCCGAAGGCAGGCCTCTGGATTCGCTTATGTGAAAGCACCCGGATAAAGAAACGTACGGACTGGTCGCCCTTGACGGTCGTTTCGACGTTTTCATGCTTACCAAGAAAGCCCGAATCAATGATTGAGGCGCCGCCGTTGCCAAAGCTCTCGGCTTCAGGTCTGAACGCCGAGACGGCATAAATCGTCTCAACTTTCATCTCGCCATCATAGAAGCGCTGGCTCCGACCAGCATCCCCAGTTGCGCGGATTTCTTCCGAATTTGCACCGCCCACGGTAGCAGTCGTCGTTCCCAACTCTATTTGCCGTATCGGGTCCGCGTACAGGTGCTCAAGGTAGAGCTTGCAAATAGTCTCGGCGTCGCCGAGATGCATTGCCGAGGCATTGGGCATCAACAGTACCGCCTTGTCGCAAAGGCTGAGTACGGAGCCCGTGTCGTGCGATACAAACAATACTGTCCCTTGTTTTTCCTGGAATGCACGCAGAAACCTCATGCACTTTTGTTGAAAGAAGGCGTCGCCGACTGCGAGCGCCTCATCAATGATCAATATGTCCGCATCCACATGGGCTATCACGGCAAAAGCCAATCGAACATACATTCCGCTTGAATAGGTCTTCACCGGCTGGTCGATGTGCCGACCAATATCGGCAAAGGCGGCAATGTCCTCAAATCGGGCGTCAATTTTGTCTTTGGTCAATCCAAGAACCGACCCATTCAGGTACACGTTTTCACGCCCTGTGAAATCCGGGTTGAAGCCTGAGCCGAGTTCCAACAGCGCTGCAATGCGCCCATGCGTGACGATGCTGCCGGTGGTTGGGCTGAGCGTGCCGCATATCATTTGCAACAAAGTGGATTTGCCGCTGCCATTGCGACCGATGATGCCGACGGTTTCGCCTTTTTTGACCTCGAACGAAACATCTTTCAGCGCCCAGAATTCGCGGTAATACTGTTTTGGCGACAAGCCAACGAAACGCCGGAGCCGTGGTAGCAAGAACTGTTTTAGCCTATCCCGTGGTTGGTCATAGATCTGGTAGCACTTGCTGAGGTTCTCGACCTTGATAGCGATTTCAGAGGACATCGGCAAACCCTCTCCTCGTCTTCTGGAACCACGCAAAGCCCAGCCAGGCAATTCCCAAAGTCACCACACAGTAAATTCCTAGCATGTACAAATCCGGCGTCTTGCCCCAGAACAGCACGTCGCGCGTTTGTTCGACCACGGTGGTCAGCGGGTTGAGGTAGAGAATGCGGCGGTAGTCCTCAGGCAACGCGGTGGCGGGGTAGAAAATGGGGCTGAGGAACATCAAGGCGGTTGTCAGCAAGCCGATGAACTGCGACACGTCGCGCAGGAACACCCCAAGCGATGCCAAGGCCCAACTCAGGCCCATCAGGAAAAGGCAGAACGGCAGCAGCACCAGCGGCAGATAGAACACGGTGAGGTGCGGAATGCCGAAGAAGAGGGTGTAGGCAATCAGCCAAACGCCAAGGCTGATCAGGGTGTGAAACAGGGCCGACAGCAGCGCGACAAAGGGAAGAATTTCGAGCGGGAAGACGACCTTCTTCACGTAGTTGGTGTTGGAGAGAATCAAGCCCGGCGCCCGGTTGATGCACTCGGCAAACAGGTTGAAGACAAGCAGGCCGGCGAAGAGCACCAGCGCAAATTCGGTTTTCGAGCCACTGCCCCCGCCCCAGCGCGCCTGGAAAACGACGCTGAAAACGAAGGTGTAAACCGCAAGCATGAAGAGCGGATTGAAGAACGACCAGAGCACGCCGAGGAAGGAGCCGCGGTAGCGGCCCAGCACTTCGCGCTTGGCCGAGGCCTTGATGAGGTCGCGATGGCGCCAGAGGTTGGCGAACATCTCAATGGGGGAAGCGGAAAAATGACGCATCAAGCAAAAACCTCCGCGTCAACAAATGCTTTCCCTTGGGCGTCTTTTGCCGAGAGGATGGGCTGGATGCCGGCGGGCCAATGAATCGCGAGTGTCTCGTCATTCCAGAGAATGCAGCGCTCATGGGCGGGTGCGTAGTAGTCCGTGGTTTTGTAGAGGAACTCGGCGGTATCGCTCAGCACCACAAAACCGTGGGCAAAGCCTTCGGGGATCCAGAGCTGGCGCTTATTCTCTGCGGAGAGGATCTCGCCCACCCACTGACCGAACGTTTTGCTGCGTTTTCTGAGGTCGACCGCAACATCGAAGACTTCGCCCTGCACTACGCGAACCAGTTTGCCTTGAGGCTGCTGGATTTGGTAGTGCAGGCCGCGCAGCACGTGTTTGGCGCTGCGGCTGTGGTTGTCTTGCACGAACTGCACGGATTTGCCGATGGCTTGTTCAAATTGCGCTTGGTTGAAGCTCTCGAAAAAGAAACCGCGTTCGTCTCCGAACACCTTGGGTTCGATGAGGATGACATCGGGGATGGCAAGGGGTGCTGCCTTCATCAGAATACGTTTTCCTTGAGGATTCTCAGCAGATACTGGCCATAACCGTTTTTGGTCAGGGGCTGGGCGAGTGCCTGGAGTTGCTCGGCGTTGATCCAGCCCTGGCGGAAGGCGATTTCTTCCGGACAGGCCACTTTGAGGCCCTGGCGGTTTTCCAGGGTGGCAATGAACTGGCTGGCATCGAGCAGGGATTCGTGGGTGCCGGTATCCAGCCAGGCGTAGCCCCGGCCCATGATCTCTACATTGAGTCGGCCCTGTTCGAGATACATGTTCGAGATACAGGCGATTCAGATCGGTGATCTCCAACTCGCCGCGCGGCGACGGTTTGAGGGCCTTGGCCAGTTCAACCACCTGCTTGTCGTAGAAGTAAAGGCCGGTAACAGCATAGTTGGACTTGGGTTGCAGGGGCTTTTCTTCCAGCGACAAGACCTTGCCTTGCGCATCGAACTCGGCCACGCCGTAGCGTTCGGGATCATGCACGTGGTAAGCGAACACGCTGGCGCCGTCGGTGCGGGCCATAGCATTGGCCAGCAGATGGTGAAAGTCGTGGCCGTAGAAGATGTTGTCGCCCAGCACCAGCGCCGAAGGATGGTCGACGATGAACTCCTCGCCGATCAGGAAGGCCTGCGCCAGCCCATCCGGGCTGGGCTGGACGGCGTATTGCAGCTTGAGCCCCCACTGGTTGCCATCGCCCAGAAGCTGCTGGAAGCGTGGCGTGTCTTGCGGGGTGCTAATGATGAGAATGTCTCGAATCCCCGCCAGCATCAGGGTGCTGAGCGGGTAGTAGATCATGGGCTTGTCGAAGACCGGGAGCAGTTGTTTGCTGATGGCGAGCGTAGCCGGGTGCAAGCGGGTGCCGGAACCGCCGGCAAGGATGATGCCTTTACGTTGGGTCATGGTCAAAGAATCTGCTGAAGAATATGGTCTAAGCCTCCTTGCCAGTGCGGCAATTCGAGACCGAAGGTTTTCTGAAATTTGCGTGTATCGAGACGTGAGTTTGCCGGGCGCTTCGCTGGCGTCGGGTAGTCGGCGGTGGCAATCGCCTGGATCGACTTTGGCGCCGCCCTCAGTGGTTTTCCGGCATTGATCGCAGCACCGATCACATACCGGGCATAGTCACACCAGTTGGTTTCGCCGCTAGCAACGCAATGGTAAATACCGTAGGGGAAGGAGGTCGGAGCGCCCGTCTGCTGGCGAACCAGGAGGGCGGTGATGTCTGCAAGCAGCGCAGCGGACGTTGGAGCACCCCATTGGTCGGCGACTACGGCCAGGCTATCGCGCTCAGCAGCCAGCCGAAGCATGGTCTTGGCGAAGTTGCCGCCGTGCGCGCCGACCACCCAGCTAGTGCGCAGGATGAGGTGCCGTGGACTGGCCTGGACAAGAGCGAGTTCGCCGTCGCGCTTTGTGTGGCCGTAGACGCTTTGAGGGTTGGTGTCGTCGTCTTCGGTATAGGCGTCCGTCTTAGTGCCGTCAAAAACGTAGTCGGTCGAGTAATGGACGACGAAGGCGCTTAGTTTGGCCGCCTCTTCGCCCAAAATTCCCGGCGCAGCGGCATTGACCGCAGCAGCGAGGTCGGGCTCGCTTTCAGCCTTGTCAACAGCAGTGTAAGCAGCCGGATTGACGATGATATCCGGGCGCACAGTGCGAATGATGCGGCAGATCGTGTCCGGTTCAGCAAGATTGCAGTCAGCGTGATCAATCGCGATGACTTCGCCCAAGGGCGCCAAACTGCGCTGCAGTTCGAATCCAACCTGCCCGTTGCAACCCGTGAGGAGCAGGCGCATCAGGCATCTCCGTAATGCTTGCCGACCCACTGCTTGTAGGCACCGCTGGTCACGTTATCCACCCATGCCTGATTGTCCAAATACCACTGCACCGTCTTGCGGATGCCGGTCTCGAAGGTCTCGGCCGGCTTCCAGCCCAGTTCGCGTTCGATCTTGCGGGCGTCTATGGCGTAGCGGCGGTCGTGACCGGGGCGATCGGCGACGTAGGTGATCTGTTCCTTGTACGGCTTGCCGTCGGCGCGGGGGCGGAGTTCGTCGAGCAGGACGCAAACGGTGTGAACGATATCGAGGTTGGGCTTTTCATTCCAGCCGCCGATGTTGTAGACCTCGCCGACGTGGCCTGCATCCAATACGCGGCGTATCGCGCTGCAATGGTCTTTGACGTAGAGCCAGTCGCGGATTTGCTGGCCGTCGCCATACACGGGCAGGGGCTTGCCTGCCAGGGCGTTGACGATCATCAGCGGGATGAGCTTTTCGGGGAAGTGGTAGGGGCCGTAGTTGTTGCTGCAGTTTGTCGTGAGTACCGGCAAGCCGTAGGTGTAGTGGTAGGCGCGAACCAGATGGTCGCTGGCGGCCTTGCTCGCAGAATACGGGCTATTCGGTTCGTAACGGTGTGCTTCGGTGAAGGCTGGGTCGTCCTTGCCGAGCGAGCCGTAAACTTCATCGGTGGAAACATGCAAAAAGCGAAAGGCTTGCCTGGCGTCGCTTTGCAGACCACCCCAGTAGGCACGGACTGCTTCTAGCAAACGGAAGGTGCCGACGATGTTGGTCTGGATGAAGTCTTCCGGGCCGTGGATGCTGCGGTCGACGTGGCTCTCGGCCGCAAAATTGACGATGGCGCGCGGCTGGTGTTGAGCGAGGAGGTATGCTACCAGCGTTGAATCGCCAATATCACCCTGCACGAAGACATGACGGGGATCACCATTGAGGCTTTGCAGGTTTTCGCGATTGCCCGCATAGGTGAGCTTGTCGAGGGTTATGACGAACTCGTTGGACTGGGTCAGCCAGTCGAGCACGAAGTTGCTGCCAATAAAGCCGGCACCGCCCGTAACCAGAATACTCATGCGAGCCCTCCAGCCTGGGCATCCAACAGCATAGCTACCGCGCTCCGTGTGTTCGTATCGGAACCAGAGTATTTACCTGCCAAGCACGCTAAATCTTTGCCAGTTGCTACCTTTTTGAGTTGATTCATCAACCCGCCTCCACCTGTGAAAACCCCCGCTCGCAACGCCCAGACATTCATCTGAGGCGCCCGAATTCGGCCTCCCTAAAGGCCACAAACACCCTGCCGTTGCTTCAAAATTATTATGACAATTATACCTTCCTCATTGCTTACCGACAATGTTTACTGGTAGGCACTGGCTGGTTCGCACAAACGACAAAAGACCCCGCCTTCACCAGCCACCCAAGAGGGAAGCTAATGAAGACGGGGTCTATGGTTTGCTGGTGTTGCGTTTGCCGCAGCCGCTGGCGTGGCCTACCTGGGCACACCGCGCCACTTGTCGAAACTGCGCGCGCCGGTGTAGCCGAGGTAGCCGGCACCAAAGAGCCACCACAAGCTCTCGGGTACCGCGTTGAGCAGCTTGGAGAGGTTTTCGGCGGCCTGGAACACCTCGGCGGGCCACCAGATGCCGATGATGCTGCCGATCACCGACAGCAGGATCACGCCGTAGATCACATACAGAAAGGTCGGGCGCGCCCGACTGGTCCACGGGTCGGTTGAGTTGGCTTCGGCCAGGATGGCCGAGAGGCTCACCTGCATTTCCTGCAGGGCTTGTTGCCCCTCGGCCTGAAACAAGGCGAGCTTGGCTTGCTCACGCTGGGCCGGATCGGGAATCAGGCGATCGATCAGTTTGGCGCCGGCTTCGAAGAGACCAGGAGCGAGTGTGGTGAAGATCGGGCTCATTGCGGGCCTCCGAACAGTTTGATTTTGACGATGGTACCGGCAAGAAGGACAAGCACGAGACCGGTGACCAGCATCTTGACCAGCGTGAGGCCGGCGGTTTTCTTGGCCTCGTTGAAGGCGTCCAGCAAATTCCTGAGCTCGCGGATGTCGTTTGCGGCATCCGGGCCATCCAGGCCGACATCGGACAAGGCGTGACGCGCCCCACGCTCGGCGGCGCGCTCCAGCAGGGTTTCAAATTCGTCATGGGGCATGACCACCATGCCATCCATCAGGTGGGGTTCGTTCATCTTCTTTCCTTTCAGATTGGAGCGGTGCTGCTGTCGACACTGCCATCGGCGCTGTGCACTGCCGGGTGCTCGGCCACGCAGGTGATTTCCACCTGCTCGCCACGCGGGCGCACCGAGATCACCCGGGCCAGCAGGCTCCATTGCTCGGCGATGCCAAACGCAAAATGGGTGCGCTCGGCCGACAGGCCGGTTTCGATGGGGATGTCGGGCAGGTCTGCAAAGACCACCTGCTGCGCATCACTTCCAGGTGTCACCGCATGCGGGCCGCTGACGCCGCCATCGCGTCGGCGCAGGGCCATCACGTGTGGTGTGTGCGGCTGACCATCCGTGAATTGGATAGGCTCGGACAGCGTGGCGGTGTGGGTGTCGGCATCCCAGGCAACGATCTCGCCGCCCGCGCCCCAACTGGGCATGTCATGGGCAATGGCGATCAGATCGCCATAGGTGGGAATCAGGCCTTCGAGCTCGGTGCGCAAGGTGATGATGCGACGGCGGTAGCGGTTGGCCGCCGCCAGATACAGGCCTTCGCGCACTGCGTGGGATTCGGTGGTGCAACCAAAGAGCCGCAGCTTGGCCGGATTGGTGCTGCTGGAGCCCGGCAGGCTCACCGTCACTTCATCGGGCTTCCAGGTGCGGCTGCTGAAGAACTCCACCGTCACCGCATCGGCCGTCTCTTCGCCCGGCATCACGTACTGGATCTTGAGGCTGTTCTTGACGATGTTGCGCGGACTGAAGAGCGCCACGGGCAGTAGCCGGGCTTCGTCTCGCACCAGGCGCACAATGCCACCTTGCAGGAAAGGCACCGCCCGACCGCAGCGGGCCACCCGGGTCAGGGCTTCCCATACTGTGACCTGCTGGTCGAACACGCCATCGAACTGGTCAACCCGATCAGTCCAGACCTGATCGAGTTGGGCCAAGGCGGCGAGATCGATCCGGGCATCCGGCAGTTTGGCGCCGTAGCTGGCCCGTAGGATGTCAGCAAAGGCCCAGGCGATCGATCGGGTCGGGACTGGCATGGACCAACCAGAGTCCGCCGACCAGACCGGCAGCTTGCGCGTGACGATGCAGTTGATGAGCCGACTGGAGCGCTGCGACAGGTTGTCGGTGGCGCGCATGCGGATGGCGAGCAGCGTGACGTTGTCAGGGAAAGTGACGCCGCCGGCCAGATAGCCCCGGGCCTCACCCCAGCGCACTTCGTGCCCGGCGCGTGAGTTGGTGTCTTTGCCATCGAGCCGCGTGGCACGCACTTCGTATCGCCCCGCAGCGACGGGATAAAGGTAGGTGCGCCGCTGCGGTGTGGTGGTGGCAGCGGTCAGGCTCTCACTGCCCAGCGTGAACCAGTCGTTCAGTGGATCGCCCTCGGCATCGATAGCACGGGCTTCGACCTTCCAGCTGGCACTGCGGCTGTCCAGGCCGCCGGCGTCATTGGCGTAATACAGCCCGCGCGGCAGCAGGATGTCGATGCCAATGTGCGTGACCTCACTGTCGGCCGGGTTGATGGCAAAGCCCCCAGTCCAGGTGCCAGCCAGCAATTCCTGCCCAGCGACTTCGGGGGCAGTCACCACATCCGGATTGAAGAGCGTGACCGCGCAGCCCGGTGGCACGATCTGGTAGGTCACTTCCTCAAACGAGGCAATCGGCGTGTCCTCGATGCGAATCTGCTCGATGTCGTATTCGCCCAATCCGATGCAATGTAGTTGGTGCAGGAACTGTTCATTCCCCTGGTATTCGCCATAGGGCGTGGCAGCCAGGTCGGGATAGACCAGATGGCGGCCATAGACCACCGGGATGGGTTGGGCCAACCGCGCATAGTTGCCCTGGCCTTGCAGGCTGTAGGTGGGCGATGGCTGCGCCAAATTCCCGCCCGAGCCGGCAAAGGACGGCATGTTGGGCGTAGGCAGAGGCACCAGTGCACTGACCAGTGCAGAACCCGCCGTCATGATGATGGCCGAACCAACGGCTGTGGCCAGATTGCCGCTAAAGCCCAGGCTCGCTCCCAAGGGACCCCCATAGACCGTGGCGACCACCATCACCGCGATCATCAGAACCGTGCGCAGCGGGTTCTTGCCACCGCCGCCACCTCCCCCGCCCTGCGGCAGGGTGATGAAGAGCACCACGCCATCGATGTGTGTGACCGCCCAATCGGCACGCAGTACGGGACTGCCGTTCTTGATGCAGACGGTAGGTTGATCGAATTCGGCAATGCCCTGGGTGCCCAGCCACTGGCGTATGGTCTGGCTCGGGTGGGCCACCATCACTTCGCGCTGACTGGGCTGGAAGGGGTTGCGCAGCAGAATCACCGCGCTCTGGTTGGCTTCGCTCACGACGACTCCACAAATCGGTAGTAGCCCTCCACCCGCCAGCCGTGCAGCAGGAGTTCGGGCAGCTTCTGGAAGACCACGCCGGCGTCCTTGACCGCGTGGAGCACGCCACCGCCGTCGACGGCCAGCCACACGCCGACATGCACCGGATGGCGGGATTGGCGCAGCAGCACGGCATCGCCTTCGGCGGGTTGCGCCACGGTCACCCAGCGCTGTCGCTCGGGATGGTCACGGAAGGTGGTCATCACGGTGCGCAGGTCGTTGGCGTCCACCGGGATTTCGGGCAGGTCTCGGCCAAAGTGCTCGCGCTGGATGGCGAGGAACAGGCCCCAGCAATCGAACGCGTCCGGGCCACGTGCACCGGCGTGCCAAGGCCGACCGATGTACTCGGCCGCCCAATCGGGTGTCGGGCTCATCGGGTCAGACCCGGGAAGGTTTTGGCGGTGTAGCTGATGCCGGGGAAGGCCTTGTTGCCCACATCCAGCATGCGGGCACGACCGGTCACCCGGAAGATGTCGGCCTCCACTTCCGTGAGTACCAGGTGGATGGGTGGGTCCATCTGCGGGCCTTCCAGGTCGGTCGAGAGGTAGGGCCGATAGGTCACCTCGATCACCGACTGTGACTCGGCGGCCGCATCCAGGTGGCGCACAATCTCGCGCGAGACGTTGTCCAGCGTCACGGTGATTTCCGGCACGGGCATGGTGTCCACCGGAGGCAGGTCCAGCTCAAAGCCCATGGCCACGAACTGCACCCGCTCACCCGCTTGCAGCGGCGCCTGCGATTCCAGCCGAGCCCACAAGTCGCCCGTGTCGCGAACCACGCGAATGGCAACCGGCTGACCCACCTCATCGACGAAGGCCGGGTGACGCAACTCCAGGGTGTGCAGGATGATTTGCTCCGATGGGGCGCTGGCGTAGGCTTCCTTGATGGCTTCAGATAAAGCAGCGTTGGGCATCAGAGATCACCGCTCACAGGATGACGGGGTAAGGCACGTAGCTGGTTTCGCTGTCGTCTTCGGGCAACTGCGCCTCGCCCGCATAACCACTGGCCAGCACCTGACCGTCGTCGAGCAGAAACACCAGGCCCTGCTCGGAGCTCGACCCATAGGACGAGAGATCAACCACACGGCGCTGCGCAATGCGCACCAGTTCCACACTGCTGCGGTTGGTGGCATCCCCCAACCCTAGCGCCCCGTTGCCGTTGTAACCCCAGGCGTAGACGGTGCCGTTTTCCAATAAAGCAGCGCCGTAGTTGTATGAACCGGTACCGCCGTGCACGGCCTTGACCACCGTATTTCCTACAGGGATTTGCACGAAGTTGCCGCTGTTGCTGCCGTTGGCGTTGCCCCAGTACGCACCGGCACCGCAAGCCCACAGGGTTTTGTCGGTTTTTTTGAGATAGGTGAGCGGTTGATCGTGGCTGCCTGCATAGACATCCACGACATTGGTGGCCACCTGCACCGGAGTGAACTGGTTGGCCAGATTGCCATTGCCCAATTGTCCGAAGTCGTTGGTGCCCCAGGCATGCAGGGCGCCGGTGCTGTCCAAGGCAAAGGCGTGCACGTAAGCCCCGAACACCTTGACGATGGTTTTGCCGGCGAGGCTGCCGCCCGCACGCGGCATGGCAACGTTGGCCTGATTGGTGGTACCGTCGCCCAGCTGGCCGTTGGCGTTGTAACCCCACGAGTACAGGGTGCCGTCGTTCTTGACGGCGTAGTAAGCCGTGTAGCGCTCACGCCCGGCAGCGATCTGGGTGATGCCTGAGAGCACCGGCAACTGCACGAAGTTGTTTCGCTGGGTGGTGTCGCCCAAGCCCAGCTGCCCATAACCGTTGTAGCCGCAAGCATGCACAGTGCCATCGCTGCACAGGACCAAGGTGCTGTTGTAACCCTCAGTGCCGCAGTTCAGTGCCAGCTGGATCACGGTTTTGCCGGCAATTGAGTTGCTGGCATTGGCGCTCATGTTGTACGGTACCGGCTGGTTGGTCGTGTTGCCAGTACCGAGTTGGCCGTAACCGTTGTACCCCCAGCCCCACAGCTGCCCGTTCTTGTCGATGCAGTAGCCGTTGGTGTCCTGGCTGTAATAGAGCTTGGCCGCCCCCGGAAACCCGGGCGGAAACGCGGTACGCGCCGGGTAGGAACGTGCATAGGTGGTGCCATCGCCCAGCTTCCAGTTGGCGTTGCGTCCCCAAGCGCGGATGCTGCCATCGGTCATGATGAGGCCGAACTGGCGGTAGCTATTAGGCTGTGTATTGCTGGCGTTCTCTGGTAATTTCAACGCCTTGGTGCCTGAGCGCACGTCGGGTGTCGCCCAGATCGGCACGCCCTGTGCGCCGATGGTGAGCACCTGCCCGGATTGGCCCACCGGCAAGGCGACCAGCTGATTGCCATCGAAGTAGATGACTTCCCCAGGTAGGCTCGAGACCCCTTGGGTGCCTTGTGCAAACAGATCCCAAGCCGGGGAATTGACGTGTGGTGTCACATCCGAGGTGGCATCCGCTAGGCATACAAAGCTGTCGCCGTTGTGGCCCACTACATCCTGACGGGCGTAGGTAGCGCTGGCGTCATACGCACCGCGCCAGGTAAAGGCAATCTTGCCCAGAGAAACGGTTCCCATGAACAGTCCTTGAAGAAATGGAAAATCGGAATTCAGAATAGGATCGGGGACGGGGCGTAGCGATGGTCGTTGTCATCGTCACCCGTCTGGCCGTAGCCCCCATAGCCGGTCGACATCACCTGCCCGTCGGCGGTGAGGAAGTGGTAGGCGGACTCGTGGTACGCCCCTCCCTCGGTGCAACCGACATGACCCGAACGCGAGAAGTCCACGATCGGCCGATCAATCAGCACGAAACTGCTGGGTGCCTGCGATTCATTGGCGTAGCCATTACCCGCGCACCCCGTGGAACCCATGCCCCATCCGACCGCCTTGCCGTCCGATCGCAAGGCCATGGCTGAAGAGCCATAACACCCCCCATACATGCGCAGCTTCTTGACTTGGGTGAGAGCGTCGCCGCCGATGGTTACCCAAGAGCTGCGGTTACCATTGCCGCCTCCGATGTTGAAGCCGTCGTAGCCGGTATGGCGTACCGTGCCGTCCTGCATCAGCGCCAGGGTGCGACCATAACCTCCGGATATCGCGTATGCATCGACCACGCCATCGAGTACCTTGTAGGGAAACAGGACGTGGCCCGTGAAGATGTCCCCCGTGTATCCAGTCCCCCAGATCCCCGAGGTCTGGCCGCTGTCATGTCCCCAGCGATAGAGCGCGCCGTCTTCGAGAATTACGCCATAACTGCGGTAATACTGGCTGCCCGCCACCCAATGGGCATCGGACTCGGAGCAGAAGACTTTCTTGACGCGCTTCTCGTTTCCCCAGGGCATCAGTAGGCGATGAGTGGATTGATCGCTGCCAAAACCTGTTGAATTGGCTTCGCCGGCAACCCAGAGTTTTCCGGTGTGGTCGATCAGGTAGCTGGCCGCATAGGTTCCGCCAGAGAGGAAGACTTCTTTGATCGGCGTGTCGGCCGTAAATGGCACCAAGCGGGGCGTCGAGACATTCGACGTATGCCCGAGGCCGAGACAGCCTTGCTGGTTGTAGCCCCAGACATAAACCCGACCTTGCGCGTCCAGACAGGCTGCGGTGCGATAGCCGAAATAGTCGTGCCCCGTGAAGACCCGTTTGACGACAGCGTTGCTCGGCAGATCGCCATAACCGTTGATCTTTCTGGGCACAGGGTTGGCACTGCCGGTACCGGAAGCCAGACCCGCATCGTTGCCCCCGGCATGCCAAAGACCGCCATCGACGTCAAGGAAAAAGCTGTCATCCCAGACGCAGGTGGCGGACACGATGCGTGGTGTTCCTGGCGGAAATGCCGTGCGCGCCGGGAAGGTGCGACCGATGTCGGCCGTATTTCCCGTGCCCTGCTGGCCGTTGACCGCCCGGCCCCAGGCGCGCACCGATCCATCGTTCATGATGGCCGCCATGAAATAGCTGGAGCTGTGCCGATCGGCAGCAGCCCGATCGGTGTTCATCAAGGCCGTGGCGATCGTGCCGTTGCGGTCGGCCATGAAGCGGAACTCCACACCTCCAGCGCCGTTGGAGTGGAGCACCATGCTGCCGATCCCGCCCACAGACACCCCACCGGTGAGTAAATGTCCCTTGAGCACAGCATCCTGCTGGCCGAGCGCAAAGGGCTGCGGCTGGCCATGGCGTATCACCCAGGCCCCACCGTCTTTGAATACCACATCGCCATCGCGATAGCTCAGATAGAGGGAGTAGATGCCGCACCAGCGATAGCCGAGCGCTGAGATATCCAGATTCATAGCTGCACCTCGAGCGCGTTGTCATGGAAAGCAAAGGTAACGCCTTCGGTGAGGGTCCAGGCCAGGAAGCTCTGGGCATGGACACCCTGGTCGCGCGTTTCGGTGAGCAGTAACTCCGAACCGTCGCTGGAGAGCGCAAATCCATAAAAACGCGGCAAGGCTGCGGTATGCACAAGCTCGTAACCAGACTCATCGGCTTTGACCTTCAAGAGCATGCCGCGCGCGCCGGTGAGCACATCCGGCAGCCCCGCCGCCAGCAACCGGGTGATGACCTGTTGCAACACAGCCTCGGCATCCACGAGGATTTGATTACCGCTGGTTTGAACCAATTGCAGTACGGTATTCGTGTCTGTCACACTCTGGCTGGCCGCAGACTGCGCGCGGTCGGCTTCAGTCGAAGCCAACTCCGCTGAGGCCAGCGCATCCAGAGCTGCCGATTCGCTTTGCGCGAGGATGCCCTGCGCGGCCAGGTTGATGCGCGCATCGGCGTCATTCAACAGCTTGGCGAAAGTGACGACAACTCCACCTTCGGTGCTCACCGTTTCAAGAACTCCACCATGCACAACGGCATGCAGTAGCGCACTGTCAGCCGTCACCTGGGTCACGGCGTTGTGCAGATCGGTTTGTAGACTCATATTGATTTTTTCGGATTCAAATCACAGTGCAGGCAAGCGGAGAGGCAAGATGCCGTGCACCAGTTGGTGCAGTTCGCTGCGCATCGCGAAGAGGTCGTCAGCGTTCAGCTCCAGCATCAGGTTGAGTGCGCCTTCATCGAGCGTAGGCCGCTCGCGGATTTCCAGCTCGCCCTTGACGTCCCAGCGCCGGGCTGAGCGCAGCTGCGCTTCGAACTGGCGGGTGAAACGGGCTTCATGGGGTAAGAGACCCAGGCCGCCGAGCAAGGTGATTTCGAACCACTGCCCACCCTCATCGGCGTGGTACTTGTACCAAGCCTCGAAGAGCGCGAACTCGAACTCACTGAACAGCCAGCGCACGGAGATACGCGTGGGCGTTTGCCGGAACCGGCGTCGCTGGCGGGCAGGGCCCGACTCCATGTCGGTGCGCAGCACGGCTTCCTGGGGCGTGAGGCCATAGCCTTCGACCGAGGGCAGTGGCAGCGTGTTGGGCCAGGTGATGTTCATGCTAGCCTCTTCATCGCATAGCCCCCGCAGCCGGGTTCAGTCCGTAGCGGCGCTCCAAGGTCGGCGCCAAGCCGGAACCCTGGGAGATCGACCGGGCCATGCGCGCTTCCATCTGTTCGACGATGACATCGAGCCGGGTGCTGCCATCGGGCTGCTGTTGCTGCTCGACGCGGGTCTCGACGCCACTGGCGCGGTTGATCACATTAACTTCCACATTGACCTGCGGCTTGCCCGTCACGGCACCGCCCAAGGCACGCAACTGCCCCGGCGTGAAGACGGCCTCACCCTGGCGGGCGATGATCGGTACTTCGCCTGAGACCAGGCCCCCGGTGTGAAATCGGCGTGCCCCGGCGAACACAGCGCCATCGACCTGCCGGGAAGGCAGGCCGTCGCTACCGAGCAGACCCCCGCTGTGCGCGATGTTGGCGTTCACGCCCATCAGATCCCCCGAGCCCAGGGGCAGCGCGGCACTGGCCGCCGGCGCAAAAAGGCTCATCGCAAAGTTCGCCAGCGGCAAAGTGATGGCGCGCTGGATCTGGATGCGGATCAGGTCGCTGATGATGGAGTTGGCCAGGCTGTTGAAGTCCAGCTTGCCCGTCATCACGAACTGGGTGAGCGAATCCTCCATGGATTTGAATGCTCCGGTCACCGCGCGCTCGGCCTGCTTGGCCGCATTCGTCGCGTCCTCGATATAGGTACGCAAGGCCGACTTGGCCCCGAACTCGGTGCTGCGCTGGTACTCGGCGTTGGCCCGAATGAGGTTTTCGACGATGGGTAGCTGACGCGCCAGGGCGTCGTTGATGGCCTCGATGGTCTGGGTGCGCAGATCCGCATCCTGGATCTGACTGGCTTCCTTGCGCGCGGCGGCAGCAGACTTTTCCAACTCGGCGCGGGTTTGCAGGACCGTGCGTTCACTCGCTGACAGGTCCAGCATCTCGCGCTGCAGCTGTACGCCTTCGATGCGCAGGCGGTTGCCGCCGATCAGGGTCTCGACGATCTTGCGGGCGTTGGCCTCTTCCTTCTCGTAAGCCTCGAAGGCTTTGTCTTTATCCTTCTGGCGCTCAATGGCTTCGAGCACCTGGATGTATTTCTCGGCTTCGACGGCCACACCCTTGTAGCCCTTGGCTTCGATCTGCATGGCGCGGGCACGCAGTTCAGCGGCTTCGCCCTCTTGGGTGCGGGTCAGTCGCGAGCGCAGTTGATTGAGGAAGGCTTCGCCTTCGTTAAGTTTTTCTGCGGGCTTGGATTTCTCGAAGCCGGAGAGATCCAATGCCGGGCGTGCCTTCTTGGGTAGGGTCGGCAGGAACTTGTCGTAGATCGCCTGGACCTCCTTGGCCTGCGCCTCGGTGTCCAGCACGAATTTCTGTCCCATGACGCGGACGGTGCGGCGCTGCTCGTCAAAGAACTTGGCAACCCGGTCGGCGTAGCCCGGGTTTTGATTGATGTTGAAGAGCCGGTCATTGGCGGCACGCACATAGTCGTCACGTGCCGTTTGCAGTTTGGCGATTTCGGCATCGATGGCCTTGGGGTCCAATCCCATCGCCTTGCCCGAGCGCAGCATGTCCGTCTTGAACCAGGTCTCAATGTCCTTGCCGACCACCGACAGGCTGTCAAACGGTTGGGCAATGACCCGCTTCAAGAGTACGGCCGACTCGGCGATGAAGGCCAGGCCCGATGCAACGGACTCGAGGAAGGTGATGGTGGCATCCCGGTTGGCCGTAATGCGCTGCAACTCATTGCTGAAGCTGCCCGTCTCGGTCTGCGCCAGGATCACCTGCTCAGTGAAGTCGGCCAAGATCGGAATGACCGCGGCACCGACCTGGCGCTGCACGCCCTCGAAGATGGCCGACAGACGCGTCAGGTTGTCGTTGAAGACTTCTGATGCGCGGGCCACGTCTTCTGACATCACGAGACCCAGGCGCTGGGCTTCTTCCATCAGCGCGGTGATGCCTTCACGCCCCTGGTTCAGGAACGGAATGATGGTCAGACCTTCCTTGCCGAAGAGCTTGACGGCCAGTGCGGCCTTGTCCGCACCATCCGGCATGTCGGCGAATTTCTCGGCCAGATCGAGCAGCACGGCTTCGGTGGGACGGATTTGTCCCTGCGCATCTGTGGCCGAGATACCCAAGGCCTTCAAGGCGGCGCTGCCCTCTTGACCATTGACTTGGGTGTCGAACATGGCAACTGACAGTTTCTGTAGCGCCTTGGTCAGTCCCTCCGTGGTGACATCCGACAGCTTGGCCGCGTAGTCCAGCGCGGTGAGCGCTTCGACAGAGACACCGGTTTTTTGCGAAAGCTTGAAGAACTCGTCGCCAACCCGGGCCACCGGCATGACCAGGGCGGTGATGCCCACGCCCAAAGCAGCGATGCTGGCGCCGGCGATCAGACCAGCAGGCCCGAGTTTGCCGAGTACCGAACCCAACAGACCCAGACGCTCGGTTGCGGCTTCGAGCTGGAATTTCGCATCGTTGGCTGCAGACGACAGCAGTTTCAGACCACCAGAGGCTGGCGTGGCTGCCGCCTCGATTTTCTTGAGCGAGCGCTCCCCCTTTTCACCAATCTCGGACAGTTCGGCTTTGACCTTGCCGCCGTCGACCACGGACAGGCGGATGGAGAGGTTGCGTTCGGCCATGGAAAGAAGAAATCCGATATCGGGTGAGTCGTAGGTCTATGTGTCTTGTTGCAGGGTGCTCATCAGGCCCGCCTCGACTGCCGGGAAGAGGTCGATCGCTGTGGCCTTGTCCAACCCGGTGCAATCGCAGGCCAGCATCCAGGCATTGAGATCGAGCCCCACCACCCTGCCTTGCGCCATGCGCAGCTGGCTGGCACAGATGTCAATCGCACTGGCGGCTTGCCAGCCTTCCAGGCTCTCGGGCGCGTTCATGGTGTACGGGCACTCGGGGCACGGCACAGGACAGCTTTGAAGACAGGCGCTGCAATAGCTCGGCCCGCCACCGAAGTGCCATGCGGTGCGGGCCTTCAGGCGTTTTTTTCTGAATCGAGGGCGTAGAGGCCAGCGAGGTATTCACGTTCGAAGGCGTCCGCCAGGAGCCAGTGCTCCATCAGCGCCGCCACACCCTCGGGCGTGACAGCAGCGGGTTTGCCCTTGTCGTCAGCCACACCTTCCCAGGCCAGCACGGCCAGCTTGGCCAGTTCCGTGATGAGCGTCGCCGTGCGCTCACCGGCAGCAGCGGTATCGGTGCCGGCAACTTTGGAGGCGGCATGGCGTGCTGCCATCACCAGGGCAGTCGTGGCGGGACGTACTTGTAGGCGAACGCCTGCGGCCAGGGTGATCCAGTGCGGCTCACGCGGGAGATTGAGTTTGATCATGAGAAACCTCGGTCGGGTTATCAGTAGGAAGAGACGTCGTTCACCAGTTCGACGGTGAACATGCGCGCCACGCTGGTGGCCTTGGCGGCTTGCCACTCGAAAGTGGCCTGGATGCCGCCGGGCCCGGAGATAGAGAGCTTGGGCTTGGGCAGATAGACCTCATGGGCGATGAAGGTCAGCCGGTGATCGGCATCGATCGCGTAGCCGAAGGTCAATTCCAGCGGCGTGTTGTTCGTGGCAGCATCGATCAGCGTGGTGTCGGCAAAGCGCACTTCCAGGTTGCCGGTGAGACTGGCCACCGTCGGGTCCGCACCGTCGATCTTGCCGTCGGATCGGATGGTCTCGATGCGCTCGAGGTTGTTGGCATAGGTCAGCTGCGCCGAAACCACGTTGCCCAGCGCCTGGCCTTCTCGGAGGATTTGGCCTTGAAACTGGTTGAAGCGCTGCAAGTCAAGGGTGCTGGACGTGTCATCCAGCGTCGCTGTGCGGCGCACCTCGCCCTGGGCCACCAGACCGACCGTGGCATTCGCGGCTCCCGAGCGGGCGAAGCCCACCTGCAGGCTATTGACCATCACGCCAGAGGCCACGAACCAGGCCGGGATATCCGGCAGACCCGTTTCCAGGGTGAGGCTGGGCAGGCTCGGTTTGCCGGAAGCAAAGGTGTGGGTGACCACGCCCGCTCCCACCGAGGTGGGCTCGCCCAACAAGGCTTTGAGCCAAAGACCGATGTGCCGCACATCCAGCGGCACAACCATGTCGCCTTCGACCTTGATCACGTCGCGGATCGGCGCACTCGGGTCGCGTCCGAGGCCGATCAAGTCGTTGGCGATCAGCCCCTGTTCGGACCCGAGAGAGGTGGATACAAAGGGCAGCTGCCAGTAGCCATCTACCGGGGTGCTGCCATAGGGGGATTCGAACGCGGCCAAGAGGCTGGCGTTCGCGCCGTAGGCACGGGCCATACAGAACTCCTTGTGGATGTGATTTCAGGAAAGCGGACCGGCACTGCTGTAGTGCAGGACCACGGGCAACAGGCAGGCCTTGATGCCACTCGTGCCTTCGGGGGCCAGTTCATCGAACTTCGGCTGACCGATTTCGGCGTACGCGACGACACCGGCGAGCGTCCGGTCGGCTTCGATCAAGGCGGCGAACTCGGTGAGCAGGCCATCCATGCGGGCATCGCGCGCAGTGGCATCCGGATCGGCGACAAACAGTTCGATGGCCACCTGGTGCTGCCAGTGGTAGGTCAGCGGCGAGAGCGACACCTCGGGCTCGCCCATCTCGCCGTCGCGCAGAATCGCCATGGCGTGGTCTGCGATGCGCTCGGGCAAGGCGGTATTGCGTTTGACCGCTGTTCCCAAGGACAACTGGCCGAGGACCGCGAACAGTGCGCCGATGGCGTTCTCTCTTTGGCTCATGACGTTGCCCCTTTGCGGTCGGCTTCATCGAAACGGTTGGCAATGCGCTGGGCCAGCGTGCTGATCCAGCGACGCGCGCTGCGGTCGATGTCGAATTTCTTCTTCAGGGTCACTTGGGGCACCAGCAGGAACATCGGCACCGTCACCAGCCCTCGGCCAGTGGTCTGGGCCTTTTGTGAGGCGGCCGAGAAACCGCCGCGTTGGCCTTGGCGGACGCGCTGGTTTTCTGCGACGAGCAGCGACGGTTTGCCTCGACGGTAGATGAAACGCAGGCGCTGCCCGCGGAGCTTTTCCCAAAGACCGGGGGTCATGCGTTTGCCGCGTGGCCCCTTGCCGGCAGCCGGCAGCGGGATCGCCAGCCAGAATCCATCCTTGGAACGGATCGTCGCGCCCTGGTCATGTGCGCCGACGATGACGGGTGCCCGGCTGTAGACCAGACCCGCCGCCTTGATGCTCATCTGCCCCTTGGGATAGACCTCGCCGCGCCAGGTGTTGGCCAAGCGCTGGCCCAAGCCTGCACCGGTGATCTGGCTGCGCAGCTCGGTCTTGAGGCCATCGGTGGCTTCACGAATCGAGTGCGTCACCGCCTGCTCGGCAATTCGCACTTCATCGGCCAGCATCTGGTCCAAGTCGCCAGACAGGGCAGCTTGCAATCTCATACCGGAGCTCCGGTCAGCGTCCAGATCAAGCGATCCCGATCAGCCAGGGGTTCACCCACCACCTGGTAGGTCTGGCCGGTGACGGTGAAGCGCTCACCTTCGCAGGGAGATGCCACGTCGCGGGCCATCACATCAAAGCGGTGGGTGGCCACCACCAGCCGGGTGTCGCCGAAGGACTCGATGACATCCGGTGTCTTGGCGATAAACCGGGTGGCAATCTTTCGACCATCGGCCAGCCAGTAGGTGCCAGGCACCCCCAGTCGGGCGAACAGGCGTGCAACGGCCCTCTCGAAGGCGCTTTGCATGAGCCGTGATCACGCCGAGGTCAGTTTCACCAGCACGCCAGGACGGTGACACATGGGCAGCGGATTGCTCTGCGTGTGCAGGTCGGTGCCACGGTCGAACTGGCGCGGCGCCTGTTTCGCGTACAGAGACTGGCCCAGCGTGTTGACCGTCTCGTTGAAGTCGGCTGGCGCGAAGTAAGTACCAAAGGTGTCGACGGTGCCGAGCGGAAATGCATGGGCCTCACCTGCTGCAATGAAGCGACGGGTGCCAAGCTCCCCATTGGCTTGCAGGTAAGCGGCTTGGCCCCGGTACTCCTCGAAGGTGACACCCGCGTAGGTGAAGCCCGAGCGCACGTCGTTGATGAGCACTGCGCCTTGCTGCCAGTTGGTGTAGGCGGTCTTGACCTCCTTGTGGGTGGTCAGCGCCCGGAAGAATTCTGGCGAGCAAAGCACATGCACCCCGGTCATGAATTCCCCCTGCAGGGCGTCCTCTATTTTGGTGAGCAGGTCGTAGCAGTGGCCCTTGACCTCGCTGTTGCCATTGGCCAGATCGAAGTTGACCGATTGCGGCGTGATCTGGAATTCGGTGAACAGGTTGCTGATGACGCTGCCGTCGGCATCCAGGATCTCACCCTTCAATGCACCCATGCGCAGATGCTCGAGCGTGATGGCGTGCTTGTTGCGCATGGTCTCCAGGTGACGAGCGAGCACGCCGGAGATGGCCTCCATCTCGGTTTCCGACCCGAAAGCGCGGATGCCCTGGACTTCCTCGGGCAGCACCACGTCGTCGTGGGGAATATGCGGAATCACGAAGGAGCGCAGCTTTCGCTTGCCACGCTCGCCGACTGTGCCGGGCGAGCCAGGCGGCTTGGTGGGCAGCAGGTTGAGCTTGCCGGCGTACTCCTCGACGATGATCTGTCGGGTGCGCACGGGCTTGGCCGGGAACAAGTTCAAAGCCTCCAGGCGGCCGTAGCGGTTGGGGATGAGGTTGATGGCGGCGGTGAGGCTGGCCATCGAGAAACCGGGGTTCAGAAACGGGTTGTTCATTCGGGGCTCCAGAAATGACGAAACCCGCGCAAGCCAGATGGCCAGGCGGGTTCTAGGGGATGGAAGGGCGGACTGTTTGTGGCGGAGGTCAGGCGGATTCACGCACCAGCACGCCGCGCTCGGCCAATTGCTGCTCGTAAGCCGTGCGCTGGGCGCCGGTGAGTGCGATCGGCCAGACCAGCGCGGTCTTGGCCACGATGGCGTGGCGGGCGATCAGGATGGCATCGCTGCGGTCGGCGTAGGTGGCATCGATGGCGTTGGCCAGCACCCCAATGGCTGCCTCGGTACCGTCTGTGGCGGCCGGGTCGATGGCGTAGTGCTTGCCATCGCTGGCATTGCGGCCGAGTACCGTGCCCAAGGGCAGGTTCTGGCCAGCGGCGATGGTGGCAACGTCACGCGAATAGCGGTTGGGGGCTTCGTACTTCAACAGGTCGCCGAGGTTGTTTGGAAGGGGTGCGTCAGGCTTGAGCCGTGAGCTTTTTGACGGCGGCCACGATGGGCGAGGCTTCCGGGCGGTCGAGGTTTTGCGTACCGGCATCCACGGTGATGGTCGAGCGGATGTCACCGGCTTCCGAACGTGTGGCACGGGCATCAATGAGCACACGCCGGACATCGGCCTCAGTCTTGCCAGCCGCGATGAACTCGGCGGCGCGCTCAGGGCAACCAGCCAACAGGCAAACCTCGGCAATCGCTTGCGCGGATTGCGTCACTTGGCGGCGAGCTTCGCTGACTAGCTTTTCTGCTTCTGCGAGATCGATGGTGTCGGCCACGGGGTTTTGAGGGGTGTCCTGGGTATCAGGCATGGAAAGCTCCTTGTTAGGCAGTGCCGCCTCAGCACGGATGACGCCCCGCACCTGAGACGGCGGATGGTTACGGGCGTTGAGGAACTTGTGAAATTCATCCAGCGTGGCCTCCAGCGTCTGGAGGCCATCGGCCAGACCTCGGGACACGGCATTGCTGCCAAAGAAGAGTCCAGCCTCTGTTGCGCGCACGGCATCAACGTCCAGGCCTCGCATGGCAGCCACGTGCTCGGTAAAGATGGCGTAGAGCCGATCCACTTCGCCTTGCAGCTCGTTTTTGGCGCTATCCGACAGGGGCTCGTGTGGGGAGTAGTCGTTCTTGTGAGCACCGGCGGTAATGGCCGTGAACCGGTAGCCGTCATTGGCATCTTTGACCGATTGGTCGACATGCAGGGCGATGACGCCAATCGAGCCTACGCCACCCGTTTCCGTCACGAACAGCCGCTGGGCGCTGGCGGCAATCGCATAGGCCGCTGAATACGCGGCATCGTTGGCCACCGCCCAGACGGGCTTCACAACCGACACCTCGCGCACGCGACGGGCCAATTCAAAACTACCCGAGGCTTCGCCACCCGGGGAATCGATGTCGAGCAAGATGCCGCTGACCTGGGGGTCGGCCAAGGCAGAGTCCAGCATCACGGCGATTTCGCCGTAGGAGGTCAAGCCCGAGGCGGCTTCCATGCCCAGCGAGCGTTTGACCAGCGAGCCGTGAATCGGGATCACTGCAATGCCCTCCGGTGCTGCGGCTGCCGCAGGCCGTTGGTACACCGCCATGTCCATGGCTGGCATGGCCGGAACATCGGCCATACCGATACGCTGACCGACCACCGACAGGATCACGTCCAGCTTGGGTCGGTGAATCAGCAAGGGCACCCCGAACAGGCGGGAGGCAAGATAAGTCATGGTTGGGGATCCTGGTTGTCTGTGGGCGCATCCGCCGGATCGGTGGGCTGCACGCCATGGGTTTCGACCGACGTGGCATCAGGCATGGCTGCAGGTGCCTGGTCATGCCGGGCATCGGAGTCAAAGACCAAGCCCAGTGCATCGGCCCGGGCGTTGTCGGCCGCAATCTCGCGGTCCACGTCTTCGGCGTCGTAACCATTGCCGGAAATGGCTTCCGACCGACTCATGAGGCCAGCCCGAATAGCCAGCTTCATGGCGTTGAATTCCTTTTGCGGATCAACCCAGCTCCAGCCCTGCGGGATCCACTTGGCAGCCTGGTAGGTGCGACGGTCTTTGCGGTAGCCGGGAAGATCCAGTACACCTTCCAACACCGCCTGGTCCATCCAGGCGCGCCAGATCGGCCGGCACAACTGGTGCACGATCACGCCGTGCTGCAAGGCTTCGCAGCGGCGGCGAAACTCCAGCAGGCCAGCGCGAATGGAGGAGTAATTCACTTGCGTGAGGTCACCCGTGAGCATCTCGTAGGTGATGCCCATGGCAGCGGCCACCGCGCGGAACTGCTGGCGCATGAATTCGGCGTACGACGATCCCACATCAGCAGGGGCTGAGAACTTGATGTCTTCGCCTGGCTCCAGGATCTGCAGCGTGCCTGGCTCCATGCCCGCGAGCGCCACCCCGTTGCCATCGGCCGCCGACTCACCCATCAGGTTGTCTTCCGGGGCCATGCGGGTGATGAAGCCAGCAAACATGGCCGCCGTCTTCTTACGCACCAGCTCAGCGTCGTCGTACTGGTCGAGTTCGTTGAGTTTCACGAGCGCACGCGTGAGCCAAGGTTCGCCCCGGATCTGGCCGGGACGCAGCGGACGGAACAGGTGGATCACTTCACTGGCATCCACCCGTACGGTGCCCATGCCACCGCCGCCGGCACTGCTGGACATCGGTGCCAGCAGTCCATCATTGGGGTGCGAGCGATACAGGTGGTAGGCCACCCGACGACCCAGACGGTCGAACTCGATGCCAGCGCGAATGACGTTACCGCCGGCCAGATCCCGGTTCATGGTGGTCGGCAGATGCTCGGCTTCCAGCACTTGAATCTGCAGCGCCACCGGCAGACCATCTTCGGTGCGGCGGTAGCGCAGCCGGACCAGTGCCTCGCCGCCTTCAAGCATGGCGCGGGTGGCCAGTGCCTGCAGACCGTAGAAGTCCGTCAGTCCGGCGGCATCGGCCTCTTCGCACCAGTCCCACCACAGGCTGTGGATGGCTTCGCGCGTGGCCTGGTCTTGGACCATGCTCTGCGGTTTGATGCCGGTACCGATGGCGTTGGCCACGAAGGCTTCTATGCCAGCCGCTGCCCAGGCGTTGCGGCGCACCAGGTCACGGCTCTTGGCACGGAGTTCGTCTTGGGCCAGCGACAGGGCGGCCACCGCACCCGGGTTGCTGGGCATCCAGGCCAGGGCGCGCCGACCGCCCCCGGTGCCGTCATAGATCGGCGTGCCACCGAACATGCGGCGACGCAAATTTTTGAGCCAGGCCATCAGAGCGCCTTGCTCGTGGCCACGCGGATCTGGCGCGATTTGGGTGCGCCGGATTCACGGGCAATGGTGGCTTCGACCTCCGCAATCGCGGCCTTCAGATCGGCCACGCTGCGGTACTCGATGCTTTTGCCTTCGTAGGTCACGCGGTGCTCGCCGCTGGCCAGGGCTTCGCGCAAAGTCTGAAGGTGTTCAGGGGTGTAGGTACTCATCAGGTCATCCATCGGCTGCGCACCACGCGACGCGGGTTCGGTTTGGCGCCGCCAGAAGTGCTGAGGCCACCGTCGAACTTCTGCTCTTGGGTGGCCTCGGGGGTTGTGATTTGTTTGGCATCGACCGGAGGGTCGGTGCCGAGTTGTTTTTCGAGTTCTTGCCAGTGCCGGTCTTCGAACCGGTCCAGGCCTGCCGCCGCTGCCGCCGCCCGGGCGTAGACGTAGCAGTCCAACGCCTCGTTGCGCTCACGCATCTTTTGCCATTCGCGGTGAGCAAACCCGTTGCGGTCGCGCCGGGTGATCAACTGTTCAGCACAGAGCTGCTGCAGGTATTCCGCGTCGACCTTGGGCAGGTGCACGAAACCAGCCGGGTAGATCGGTGTCACACCGTCTTCAGCCACCTCGGCGCTCTTGCGCAGGTTGTTGTAGAACTCCAGCTTGGCAATGCTGCCAGCCACCGGGAACACCTTGATGCCCCGGCGCAGCTTCTTGCCGCTGGCGGTAGCGTCCACCGCTGTGGGGGTGCCGATCAGCGCAGCACCACCGGCAATGCCCTTGATCGGCATGAGCCGCGCATCGCGCACCCCACGCACGAAGGCATAGGCCTCCTGGGTGGCGTAGCCGGTGTCCAGGGCCAGCCGCGCCAGGCTCAGCTGGCAACCACTGCTGTGGGTCCAGGTTTCAGAAAGTACCTTGGCCAGCGATGACCAGACTTCCGCTCTGGCCGTGTCGCCCATCAGCACGCGGTGCTCGATAAGCCAAGATCCCTTCCCGCGCCCGAAGGCCCAGACCGAGACCTCGATGCGATCCTTCTGCACATCGGCCCCGGCGGTTAGCAGCAAGCCACCCGTGGGCACGGTACCAATGCGGTAGTCCTCCCGGCGCTCCAGCAGACGCTGCCAGTCGGGCGCCTCGCCTTCTTCGACCCAGGTCTCACCCAGTTCGGTGTTCTTGAAGGTCTTGATGGCCGAGGCCGAGCGGGAATCGGCCATCGCAGCCGATTCCCAGGCCCGCGCGATCTCGATCCAGCTGCGCCAACCTACCGGGCTGTAGAGGCTAGAGAGGTGAAACCCAGCCGTGCGTCCGGCCTGTTCTGGCGCACAGGCTTGCCACTGGCCGTTTTCCAGCATCCACGTCTTGTGATGCTCTGCGATCGGCTGGTTGCATGACTCGCAGATGTAGGCTGCCGTCTCCGGCTGGCCCCGCTCCCAGCGCAGTTGTTCAAACCGCAGCCACTGGCGGTGGTCGCAATGCGGGCACGGCACAAAGTACCGGCGCTGATCCGACGCTTCAAACTCGCGCTCCACAGCACTGGCGCCTGCAATCGTCGGGGTCGAGACGATCAGGATCTTGCGCCGGGCGAAGGTGCGGGTGCGCGCCTCGGCCAGCGAGATCGCATCGCCTTCACCTTCCACATCCAGCGGGTAGCCATCGACCTCGTCCAGAAACAGGTAGCGCACGGGCATCGAACGGAGACCCACCGCGCTGTTGGCGCCGGTCATCACCAGCACGCCGCCATGGAATTCCTTGGCGAGGATGGTGTTGCCGGAGTCGCGGCTGCGTGCCGGGGCAATCCTCCTGAATGGCGGGGCTTTCTTCAATCAGCGCGTCGATGCGCTGCTTGGAGGCGCGCTTGGCCATCTCCACCGTGGGCCACACCGCCATCATCGGGCCCGGGGCGTGGTGGATCACGTAACCTACCCAGTTCAGGCCCAGTTCGGTGCCGCCGACCTGCGCGCCTTTCATGAACACCACCCGCTCGATCGGCGACATGGGGGACAAGGCATCCATGATCTCGCGCAGGTAGGGCGTGCGGCTGGTGCGCCAGCGGCCCGGCTCCGAGGCGGCCTTGCTGGAGAGCACCCGGTGCTTGTCGGCCCACTCGGACACGGTGAGCAGTGGATCGGGCGTCAGGCCTTCGCGCCAGGCGCGCTCGATGGCGTCCCAGCCTTCGTAGTAAAGCTCTTCCATGGTCAATCCACCTTGGGCTGCAAGTCGCCCAGGTCTTGCAGTTGCTGTCGCACGGCGGCGTCCAGCGCCACATGCAAGAAGTGCGGATCTACGCCCAGTCCTGCAGCCATCTGCGACGAGATGCGTGCTGGCCAGTTGAGCCAGGCATCGCGCTCGGCCCGGGCCAGTTTGAACACATGGGCCACGGCCTGTGACCGATCGACCAGTTCGCCCTTGAGGCGGGCCAGGCGCACTTTGTTCGTCTGCGCCTTGACCACCTCGTTGACAGTGCGCGCCTGCAGCAGCGATGTGCCGCCGGAGGACAGGGCCGGGGTGGGCGGCTCGGCGGCTTCTCTGGCTGGGCGTGCAGCCGTTTGCGGATTCTCGCGGGCTGCAGCGGACACCTGCGGAGCTTCTTTGGCCTCGCCAATTACCGACCGGCGGGTCGGCGTGGTGTTGGCTGCCCACTGGGCATCGGCCCCCACCGGATCGATGGTGCCGTCAGGCAAAGGCGTGATCCGCCCTGTGTCGATAGCCTTCTTGACGGCCACGTGCGACACACCGCGGTGGCGCGCGTAGGCGCGAATGGACAGTCCCATGTGTTGTTGAACTCAATGCAAGTGGGTGGCCTCCTAGATGCGGTTTTTCATGCAAAGGCGAGTGAATCACCCGGGATTAAAAAGCGCTTGGCTTCTGTGGCCCACAGCGCGTGAATACGGATGTCGATTGACAAGCAACCCACCACCCAGGAGCCCCACATGACCAAACAGAAGCAGCCCACCACACTCCCCCCCGACGAGATCGAGCTCTTGCTCGAATCGATTGCCCTGAACCACCTATTCATCGAAACACTGGAAACCCGCAACAGCGACCGGATGGACTTCCACGAGGTCAGCGTCTGGGGCGTCAAGAGCGCCCTTATGGCGGCCTACGAGGCAGGGCGGCAGGCCGCGAAGCAAGACTGAAAAAGAAGCGGAAAGCGCTTGGCTTCACTCTCGAACAGCGCGTTCATGAGCACACCATCAACCACCACGAAGGAGCATCAAATGACCACCATCCAACTGACCCCTGCCCAGCACGCCATCCTCGCCTACGCCATCGAACACACCGGCGGCAAGATCGAGTGGTTCCCCGACAACATCAAGGGCGGCGCCCGCACCAAGGTGCTGGAGGGCCTGTTCAACAAGGCCCTGATCACCCGCGACAGCACCGACTGGTTCGCCGCCGCCGAGGGCTACGACGCCCTTGGGCGCGCCCGGCCGATGCCGGCCACCCTTCACCCCGACCCCGAGGTCGAGTCCGCCGTGTCGGCCGCAGAGGCCAACTGGGCGCAAGAAAAACCGGATGCGGCCAAGCGCCTGGTCAAGGTCGGCGTCGAGGGCGAGCCCCGCACCCGCGAGAACAGCAAGCAGGCTGCCGTGATCCAGATGCTGCAGCGCCCGGAAGGGGCCACCATCAACCAGATCTGCGCGGCCACCGGCTGGCAGGCGCACACGGTACGCGGCACCTTTGCAGGCGCGTTCAAGAAGAAACTCGGACTCACCATCACCTCGGAAAAAGCCGAGGGAGGCGAGCGTATCTACCGGGTCAGTTGAATTCGAGATGGGGTGGCGGCATATCCACGCCACCCCGGAGCAATCCCTGAAATAGCTTGGCTTTCCGATTGAACAGCGCGTTCATACGACTGTCATCAACGCTATCAGGAGCAACCACCATGACCACCGAAATCAGCAACCCCGCCAACCCTCTCCGAGCCCGATTCACCCGCAAGCCGATCGACTTGCAGGAGGTGCTGGCGGCCACGCCCTACGACGAACGCCCGGAGCCGGTAGTGATCAGCGAAACCCGCGAACTGACCACTGCCGAGTACGATGTCTTCGCCAACACGCTGCTGCAGGATCGCGACTGGCTGGCCGGCAAGGGCGGGTACCCCGACCACACCACTCGGCACGTCGTCGAAGTCAAGGCCGAGAATCGCAAGACCCTGTACGTCGACCCCTCGGGCAGCGCCTACGGGCGTTACGTCGGAATTGCGGTAGAAGCCTGAAAAAAGATTCAGAGAGCGCTTGGCTTCTCAATCGAACAGCGCGTTCATACGGGTGTCGCAACGATCAACCCGAAGGAAAAAACGATGACCACCACCAAGCAAATCCCAACCTCCCAGAACGAAGCCTGGGGCTTTTGGGGCACGATGAACGACGACGCCCAGGCGGCCTGGCCGATCGCGATGACCGCGATTTCGGATGCCACCTGCCAGCCCCTCGAATCGGTCAGGCTGTTCCTCGACAGCCGCCACGGTCGCCACTTTGCCGACGACGTGCTGAACGAACTGCACGCCGGATCGAACCCGCAGGAGGCGATCCTCGCCTCCACGCAACGCTGGATGAGCTGGAGCATCGGACGCCTGACCAGCAAGCAGCACGGGATCCCCAAGGGCCTGCCTTACCTGACGGGCTTTGTGATTCACTGCGAGATCGTCGAGGAGGCCATGGCCGACTGACGCACCCGCAGCGCCTCAAAGCCCCGGCGCAGCGCGTAGCTGCGTACGATCGACACGGCCGTGAAGATCAAGCCGATCAAGAGGTTTTCTGAAATGGTCACGGCCAGGCCGAACAGCGGGAACACCACCATCTGCGTGACTACTGCCACGACATAACCCACCAGTACATTAGCGAGCGATTCCACCAGGGACATCAGGCGCGACTGCTTCAAGCGTCGGCCTCCTCTGTGTTTGCTGTGACCCCTGCGCCAGCCACTGCCGCCAGACCATTGAACTTGACTGCGTCGGCTTCCCGGTAGGCTTCCTGCCCACTCCAGTCCTGCCAGCGACGCACGATCACGTCCACGTACTTGGGATCGAGTTCGATCAGCCAACCGATGCGCCCGGTTTTTTCAGCGGCGATGAGAGTGGTCCCGGAACCGCCAAACGGATCCAATACGATGTCTCCCGGACGGCTCGAATTGCGGATCGCTCGCTCGACCAGCTCCACCGGTTTCATGGTCGGGTGCAGGTCGTTTTTCTGTGGCTTCTTGATGTTCCACACGTCGCCCTGGTCGCGGTCACCGCACCAGTGGCGGTTCTCTCCTTCGGGCCAGCCATACAAGATGGGCTCGTACTGGCGTTGGTAGTCGGCGCGGCCGAGCGTGAAGGTGTTCTTGGCCCAGATGATGAAGGTGGACCATTTGCCACCGGCAGCCCGGAAAGCCTGTTGCAGGGTGTCCAGTTCGCTGGACGACATGGCGATGTAGGTGGCGCCTGAACAGCGCTCGAGCATTGGGGTCAGAGCCGCCAGCAGGAAATCGTAGAAGCCATCGCCTAAGTTGTCGTTCAGGATCGGACGGTCCTTGCCACGCATCTTGTCCTTCGCACTGTTGGCGTAGTCCACGTTATAGGGTGGATCGGTGAAGACCATATCAGCCTGGGCATCGGCCATCAGCAGCTCATAGCTCTTGGGGTCGGTGGCGTCCCCGCATACCAATCGATGTTTACCCAGCTCCCACACATCACCTGGGCGGGAGATCGGGGTGGCCGACACCTCGGGAACAGCATCGTCATCGGTTTGGCCATCGACCGTGGTCTCTTCGCCCGCCATGATCTCGGCCAAGGCATCGGCGTCAAATCCGGTGATGTCTAGGTTGAAGCCGTCTTCCTGCAGCGACTGCAGTTCGATGCGCAGCATGGCGTCGTCCCAGCCGGCGTTTTCTGCGATGCGGTTGTCCGCAATGATGAGGGCGCGTCGCTGGGTGGGGGTCAGGTGATCCAAAACCACGACGGGCACGGTATCCAGACCGAGCTTTTGCGCGGCGGCCAGGCGCCCATGGCCGGCGACGATCACGCCGTCGGACCCCGCCAGGATCGGATTGGTGAAACCGAACTCGACGATGGAAGCTGCAATCTGCGCCACCTGCTCCTCGGAGTGGGTACGGGCATTGCGGGCGTAGGGCACCAGTTTCTCGGTGGGCCAGCGCTCGATGTGGGTGGAGAGCCAGGGTTCAGACATGGACCAACCCCGTTTCATAGACGGTCTTGCCCTGGTTCAGCTTGGCCGTGAGCAACTGGGTGCGCTCATTCGAGATGGCCACAGCCAGATGGGTCCAACGTCCGAACTCATGAATGATCTGCACGCAGGGGAGCTTCAACTGGTGAGCGGCCTGGCATACGATCAACGGGGTTATGCCTGGCACGATGAGGTCCGCCGCACGCCCTTGCATGTGGTGGCTGGTCGGACTGCCCCCAATGGCGCGGTTCAGCGCTGGTGAGCGGTAGCCAGAGGTGATCACCACCGGGCGTTTGAGGTGGACGCGCAGCGGCTGCAGCACCGACTGACACAGCCGCCGCAGGTTCTCAATGACCTCGGGTGTGGGCTCGTTGGCAATGCCACGGCGAGCCGCCGTTTCTGAGACCAGAAACTCGGCCAGTTCGAAATGTTCAGACAGTTGCATGTTCGCTCTCTTGTCGATGCCCGGCTTTGCGTTGTTGAGCAACAACCTCAAAGGGTTCTCCGGTGGCGGCCAAGGTGACCGGCACGCCAGGGAAGTTCTGTTGGAAACGGATCAGCGCCACATCCACGTACTCCGGCGCGATCTCCACCGCGCGGCCCATGCGACCGGTGCGCTGCGCGGCCATCAGCGTGGTGCCGCTGCCGCCAAAGGGCTCAAACACGATCTCGCCTTCATCGGTGTACGCCTCAATGACCTCCACCGGCAGCGTCACCGGAAACACGGCCGGGTGATCGATGTCCTTGCCGATCTTTCCCTTGTGGCGCATGACCCGGATGACCGAGTCGGGGATGCGGTGGTCCTGGGTCGGCTGGCCAGCAGCGGTCCAACCGTTGACCTGGCCGTCCTTGCCACGCATCGCGGTCGATGAGCCATCGGCACGAAGGTGCGTTTCCTGACCCGCGAACTTGCAGGGCACCGTCTTGTTGGGTTTGCGCGTCTGCCGGTTGAAATGGAAGATGAATTCGAAACTCGGTGCCAGACGTCCTTGCCAGTCGCCGGGCATGCCCGGCCCCTGATCCCAGACGTACCAGGCAAATCGCCGCCAGCCTTGGCTGCGCATCCAGTCGAGCCATGCGTCCCAATACGGGATGAACTCGTTGTCACGGTGGATCAGGCCGAGGTTGACCAGCACCTGGCCATCGGCGGCCATGGGCACTTGCGCGAACACGCCGCGCATCAGGCCATCCCAGTCGGCAATGCCACCTGAGGTGTAGTCGCGCTGGTTGCCATAGGGCGGTGAGGTGAAACACAGACTGGCCTGCTCGCCCTGCATCAGAGTGGCGATCACCGATGGATCGCTGGCATCGCCACAGATCAGGCGGTGCGCCCCCAGTTGCCACAGATCGCCAGGACGGGAGATAGGCTGCTTGGGTGGTTCGGGAACGTCGTTTTCCTCATCGGCATCCGACTCATCTCCAGACTCGCCGCCTTCAGCATCACCCAAGTCGGCCAGCATCCTGGCGAGCTCGTCATCGTCAAAGCCTGTCATCAGCAAGTCGTAACCGGCCTCAGACAGCTCCGCCAGCTCGAGCGCCAGCAACTCATCGTCCCAGCCCGCATCCAGCGCAAGTCGGTTGTCGGCGATCACGTAGGCCCGCTTTTGCGCGGGGGTCAGGTGTCCCAGTTCAATGACAGGGACCTCGGGCAACTCCAGCTTGCGCGCAGCGGCCAGCCGACCGTGACCGGCGATGATGCCGTTGTCGCCATCGACCAGGATCGGTTGCGTCCAGCCAAACTCCACGATGCTGGCCGCGATCTTGGCAATCTGCGCCGGAGAATGCGTGCGCGGATTGCGCGCGTACGGCAGCAGCGCATCGATCGGCCGGTATTCGATCTGCAGGTTTGGCGTCATGGAATTGAAAAACCCGCCGAGCGTTGCCGCCGGGCGGGTTGGAAATATTCAGGGGGCGGTAACTGTCTGGGGTGGTGGTAACCACGGGCCGGTAACCTGGCCGGGTGGTAACCCGTTTTTCAGGGCAGACGCTATCGAAATCTCGCGCTGTTGCCCCCCGCATACTGTTTTGGCCAGGAAGGACCCATCGATTGTCCGCAGGACTCCGCGATCATCTGATTGGCATCAGCCATCAGGCGTTTGCATCACTTCGCATCTGTCGGGGTGCAAGGTTGCAGTCGGAAGATCACGTCCGCTGCTCACACCGCTGTCCTGACCATAGCTGAAACTGTAGGCCCAAACCGGGCAAAACGCGACAGGGGGTGTTTTGGCATCTGTCATCACCATCCCCCACCACCCCGCGCCCGTCTTCGATTTGCCGCGACTTCAATCAGTGCCCTTTGTTCAAGTGCAGAGCGACCAGATGGATGGCAGCGTCGTACCGCCGCTGTGCCGTTCTTGCCGCGCAGGCAAACCGCCGACCGATCTGCTCCCAGCGATACCGGTTCGAACGCATCCACACCAGATGCCGCTGCTCCACCTCCAGCCACTGCACCCAGCGCATGGTCTCCAGCATCCGCTCCACTGCTTGGGGGCTGGGTGGCATGGGTCGGTATAGCCGCTCGGGGTCGGGGTAGCGCTCGGACACCTGCATGGCCAGCGTCATCCATGGGTTGAAGTAGCCGCCAGGTCTGACCCGGGGCAGCTTGTGCGCGGTTTCGGCAGCTTCAGCAAATCGGGCAGCCACATCCTCAACAGTCCATTCGGTTCGTGTCTCAGTCATGGCGCTTGCCTCCATCACCGTAGAGGCGTTCGCCCAGACGACGGACGAACTGCTTCTCTACCCAGTCGAGCCGTTCGTCGTGCTCGCTGACCACCAGGATGTGATCGGTGCGCCAGCCCTCACGTTTGACAGCGTCCAGGTCCGGCGTGGTCGGCTGCAGGTTGCCCAGAGGGCAGCGATAGCGGTATTGCGGCACTTTCATGTCACATCCCCTCCGTAGCCATCTCACGGGCCAGATACAGCAGGGCGATGGCATCGGCTTCGTTGTCATCTGCTGGGGCGTGACCATGGGCACGGATGGCGGCCACGATCTCGTCCTTGCTGGCATTGCCCTTGCCTGTGGCGTGCTTCTTGATCGTGCCGACCGGCACACCCTGGTACGGAATCTGGTGGTGCTCGCACCAGGCGGTGAGCTGTCCCATGAATCCGCCGTAGGCATGGGCCGCGTCGACACCAACGTGGCGGCGGACTTCTTCGAACACGACTTGGTCGATGCCGTCATTGCACTGCTTGATGTCGGTGAGCCAGCGCTTGAACCGAAGAAAGCGCATGCCGCCGCCTTCGAAGCGCTGAGGTTTGAAGGATTGGCTGCCACTGGTGATGCTGCCGTCGCGGCAGGCCATTGCCCAGCCGGTTTGTGTGCCCAGATCAAGGGCGAGGATGGTCGTTGTGTTCATTGGTCACTCCATGCGTTTTTGGCATCTGGTGACCGAAGGTGACCCGTTTCTCGTTATCCGCTCGCGCCTGCGCGCGTACACGTGTAGAGAGATAACGATATGCCGGTCACTTTCGGTCACCCATTGGGGTCTTTCGATTCGGTCAGTCGTCGCGATAGGGCATGTAGCCGCCCGGCTCGCGGGGTTTGAGCGACAGGCCTGACAGGGCTTTTGCCCCGCCATGCAGGCGTGTGCGCGCAAACCCACGGTTGATGAGTTGCTGGGTGAGCCATCGGCTAGTGCCCACGTACTCGCCACGCCGCTCAGCGCGCTCACGCCAGCGCTGGTAGATTGCGGAGATCGCTTCACGCGCCACGGGCGACTGCTGGCAGTCCTCGTCCAGGAACTCACCGATCGCGTCCTCCTCTTCGAAGTACTCATCGGTGGCATCGAGCACCTGCTGGGGTGGGTCGAGCCGGCCCTGATGCTGCCACTCCAGACAGCCTTGAACCGCCCAGGCCAGGATCCCATCCCGTTCAGCCAGCAGCTTTTGCTGCAGGTGCTTGTCGCGCCTTTCCGGTGGGACGGTGATCGTGAACGGGATCAGGTGGAGGCGCCGCTTCATCGCTTCGTCGATGTTGCGGATAGCCGGCTTGTGATTGCCGGCCACGATTAGCTTGAACTGCGGCATGAACTCGAAAAAATCCTGGCGCATGAAGCGCGCAGAGATCTTGTCGCCACCGGTCAAGCTCTTGACCTTGGACTCGGCCCAGCGTCGCCCTTGCTCGGTTTCGATGGCGGCGACAAACCGGGCTCCACGCAGGCTGGCCATATCGGTCGGATGCCGGTCCGTGCGGGTTTCCATGAACGTGTCCATGGGAGCGTTGGTGGCGTAGTCGCCCAGGATGGTGGCCAGGGCATTCACGAACACCGATTTGCCGTTGGCACCCGTGCCATACAGAAAGAAGAGCGCGTGCTCGCGTGTCGATCCGGTCAGGGCATACCCTGCCATCCGGGCAAGATAGGCTTGCAGTGCCTGATCGCCGCCCGTGACCTCATGGATGAACTGCCGCCAGGTGGGGCAATCACCCGCGGGGGTGGCCGTCGTGATCTTGGTCAGTCGATCCAGACGGTCGTGGGAGCGCAGCACGCCATTCTTGAGATTCACCACACCGCCTGGCGTGTTGAGCAGCCAAGGGTCGGCATCCCACTCGTCGGCGGTGGCGGCATGACGCCGGTCAGAGCGTGCGAGCCGCTCCAAGCCAGCCACCGCGCCACTGCTGGCGAGTTTGGCGGCCACCCGGTGAGAATCAGCCTTGAGTGCAGCCTCCCGACAGATCTGGCGCATCAGGTGGTGCGCGGCGAGGGTCTCCTCGGTTTGCCAGCGCTTGCCAGTCCAGAACACCCACTTGCCCCACAACGCGACATAGCGCCAGTCCTGGGCGTACCGACCCGAGAAGGTCAGCGCCAGCGCGTCTTCAGTGGCCCACACCGATTGCTCGGTCGGATCTGCTGCCTGCGTGATGTCTGGCGTAGAGGGCTGGAACTGGATGCGCTCACCGTGGGCAAGGAAAGCCTCCATATCAAAGCCCTCAGCAATGGCGTCGGCTGCGTCCCAGCCATCCGCACTCCCTTGGGGGTCTTGCGCCGTGGGATTGGACGGCGGCATCAACACCGCGCAATGCTGGGCACCCGCTGCCATGACCGCCTCGGCGGCATTCATGGCGTACTCCCAGCCGGGTTTGTCGCGGTCGGGCCAAATCAGGACATGCTTGCCCTGAAGGGGTGACCAGTCGGTCTTGTCGATCGGTGCGTTGGCACCGTGCATCGCGGTGGTCGCGCAGTGGCCAGCGTCGATCAAGGCCTGGGCGCATTTTTCGCCCTCGACCAGAATCACCCGTTCGGCATGAGCAATGCCAGGTTGGTTGAACAACGGCCTCGGATCGGGCGGCGCCATTTTGCGGCGCTTGGCATCCCAAGGGCGGAATTCCTTGCGCCCAGGGCTAGGCTCATAGCGATACACGCAGGCAATCAGACTGCCGTCAGCGGCCAGGTAGTCCCACTTGGCGGTGGCTGGCCCCAAGTCATCCACCGGCGCGCTTGCCTTGCGTTTGGCGTGTGACACGGCGGGTGCACGGCCGAGCAGCTCCCGGGCGAAACCGAGGACGGCCGCGAAATCACGATGCGTGTCCCAATGGCGGTGCGCAGCGATGAGCGCAAAGACATCACCACCATTACCCGTGGCGCGGTCGATCCACAGGCCCGCCCGTTCGCCATCCAGCTCAATCTCCAGACTGCGACCTGGACTGCCCAGCACATCGCCAACGACGAATTTGCCATGTGTCACCTTGCCCGCCGGGAATAAAGCAAACAGCACGCCCTCGAGCCGTGCCATCAAGGCCGATCGAAGTTCATCCCGCTCGGCATTCCCGATGGGTGATGGAACAGCGGGGTCTTGGTCGTTGAAATCAAGCATGGACACCTCCTTCGTCGGTGTCTGCCGGATTCAAGTAGCCTGCCTTGGTCGCGATCTCTCGCATGAAATCGGGGGACAGACCGACCTGGTCGCACCACAGCTCCAGGCGCCCGTCTCGGAAGAAACGTCTGGCCTCAGTGCGCAGATGTTTCGAGGGCGAGCACAGGTCAATGAACGCCTGTTTGATCACGGCCACAACAAATCGCGACTCCGGACACACGACAGCGACATGGCGCAGTAGCAGACGCTCCAGCAGGGATGCACCGATCAGGGGTTTCTGGCGACAGGTGGTCACCGTCAATGCCTCGATGACGGGTTGAGGAAGACGTGCATTCATGACTGCACCCCCGATGCGCTCACGCCTTGCTCGCGCCAACACCGACGCGCCCAAGCGCAGTACTTGCACTCGTAGAAACTCGGCTCAGACGCCACGCGCGGCAGTAATTCACCGGCCTCGGTCGCCCGGATAACTTTGACAGCGCGATCAGACATGCGCTGCGCGAGTGCCGCATCAAACGGCACCAGCTCCAACCAAAGCTCCTGGGTGTCCTTGTTGATGGCGGTGAACAGCGCAGGCTGGAACGCGATGCCAGGAATGCTCGGCTCCATGTACGCCTGATAGATCGCCATTTGCGCGGCGTAGATCGGCTTGGTCACGGTCACGCCCTTTTTGGCGGTATCGCGCCAGTGTTTGTCGTTCATGGTCTTGCACTCCCAAAGCATGGGAAACGACAAACCCAAGTCGACAGGAGCACCAGCGATCACGCCGTCGATATGCCCCTGAATACGGCCACCCGCAACGGAGAAGCCAAATTGCTCGCCATCCTGCTTGCGGGTGTAGAGGTCGAAGCCAGCCAGGCGCAGCCAGCGAATGGCCAGATCCTCCATGACATGGCCGACTTCAAAGATCCGCAGCGTGCGACCAGGCAGCTCGGCACCGTCGTCCACCGGCGCGTCGACGTACTCGTATTGCAGGGCACGCTCGCAGGGCACACCGAGGCGTGAGGCGCCCAGATAGCGCCGGCGGGCCTGATGGCTGCGCTCGGCTTGCAAGGCTGCATCCAGCAACATTGACACCTGCTCGTGAAATTTGGGTTGATGGTTCAGGTCGATCATCAAAATGGAATCCTGTGGTGATCGCCACCCGTGCTGGCAGTGGCCTTGCGGCTGGCGAGTTGTTCAAAGAAAGTGCGGTCGCGCTCGACCATGCGTTCATGCTCGGCCAGCATGTGGGCCTGGTACGCGTCGACCACGACCTCCACCAGGCGCAGGACTTCATCCTTGCCGTAGTCGGCCAATGGACGATCCATGCCGATGGAGGCGACGTACTCGCCTAAGGGGCCGAGTGCCGATCGCATAGCGGCGATCTCCATGTCGCTGGGGTCAATCACGGCGTCTTCCTGAAACTGGGTCAGGCGCGCCATGAGCTTGGAGAACGCGTTCTGACACCGCATGGAGCAGAACACCCAGCGATCGCTGTAGCGACGGGGGTCGGAGCGCGGCAGACGGGGGTTGAAATACCCCAGGCCCTTGGCTTGGCGGGCGCACACTGCACATTTCACGCAACCTCCCGAAGCTCAGTCATCACCGCATCGTTGGCAGCGGAGACCAACCGCTGGATAGCGGTCTTGTTGAACTGGAAGGTCAGGAGCGCCGAGGCCTGATAGCGGGTCAGGCTGAAATCCGCGCGCAGCGGCGCGGGCAGGTAACGCAGTTGCCCAGGTGTGGGCGACTCCTGCAGCCAGCGACGGGTCTTGTGAGCGGCATCGTCAACTTCCTGGTCGTTGAGCCAGTCATTGGCCTGGGCCAGGCAGACCGTGCGCTCCCCTGCACCCAGCAAGCGGGCGGGCAGTTTTTCGGCGCCGCCGACTGCGTACCAACGCCCACCCAGGAAGAAGACCCCAGCCCAGGCCTTGAAGCCGGTGGCCAGCAGCGCGCAGTCATCGCCGAAGAGATCGCACCACGCAAAGTTGGAGCGCTTGAACAGATCGATTTCGGTCATCACGAAATCGCTGATCTGGTGACGCGCTTCCTCGATCGCCTTGGCAAAGCTGTGACCACAGAGCGGACACTCGCGACTTGCCATCGGCACTTCGGCATCACACTGCGGGCAGCGCTTGGTCGGCGCCTCGCCGTCACCGGCAAAGCCATCGAGATCAACTTCCTGCTCCAGACTGCCGTGGCGCAGGGAGGCGGTGCCGAAGTCCAGCACCACGCAATCGGTCTTGATGACGCCTGGGTGTTCTGCAGGATCGACCACGCGCAGGCCGCGACCGACCATCTGGATCAGCGTGGACTTGTAGGAGCTGGGGCGCAGCAGCACGATGCAGGAGGTCGGGGTGTAGTCGTACCCTTCTGTGAGCACGGCCACGTTCACCAGCACCATGACATCGCCAGTCTCATACGAAGCCAGTGTGAACTGCCGCTCGGCAGGTGTCATCTCGCCATGAATCACTGAGGCCCGAACCCCCGCCGCGTTGAAGGCCTGGCAGACGGCATGGGCATGATCGACGGTGGCGGCGAATGCAATGGTCTTGCGACTGGCGGCATGCGCCTGCCAGTGCTGGACCACCGCCGCATTGACAGGCGTGGTGTTCATGATCGACGCCACGGCATTCATGTCGTAGTCGTCGGTCAGTTTGCGAACGCCGTCGAGTGCGTCACGCGTTCCGACATCGACCACGAAGGTGCGCGGTGGCACCAAATGCCCAGAGCGGATCAGCTCGCCGAGCCTGATTTGGTCTGCGACATTGGAGAACACCTCACGCAGGCCCTTGCCATCCCCGCGATTGGGCGTAGCAGTCACGCCGTAAATCAGCGCATGCGGGTTCTTGGCCAGGACCGAGTCGATGACCTGCCGGTAGGTGGGCGCTGCGCAGTGGTGAGCCTCGTCGATCACCAGCATGTCCAGCGTGGGCATCTGCTCCAGGTTGCGTGCCAACGTTTGCACCATGGCAAAGGTGGCCTGACCCGACCACGATTTCTGGTGGGCATCGAAGACCGAGGTGCTGACGTGCGGATTGACGCGGCCAAACTTGCTCAGGTTTTGCGCGGTTAATTCGTCCCGGTGTGCCAAGATGCAGGCCTTGGCGTCCGGATGTTGAAGAAACTCCCCGGCGGTGCCGGACAGGCAGATCGTCTTGCCAGCCCCAGTCGGCGCCACACCGAGGGTGTTGCCATGGGCCTTGAGAGCCGTGACGCAGCGGGTGACGAACTCCCGCTGCCGAGGACGCAGCATCATGGGTAGTCCTCCTTATTGCGCCCAGGCGGGACGGGTGGGCACGGCCGGCGCCGATGTCACAGGGGGCTTACCGGTGGAAGCCGAGGGCGCTTGGCTTGGGGTGCGCATAGGCTGCCCCATCAGCGCGGCATACTCCTTGTGATCCGGCTGAATGGCGGCCTTGATGACGTTCTTATCGTCGCCGTTCTGATCCTTCTCGACATCGATGCGGGCGACAAATTCCACGCCATCCAGATCGGCAAAGCCCTTGATGCGGCGCGCACTCTGCGCCTGCGGCGAGTTGTCGGCCGGATGGATGCCACGCGCCGAGTTCAGGATGGCGCGCAGGAAGCTGCGCCCGATATGGGTCCACTCCGGGCCCTTCGGACTGGACAGGCCAATCAGACCGAACACCACCCTTTTGGCAAACGGCCCTTCGAGTATGGTGAACTTGGCGTTGAGATAGATCGCACCGGTCTTGTCGGAACGGGTCGCGTAACCGCCAGTCCAGCCTTGGCTTGGATCGTCATACCCGCCCGGGCGAATCGCCATGATGACCTTGGCCAGGGTTTTGGGTGGGATCAGGGCGTACTCGCGCTGGTCCTCGGCATCATTGAAGTCATTCCATGCGGCGTTGTTGCTGTAGCTGTTCATGAATACTCTCCTGCTTATTGCGCGCGCGGCGCGGTGATCTTGGAAATGAGGCGGCCGAGATGCGGCTCCTCGACCACTTCCAGTCGTCCGGAACGGTCTTTGGCGGGGTAGCCCCAGGGGTTGATGTGCTGGCAGACAAAGGCGCGATAAGGTGTTCCGTCATCCGACTTAAGCACCACCATCGAGATGACCTGATCGACAATGCCGGGCAGCTCTAGCGCAGCTTTGGAGCCTTCGATCTGAGGGCTGAACACCTTGCGGTTGAAGTCGTCGAGCTTTTCGTCGAGGATCCCGACCAGCCAGATGTCCTTGTCACGGACATGCTGCAACTGGGTGAGCCACCCGACCAGTTCGCTGGCATGCAGGCCATAAGCACCACGCGTGTCGGGCTTGCCGGTTTTTTCGGAGAAGGCCTGCGGCTGACCCTTGGCCCATTGCAGACACAGGCGCCCCGCAACCGTGATCGAGTCCACGAAGATCAGCGAGTACTTGGCCAGCATGGCGGGATCGCCATACAAGGCACACACTTGGTCGTAATGCGCCTGGCTGTAGGACTGGTCGTCGCGCAGCGCGGGATTGGGCCCACCGATGTAACAGGCCAGATCGCGGCATTCCTGCCAGGTGCGTGGCCGCACGCTGTCGCCAGGCCAATCCAGCACGGCCAGGTCGCCAGCCTCCAGGTCAATGAACAGGGTGCGCGTGGCATCGGCTGTTTTGAGCAGCGTGGTTTTGCCTACACCTGAGGGCCCAAGAATCACGCCCTTGGAGCCACGCTTTTCTGCGAGGCGCTGCTCGGCGGTGATGAAGGGAAAGCTCATATCAGACCTCCCCACCAAAGATCTCTGTGACCTTGTCCGTGCCGAGCGCGCCCCGGGCGCGGGCCAAGTCGTGCAGGCGGCGCAAGGAATGCAACTGGCAGGAGATCTCAGACGAGCGGGCTTCCAGGCCCTGGATAGCGAAGGCCAGGTCATCGACGGATGCCTGATCGAGGGGAAGGCGGTCGATGTCGGTCTGCCCGGCGTGACCCGGGACGCGGATGGTTTCCGGCAGGTCCGACAGGGACAGGGTTTTCTTGCGTAGGTATTCGATGAGGTTTTTGAACATGGTGATTACTCCGAAAGCAGGGCAAGACGGAAGCTGGGCTTGCCCACCTTCACGGTTCGTGCAGGGATGAATTGCTCGCGCAGGGCGCTTGCCCAAGCGGAGAACTTGGTCTCTGAGACGCGATAGCTGACGTCGATAAATTCGCGGGGGTTGTCGCCATTGGCGGCAATGCGTGTATCCAGGTTGGCCAGCAGCGCCTGATCCCATTCGACTTTCTTGGGCAGGTCAGCCGTGATGCGTACCTCGCCGTCATCGAAATGCACGACGCCGCTGTCTTTGCCGGCGACCAGGCGCAGGTGCTTGGCGCGCTCGGCATACTTCAGGTTCAGGGCGTGTTCGATGTGATCGACTTCAGCCTTGGCAATGGCCAGGCGGTCGGCGGCCAGCGTCTTCAGCTGGAACAGGCTGCGGGCATCGAATGCGGCCAATTCGGTAGCCGGGATGGACAGCACATCTTCGTGCTGAGAGGGCAGATGGCGCAGGTTCATGCCACACCTCCTGCCATCACACGCGACGAAGTGCTGCTGTGCAGACTCCTCGCTTCGTACTCCTCGATGTCCTCGACGCGGTAGAGGACACGGCCCTGCAATTTCAGGTACACCGGCCCGATACCGGCGGATCGCCAGCGCTCGAGCGTGGCCTCCGCGACATTCCAGCGCTCAGCCAGTTGGCGCTGATTCAGGTGTTTGACACTCACGTTGATCTCCTTTCAGGTGATTGCGAAAACGTGAGTGCAGTTTGGGATTCAGGGGGTGGGCAAACCGGTGGGCAAGGTGGACGCAAAAGGTGGGCAGATCGGGCAATTGCGGCCCGTGCCAGCATCCAGATGAAAAAAAACGCCTGCAGGGGGCGCAGGCGGACAGATGAGGGGCCGAAGGTGAAGAGAACTTGTTTCTGCCGTGATCAGGCCATCGGCCGAAACCCCAGCAACCGTCGCTGCTCATCCCAGTCCACAGGCACGTCCGCCTGCCGGCCCCGGATCGCGTGAAGATTGAGGTGGCGCGGCTGGCGACCATCCAGAATGGCCTGCACGATGTCAGGTGCGAGGCGCGTGAGCCGCAGCACCTCGGCGACCCAGCCTGGCTCCAGCTTCAATTGCCGCGCCAGTTCGGTGGCATTGGCGACCTCACTGCTGTCGAGCAGCTTTTGCCAGTAGAAGGCCTTGCCGATCGTTCGGATCATGGGCAGGTCAAATGACGATCGGACCTTGGCATCTTCCTGACCAGGGGGTGCAATCAGCAGTTTGCGGGTGTGACGACGCTTGATGGTCAAAGGGACGAAGGTCACCGCCGAGCCCTGGCTCTGGTATTCACGCGACGGACCCGACACGGATATCTCGATCTTGCAGCGTTGCGGGGCGGATTGGCTCATGCCATCACCTCTTCATCATGGCCGAGGAGCCCCATGGCGGGCGCATCTTTCTGCTCCACCACAAAGGGGTGCTGGGCCAGTTCACGCCGGAATCGGTGCCATCCGTCTTCACGCCAGACAATGTCGAGGCCATTCGGGTGCAGTTGCACACGCTCGATCAGCAGCCGCATGATGCGGTGCTGCTCCACCGGAAACATCTGCGCCCAGATGTCACCGATACGGCGCATGGCCACCACGATCATGGCTTCATCGAGTCCGGGTTGCTCCTGCATTGCCAGCACTTCGCGCCACACGCCGATGATCATCTCGGGCTCCTGCAACACGCGCAGGACCTGCATCAGCACAGCTGATTCGATTTCAGCGGCCGGCATGGGCCCCATGCTGCGCTGGCCAGGGATGCGTGATGCACCAGCGGTCTGGCGCTTTTCCAGGTAGGGAACGTAGTAGTGGTACCGCTTGCCGTTTTTCTTCTGCGTGTAGGTTGGCAGCATACGCTGGCCGTCGGGGGCATAGAGGAATCCCGCCAGCAGCGCCGGCGTCTCGTTGTAGCGGTCACGGGTCGTACTGCGCTTGCGTTGCGCAACGATGACGTCGACCGCCTCCCATTGCGCCGTCGAGATGATGGGCTGGTGTTGGCCTTTGAAAACCTCGCCCTTGTGCGTGATCTCACCTAGGTACAGACGGTTACGCAGCAGCTTGAACAGGTACTGCTGATCAATGATCCGACCGTGGTGAAACTTTCCGGTCTGGGTCTCCCAGGATTTTGTCGTGTGCCCTTCGACCTGCAACTCGCGCACCAGACGTGCGGCCGATCCATGCTCGGCGTAACGCATGAAAATCTCGCGCACCAGCGCCGCCTCCCTTTCGTTGACGACCAGCTTGCGATCCTTGACGTCATAGCCCAAGGGAGGCACGCCGCCCATCCACATCCCCTTGGCCTTGCTGGCGGCAATCTTGTCGCGGATGCGCTCGCCGGTGACCTCACGTTCGAACTGGGCAAAAGACAGCAGGATGTTGAGCGTCAGGCGTCCCATCGACGTCGTGGTGTTGAACTGTTGGGTCACAGACACGAATGAGACACCGTGCCGATCAAAGACTTCCACCAGTCGCGCGAAGTCCGGCAAGCTGCGGGTGAGTCGGTCGATTTTGTAGACCACGACGATGTCGATCTTTCCGTCCTCGATATCGTCCATCAATCGGCGCAGCGCGGGCCGCTCCATATTGCCACCCGAGAAGCCGCCATCGTCATAACCATCGGCCACAGCGATCCAGCCTTCATGGCGCTGGCTGGCAATGTAGGCAAGCCCCGCATCACGCTGCGCCTCCAGGCTGTTGTATTCCATGTCCAGGCCTTCATCGGTGGACTTTCGGGTGTAGACCGCACAGCGCCGCTTGGGGGTAGTGGCAGGCGTTTGCGTATTGGAGTGAGGAACAGGTCTTCTCATGTCAATCCCCCCTGACGCTTGGGCGCGGGTTGGCGCAGTCCGAAGAATGCCGGCCCAGACCACGCGGTGCCGGTGATGGCCTTGGCCACCCCAGACAAGCTTTTGTAGGCACGGGCCTGGTATTCGAAACGCCCATCGTCCAGGACTTTGACCTGATGGGCAATGCCGTTGTGTTCGCGGATCAGGGTGGCCCCCGGCGCCAGCTGGTTTTCTGCTCTGCGCTTCTGGTTGGGCACCTCGCCGGTCTCACCGATTTTTTCCAGGCGGCGCTTGAGCGATGAGGACATGGCACCAAACGCCTCTTCCTGAATCTTGTAAGCCAGCCGACTTTCAAGCCAGGTGCGGTGATGGTGGCCAGGGCGACGATCAAAATACTGATCCCAGAGCGCCCAGATGTTTTCCATCGGCAGGTAGGGCAATTGCGCGAGACGCGCGGCGACCGTTTCTTTGCTTGCGTGTGTCGTCATACGAAAACTCCTTCTTGTTGAGACGGGTTCGTATGAACGCGCTGGTGGCCAGTAAAGCCAAGCGGAATGTCGCCAGCCGTGGCGTCATGCTGACATGAGCTCGCCAGCGCTGCGCCTGTACGTGCCCGGAGAATGCCGGCAGCCAGCAGTTGCGCGATTTCTTGACAAGGGGATCGGCCGAGCTCACGGGTATCGCGGCTGGCGGATTTGGAGTGATGTTCGAGATGTGACATGGCAAGCTTTCATGATGAAAAACTGCCACCATTTCACCGGCAGGTCGCCGGAATTCCGAGCAGGGAATTGCGGACGAATGCGGGTAATCGCCAATCAGAGGCCGGTAGCCACGAAATAGCTCGCCGCAGTGGTCAGCATGCCAACGCCCAAAAGCGCAAAACCCAAGATCAAAAGGACGAAGCCAAGTTTACTTTCGATGTGGAGCAGATGTTTGGTTACGTCGCCAACGATAGGGTCGCTTTGCCGTTGATTGGCAGCGATCCTGGCCAACTGATCGATAGACTGTTCGTGGGCCACCAGGCAGTAAACAACCCACTTGAGGATTGCCTTTACCCGCCATGCCAACAAGATGGAACCAACGCCAGTAGTGAGTGCGCCTAAAACCTTCAGCAACGTGTGAATATCAGCGGGTAATTGCATACACAGGTCTCCAAAAAAACACCGTCGGAATTGCCGTGCCGTCAGCGCACTGGCGGCTGACCGTTACGCACGAAACGATCGAAGGTGTTTTCAAGGCCATCGTCGTCATCGTCCATCTTGTCTCGCTCCCAGGGCTTGACCTCGGGCGGTAGGACCAGCAGCGTCATCGTTTGACGGTAGAAATCAGACGCGATGCGCATCTCCCGCGCCACCATGCCCTCAGGCTCCTGCGGAAACCAGATGCGCGCATCAATCGCGGTGCCCAGTCGATCGACATTGGTGTCGGTGTCCAATCGGGTCGCACTCCTGACGGGCAGTGCCCGTCGCTGACCGTTGGCCAGCCGTTTGTTCAGATGCATGGAGAGCCACTTGCCAGACTCACTGCCGCAAGCCCACTGAACGATCCCGTTCTGCGACATGACGAGCACCGCACGCTGGGGCGTGAGCTCCAGCCACTTGAGGATAGCCGACGTCATGGAAACGCCATACCGATCCGCACACGCGCCGAGCACATCCAGATCGATGGCCGTCCCCTGGATCTGCCGACGATAATCGTCGGCAGGCATCAGCAGGTACGACGCAAAGGTGTTCGCTTCTGACTCAATCTTTCGCTCGTCGCTGTCCCACTGAGTGGTGTCCACCTCGCTGCAGTTGAAAGACGTCTGCAGATGGCGATGCACCAGGTAATGCCCCAGCTCGTGTGCCAGCGTGAAGCGGATTCGCCCCGCTGAGCTGATCGCCTGGTTGTAGATGATGGCCCAGTTGCCCTTGCCCGGCGCATCGGCATTCAGGTTGAACAGCGCCCCCTCGAACTCCGGGTCCATCGCCTCGCCCTGAATAGTGATCGGCTCGCCGGTCTGGAAAGTACCCGGCACTTCCCGAATCAGCGCTTCCACATCGACCGGGAATCGGTCGCCACCATGGACGGTGTGAAACTGATCCAAAAGCTTATTCAGCCGGTTGGCCCAAGGCGCCGGCTTGTTGGGCGGGGCACTCATCCTTGGGTTTTCTTGAGGGTCTTCAGGATCTCAAGGAGCTGATGCTTGGTCTCGGGCTTGAGCGTCTTGTAGTTCCGAAAGAACGCCTTGTCAAAGGCGTCCTCGGGCTGATCGGCCTGTTCGTTGTGCGCCAGAAACTCAGGCGTGACGTTCAAGACTGCGGCGATGCTGGCCAGTTTTTCCATGGTGGGGTTGGCATCGTCGTTGTTCTCCAACTCCCACAGATAGCTCTTGCTCATGCCGGCTGCGGCGGCCAGTGCGTCGAGACTCAACTTCTGCTCACGGCGCAGTCTGCGAATTTTGTCACCCAGTGGGGTTGCCACGGTTTCTCCTGTGTTCTCTCAGCCCCACGCGAACAGGGGACGGGTAGCGTTTTGCACAGACCGGGATATTACGTTATTTCGAACGAATCCGCACCGGCTTGACAACACAATCATCCACCGTTAAATTCCATCAAACACCCGATATAGCGAACAAATACATTTTGCTTTGTTGTGCGATACGGTGTTGTGAACAGTGTAACCAATCCAGGCCTCTCGCGCACACAAGAAGTCATCGGCACGGCGGCCCAGCAAAAAGGAAAAACAAGATGGCCGCCTTCAGCTACCGTCAACTCATCCGCCAAATCCCTGCACGGACTTGGGAGTTTTACTTTCAGTCTCGCAAGCTGGAACTGCCTGACCAGCTTGCCGGTGACAATCTGATCAGCAGCGTCATCGACATCATCGATGCCTTGCCTGCGGCACAGGGTGAAGCCGTCTATGCCGAATTGCGGCGCGTGCACGACTTGGCCAACGGGCGTGGTGTCGATGCCCTTCGTAACACCGCACCGCCAGACTCCACGATCCATGAGGATTTCACGAAGTTCTCCAGCGATGCCGAGCGTGCCTTGTGGGTCATGGCCAACTGGCCTGACCTGTTCGCCACGGCCGAGGCCATCTACGCGGTGAGCCTGCGCATTGGCAAGCGTGGGTGGAAACGCTTGCAGGTGCCGCCCGTCGATGCGCTGTTCCGTGGCCAGGAAGACATTCGCGCCCTCGAGGTGGCACTGGCCACCGCATTCACGCCGCGCAAGGGGACGCCGCGCGCCTGTCAGATCGACACCCTGGACCGGCATCTGGATGGTGGCGTGCAACTGGGCATCCTCATTGAGGACAACGCCCAGCGTCAGCTGGAATTTGGCGACGACAACCGGGCGCACTGGCGTGACGTCCGACCACCCATGGCCATGGATGTCGTCATCTACCCGGCCAGCGGGGTGATTGATGTGCTGGCGCCCGGTGGTGCCAAGACACAGCAGACCTTGCTGGAGCACCTCGGCAAGCATGTATTCAAGCAGGTGCTGCAGCCCAAGGACATCGAGAAGCCGATGTTTTTACTGAACCGTCTGCGGGATGGCTTCGAGCTTTTCGATGACAGCGAATGTGACCTGGCGGCACACCGGGTTGAGCACATCCGTTTGTCACAGGCGAAAGTGCGGGCCATCCATCCCCCGATCTGCGACTACCAGACCAAGCCGCCGGGGGAGAAAGATGCGCCCGATGTGCTGGCCTGTCTCTCTGCTCAGCAAATCAGCCCCATCCTGATGGGACAAGGCTTCAACATCATCGACGCCGTGGTCTCGCTGTACTTCGAGCCGCTGCAGCCGGGAAAAGCCAGCCGGGTGCTGCACATCGATCTCAAGCAAAGCGGGATTAGCAATCTGCGGGACATGGAAGAGGCTGACGCCCGGCTGGTGGAATCGCTGCTGCGCGCACTGGGTGTCATGCAGTCACCAGCGACGGCCAAGCTGGCGGAGGAGGCCGAAGGAGTCATGCATGAATGAGGCGGTCGCGGTCATGAACGACCAGGGGCTGGCCGAGATCTGCCGCCTGCTCGAGCGTGAAGACATGCTGATCTCCCCCGACGCGGTCTGGCTTTCGAGCCGGCCCGGTTTCTATGGCCATCTGCTGACCCTGGATACCCTCGTCGTCAGCCGTGAGCGAGCACTGGACATCCTCTGCCCTGAGTGTGGCATGGAGTCCATGCGGCCGCAGCCACACGACGCGCCAGATTCGCCACCCTATCGCGGCTACTGCCCAGAATGCGGGTGGGTCGGCCTGGCGAATCAACAGGCGCACTTTTGGCAAGTGCAACCGCAGAAGCTGGCCAAGTGGTTGTCAGCAGGAATGGGGTTGGCACCGCGTTATGCCGTCGAGCCGATCGTCGACAACGTCTTGTGGCGGCTGGGTGAGTTCGAACATCGGCGCCGGCGGCACACGGTTTTCTTTGGACGTCGCCTGAGCGCGATGCCCGATCAGGTGGCAGCCAAGCTGGCGCAATTGGTTGCGCCCGGCGCTGAGGTGATCATCACGGCGGGTGAACCTGCGTCCTTGCTCGGTACCGCCTTGGGCGATCGCCTGTTGGTGCCGCTGCGGGCCATTGCCCACATCCGGAAATCCGGTCTGGTGATTGAGAACCTTGAGGCATACCTGACACGCCCGGCACCGGTGCAGGAGTCGACGGAAACGTCCCTACGCTTGATGCACACCCAGCGCGTGGCGCTGATCGATGGTAAACCGATCAATCTCTCACCGCAGGTGTATCTCTTCCTGAAGATCCTGGAGGATGCGGATGGCGACGAAGTGCACAAGCGGCACATTGCCGAGGGGCTGGGCCTTGAGCCTGGCGCCAGCTTCCGGACGGCGGACATTTTCAAACGCCACAAGCAGGTCTACGCCACCTTTGTCGACAAGGACGTCAAGGGGCACTACTGGCTAAAAGACGAGTTTCTGATTTTGGAAAGGGGGTGACTCGACAGCTGACACCCCAACTTCCAGCATCCACCTAACCTTGAAAGGATTTAGAAATGGCCGGTAAAAACCAACACGTAGTGAAGCGCGATGACGGCTGGGCCGTGCGTGGCGAAAACAACCAGCGTGACACCTCGCATCACCGTACCCAGTCCGAGGCCGAGCGGGCCGCCCGTGACATCGCCATCAACCAGCGCAGCGAGGTGTTAATTCATGGCGAGAACGGTCGCATCCGCGAGCGCAACAGCTACGGCAACGATCCGCACCCGCCCAAGGGCTGAAGATCGCTGGCCCTGAAATCATCGGGTTCGACTATTGCAGTAAGTGGTCCATGCGTCGAACCCGATGCGGCGCATCAATGGCAACCACTTGTCACGAAAGGGTTTCTGCGTGTGCTCGGCTGGCGAAGTTCTGGCCGATTTTTTGAGAACAGAGACCAGAAAAGAGTCAAACTTGCCGGGTCGGTGGGCGCTTTCTCGCCGGCGCGATATGGCCCGTGGCACACGCAAAATCGGCGGAATCCCCGCACAGCGTGGGGAAAGCACAGATGTGAAAAAGCCCAACCGAGAAGGGTTGGGCTTTGAAAGTGGTGGAGCGGAGGAGGATCGAACTCCCGACCTTCGCATTGCGAACGCGACGCTCTCCCAGCTGAGCTACCGCCCCAGTGCGGCGGATTATAGCCTCGTTTCTAGCGGGGCCGGAAGAGCTTTCCGAGGGTGTCCGGCAGGTTGGGGAGCAGGCGGGCGGCGAACCAGCCGAGCAGGACGCCGACGCTGTTGGCCAGCGCGTCGAATACGTCGGGGTCGCGATCCGGGGTGAGGCCCTGCAGCAGCTCGATGGCGCCGCCGAACAGCACGACGGCCAGGGCGAGCCGCCAGCGGCGGCGGACGACGATCTGCGCCCACCAGAACATCAGCACGGCGTAACCGGTCAGGTGCACGATCTTGTCGGTGTGGCCGGCTTCGTTGATCACGGGCGGGGTCAGTGACAGCACCAGGGCGGCGGCGACACCGAGCCAGCCGCATCCCTTCCAGAGTCGCGCGATCATGCGCGCCGCAGCGACCAGCGCAGCATGATGAGGCCGGCGACGATCATCGGCATGGAGAGCCATTGCCCCATGGAAAGCCCCAGTCCCAGCAAGCCGAGGAAGCTGTCGGGTTCGCGGGCGAATTCGGCGAGGAAACGCAGGCTGCCGTAGCCGATCAGGAACACGCCGGAGACGGCGCCGACCGGACGCGGCTTGCGCGAATAGAGCCACAGGATGGCGAACAGCAGCAGGCCTTCGCCGGTAAATTCGTAGAGTTGGGACGGGTGGCGCGGGATGCCGTCGCCTGCCTGCGGGAAGATCATGGCCCAGGGCAGGTCGGTGGCGCGTCCCCACAGTTCGCCGTTGATGAAGTTGCCGAGCCGGCCGGCGGCGAGCCCGAGCGGGACCAGCGGGGCGATGAAGTCGGTGACGGCGAGCCAGCGCAGCTTGTGGCGGTGCGAGAACAGCGCCATCGCGATGATGACGCCGAGAAAGCCGCCATGAAAGCTCATGCCGCCTTCCCATACCTTGAAGATGTCGAGCGGGTGGGCGAAATAGTCGCCGGGCTTGTAGAACAGCGTCGTCGAGCATTTTGGCGTCCCAACCGGTCCACGGCCGGTGCGCGATGCACCAGCGTCCGAGCAGGATCACCTGGACGAAGGCGACGAGGTACATGAGTCCGTACCAGTGGATGGCGAGCGGCCCAAGCTGCAGGGCGACGGGGTCGAATTGGGGATGGACGAGCATGGGTCGGGGTCGGGATTCAGAAGGTGGGATTCGGGGAGGTCAAAGCGCGGGTAAAATGGCTGGCTGATTATAGATTGCCTGAGTGACCAACATGCCTGACTATCGTTCCTGGACTACCACCCGTGGCCGCAACATGGCGGGGGCGCGCGCACTGTGGCGCGCCACCGGCATGAAGGACGGCGACTTCAACAAGCCGATCATCGCGATCGCCAACTCGTTCACCCAGTTCGTTCCTGGCCACGTCCACCTGAAGGACATGGGCCAGCTGGTGGCGCGCGAGATCGAGGCGGCGGGCGGCGTGGCCAAGGAATTCAACACCATCGCGGTCGACGACGGCATCGCCATGGGCCACGGCGGCATGCTGTATTCGCTGCCGAGCCGCGACCTCATCGCCGACTCGGTCGAGTACATGGTCAACGCGCACTGTGCCGACGCTCTGGTGTGCATCTCCAACTGCGACAAGATCACCCCCGGCATGCTGAACGCCGCGCTGCGCCTCAACATCCCGACGGTGTTCGTCTCCGGCGGTCCGATGGAAGCGGGCAAGGTGGTGTGGGACAAGCAGACCATCAAGCTCGACCTGGTCGACGCCATGGTGTCGGCGGCCGACGCCGCGTTCAGCGACGAGAAGGTCAACCAGCTCGAGCGTTCGGCCTGCCCGACCTGCGGCTCGTGCTCGGGCATGTTCACCGCCAACTCGATGAACTGCCTGACCGAGGCGCTGGGCTTGAGTTTGCCCGGCAACGGCTCGCTGCTGGCGACCCACGCCGACCGCAGGAATTTGTTCCTCGCCGCCGGCCGCCTGATCGTGAAGAATGCGCGGCGCTACTACGAAGATGGCGACACCACCGTGCTGCCGCGCGCGATCGCCAGCTTCGACGCCTTCGAGAACGCCATCGCGCTCGACATCGCGATGGGCGGCTCGACCAACACCGTGCTGCACCTCTTGGCCGCCGCGCACGAAGCCGGCGTCGATTTCACGATGCAGGACATCGACCGCATGAGCCGCCGCGTGCCGCATCTGTCGAAGGTGGCACCATCGATCCAGACCTATCACATGGAAGACGTGCACCGCGCCGGTGGCGTGATGGCGATCCTCGGCGAGCTGGAGCGCGGCGGGCTGGTGCATCGCGAGGTGCCGACCGTGCTGATGAAATCGCTCGGCGAGCAGATCGACGTCTACGACATCCGCCGCACCAGCAACAAGGACGTCAAGGATTACTTCCGCGCCGCTCCCGGCGGCGTGCCGACGCAGACCGCGTTCTCGCAGGACCGCCGCTTCGCCAAGCTCGACGACGACCGCGTGAACGGCTGCATCCACGACATCGAGCATGCCTACTCCAAGGACGGCGGGCTGGCCGTGCTGTACGGCAACCTCGC
>MEED01000041.1 GCA_001724855.1 Lautropia sp. SCN 69-89
CGAGAAGCGCAGCAGCACCGGCGGCGCGCGCAGCGCGCTTCGTCCATCATTCTCGCGGCGATTGTTCGATCGGAGCTCGCGCAGCGAGCGCAGCGAGTTGCGCCGCACGACCCCGGGGCGAGCAGCGCAGGGGAGTCGGTGCGAAGCACCGACCGCCGCCGTCATCGCCCCGGGGGGCCCGGCGCACACGCCGCGCCTGACCCGGGCGACCGGGCTCGGCCGTGCCGCCAGCCCCGTTCGGCCCGCGCCCCGCGCCGCGCGGCGCCCCGCAGCCGACGGCCGCGACGCGCCACGATCAGAAGCCGGGGCCGTCATCTCACGAACTCGCGCCGAGTCGCTCGATGCGCGCGCCGAGCTGGCCGAGCTTGGCCTCCATGCGCTCGTAGCCGCGATCGAGATGGTAGATCCGGTCGATGACGGTCTCGCCCTCGGCGACCAGCCCGGCGATGACCAGCCCCGCCGACGCGCGCAGGTCGGTCGCCATCACGGCGGCGCCCGACAGCTTCGGGACGCCGCGCACGACCGCGGTATTGCCCTCGATCGCGATGTCGGCGCCCAGGCGCTGCAGTTCGAGCACGTGCATGAAGCGGTTCTCGAAGATGGTCTCGGTGACGACGCCGGTGCCCTCGGCGACGCAGTCGAGCGCCATCAGCTGCGCCTGCATGTCGGTGGCGAACGCCGGATACGGCGCCGTGCGCACGTTGACCGCCTGCGGCCGCCGCGTCATCGACAGGCGGATCCGGTCGCCGGCGGCCTCGATCGAGGCCCCCGCCTCGCGCAGCTTCTCGAGCGTGGCATCCATCGTCGCGGGCTGGGCTCCCGTGAGCGTGATCTCGCCGCCGGCGGCCGCGACCGCGCACAGGAAGGTGCCCGCCTCGATACGGTCGGCCATCACCCTGTGTTCCGCGCCGTGCAGCCGCTCGACGCCACGCACCGCGATGCGGTCGGTGCCGGCGCCTTCGATGCGCGCGCCCATCGCCACGAGTGCGGCAGCCAGGTCGACGACCTCGGGCTCGCGCGCCGCGTTTTCGATCACGGTTTCGCCGTCGGCCAGCGTCGCAGCCATCATCAGGTTCTCTGTGCCGGTGACCGTGACCATGTCGGTGACGATCCGCGCGCCCTGCAGCCGGCTCGCCTTCGCGACCACGTAGCCGTGCTCGATCGAGATCTGCGCGCCCATCGCCTGCAGGCCCTTGATGTGCTGGTCGACCGGCCGCTGGCCGATCGCGCAGCCGCCGGGAAGCGACACGCGCGCTTCGCCGAAGCGCGCGAGCAGCGGTCCCAGCACGAGGATCGACGCGCGCATCGTCCTGACGAGGTCGTACGGCGCCTCGACCGATGCCACGCCCGCGGCATCGAGCAGCACGCGCTCGCCGTCGCGCTCGGCCTTCGCGCCGAGCCGGCGCAGCAGTTTCAGCGTCGTGGCGACGTCGTGCAGTTGCGGCACGTTGCCCAGCGCAAGCGGCCCTGCGCACAGCAGTCCCGCGCACAGGATCGGCAGTGCCGCGTTCTTGGCGCCCGACACGGCGACCTCGCCGCGCAGCGGGCGGCCGCCTTCGATTCTCAGCTTGTCCATGGATGTGTATGGCCTCCCCGGGCGATCGTGGCCGCGCGACTTGCCGGCCCCGCCGGGGCCTTCATGCGCCGCCGCGGTCGGCGAACTCTTCCGGCGTGAGCGTGTTCATCGACAGCGCATGCACCTCTTCGCGCATCCGGTCGCCGAGCGCCGCGTAGACGATCTGGTGCCGCTGCACGAGGCGCTTGCCCTCGAACAGCTTCGAGACGATCAGCGCCTCGAAGTGGCGCCCGTCGCCGCTGACCTCGAGGTGCTCGCACTCGAGGCCGTCGGCGATGAACTTGCGGAGATTCTCGGGAGTGACCATGGCGCAATCCGGGCGGAACGATGTCGGTTGAAGGATGGATCGGGTGCCGCGGCGGGCGGCGTCAGTACCGCAGCCGGTAACCGCTCGCCAGCAGCCGCAGCGCGATCGCGCTGACCACGGCCAGCGTGGCGGCGACGACCACGAAACTGGTGGCCGGCGGCACGTCGGAGGCTCCGAAGAAGCCGTAGCGGAAGCCGTCGACCATGTAGAAGAACGGGTTCAGGTGCGACAGCGTCTGCCAGAAACCGGGCAGCGACTTCACCGAATAGAACACGCCGGACAGGAACGTGAGCGGCATGATGATGAAGTTCTGGAAGGCCGCGATCTGGTCGAACTTCTCGGCCCAGATCCCCGCGATCAGCCCCATTGTACCGAGAATCGCACTGCCCAGCAGCGCAAAGACCAGGATCCAGCCGGGCGCGGCGAACGAGAGGTTCGCGAACCAGGCGGTGACGAAGAACACGCCGGCGCCCACTGCCATGCCGCGCAGCATCGAGGCGAGCACGTAGGCCGCGTACATCTCGCGGTGCGACAGCGGCGCAAGCAGCAGGAACACGATGTTGCCGGTGATCTTGCTCTGGATCAGCGACGACGAGCTGTTGGCGAACGCGTTCTGCAGCACCGACATCATCACCAGTCCGGGCAGCAGGAACGAGGTGTAGCGGACCCCTTCGAAGACCTGCACCCGGTCCTCGAGCACGTGCGAGAAGATCACGAGGTACAGCATGGCGGTGAGCACCGGCGCGGCGACCGTCTGCACGCCGACCTTCACGAAGCGCAGGATCTCCTTGTGCAGCAGCGTCGCGAAACCCTGCACCGAGAACGAGCCGACGGCGCCGCCGCGAGCGTGGTCCATTCAGCGGGTCTCCTTCATCACGCGGACGAAGACGTCTTCGAGGTCGGTGCGCGCGAGCTCCATCTCCTCGATGCGGCAGCCCGCCTCGCGCAGGGTCGCGAGGATCGCCTCGACCTCGCCGACGTCGTCGACGCGCAGGCTCACCCTGGCGCCGCCCGCGGCCTGCCAGGATGCGGGCGTCGGTGCGCCGGGCTCGGCGATGCGCAAAGGCTCGAGCGTCGCCGGCAGCGGCGCGTCGGCCAGGCGAAGCTGCAGGCGGGCGGCGGCGAAGCGGTGCAGCAGCGAGCTGGTGCGGTCGAGTGCCACCACCGCGCCGTTCTTGAGCATCGCGATGCGGTCGCACAGCTCCTGTGCCTCTTCCAGGTAGTGCGTGGTGAGCACGATCGTATGCCCGTCGGCGTTGAGCCGGCGGATGAACTGCCACAGCGTCTGGCGCAGTTCGACGTCGACGCCCGCGGTCGGTTCGTCGAGCACGATCACCGGCGGCCGGTGAACCAGCGCCTGCGCGACCAGCACGCGGCGCTTCATGCCGCCGGAGAGCGCGCGCATGTTCACTTCGGCTTTCGACGCGAGATCGAGGTGGGCCAGCACCTCGTCGATCCAGTCGTCGTTGCGACGGATCCCGTAGTAGCCCGAAGTGATGCGCAGCGTCTCGCGTACGGTGAAGAACGGGTCGAAGACCAGCTCCTGCGGCACCACGCCGAGCGCGCGCCTCGCGGCGCGGAACTCGCGCACCACGTCGTGGCCCATCACCGAGGCCTCGCCCGAGCTGGCACGCACGAGTCCGGCAACGATCGAGATCAGAGTGGTCTTTCCCGCACCGTTGGGTCCGAGCAGGCCGAAGAACTCGCCCTCGTCGATCGACAGCGAAACGCCGCGCAGCGCCTCGAAGCTGCCGTAGCGCTTGGCCACGCAGCGCACCTCGATCGCCGCGCTCATGGTGCGGTTCGGCTGGCTGCAGCAGCCGTGGCGTGGCCGGCCTGCGCGTGCCCCGCACCGAACAGCAGGTTCTCGACGCCGTACAGGCCGCACAGCTTGCGCAGGTTGTCCGATGCGCCGACGAACTCGCAGCGCCGGCCGCTGGCCGACGCGCGGCGCGACAGCTCGAGCAGCACGCCGATCAGCGACGAGTCGAAGCGCCGGCATGCCGAAAGGTCGAACGCGGGTCGCTCGCCGGAGAGACTCGGCAATGCCTGCTCCAGCACGGTATTGGCGCCCGCGAAGGTGACTTCGGCGGGCAGCGCGAACACGCCGCCAGCACCCGCCGCGGGCGCGCCCGGCGCTGGCTGCATGGTGGCGGACCGGGCCTCGTTCACGTCTTGCCGTTCGCCACGGGCTTCTTGTTCTTCTCGCTCAGGCTGCGGATCAGCCCCTCGATCCCTCCGGCGCTGACCTCCTGGGCGAATTGCGTGCGATAGGTTTCGACCAGCCACACGCCGAGCACGTTGACGTCGTAGATCTTCCAGCCGTCGGCGGCCTTCGCCATCCGGTAGTCGAGCTGGATCGGCTCGCCGCGGGGCTGGACGACCTCGCTGCGCACGATCACGTCGGTGTCCTGCGGGTTGGCGCGCAGCGGCCGCATCCGCACCTTCTGGTCGGCCACCGACGAGAGGGCGCCGGCGTAAGTGCGGATGAGCAGCGCGCGGAATTCATCCATCAGCTGTTTCTGCTGCTCGGGCGTCGCAGCGCGCCAGTTGCGGCCGACCGACAGCGCGGTCATGCGCCTGAAATCGACGTGCGGCATCACGGTGTTGTCCACCAGGTCGTCGAGCTTCTTCCGGTCGCCCGCCTGCAGTGCGGCGTCTGCCCTGATGCGGTCGAGGATCTCGTTGCTGAGCCGCTCGATCAGCTTGTCGGGCGGCTCGGCCGCCGCGGCCGCGGTATTGACCGCGGGCACGACGAGCAGCAGCCACAGGAAGAAGGAAAGGACTTTCTTCATCATCATCGGTTCCCGTCGGTTCGGGGTACGGAAGCCGGCACGGTCGTCGGCGCGGCGGCGGGAGCGCCGGAGGCGCCGGGTGCCTCGGGGTCGTCCTCCGAGTCGTAGGCCGGCGCCTCCTCCTCGGGCGGATTGCCGTCGTAGACCTGATTGCGCCGGCGCTGCAGGTAGCCGTCGCGAATGAACGAATAGCGGTCGAGGGCCGCGCCCTCGACCAGCCGCTGGGCGCGCAGCAACTGCGCGCGCTCGTCGATCGTGCGCAGCACGAGCGCGTTGTTGCGCTGGCCGGCGGAATCGATCGCCAGCACCAGGTCGCCCTGGTAGTCGACGAAGCGTCCGGGCGCGTCGCGCAGGCTCGAGGGCCCGAGCAGCGGCAGCACCAGGTACGGCCCCGCGGGCAGTCCCCAGCGGCCGAGCGTCTGGCCGAAGTCCTCGTGGTGCTTCTCGAAGCCGGCCGGCGTGGCGATGTCGGCCAGGCCGGCGAAGCCGAGCGTCGAATTGAGCACGAAGCGCGACAGGTCGGATGCGGCCTCGGCCGGCTTGCCCTGCAGCAACTGGTTCGCGGCGGTCCAGAGATCGGCGAGATTGCCGAACACGTTGCCGATCACCATGCGCAGGTTCTCGGGAAGGTAGTCGTGGTAGCGCCGCGCCACCGGCTCGAGCACCGCCCGGTCGACCGTGTCGTTGAATTCGAATACCGCCCTGTTCAACGGCTCGAGCGGATCGCGGCTGGCCGCCGGGCTGCCAGCGGCAGCACAGCCGCCCAGCAGCGACGCGGCCGCGAGCCACGCGACGGCTGCGCGCCTTGCCGCCCTCACTTGTTGCCTCCCTCGGCAGCCTTGCCGTAGAGCAACTGCCCGATCAGGCTCTCGAGCACGACCGCCGACTGCGTCATCGCGATGCGATCGCCGCGCGAGAGCATCTCGGTGTCGCCGCCCGGCTCGAGCCCGATGTATTGCTCGCCGAGCAGCCCCGAAGTGAGGATCTTCGCCGACGAATCCTTCGGGAAGCGGTAGCGCTGGTCGAGCGCGAGCACCACCTCGGCCTGGTAGGTCTGGTCGTCGAAGCGGATCGCGGCGACGCGACCGACCACGACTCCGGCACTGCGCACCGCGGCGCGCGGCTTCAGCCCGCCGATGTTGTCGAAGCGCGCGAGCGTTTCGTAAGTGGGGCCCAGGCCCACCGCGCTGCTCATGTTGCCCGCGCGCATCGCCAGGAAGACCAGCGCGGCGAAGCCGAGCAGCACGAACAGCCCGACCAGCAGGTCGACTCCCGTGCGTTTCATCGAAGGTTCTCCATGTTCGTGTTCCGGTGGCGACGGCGGGTGTCTTCAGTCGGTGCTGAACATCAGCGCGGTCATGATGAAGTCGAGGCCGAGGATCGCCAGCGAGGCGGCCACCACCGTGGTGGTGGTGGCCCGGGCGACCCCTTCGGGCGTCGGTTGCGCGTTGTAGCCGACGAACAGCGCGACATACGCCACCGTGAAGCCGAACACCACGCTCTTCACCACGCCGTTGCCGACGTCGTCGAGCCAGTCGACGCCGCTTTGCATCTGCCCCCAGAACGATCCGGCGTCGACCCCGATCATCACGACGCCGACCAGGTAGCCGCCGAGCACGCCGAGCGCCGAGAACAGCGCCGCGAGCAGCGGCATCGAGAATACCGCGGCCGCGAAGCGTGGCGCGAGCACCCTCGCCACCGGGTCGACGGCCATCATTTCCATCGCGTCGATCTGCTCGCCGGCCTTCATCAGCCCGACCTCCGCGGTGAGCGAAGTTCCCGCCCTGCCCGCGAACAGCAGCGCGGTGACGACCGGGCCGAGCTCGCGCACCAGCGACAGCGTGACCAGCACGCCGAGCGCTTCCTCGGAACCGTAGCGGCGCAGCGTGTAGTAGCCCTGCAGGCCGAGCACGAAGCCGATCAGCAGGCCGGAGACGAGGATGATCGACAACGAGTAGTTGCCGATGAAGTGCACCTGGTCGACGACCAGCCGCGGCCGGCGCAGCGACCCCACGGCCAGCCAGCACAGGTGCGCGAAGAAGCGCGCGCCCTTGCCGACCGAGGCGACGAACCCGACCAGCCATTGCAGCGGAAGCAGCAGCGTTCGCATCAGCCCCCCAGACCGAGCTCTTCGGCGAGCGGCCTCGCCTGGAAATGGAAGGCAATCGGCCCGTCGATGTCGCCCTCGAGAAACTGGCGGACGTTCGGGTCCTCGGAGGTCCTCATCGCATCGGGCGTGCCGTGCGCGGCGATGTGGCCGCCGGCGAGCAGGTACACCTGGTCGGCGATCGCGAAGGCGTCCTTGATGTCGTGCGAAACGACGATCGACGCGCATCCGAGCGCATCGTTGAGTCGGCGGATCAGCTGCGCGACGGTGGCAAGCGCCACCGGGTCGAGGCCCGCGAAGGGCTCGTCGTACATGATCAGCGGCGGGTCGAGCGCGATGGCCCGCGCCAGCGCGACGCGCCGGGCCATCCCGCCCGAGAGCTCGGAGGTGTGGAACTGCGCCGCGCCGCGCAGCCCGACCGCCTCGAGCTTCATCAGCACCAGGTCGCGGATCATCGCCTCGGGCAGGTCGGTATGCTCGCGCAGCGGGAAGGCGACGTTCTCGAACGCGGTGAGGTCGGTGAACAGCGCGCCGAACTGGTAGAGCATGCCCATCCGGCGCCGCAGCCGGTAAAGGCCGTCGCGGTCGAGCCCGTGCACGTTCTCGCCGTCGAGGACGACCGCGCCCCGCTGCGGGCGCAACTGCCCGCCGATCAGCCGCAGGATCGTCGTCTTGCCCGAGCCGGATCCGCCGATCAGCGCATACACCTTGCCGCGCTCGAAGCGCATCGAGATGTCGTGAAGGATGACGCGCTTGTCGTATCCGAACCGGACCCTGTCCAGGGTGAGGAACTCTGGCATCGAGGGGATTGCCGTGAGAGGACTGGATTTCCGTCGAACCCGGGATTCTAAACCGGCTGCGCCGCGAGGCGCCGCCCCGCCCGGGGCGCGCTGCAGTCGTCATATACTCGGGTACATGAGCGAATCGACCGCCGTCACGCCGGAGCGACTGCTCGGCCGGGCGCGCGAGGTGCTGCGCATCGAGGCCGAGGCGGTCGCGCGCCTGGGCGAGCGCGTCGACGCCAGCTTCGTGGAAGCCTGCCGGCTGATCCTCGCCTGCACCGGGCGCGTCGTGGTGAGCGGCATCGGCAAGTCCGGGCACGTCGCGCGCAAGGTCGCGGCCACGCTCGCATCCACCGGCACGCCGGCGTTCTTCGTGCATCCGGCCGAGGCCAGCCACGGCGACCTCGGCATGGTGACCCGCGACGACGTCTTCGTCGCGCTTTCCAACTCGGGCAGCACCGACGAACTGCTGACGATCGTGCCGGTGGTCAAGCGCCAGGGAGCGCGCCTGATCGCGATCACCGGCGACCCCGGCTCCCCGCTGGCGCGGCTGGCCGACGTCCACCTGCACGCCGCGGTCGATCGCGAAGCCTGCCCGCTCAACCTCGCGCCCACCGCCAGCACCACCGCGACGCTGGCGCTGGGCGATGCGCTGGCGGTCGCGCTGCTCGACGCGCGCGGCTTCGGCCCGATGGATTTCGCGCTGTCGCATCCGGGCGGCGCCCTCGGCCGGCGCCTGCTCACGCGCGTGGCCGACGTGATGCGATCGGGCGAAACCCTGCCCAGGGTGCCTGCCGGGGCGCGGCTGGTCGACGCGATCCTCGAGATCACCCGCAAGCGCATGGGCATGACCGCGATCCTCGCCGACGACGGCCGCCTGGCCGGCATCTTCACCGACGGCGACCTGCGCCGGCTGATCGAGCAGGGACGCGACCTGCGCGGCCTGTGCATCGACGAGGTGATGACCCGAGCGCCGGCGACCATCGACGCCCAGGCACTCGCGGCCGAGGCGACGCGGATCATGGAAGAGCGCCGCATCAGCCAGTTGCTGGTGGTCGATGCCGAGCGCCGGCTCGTCGGCGCGCTGCACATCCACGACCTGCTCACCGCGAAGGTCGTCTGATGCGGGCCACGGCGGACGCGGCGCGCCGCGCGGCCCTGGTGCGCCTGGTGGCGCTCGACGTCGACGGCACGTTGACCGACGGACGCCTGTTCATCGGGCCCTCCAGCGAAGCGATGAAGGCGTTCTCGGTGCGCGACGGCTTCGGGCTCACCCTGCTGCGCGAAGCCGGCGTGAAGCTGGTCATCATCACCGCAAGGCAATCCGCGATCGTGGAGACGCGTGCCGCCGAGTTGCGCTTCGACGAAGTGCGGCAGGGCGTGAAGGACAAGGCTGCCGCGCTGCGCGAAATCTGCACCCGATTCGGGCTGGGCGTGCAACAGGCAGCCTACGTCGGCGACGACTGGCCCGACCTTCGCGCGATGGCCCTGGCGGGCCTGGCCGCGAGTGTGGCCGACGCGCCCGAGGCGGTGCGCGAGCGCGCGCACTGGGTGTCGAGCGCGCCGGCGGGCCGCGGGGCGGTGCGCGAATTCGCCGAGTTCGTGCTGCAATCGCAGCAGCGCCTGGAGGCGGCGCTGGCGCGCTACGCGGGCCGCACGACGTGACGCCGCGCGTCTACGACCGGCTGGCCGCGGGCGTCTCGGTCGCCCTGCTGCTCATCCTGGCCGCAGGCACCTATTTCCTTGCGCAGTTCTCGCTGCGCGACACCGGCCCGGCAGTCGCGCGGGCGCTCACGCACGATCCCGACTACTTCGTCGAAGACCTGGTCTTCACCCGGATCAACACCCAGGGGGACCCGGTGTTCCGGGTTTCGGCCACCCGGATGTTGCACTACCCTGACGACCAGTCGAGCGACTTCGAGCGCCCGGTGCTGGTGAGCCTCGATCCGGAGAAGCCTCGCGTCACGGTGCGCGCCGACCGGGGCAGCACGAGCGCGGACGGCAAGGAAACGGTGCTCACCGGCAACGTCGTGCTGGTGCGCGATGCGGGCGCGAACGAGCCGGCGATGACGATCCGCACCGAGAGCGCCACCGTCTACAGCGAGACCGAGGTCGCGCGCACCGACCAACCGGTGCGCATCGAGCGCGGCGACTCGGTCTTGACGGGCGTCGGCATGGAATTCAATAATGCGGCCCGCTCATTGCGGGTCGATTCCCGGGTGCAGCTCACCTGGCAGCCGCCGCCACCAACCCGCTGACCATGCGCGCGTTCCCCGCCTTCCGACTTCTGCCCCGGTCGCCCCGGGGCGCGGCAGTGCGCGCGACGCTGCTGCTCGCACTGGCCGCGGGGATTACTGGGCCCGCCGTCGCGGAAAAGGCCGACCGCAACAAGCCGATCAACGTCGAAGCCGACCGGATGCAATACGACGATCTGAAGCAGATCAACGTGTTCACCGGCAACGTGGTGCTCACCAAGGGAACCATCCTGTTGCGCGCCGACCGGCTGGTGATCCGCCAGGATGCCGAGGGCTACCAGTACGGCACCGCCACCGGAAACCTCGCGTTCTTCCGGCAAAAGCGCGACGGCGTCGACCAGTACGTCGAAGGGCAGGCCCGTCAGATCGACTACGACGGCAAGCTCGAGACCTTCAGGCTGCAGCAGCAGGCCATGATGCGGCGAACCGAGCACGACCGCGTGATCGACGAGGTCCACGGCAACGACATCCTCTACGAGAGCCGCAACGAGTTCTTCACGGTCGAGGGCGGCGCTGCCGCGGCCGGTCCCGGCAACCCGGCCGGACGCGTGCGCGTGGTCATCCAGCCGCGCGAGACGGGCGCGGCCGCGCCGCCGGCAGCGGGCGAGGCGACCACGCTGAAGCCCGCCGGACAGCTCGCGCCGCCGCGCGAGAACGTGCCGCCGCGCGAGAGCACGCCACGCTGATGGCCGATTCCGTCCTGAGCGCGCCGGCGAGCGGCGCCAGCCGGCTTGCGGTGCGCAACCTGATGAAGGCGTACCACGGCCGCAAGGTCGTGCAGGACGTCTCGCTCGACGTCGCCAGCGGCGAAGTGGTCGGCCTGCTCGGGCCCAACGGTGCCGGCAAGACCACCTGCTTCTACATGATCGTGGGGCTGGTGCCGTCCGACGGCGGGTCGATCGAACTCGACGGAGTGCCCATCGGCCGGCTGCCGATCCACCGCCGGGCCCGCCTCGGGCTGTCCTACCTGCCGCAGGAAGCGTCGGTGTTCCGCAAGCTCAGCGTCGAGGAGAACATCCTCGCGGTGCTCGAACTGCAGACCGACGAGCGCGGCCGTCCGCTGGCTCGCACCGAACTGCAGCGGCGACTCGAGTCGCTGCTGGCCGAGCTCCAGATCGAGCAGATCCGCTCGAACACCGCGCAATCGCTGTCGGGCGGCGAGCGCCGCCGCGTGGAGATCGCGCGCGCGCTCGCGGGCTCGCCGAGGTTCATTCTTCTCGACGAACCGTTCGCAGGCGTGGACCCGATCGCGGTGATCGAGATCCAGCGAATCGTGCGATTTCTCAAGGATCGGCGCATCGGCGTGTTGATCACCGACCACAACGTGCGCGAAACGCTTGGAATCTGCGATCGCGCGTATATCATCAGGGCTGGTACTGTTCTTGCTTCCGGTCGGCCGGACGAGGTCGTCCAGAACGAAGACGTCCGCCGCTATTACCTCGGCGAGCACTTCTCGATGTAGCGCGACCCGGACCCGGTCGCGTCCCCGTCCCCGATGCGGGAGCAGTGCCCGGACAACCGATGAAGCCGTCGCTCCAGCTCAGACTCTCGCCGCAGCTCGCGCTCACGCCGCAGCTGCAGCAGTCGATCCGCCTGCTGCAGCTGTCCACGCTCGAGCTGAACCAGGAACTCGAGCAGGCACTGGCGGACAACCCCCTGCTCGAACGGCTCGACGACCCGTTCGTCGCCACGGTGCGGATCGCGCCGAATGGCGGCCTCGAAGACGGCAGCGCCGGCGCGGCAGCCGGCGCCCCCGATCGCGGCGAGCCGGACGAATTCCCGAGCGTGACCGGCTCGCCCGAGGCGGCCGACGGTCCCGATGTGACCGCCTGGGATGGCGCCGATCCGCACGGTGCCGACTGGGGCGGTGAAGGCGCGGCGCGCGCCGAAGGCGACGAGCGCGACTACCCCCAGCTCGCGGCGGCGCGGCCGTCGCTGCGCGAGCACCTGGCCGAGCAGCTGGCGGGCCTGAAATGCACGCGCCGCGATCGCGCGCTGGTGCAGACACTGATCGACGCCCTCGACGACGACGGTTACCTCGATTCGTCCCTCGCCGAGATCGTCGCGCTGCTGCCTGCCGAACTCGCCGTCGAACCCGAAGAGCTGGCGACCGCCCTCAGGCTGCTGCAGAGCCTCGACCCGATCGGCGTGGGCGCGCGCGACCTGCGCGAAAGCCTGTTGCTGCAGATCGACCGCGGCGAGGCTGCCCGCGACCATCCCGCCGGCGTGGTGCGCATCGCCCGCGCGATCGTCGACGAGCACCTGCCGGCACTGGCGGCGCGCGATTTTGCGCGACTGCGCCGCTTGCTGCACTGCGACGACGAAACCCTGCGCGCGGCGCAGGCTCTGATCCGCCGGCTCGAGCCCCGGCCTGGCGCCGCCTTCGGCGGCGGCGAAGCCGACTATGTGGTTCCCGACGTGATCGTCAGGCGCGGCCGCAACGGCTGGGTGGCGACGCTGAATCCAGAGGTGATGCCCAGGCTGCGCGTCAACGACGCGTATGCACAGATCCTGAAGCGGAACCGGGGCGGTCACGGCGGCATGGCCGCGCAGTTGCAGGAGGCGCGCTGGCTGGTCAGGAACCTGCAGCAGCGGTTCGAGACGATCCAGCGGGTCGCCCAGGCAATCGTCGATCGCCAGAAGGCCTTTTTCTCGCACGGCGCGGTGGCGATGCGCCCGCTGGTGCTGCGCGAAATCGCCGACGCGCTGGATCTGCACGAATCCACGATTTCACGGGTCACGACGCAGAAGTATATGCTCACACCTTTCGGGGTGGTCGAGCTCAAGTACTTCTTCGGCAGCCACGTCGCCACCGACAGCGGCGGCGCGGCCTCGAGCACCGCGATCCGCGCACTGATGAAGCAGCTGTTCGCCGGGGAGAACCCGGCGCGGCCGCTGTCGGACGGCCATGTCGCCGACTTGCTGGCCGAACAGGGCTTCGTGGTCGCGCGACGCACCGTCGCGAAGTATCGCGAGGCGCTGCGCATCCCGCCTGTCGCCCAGCGACGGGCGCTCTGAGGGCGCGCGCCATGACCCGCGTCGCAGTCCCCGTCTTCCGGAATGCGGCGCTGTCGTGTTGCAACGCCGCAAAGATCGCTTTCCTTCCGCGGCCCCATCGATATAATCGCCGCAGTCCCGGATTTGCCCGCGGGGGCGCATTTTCATGCTGCACAGTGTCAGGCACGCTCCAACGGGCGTGGTCGAGATGAGCCGCCTCTCCAGACTGCTGGCCCCTGCCGACGTGGTGCTCGACCTGGCGGTCACGAGCAAGAAGCGTCTGTTCGAGCAGGTGGGCCTGCTTTTCGAAAACAACCACGGCATCGAGCGCGGCAAGGTCTTCGACTCGCTGTTCGCCCGCGAGCGACTCGGCTCGACCGGGCTGGGCGAAGGCGTGGCGATCCCGCATGGCCGGATCAAGGGCCTGAAGGAGGCGCTGGCGGCAGTCGTCCGGCTGACCGAACCGATCGCCTTCGACGCACCCGACGGCAAGCCGGTCGGCATCCTGGTCTTCCTGCTGGTGCCCGAAGCGGCCACCGAGGAGCACCTCGAGCTGCTGTCCGAACTGGCCGAACTGCTGTCGGACGCATCGATCCGCCAATCGCTGGCGACCTGTAGCGATCCGGCGCAGATGCACCGGATCCTCACCACCTAGGGGCCGTTCCGCCCCGCGGCCTGAGCCGGCGAGCACCTCGCCCCGAACCGCGGCCGGCGCGGCCCGCGGCATCGCTGCCCGCGCGATGGGGCTGTATGCTTGGCGCATGAGCGTCACTGTCCGCACGGTCTTCGAACAGAATCGCGAAGCACTGCAACTCGCCTGGCTCACCGGCGAAGCGGGCGCCGATCGCAACGCCGCGCCCGGCTCCACCGAGCCCGCCGACCTCGTCGGCTACCTGAACCTGATCCACCCGAACCGCATCCACGTGTTCGGCAATGCGGAGCTCGCCTATACCGCGCGCATCGGTACGGCCCGCTGCGCGGCGCTCAACGAAGACCTGATCTGCGCGCGTCCGCCCGCCGTGATCGTCGCCGACGGGGTGCAGCCGCCGGCCGACCTGATCGGGCATGCCTCGGCCGCCGGCCTGCCGGTGCTCGGCACGCCGCTTCCCGCCGCGCGCGTGATCGAGTTCCTGCGCGTCTACCTGAGCAAGGCGATCGCCCCCACCTGCACGATGCACGGCGTGCTGATGGACGTGCTCGGGATGGGCGTGCTGATCTCCGGCGAATCGGGGCTGGGCAAGAGCGAACTGGCGCTCGAGCTGATCAGCCGCGGCCACGGCCTGGTGGCCGACGACGTGGTGGAGTTCGCGCGCATCGCACCGCACGCGATCGAAGGGCGCTGCCCGCCGCTGCTGCGCGACCTGCTCGAGGTGCGAGGGCTGGGGCTGCTCGACATCCGCACGATCTTCGGCGAGACCGCGGTGCGCCGAAAGATGACGCTCAAGCTCATCGTCCACCTGGTCCGCCGCAGCACGATGGAAGACGCCTACGAGCGCCTGCCGCTCGAAGCGCTCACCGAAGACGTGCTCGGGCTGGCGATTCCGAAGGTGGTGATTCCGGTGGCCGCGGGACGCAACCTCGCGGTGCTCACCGAGGCCGCGGTGCGCAGCACGATCCTGCAGTTGCGCGGCTTCGACACCACCGGCGACTTCCTTGCGCGCCAGCGCAAGCTGATCGAATCGCAGGCGTAGGCGAGCGATGCGTGTCGTGCTCGTCACCGGCATCTCGGGCTCGGGCAAGTCGATCGCCATCAACGTGCTCGAGGACGACGGCTATTTCTGCATCGACAACCTGCCGATCCGCTTCCTGCACGAAGTGATCACCTCGCTGCGCGAGGCCGGGCACGACAAGGTGGCGGTCTCGGTCGATGCGCGCAGCGGCGAATCGGTGGCCGACCTGCGCGAGATCGCAAGCGGGCTGGGCCGCTACGGTCACGACGTCAAGATCATCTTCCTGAACGCGCGCACCGATACGCTGGTGCAGCGCTACTCCGAGACCCGGCGCCGGCACCCGATGTCGCTGCGCGGAAACGCCGGCGACGAGACGGCGCCGACGCTGGTCGAGTCGATCGAGCGCGAGCGCGAACTGATGTCGGCGCTCGAGGACATCGGCGTGTCGCTCGACACCAGTGACCTGCATCCGAACGTGCTGCGCAGCTGGGTGCGCGACGTGGTGGGCACCGAGCGTGCGCCGCTCACGCTGCTGTTCGAGTCGTTCGCGTACAAGCAGGGAGTCCCGCTCGACGCCGACCTGGTGTTCGACGTGCGCTGCCTGCCCAACCCGTACTACACGCCGGAGCTCAGGCCCCTCACGGGGCTCGACGCGCCGGTTGCCGAGTACCTGCAGGCGATTCCGTCCGTGCAGCGGATGATCGACCACATCGGCAACTTCCTGCACACCTGGCTCCCTCACTACATCCTGGAGAACCGCAGCTACCTGACGGTCGCGCTTGGCTGCACCGGAGGGCAGCACCGGTCGGTCTATTGCGTCGAGGAGCTGGCGCGGCGTTTCCGACGGATCGAGCACGTGCTGGTGCGCCATCGGGCGCTGGCCACGCGCGGCAGCGGTCGCACCTGACCGGGTTCGCTGCGCGCGCCACCCGCCCGGGCAGTGCGAACAGGCGTCAGGCGGACGCGAGCGACTGCAGCAGGGTCTTCACCGGGCGCGGCAACGCCGCGCCGGGCGTGTCGTCGAGCGCGAGCCAGACGAGCCCCGGCGCTTCGGCGGCGACGCCCGCCGTCAGCGGCTCGCAGGCGAGCGGCTGAACCCGCAGGCGGAAATGCGTGAACGCGTGGTCGAACGGCGGCAGCGGCCGCGGCGGCGTGACGCGCAACCCGAAGCGACGCTCGACTTCGCGCGCCAGCGAGGCGCAGTCGGGCAGCCCGGAGGCCACCGCAGCGCCGTCGACCGGCGCCTGCCCGGCCGCGGCGGGCGCCAGCTCGAATTCGGGAAGACTCCACAGGCCGCCCCAGACTCCGCTCGGTGAGCGACGCTCGAGCAGCACCTCGTCGCCACGGCGGATCACGAACATCGCGCAGCGTCGCAGCGGCACGCTGCGCTTCGGGCGCGGGGTCGGCAACTGCGCGACCGTGCCCTCGCGAAGCGCGCGACAGTCGGCCGACAGCGGGCAGGCGGCGCAGCCGGGCCGGGCGCGCACGCACAGCGTCGCGCCGAGGTCCATCAGCCCCTGCGTGTAGCGTTCGATGTCGTGCTGCGGCAGCGCGGCCTCGGCAATGCGCCAAAGCTCGTTCTCGACCGCGCGTTCGCCGGGATAGCCGCGCACCCCCGCGTGGCGGCACAGCACCCGCCGCACGTTGCCGTCCAGGATCGCTGCGCGGCGGCCGAACGCGAACACCGCGATGGCCGCCGCAGTCGAGCGGCCGATGCCGGGAAGCCGGGCGAGCTGCTGCGGGTCGTCGGGGAAGGCGCCGCCGTGCCGTGCAACCACTTCGCGCGCGCAGCGGTGCAGGTTGCGCGCGCGACCGTAGTAACCCAGGCCGCTCCACAGCGCCATCACTTCGTCGGGTTGCGCCGCGGCCAGCGAAGCGACGTCGGGAAACCGCGCCACGAAGCGCAGGTAATACGGTTTCACCGTGTCGACCTGCGTCTGCTGCAGCATCACCTCGGACAGCCAGATCCGGTAGGCGTCGCGCGTATTCTGCCAGGGCAGGTCGTGGCGACCGTGCAGGCGCTGCCAGTCGATCAGTCGGGATGCGATCATCCGGCCGATTGTAAGGGCGCGCGGATCGCCGGACCGGGTGGCCGGCCAGGACTCAGTCGGCAGTGACCTCGGCGACGCTGGTCGTCTCGACCAGGGCGTGTTCACACTGCGATCGGGCTCACGCGGGGACGATCGCAGTGTGAACACGTCCTAGCATCTCGCGCACCTGCAGCGCGAACTCGCCGGCCAGCGCGATGCGCTGCTCGACGTCGGCGCGCTGCCGCTCGATCTCGTCGATCCGCGACTCGAGGCTGTCGCTGGCCTCGAGCACCCGCCGCACCGCGTCCAGGCGGCGCTTGAGTTGCGCCTGGTGCTCGCGCACCTGCGTCTCGATCGGCGACATCACGGTGCGCAGCCACGCCTGGATCTCGCGATCGGCGATTTCCTCGATCTCGCGCAGGCGCACCGCGACCGACTCGAAGAAGCGTCGCATCAGCGCCTGTTGGGACGTGGTCGCCAGTGTCACCGCGCCGAACTGCCGGCGCTGCAACTGGTCGATGCGGTCGAGCTCCGCGTGAAAGCGCCGCATCGAGTAGAGGGCCGGATTGCCCAGCGACAGGCCGTGCTCGGCGCTGAAGCTGCGATACATCGCGCTCATCAGCGTGGCGACCTCGTCGACCAGCTGCGAAGCACGCTCGAAGTCGTCGCGCACCGCCCCGAGCAGCGCGTTCATCCCCGAGCGCAGGCCGATGGAGAAGCTGCTGCTCCTCATCGCCTCGCGCGCATGCCTGAGGTGGCGCTTCAGCGATTCGCCGCCCACGGTCTCGCCGAGGGTCTGCGAATGCCTCGCGAGCACCGCCCTGAGCCCTTGCAGCTGGCGCAGGCTGCGGTCGAATTCGTCGCGCTCGCGGCGGATCCGCGCGGCCATGTGATCCATCACGCCGCGGTTCTTCCCGCGCAGGCCGCCGAGTTCGAACAGTTGCTCGACCGCCGCGCGCCGGCGCGCGCCCAGCGTCGCGCAGACCTGCGCGTGCAGCGCCTCGAATTCGCGGCTCACGTGCTCGCGCGCGATCTCGCGCTGCTGCGGCACCAGCTCCCGGCCGAGCGCGTATTCGAGGTCGGACATCCGGCTGCGCTTGAGCAGCAGCGGATCGCGGTTCACCCTGGCCACGAGCGCCTTCTGCGCCGACACCGGGTAGATGCGGTCGTTCGGCAGGTCGAGCGCGTGGGCGACCGAGCCGACCTGTTGCGCGATCTCGAGCTGCAGCTGCACGTCGTCCTTCAGCCCGTCCCACAGGCCGTCGATCTTGTTGAGCACGACGAACCGCCCCGACTTGTGGTTCGCGCTGATGTGGTCGCGCCAGACCTCGATGTCGGAGCGGGTGACGCCGGCGTCGGCCGCGAGCACGAACAGCACCGCATCCGCGCCCGGGATCAGCTTCAGCGTCAGCTCGGGTTCGGCGCCGATCGCATTGAGCCCCGGCGTGTCGATGACCACCAGCCCGAGCTCGAGCAACGGATGCGGATAGTTGACGATCGCGTGGCGCCAGCGCGGCACCTCGATGCGTCCCCGGGCGTCGGGGCGCACCGCCGAACCCGGGTCGTCCTCGTCGTACATCCCGAGCAGCACCGCCTGCGCAGCGTCGACCGAGATGGTCTCGCGCACGCTTGCAAGCGCGCCGGCCAGGCCGGCCGGGTCTGCCGGATCGATCGGGATCTCCCGCCATTCCGAATCGTGCTCCCTGAGCTCCGAAACGGTGACGTCGCGCAGCCGCGTCTCGATCGGCAGCAGCCGCAGCGAGCTGGGGCGCGAGCGGTCGTACATCAGTTCGGTCGGGCACATCGTGGTGCGGCCGGCCGCCGACGGCAGGATGCGCTGGCCGCGGTCGGCAAAGAAGATGGCGTTGATCAGCTCCGACTTGCCGCGCGAGAACTCGGCGACGAACGCCATCGAGATGCGCTCCTTCGCCAGACGCTCGACGATCCGCTCGACGCGCGCCTGCGACGCCGCGTCGGACAGGCCGGCATCCTCGAGCCAGCGGCCGTAGCGCTGCACCGATCCGGTCAGCTCGCGCCGCCAGTTCCCGTACTCCGCGATCCGTTCTCCGAAGGCTCCCATCGGCTTGCGTCGATCCGCAGCTTTGAATTGCACCGATAGATAGCACGGGCGCGGACGCGCCGGCGTGCACCTGTTCTCCATCCAGCGGGCAGTCCGCCCTGCGGCCGCTCCGGGCTGGCGAACGGCAGGTCAGCGCTGGCAGCGCGGACAGTAGAAGGTGCTTCGCTGCCCCTGCCGCACGCTGCGCACCGGCTCGCCGCAGATGCGGCAGGGCTGTCCCGCGCGGCCGTAGACGAAGCAGTCGAGCTGGAAGTAGCCGCTCGCGCCGTCGCTCGCGACGAAGTCGCGCAGGCTGCTGCCGCCGCGCCGGATCGCATCGGAGAGCGTGGCGCGGATCGCGGCGGCGAGCCGTTCGCAGCGCTCGCGCCCCACCCGGTGCGCGGGCGTGCCCGGCCGGATGCCCGCGCGGAACAGGCTTTCGGAGGCATAGATGTTTCCGACGCCCACCACGATGCGACCCGAGAGCAGCGCCTGCTTGATCGACACGCGCCGCCCGCGCATGGCGCGATGAAGCATCGCGCCGTCGAAAGCATCGCCCAGCGGTTCGACGCCGAGGCCCGCGAGCAGCGGATGCGCGTCCACCGCGCCGGCCGCGGCGTCGTGCCACAGCATCGCGCCGAAGCGGCGCGGATCGTGAAAGCGCAGCGTGCCGTGCGCGAACGGCAGGTCGACGTGATCGTGGCGCGCCGGCGGCGGCGGCTGCGGCAGGAAGCGCAGGCTGCCGGACATGCCGAGATGGACGATCAGCACGCCGTGATCGAACCCCAGCAGCAGATACTTGCCACGCCGCTCGACCGAGCGCACGGTGCGCCCTTCGAGAACCCGTGGCAACTCGCCCGGCACCGGCCAGCGAAGTCGCGGCTCGCGCACCGCGGGCGTGCCGACGGTGCGCCCCAGCACGCTTTGCTGCAGGCCACGGCGGACGACCTCGACCTCCGGAAGCTCGGGCATCGGACGGAACGACGCAATGGGCGGAACGGGGCCGGGCAGCGGCGGATCGGCGAAGTGCTCGGCGCCCGGCTCGGGTAATCTTCTCGTCGGGCAGTGTAATGGAACCCACATCGATGACACGACCGCTTCCGCCGCGCGGGTCGCGCAGCGCGCGCGCCGACGCCGAAGCTCCCGCCGGCGCCCGGCCGCGCACGACGGCGACGCTGGCTACGCTGGCTGCCGTGGCGCTGCTCGCGAGCGCCTGCGCGAGCACGCCGGCTCCGGCAGGATCCGGCGACGCCTCGACGACCGCTCCTGCGCCTGCGCAAGTCCAGGCGCAGGAGCGCCCCGCCACGGAGGCGGCCGCCCACGCCGCCGCAGGGCCGGCCGAGGCGCTGCCGCAGGTGGAGTTGACGCCGCAGCTGATGTTCCAGCTGCTCGCCTCCGAGATCGCGGCCCAGCGCGGCGAGGTCGGCAGCGCCGCGGCCACCTACCTGTCGATGGCCAGGCAGACACGCGACCCGCGGCTGGCGCGCCGCGCCACCGAGCTCGCGCTGGTCGAGCGCTCGCTCGACCACGCGCTGCCCGCGGCCGAGCTGTGGCACGAGCTGTCGCCAAACTCGCCGATCGCGACGCAGACGGTCGAATCGCTGTGGATCAGCACCGGGCGGCTCGACGAGGCCGAGCCGCTGCTGCGGGCCCGGCTCGCGAAGGCGCGCGCCGATCATCGGCTGACCGAAGCGTATGCGCAACTGCAGCGCGCGCTCGTGCGCTCGCCCGACCGCAAGGCCGCGCTCTCGCTGATCGAACGGCTCGCCGCGCCCGATCAGGGCGTGGCCGCGGCACGCCTCGCGCTGGCGGCGGTCGCGCACGCGGCCGACGACACCGGGCGCGCAGCCGCCGAGGCCGAAGCAGCGCTGAAGCTCGAGCCGAAGAACGAGGACGCGGCCGTCGCAGCCGCCCGTTACGTGGCGCAGACGCCGCGTGGCGGCGCGGGTGCGATCGCGCTGCTCGAGTCGTTCCTCGTGCGCGAGCCCAAGGCGATCGAGGCGCGCTTCTCGCTGGCGCGGCTGCTGGCCGCCGACGGACGCAGCGACGACGCGCGCACGCAATTCGAGACGGCGCTGAAGCAGGAGCCCGACAGCCCCGGCATCCTGTTCTCGCTGGCTCAGCTGGCCTGGCAGACGAAGCAGCCGAAGGTCGCCGAAGACTACCTGCGCCGCTACCTCGCGCTGCCCGCGCAGGTGCAGCGCGACAACGACCCCGCGTACCTGTTCATGGGGCAGCTCGCCGAAGAGGCCGGCCGCACCGCCGAGGCCGTCGACTGGTACGCGCGCGTACGACGCGGCGAGCAGTTCCTTCCCGCACTCACGCGGCGGGCGGTGCTGCTCGGCAAGCTGGGCCGCGTCGATGAAGCCCGGGACCTGCTGCGCTCGACCTCGGTCGGCAGCGTGCGCGAGCGCGTGCAGCTCACCGCCGCCGAGGCGCAGGTGCTGCGCGAGGCCGGACGCGACGCCGAGGCGTTCGACGTCCTCGCGCAGGCGCTCGAGCGCAATCCCGAGAACCCCGACCTGCTGTACGACCACGCGATGGCCGCCGAACGGCTCGGCAAGCTCGACACGATGGAAAAGAGCCTGCGCAAGCTGATCGCGCTGCGCCCCGACAACGCACACGCCTACAACGCGCTCGGCTACACCTTCGCCGAGCGCAACATCCGGCTCGACGAAGCGCAGGCACTGATCGAGAAGGCGCTCGCGCTCGCCCCGAACGATGCGCACATCATCGACAGCATGGGCTGGGTGCTGTTCCGCCGCGGCCAGCTGGCCGGCGCGGTCGAGCAACTGCAGAAGGCCTACCGGTTGCGCCCCGAGGCGGAAATCGCCGCGCACCTCGGCGAGGCGCTCTGGAAATCGGGCCGTACCGACGAGGCCCGGCGCGTCTGGCGCGAAGCCAGCGCCCGCGAGCCGGGCAACAAGGTGCTGAGCGAGACGCTGGCGCGCTTCAAGATCGCGCAATGAGCCGGCTGTTCGCCGCGCTGGCCACCGCGCTGCTGCTCGCGCTCGCCGGCTGCGCGGCACCGGGCGCGCCACCCGGAATCCCTGCCGAGAACGGCCCCCCCAATTTCTGGGCCGGCCGCTTTGCCGCGACCGTCACCGAGGCGGGCGACGACGCGCGCCAGGAGCGCTCGAGCGGTCGCTTCACTCTGCGGGTGGACGGCCCGCGAACGGAACTCGAGCTCTCGTCGCCGCTCGGCCAGACGATCGCGCAACTGCAGCTCGACGGCGAGCGCGCGACGCTGGTGGCTGCCGACGGCAAGACCTGGGAGGCGCCGTCGGCCGAGGCGCTCACCGAGCAGGTCTTCGGCTGGCGCGTGCCGCTGGCCAACCTCCCCGACTGGCTCGAGGGCCGCGTCGCCGAGCCCATCGAGCGTGATGGTGCACGGGTGGTGGCCGGACGCGAGCACGGCTGGTCGGTGCGCATCGAGGCGAGCGACGCGGGCCGGCCGCGGCGCCTGGCGCTCGACTGGCCGGCCGTGGCCCGCCCCGGTGAGCGCCGGCTGTCGCTGCGACTGGTGGTCGACAGCTCGCTGCGCCTTCTCGCCCGCCCCTGAGACGTCGCGGCCCGCCGCCGAACGCCCTCGTCCGACCATGATCGAGTCGCTGCACAACCTGCCGGCCCCGGCCAAGCTGAACCTGTTCCTGCACGTCACCGGCCGCCGCGCCGACGGCTATCACCTGCTCGAGACGGTCTTCGAGTTCGTCGACCTGTGCGACCGCGTGCACCTCGCGCGCCGCGACGACGCGGCAATCGTGCGCCGCGACCCGCTGCCCGGCGTCGCGGCCGAATCCGACCTCGCGGTGCGCGCTGCGCGCCTGCTCGCCGCCGAGACCGGTTGCCGACTCGGCGTGGAGATCGCGATCGACAAGCGGATACCGATGGGCGCGGGCCTGGGTGGTGGCAGCTCCGACGCAGCCACCGTGCTGCTCGGCCTGAACCGCTTGTGGGGCCTGGGTCTGGATCGGCGCCGCCTGATGGCCCTCGGACTGCGCCTGGGCGCCGACGTGCCCGCGTTCGTGTTCGGACGCCGTGCCTTCGCGACGGGCATCGGCGAGCGCCTGCACGCGCTGCCCGCCGAGCCCGCGTGCTTCGTG
>MEED01000042.1 GCA_001724855.1 Lautropia sp. SCN 69-89
GGCGGCGCGCGCAGCGCGCATCGTCCATCATTCTCGCGGCGATCTGTTTGAGCGGAGCTCGCGCAGCGAGCGCAGCGAGTTTCGCCGCGCCAGCCGGTGATGCGAGCATCGCAGGGCACCCCCGCGAAGCGGGGGCAAGCACCCGGCGCGCCCGCGGCGCCCGGCCCGCGCCTTTGCTTGCGCAGACGTTTGCGCGCGCCAACCGCCGTTTCACGAGCGTTGGTAGATCTCCGCCCCGCCCTCGACGAACTCGCCCGCCTTCTCGCGCATTCCCCGCTCGAGCGCCTCGCGCTCGCCGATGCCCTGGCGGTCGGCGTAGTCGCGCACTTCCTGCGTGATCTTCATCGAGCAGAAGTGCGGCCCGCACATCGAGCAGAAGTGCGCGGTCTTCATCGACTCCTTCGGCAGCGTCTCGTCGTGGAAGTCCTTCGCGGTATCCGGATCGAGGCCCAGGTTGAACTGGTCGGCCCAGCGGAACTCGAAGCGTGCCTTCGACAGCGCGTTGTCGCGGATCTGCGCGCCCGGATGCCCCTTGGCCAGGTCGGCCGCGTGTGCGGCGATCTTGTACGCGACGATGCCGTCCTTCACGTCCTTCTTGTTCGGCAGGCCGAGGTGCTCCTTCGGCGTCACGTAGCACAGCATCGCGGTGCCGTACCAGCCGATCTGCGCGGCGCCGATCGCGCTGGTGATGTGGTCGTAACCGGGCGCGATGTCGGTGGTGAGCGGGCCCAGCGTATAGAACGGCGCCTCGTCGCAGTCGCGCAGTTGCAGCTCCATGTTCTCCTTGATGAGCTGCATCGGCACGTGCCCCGGCCCTTCGATCATCACCTGCACGTCGTGCTTCCAGGCGACCTGCGTGAGTTCGCCCAGCGTGCGCAGTTCGGCCAGTTGCGCCTCGTCGTTGGCGTCGTGAATCGACCCGGGGCGCAGGCCGTCGCCGAGCGAGAAGCTCACGTCGTAGGCCTTCATGATCTCGCAGATCTCTTCGAAGTGCGTGTACAGGAAGCTCTCGCGGTGATGCGCGAGGCACCACTTCGCCATGATCGAGCCCCCGCGCGAGACGATGCCGGTGAGCCGGTTCGCGGTAAGCGGCACGAACGGCAGGCGCACCCCGGCGTGGATCGTGAAGTAGTCGACGCCCTGCTCGGCCTGCTCCACCAGCGTGTCGCGGAAGATCTCCCAGGTGAGCGCCTCGGCGCGGCCGTCCACCTTCTCGAGCGCCTGGTAGATCGGCACCGTGCCGATCGGCACCGGCGAGTTGCGGATGATCCACTCGCGCGTCTCGTGGATGTGCCTGCCCGTGGACAGGTCCATCACCGTGTCGCCGCCCCAGCGGATCGCCCAGGTCATCTTCTCGACTTCCTCGCCGATCGACGAAGTCACCGCCGAGTTGCCGATGTTCGCGTTGACCTTCACCAGGAAGTTGCGCCCGATGATCATCGGTTCGCTCTCCGGGTGGTTCACGTTGGCCGGAATGATCGCACGGCCGCGCGCGACTTCGCTGCGCACGAACCCGGGAGTGATCTCCGCGGGGATCGCCGCGCCGAACGACTCGCCGCGATGCTGGCGCAGAAGCGCCGCCGCCATGCGCGCGGCCTGAGGGCCCGCGGCCTGCAGCGCTGCCACGTATTCGGCGCGGCGCTGGTTCTCGCGGATCGCGACGAATTCCATCTCGGGAGTGACCAGCCCGCAGCGCGCGTAATGCATCTGCGTGACGTTGGCACCGGCGCGCGCGCGCCGCGGCGCGCGCGCGAGATCGAAGCGCAGCGCGGCGAGTTTCGGATCGTCGAGCCGCTCGCGCCCGTAGCGCGAGCTCGGGCCATCGAGCGGCTCGGTGTCGCCACGCTCGTCGATCCATCGCGCACGCAGCGGCGCGAGCCCGCGCCGGATGTCGATGCGCGCGTCGGGATCGGTGTAGGGGCCACTGGTGTCGTAGACCCAGACCGGCGGATTGGGCTCGCTCCCGCCGCCGATCGTCGCCGTGTCCGATTGCGCGATCTCGCGCATCGGCACCCGGATGTCGGGTCGCGAGCCTTCGACGTAGATCTTGCGGGAGTTGGGCAGCGGCTGGATGGCCGCCTCGTCGACCGCTGCAGTAGCGGCCAGGAACTGCGGATTGGCGTTCATGTCGGCTTCCCTTCGGCGGCATTACCCGCATCAGGTTCGGAGGGACTCTCTCACCCGGCACCGCCGCACACCCCGTGCGGCCGCCCAGGACCCCTAGCGAGCGCTGAAGGTAGCGCAGCCGGCCGCGCAAGGCAAACCGGCGTTTTGACGCCGGCACGGTTGACCCCTACAATTACTGACCTTTTGGTCATTAAATTGCGCCCTGCTGCCCCCGCACCCGCCGCCACGCCGCGCCCGCCCCGTTGGGAGCGTCGCAAGGACGCGCGCCCCGGCGAGCTGCTCGACGCGGCGCTCGACCTCTTCGTCGAGAAAGGCTATGCCGCAACGCGGCTCGACGACGTGGCCGCGCGCGCCGGCGTCAGCAAGGGCACGCTCTACCTCTATTACGCGGGCAAGGAAGAGCTTTTCAAGGCGGTGGTGCGCCAGAACATCGTGCCGCTGATCGAGGCCTTCGAGCGCGATGCGGCGGGTTCCACCGCGGGCAGCGCGGAGCTGCTCGGCGAATTCTTCCGCCGGTGGTGGACCTCGTTCGGCGCCACGCGACTGGCGGGCATCGCCAAGCTGGTGGTCGGCGAAGCCGGAAACTTTCCCGAACTGGCGCGCTTCTTCCAGCAGGAAGTCGTGCTGCGCAACGTGATGCTGCTGCGATCGATCATCGAGCGCGGCGTGCGCCAGCACGAGTTCCGTGCGGTCGACGTGGACGCCAGCATCCACCTGTGGATGTCACCGATGGTGTTGCGAGCGATCTGGGAACACTCGATCCTGCCCTGTTGCCCGTCCGGGGCCGAAGTCCCGATCGAGCGCTTCCTCGACGCGCACCTCGACTTCGTGCTGGGCGCGCTCGCGCCCGACGCGGCACGCGGCCTGCCGGAGCGGACGCAGTGAGGCGCTGGCCCGCGATCGGGATCGCGCTGGCGCTCGCCGCCGGCGCCGCAGTGCTCTGGCTGCGCCCGGCGCCGCAGCCGCTCGCCAATGCGGCGCAGCCGGCCAGCGCCGCCCCTGCGGGCGCGCCGGCCGACGGCCCGCCCGCTCCCGCGGGCACGGCCGAAGCCTCGGCGCCCGCCGCGATCGAGTTCGCCGGCACCGATCTCTACACGGTGCGCACCGGCACGATCGCGCGGACGATCCCGGTCACCGGCACGCTCACGCCGGTGGAGCGCACCACCGTCAAGGCGAAACTCGCCGGCGACATCGTCGAGCTCGCGGTACGCGAAGGCGAAGCGGTGCGGCAAGGCCAGCTGCTCGCGCGGTTCGACCCCACCGACTTCGAGTTGCGCGTGCGCGAACGCGAAGCGCAGCTGCGCTCGGCGCAGGCGCAGCTCGCGCAGGCGCAGCGCACGCTCGAGAACAACCGCCGGCTGCTCGAAAAGCAGTTCATCTCGCAGAACGCGTTCGACAACGCGAGTTCTGCAGTGGATGTCGCGGTCGCCGCGCGCGACGCGGCCGCGGCGCAGCTGAACCAGGCGCGCAAGGCGCTCGCCGACACGCGCATCGCCGCCCCGATGTCGGGCATCGTCGCCGAGCGCTTCGCGCAGGTCGGCGAGAAGCTTCCCGCCGACGCCCGCATCCTGTCGATCGTCGACCTCTCGCGCATGGAGATCGAGGCGCCGGTGCCCGCCAGCGAGATCGCAGCAGTGCGCATCGGCCAGCCGGTGTCGCTGTCGATCGAAGGCATCGACGGCGAGCAGGTCGGCCGCGTCGCGCGGATCAACCCGGGGACGCAGGCGGGGACCCGCTCGGTGCCGATCTACATCGCACTGTCCTTCCCGGCGGGCGAAGCGCGCGTGCGCGCCGGCATGTTTGCGCAGGGCCGCCTCGCGCTGGACGAGCGCCGCGACGTGCTGGTGGTGCCGCTCGCCGCGATCCGCGACGCGGGCGGGCGCCAGTTCGTCTATCTGATCGACGGCGGGCGGCTCGCCGAGCGCGACCTGCGTGTGGGCCTGCGCGACGAATCGGCGCCGGCCGGCCAGGGAGCGGTCGGACTGGCCGAAGTGCGTGAGGGCCTGAAGGCGGGCGACAGCATCGTCGGCGTGAACCTGGGCACGCTGCGCACCGGCAGTCGCGTGGCCATCGCGCCGGCGACCGCGGCGAAGCCTTCGGCCACGCCGGGCGGCGCGCCCCGACCATAGCGCGATGTGGTTCACCCGCGTCTCGATCAACCACCCGGTCTTCGCGACCATGGTGATGGCCGCGTTCCTGGTGCTGGGGATCTTCTCTTACCACCGGCTGCCGGTCGAGCAGTTCCCCAACGTGGAGTTCCCGGTGGTGGTGGTCACCACCGCGTGGCCCGGCGCCTCGCCCGAGGTCGTCGAATCGGACATCACGCGGCGCATCGAGGAACAGGTCAACACGATCAGCGGCGTCTATGAACTGTCGTCGCGGTCGTTCGAGGGCAACTCGGTCGTCATCATCCGCTTCGACCTGACCGTCGACCCGGCGCAGGCCACGCAGGACGTGCGCGAGAAGGTTGCGCTGGTGCGCCCGCAGCTTCGCGAGGACGTCAAGGAGTCGCTGGTCACGCGTTTCAACCCCGACGACGTGCCGGTGATATCGCTGGCGGTCCGCTCGAAGCAGCGCAACGCCCGGGAACTCACCACGCTGGCCGACCAGGTGGTCAAGCGGCGGCTCGAGAACGTGCGCGGCGTGGGCCGCGTCACGCTGGTGGGCGGTGTGCGCCGCGAAGTGCAGGTCGCGCTGCGGCCCGCCGACATGGAGGCGCTGCGCGTCGGCGTCGACCAGGTGATGCAGGCGCTCGCCAGCGAGAACCAGGAACTTCCCGCGGGTACGCTGGTCTCGCGCGATCGCGAGCAGGTGGTGCAGATCCGCGCGCGCATGGCCAGCGTCGCCGACTTCGGGCGCATCATCGTGGCGCGCCGCGGCGGCCACCCGGTCTACCTGTCGCAGGTGGCCGACGTGATCGACGGCGAGGAGGAGCCCGAGACCAGCGCCCTGGTCGACGGCGGGCGCGCGATCGCGCTCGACGTGGTACGCGCGCAGGGCGAGAACACGATCGCGGTGGTCGACAGCGTGCGCAGTACCGTGGCGCGCCTGGCCGCCGAGCTGCCGCCCGACGTGACCGTGTCGGTGGTGCGCGACGCATCGACCGCGATCCGCAACTCGGTGTCCAGCGTGCAGCGCAACATCGTCGAGGGGGCGCTGCTCACCGTGGTGATCGTGTTCCTGTTCCTGTCGTCGTGGCGCTCGACGGTGATCACCGGCCTCACGCTGCCGATCTCGCTGATCGGCACCTTCCTCGTGATGTTCGCGATGGGCTTCTCGATCAACCTGGTGACGCTGCTCGCGCTGTCGATCTGCGTCGGCCTGCTGATCGACGACGCGATCGTGGTGCGCGAGAACATCGTGCGCCACCAGGCGATGGGCAAGCACCATCGTGACGCCGCGTTCGACGGCACGAAGGAGATCGGGCTGGCGGTGGCGGCCACCACCTTCACGATCGTCGCGGTGTTCATGCCGATCGGCTTCATGGGCGGCATCATCGGCCGCTTCTTCAAGCAGTTCGGCGTCACGGTCGCGTTCGCGGTCATGCTGTCGATGCTGATCGCCTTCACGCTCGACCCGATGCTGTCCTCGGTCTGGCGCGATCCCGACGTGCACGGCCCGCGCGGCAAGGGCCCGGTGGCGCGCGTGCTGCGCGTGTTCCAGGCGACGATGCTGCGCCTGGAGGGCGGCTACGTCGCGCTGCTGCGCTGGGGGCTGCGCCACCGCGTGATCGCGCTCGCGGCGGCCGCCGCCATCTTCGCCAGCGCGTTTCCGCTGATGAAGCTGGTGGGCACCGAGTTCGTCCCCGAGGCCGACAACAACGAGGTCTACGTGCAGTTCTACACGCCGGTGGGCTCGTCGCTGCAGTTCACCGAGGACAAGCTGCGCCAGGTCGAGGCCGCGCTGCACGAGTTCGAGGGCGTGACGATGACCTACGGCACGATCAACACCGGCGTCGCACAAGGGCGCAACTACGCGCTGGCGTTCGCGGTGCTGGTCGACCGCAGCCGCAGGCCGCTGTCGGTGCAGCAGATGCGCACGCCGGTGCGCGAACGGCTGGCGCGGATCGCCGGCATCACCGTCACCGACCTCGGCACCCTGAACGCGGTGAGCTCGGGCAAGCCGATCCAGATCAGCATCCAGGGACAGGACACCGCGGTGCTCGACCGCCTGGCGGTGCAGGTGCAGCAGGCGATCGCCGCGGTGAACGCGCAAATCGGTCGTGGCGGAATTGTCGAGGTCGACACCAGCTCCAAGCCGGCCAAGCCGACGGTGTCGGCCGAAATCGATCGCGCGCTCGCTTCCGATCTCGGGGTGGGCGTCGCGCAGGTGAGCGCGGTGCTGCGGCCACTGCTGGCGGGCGACGCCACGACCACCTGGCGCGCCCCCGACGACGAGAACTACGACGTGCGGGTGCGCCTGCCGCGCAGCGAGCGCAGCTCGGTGGCCGACCTCGAGCGCCTCACGCTCACCTCGGCGCGTGCCGACGGCGACGGCGCCCCGCGGATGGTGGCGCTGCGCCAGATCGCGGATTTCCGCCAGGGGCTCGGCCCGACGCAGATCAACCGCAAGTCGCTGACCCGCGAGATCCTCATCTCGGCCAACGTCGAGGGCATCGCCGCCGGCAGCGCCGGCAGCCTGCTGCAGAAGCAGCTCGCGAAGATCGACCTGCCCGCCGGCTATCGCTTCGAGACCGGCGGCTCGAACCGCGACATGACCGAGAGCTTCGGCTACGCGCTCCAGGCGCTGGTGCTCGCGGTCGTGTTCATCTACATGATCCTCGCCTCGCAGTTCGGCAGCTTCCTGCAGCCGTTCGCGATCATGGCCTCGCTGCCGCTGTCGCTGATCGGCGTGGTGCTGGCGCTGCTCGCCTGGCGCTCGACGCTGAACATGTTCTCGATGATCGGCTTCATCATGCTGATGGGGCTGGTCACCAAGAACGCGATCCTGCTGGTCGACTTCGCGAACCAGGCGCGCGCGAGCGGCCTGGCCCGCGCGCAGGCGCTGCTGCAGGCCGCCGAGATCCGCCTGCGCCCGATCCTGATGACCACGCTCGCGATGGTCTTCGGCATGCTGCCGCTGGCCATCGGCACCGGCGAAGGCGCCGAGCAGCGCGCGCCGCTGGCGCATGCGGTGATCGGCGGCGTGCTCGCCTCGACGCTGCTCACGCTGCTGGTCGTGCCGGTGCTCTACACCTTCCTCGACGACCTCGGAGCGCGCCTCACCGGGCGCCCGCGTGAATCGACCCGCCAGCCTTGAAAAAGGGGCGGATTGCTAGAATCTCCGGTTTTCAGCGCCTGGACGGCAACCATGGACTTCGAACGCGCCCGCTACAACATGATCGAGCAGCAGATCCGGCCCTGGGACGTGCTCGACCAGGATGTGCTCGACCTGCTGTTCGCAGTACACCGCGAAGACTTCGTTCCGCCGGCCCTGCGCGCACTGGCGTTCACCGACATGGAGATTCCGCTCACCGTCGACGGCCACGACACCGGCGAAGTGATGCTGGCGCCGAAGGTCGAAGCGCGGATGCTGCAGGCGCTCGCCCCGAAGAAGCACGAAACCGTGCTCGAGATCGGCGCGGGCTCGGGCTACGTGGCCGCGCTGCTCGCGCATTGCGCGCGGCGCGTCGTCTCGGCCGAGATCCGCGAGGACCTCGCCCGCTTCGCCGCTGCCAACCTGGCGCGCGCGCACGTCTCCAACGCTTCCGTCGAGCACCGCCACGGCCTGCGCGCGGCCCCTGGCGGGAGCTTCGAGGCGATCATGGTGTCGGGCTCGGTGCCCTTCGTGCCGGAGTCCCTGCTCGAGCGGCTCACGGTCGGCGGGCGGCTGGTCGCGATCGTCGGTGAACTGCCGATGATGACCGCGCAGCGGATCACCCGCGTGGCCGATCGCCAGTTCGCGGCCGAGAACCTGTTCGACACGGTGGCGCTGCCGCTGGTCGAGTTCCCGAAGAAAGAGGCCTTCGTCTTCTAGATGCAGAACCTGCACCCCGCAGAACTGGCCGAGTGGCTGGCGCCCAGTGCCGGCGGCGGCGCCCGCGATGCCGGCAGCGCCGCGCGCGGTTCAGGCAGTGCCGCGCCCGGCACGGACGCGCCGCTGCTGCTCGACGTGCGCGAGCACTGGGAGTACGCGCTGTGCTCGCTGCCCGGCAGCGTGCACGTGCCGATGCGCGAGATCCCGGGGCGCCTGAACGAACTCGATCCGTCGCGGCCGATCGTCTGCATCTGCCATCACGGCGTGCGCAGCCTGCAGGTGGCGATGTTCCTCGAGCACCGCGGCTTCGAGTCGGTGTTCAACCTGCAGGGCGGCGTCGACGGCTGGGCACGCGAGGTCGACCACACGATGCCCCTCTACTGACGGCGGAGCGTTCGCGATGAGACCCACCCCTACCTTGAAGGCACTCGCCGCGGCCCTCGCGCTGGGTGCCGCCGCGCCTTCGTTCGCGCTCGACCTGATGCAGGCGTGGCGCGCCGCGCTGGCCAACGACGCCCAATTGGCCAGCGCACGCTCGCAGCTGCAGGCCACCCGCGAACGGGTGCCGCAGGCGCGCGCCGGGCTGCTGCCGTCGGTGAACGCCACCGCCTCGCTGATGCCGCAGAGCGTCGACCCCAACGTCGGCCCGACCCGCGACTTCACTGCGCGCACCTATGCGATCCAGCTGAGCTATCCGCTGTTCCGTCTGCAGAACGTCGAATCGTTCGAGCAGAGCAAGCTGCAGGTCTCGGCCGGCGAGGCGCAATACGCGCAGGCCACGCAGGACCTCGCGCTGCGGCTCTCGCAAGCCTACTTCGACGTGCTCGCCGCGCAGGACAACCTCGACACGCTGCGCGCGCAGATGCGCGCAATCTCCGAGCAGCTGGCTGCCGCCAAGCGCAACTTCGAGGTGGGCACCGCGACGATCACCGACCAGCAGGAAGCGCAGGCACGCTACGACCTCGCCTCGGCGCAGGAGATCGCGGCGCGCAACGACCTCGAAGTGCGGCGCGCGGCGCTCGCGCAACTGATCGGCCAGCCGGTCGGCGAGCTCGACGTGCTGCGGCCCGGTCTCGTCCTCGAAGGCCCGCAGCCGGCCGGCGAGGCCGAATGGGTGCGCAACGCGCGCGACAACAACCTGGTGGTGCAGCAGCAGCGCGTCGCCAGCGAGATCGCCCGGCGCGAGATCGACCGCCAGCGCTACGGCCATTACCCGACCGTCGACGTGGTGGGCTCGCTGCAGCGCGTCGAGAACAGCAGCTACGCCTTCGTCGGCGTGCGTACCGACAGCACGATGCTCGGCCTGCAGCTGTCGATCCCGATCTACGCCGGCGGCGGCATCGAGGCCCGCGTGCGCGAAGCGGCGGCCTCGCACGCGCGCTCGCAGTCCGACCTCGAGAACGCGCGCCGCCAGGCCGAACAGGGCGCGCGCCAGGCCTACCTCGGGCTGAACAGCGGCCTGGCGCAGGTCGGCGCGCTCGAAGCAGCCGAGCGATCGAGCCGGCTCGCGCTCGAGTCGAACCTGCTCGGCTACCAGGTCGGCGTGCGCATCAACATCGACGTGCTGAACGCGCAGCAGCAGCTGTACTCCACGCAACGCGACCTCGCGCGGGCCCGCTACGACGCGCTGCTCAACGGCCTGCGATTGAAGTCCACCGCGGGTGGGCTCGGCGAAGACGACGTGGCGCAGGTGAATACACTGCTCGTGCCGCCTGCCAGCGGCCGGCGCGTCGAGAAGCCCTGACCGGTTGGACGACTGCCGGCGGCTGCGCTGCCGGCGATCGGTATCCGCGCCCCGGCGCCTGCCATCAGGCCGATGGCGACTGCCGGTCGAGATAGGGGCCAAGCGCCTGCATCGTCCGAGCGGTCGCCCCGCGGTGCCGTCCCGCGAACGCCAGCGCGCGATCGCTCATCGACTGGCGCTGCTCGGCGTCGAGCACGATCGTTAGCGCCTCGCTCACGGCCCGCGAGGCGTCGAGCACCCTCACCGCAGCGTCGGCTGCGATCGCCTGCTCCGCGGCCTCGGCGAAATTGAAGGTGTGCGGCCCGACGATCACCGGAACGCCGGCCGCGCACGCCTCGATCAGGTTCTGGCCGCCGAAGGGCAGCAGCGAGCCGCCGATGATCGCCACGTCGGCCAGCGCGTACCAGGCCGCCATCTCGCCCATCGAGTCGCCGAGCAGCACCTGCACGTCGAGGCTCTCGTCGTCGGCCAGCCGGCTGCGCCGCGCGGTCTTCCAGCCGCGCGCCTCGATCAGCGCCGCCACCTCGTCGAAGCGCGGCGGATGCCGCGGCACGATCACCAGCAGCGGCGGAAACCGGCTCGCCAGCGCCGGCGGCCGCAGTTGCTGCGCCCAGGCGTCGAGCAGCAGTGCCTCCTCGCCCTCGCGCGTGCTGGCTGCCACGACGCAGAACCGCGGCAACCCGCCCACCGATCGCGCCAGCCAGGCCGCGCGCCAGCGATGCCCACGCTCTTCGAGCGCCGGCTCGGCCACCACGTCGAACTTCAGGTTGCCCAGCACCGGCACCGCGTGCCGGCCCAGTTGCGCGAGCCGGCGCGCGTCGGAATCGGTCTGCGCGAGCACCAGGTCGAGCGAGGCGAGCGCCGGCCGGATCAGCGGCGCCCAGCGGCGCGCCTTGCGCAACGACCGGTCGGACAGGCGCGCATTGACCAGCGCCATCGGCACGCCCTCGGCGCGCGCCACCGCCACCAGGTTCGGCCACAGTTCGGTTTCGACCAGCAGGCCGATCGTCGGGCGCCAGGCGCGCAGGAAGCGACGCACCGCGAACGGAAAATCGTAGGGCAGATACGCCTGGTGCACGCGGCGGCCCGCGAACAGCGAAGCGCCGGTCTCGCGGCCGGTGGGCGTCATGTGCGTGATCAGCACTTCGCAGTCGGGGTAGCGCCCGAGCAGCGCCTCCACCAGCGGCTGCGCGGCCCGGGTCTCGCCGACCGACACCGCGTGCAGCCAGACCAGCGGCTGCATGTCGGCACGCCGCGCATGGGCGCCGAAGCGCTCGCCCAGGTGCTCCCGATAGGCGGGCTGGCGACGCGATCGCCACAGCAGCCAGGCCAGCACCAGCGGCATCGCCAGATACCAGGCGATCGTGTAGAGCCAGCGGGCCATGTGAGACGTGGATCGTTCGCGCGGTCGTGACGGGATTGGGTATTCTAGCCGGCATGATCCTCGTCACGGGCGGCTGCGGCTTCATCGGCGCGAGATTCGTGCTCGACTGGCTCGCCGCGCGCGACGAACCGCTGGTGAACCTCGACGCCCTCACCTACGCCGCGCGGCCTCAGGCGCTCGCGCCGGTCGAGCGCGATGCGCGCTACACGTTCGTGCACGGCGACGTGCGCGACCGTGCGCTGCTCGACGCGCTGCTCGCCACCCACCGGCCGCGCGCGATCGTGCACCTTGCCGCCGAGACGCACGTCGATCGCGCGATCGTCGACGCCACCGTCTTCGCGCAGAGCAACACGCTGGGTACGCTCACGCTGCTGCAGGCTGCACACGCGCACCTGCGCACACTCGGCGGGGCCGAAGCCGCGGCCTTCCGCTTCCTGCACTGCTCCACCGACGAGGTGTTCGGCTCCCTCGGGCCCGACGACGCGCCCTGCGACGAGGAGGCACCGTACCGCCCGCGCAACCCTTATGCGGCGTCGAAGGCCGCCGCCGACCACTTCGTCGCCGCGTTCCACGTCACCCACGGTCTGCCCACCCTGGTCACGCGCGGCTCGAACACCTACGGACCGGGGCAGCACCGCGAGAAACTGGTCGCGCTCGCGATCGAGCGCATCCTCGCCGGAGAGCCCGTGCCGCTGTACGGCGACGGGCTGGCGGTGCGCGACTGGCTCCACGTCGGCGACCACGTCGCCGCGCTGGTCGCGGCGATCGAGCGCGGCGTGCCCGGCCAGTCGTACAACGTCGCGGGCCATCAGGCGGTGACCAACCTCGAGCTGGTGGCGCGGCTGGTCGAGGCGATCCGGATCGAGACGCGTGGCCGCCCCGAACACCGGATCTTCGCCGTCGACGCACACCCGTGCGCCGATGCACCGGGAGGCGGCGCCGCGCGCTGGATCCGCTTCGTGGCCGATCGCCCCGGCCACGACCGCCGCTACGCGATGGACGACCGCAAGCTGCGCAGCGAGACCGGATGGACGCCGCGGGTCACGCTCGACGAGGGGCTGCGCGCCACGGCGCGCGCCGCGCTCGAACATGGCCCTGCGCTCGAACATGTCGCCGCGCCCCGGCCCGGCGCCGGGCCGACGCAGGCGCCGCGAACCCGATGAAGCTGCACAGCGCGCACGCCGCCGGCTGGGCGCTGTTCGACGCGCCCGTGCACCGCGACGATCGTGGCTGGCTGATCGAGGCCTTGCGCCTCGATGCGCTACGCGCACACGCCGGCCCGGTCGGGATCGTCCAGCAGAACCTCAGCCGCAGCCGGCGCGGCGTGCTGCGCGGCCTGCACTACCAGCTCGGCGCGCCGCAGGGCAAGCTCGTGCAGGTGATCGACGGCAGCGTGCACGACGTGATCGTCGACCTGCGCCGCGGCTCGCCTCACTTCGCCATGCCCTTCGCGATCGAGTTGCGCGCGGAGCATCCGCAGATGCTGTGGGTGCCGCCGGGCTTCGCGCACGGCTTTCTCGCGCTCGAGGATTGCCTCATGCTCTACGGGCTCACGCAGCCGTGGGATGCGGCGCTCGATCGCGCGATCCGCTGGAACTCGCCACGGCTTGCGATCGACTGGCCGCTCGCGGGCGCGCAGCCGCTGCTCTCGGAGCGCGATCGCGAGGCGCCCGATTTCGCACAGGCCGAGCTGTTCGTGTTCGACGCGGCGGCCGGCACGGCCAGCGCGGATGACTGAGCCGGCCGCAGCGAACAACGGCCGCGTGCCGCGCGCGTCGCTGCGCGTGCTGCTGCTCGGCGGCCACGGCCGCCTGGGCAGCGCGATCGCAGCGCGGCTCGGACCGCTGTCGCGCGCACCGGCCGACGGCCGCGTCGAGCTGTCCGCCCCCACGCGACGCGAGCTGGCGCTCGACCCGACGGCACCCGCCGAAGCCGCCACCCACTGGTTCGCTCGCTGGCGCCCCGACGTGGTCGTGAACTGCATCGCGCTCACCGACGTCGACCGTTGCGAGCGCGAGCCCGCCCTGGCGACGCAGCTCAACGCGGCGCTGCCCGCGGCGCTGGCGCGAGCAGCAGCCGTCAACGGCGCGCGGCTGATCCACTTCTCGACCGACTACGTGTTCGACGGTGCGCTGCGCCGCCCCTATCGCGAAGACGACGCGCCCAACCCGCTGTCGGTCTACGGCGCCACCAAGCTCGACGGCGACCACGCGATCGCCGATGCGGGCTGCCGCCACTGGATCTTCCGGATCAGCTGGCTGTACGGCGCGCCGCGGCGCAACGTCTCGGCGATGCTGCTCGAGCGCGCGGGTGCCGACCGGAAGATCCGGCTCGCCAACGACCGGCTCGGCGTGCCCAATCCGGTGCAGCTCGTCGCGCGCGAAGTGGCCGACTGCATCGCGCGCGAGGCCGCGAACGCTGGGCTCGACGCGCTCCCCCCGTCGGGCCTCTATCACCTGTCGGCCCGCGGCGCGACCAGTTGGCACGACTTCGGCGTGGCCTTCGTCCGCGAAGCGATCCGCGCTGGCCAGCTCGCCGCCGCACAGGCACCGCACCTCGAAGGCTTTGCCGAGAACGCGCTCGCCCGGCCGGCGAAACGGCCGCTGTATTCGGCGCTCGACCCTTCGCGCTACGAGCAGGCGTTCGGACGCACGATGCCGGGGTGGGAGCAGGCGATCGCGCTGGCGCTGTGAGCCAGGCGGGCCCGATCAGCCGAGCAAGTCCCAGGCGAGCGGCGTGCCGCGCGTTGCGTCCCGGCTTGCGCGCCGGCCGAGCACCTGTTCCAGGTGCTTCGGCGCCAGGCCGAAGCCCGGGCGGATCGCGCGCACGTTCTCACGCGTGAACGCATCGCCGGCCTTCACGTCGCGCACCAGGTACAGCGAGCGCCGGAATGCGAGCGACTTGCGCTCCTGCTCCGATTGCGGCCCGTAGGTGACGCCACCGAGCGACTGCCAGGCACGCGCGCTCTCGACGACCAGGCTCGCCAGCTCGGCCGGCTCGAGCGAGAAGCTCGAATCGACGCCGCCGTCGGCGCGCGCGAGCGTGACGTGCTTCTCGACGACGGTCGCGCCGAGTGCGACCGCCGCCACCGCCACGCCCACTCCCATCGTGTGGTCCGACAGCCCGACCTGGCAGCCGAACAGCTCGCGCATGTGCGGAATCGTGAGGATGTTGGTGTGCTCGGGCGTGGCCGGATAGGTGCTGGTGCACTTGAGCAGCACCAGGTCGCGGCAGCCAGCCTCGCGCACCGCGCGCACCGTTTCGTCGAGCTCGGCAACGCTGGCCATCCCGGTGGAGACGATCATCGGCTTGCCGGTGGCCGCGACGCGGCGCACCAGCGGGATGTCGGTGTTCTCGAACGACGCGATCTTGTAGCACGGCGCGTCGAGCGACTCGAGGAAGTCGACCGCGCTCTCGTCGAACGGCGTCGAGAACGCGATCATCCCCAGCTCTTTCGCGCGCGCGAAAATCGGCGCGTGCCATTCCCACGGCGTGTACGCCTCCTGGTACAGCCGGTGCAGCGACTTGCCCTGCCACAGGCTGCCGGGATCGGAAATGCGAAACGCTCCCTCGTCGACGTCGATCGTCATCGTGTCGGCGGTGTAGGTCTGGATCTTCAGCGCGTGCGCGCCCGCCTTCGCCGCGGCCTCGACGATCGCCAATGCGCGCTCGAGCGACTGGTTGTGGTTGCCGGACATCTCGGCGATGACGAAGGGCGGCGCGTCGGAGCCGACACGTCGTCCTGCGATCTCGAAGGAAGCGGGCGCGCTCATCGATGGATCCTCTTGCGATAGCGGGTCGAGAATGTCTCGAAGCCGCAGCCGGTGAACAGCCGATGCGAAGCGTCGTTGCCCGCGAGCGCTTCGGCGCACAGCAGCGAGACCCCGGCGTGGCGCGCGGCGAGCCAGCGCTCGGCCGCGTCAAGCAAACCCCGTCCGAGACCGCGGCCAGCCTGGCCCGGCGCGAGATAGATCGACACCTCGGCCTCGGCGCCGGCGATGTCGAAGCGCACGACCCCTGCCGGCGACTCGCCGGCGTTGCCCACGAGCAGCACGCGTTGCGGATCGGCCAGCACGGCTGCCAGCCACCGGCAGTGATCGTCCCAGTCGATCGCGGCATCGTTGCGCGAGAAGCGCCGCACCTGCGGCGCATTGCGCCATTCGTAGAGGTCGCGCGCATCGGCCTGCGTCGCCGGGCGGACGACCACCTCGGGTTGCAGCAGCGCGCGCGCCACGCGCGAGGCGCCGAGCGCGTCGACCGCCTCCAGGCCGCGCCGCGCGAGATGCGCGCGCAACGACGGGTTGTCGATCAGCGCGCGCAGTTGCAGCGCGAGCGCGACCGGGTCCGAGGCGTCGACCTGCGGCCCGAGCACCAACCCTTCGCGCGCCGCGTCGCGCAACAGCGCCTGCTGGTTGGCGGCCACGGCGAACGCCAGCGACGGCAGCCCGAGCGCACAGCGCTCCCAGGTGGCGACGCCCGCCGCGCCGATGCCGACGTCGGCCGCCGCGACCAGCGCGGCCATGTCGGTCGCCTGCACGTGAAGCGCGGTGCGCGGCCGCGCGGCGCAGCGCGCTTCGAGCGCTGCGCGCCGCGGGTGTGCGGCACCGATCACCACGTCCACGTCGGCATCGAGCGCGATCGCGTCGAGCGCATCGAGCGCCGAAGCCGTGAGGTTCCCTGCGTCGATGCCGCCGAAGAACACCAGCACCCGCCTGACCGCATCGCCGCGCTCGCGCAGCCGGGCGCGCGCTTCGCCGAACTCGGGGCGAAGCAGCGCATGGCGCGGGCCGAGCAGCTGCAGGCAGTGTGCCGGGACCAGCCGCGCGTACCGCGCCTGCATGTCGGCGTAAAGGTTCTGGTCGAGCAGCGCGTCGCAGTCGTGGCGCCGGTCGGCCAGGTCGTCGATCGCGAGGATGCGCCGCGCACAGGCGCGCAACTGCGATTCCCAGCGCGCATCGAGCGCGTAGTGGTCAACGACGAGCCAGTCCCATGGCGTTTCGCCGGCAAGCGCCGCGAGCGTCGCCTGCGCGTCGTCGGCCTGTGACACGCCGAGCCAGGCCGCATGCGGCGGATCGGCGACGCCGCTCGCCGGTGCACCATCGCACGGCGGCAGCCCCGCCAGTTCGTGCCCGCGGCCCGTGACCAGCCCGGCAAGCCCTTCGGGCAGAGGCCGGCAGACGAAGCGCGTGCGCGCACCGCCCGAGCGCAGCGCGTCGGCCAGCGTCAGGCAGCGCATCAGGTGCCCGGTGCCGATGCGCTCCGACGCATCGGTGCGCAGCGCGACCTTCATCGCCCTTCCTGCTGCGCCTGCAGCGCGCGAAACATCAGTTCGGCGCGCACCCAGTCTTCCTCGGTGTCGATGTCCTGCACCAGGTGCCGCGGCAGGATCACCGGCACCGAGGCAGCCGAGTACAGCACTACGTCGTCGAGGAAGGCCTGCGCGGTGCCCCAGTAGAACTGCCCGGCATCGTGGTACGTCTCCTCGAGATCCTGCGAGCGGCGCGCGATGTTCTCGGGCCAGACCGGCTGCACGCAGCCGTCGGCACCAATGCGCAGCGCGCGCTGGATCGGAAACGCGAAGCTGGTCACCGAGAACGCGAACGACTTGCCGCTGGCGACCAGCCGCTCGTAGCCCTCGCGCAGGTATCGCGGCTGCACGAACGGCGCGGTCGCGTAGATGCAGCAGACGTGCTGCGGCAGCGCGCCGTGCTCGCCGCACCACGAGATCGCGTGCCTGACCACCGCGTTGGTGCCGGTGTGGTCGTCCGAAAGCTCGCGCGGCCGCACGAACGGCGTCTCGGCGCCACAGTCGCGCGCGACCCGCGCAATCTCTTCGTCGTCGGTGGAAACGATCACGCGGTCGAACAGCGCGCTGGCGCGCGCCGCCTCGATCGAATACGCGACGATCGGCTTGCCGGCGAACGGCCGGACGTTCTTGCGCGGAATGCGCTTGCTGCCGCCGCGCGCCGGAATGACCGCGAGCCTCACGAAAGCGCCCTTCGCACGGCCGCGATCACCTCGTCCTGCTGGGCGTCGGTGAGCGTCGCGAACATCGGCAGGCTGATCGCCTGCGCGTAATAGGCCTCGGCGCGCGGAAAGTCGCCGGGTGCGAAGCCCATTCGCCGGTAATACGGCTGCGTGTGCACCGGGATGTAATGCACGTTCACGCCGATGCCGGCTGCGCGCAGCGCATCGAACACCTGCCGACGGCTGCGCCCGCAGCGCGCGACATCGACCTGGATGGGGTACAGGTGAAGCGCGGAATGCGCATCGGCCGCTTGCGCCGGGACGATCACCGGGAGGTCGTCGAGCAGGGTTTCGTAGCGCGCGGCGAGCCGGTGCCGCCGCCGCACGTAGTCGTCGAGCCGCGCGAGCTGGCTCAGGCCGAGCGCGGCCTGGATGTCGGTGATCCGGTAGTTGTAGCCGAGCTCGACCTGCTGGTAATACCAGGGCCCGTCCGGCTCCGCATCCATCAGCGCGGCCTCGCGCGTCATGCCGTGGCTGCGCAGTCGCTCGAGGCGGCGCGCGAGCGTGGCGTCATGGGTGAGCGCCATGCCGCCTTCGCCGGTGGTGACGATCTTCACCGGGTGGAAACTGAACACGGCGATGTCGCTGTGCGCACACGAGCCGACCGGCGCGCCGCGATATCGGCCACCGACCGCGTGCGAGGCGTCTTCGATCACGCGAAAACCATAGCGCTTCGCCAGAGCGCCGATCGCCGCCATGTCGCAGCTCTGGCCGGCGAAGTGCACCGGCACGACCACCTTCGGCAGCCGCCCGTCGCGCTCGGCGCGCTCGAGCTTCGCTGCGAGCGCGGCCGGATCCATGTTGTAGGTGCGGGGGTCGATGTCGACGAAATCGACGCGCGCGCCGCAGTAGATCGCGCAATTGGCCGAAGCGAGGAAGGTGTTCGGCGAGGTCCACAGCCAGTCGCCGGGGCCGAGGTCGAGTGCGAGGCAGGCGAGGTGCAACGCCGCGGTCGCGTTGGCCATGGCCACGCCATGCGCCGCGCCGCAATACGACGCGAGCGCCTGCTCGAAGCGCGCGACCGCCGGCCCCTGCGTGAGGAAATCCGATCGCAGCACCGCTTCGACCGCGTCGATGTCGGCCTGGGTGACCTCCTGGCGTCCGTACGGAATCATGCGCCGGCAATACGGTTGACTTCGCGGATCCCGGGCACGTCGAGAAAGTGCGCGTTGTTGCCCGAGTTGTACTCGAATCCCTGCTGCACCGGTCGACCGGCCTCGCCCAAGCGGTTCACCGCGTAGTCCATCTCCGAATGGAAGAAGCGGATCGTCGGCCGGATCACGAAGTGGTCGTCGAATTGCAGCGTGAGGTGGGAGTCGTCGGCCGGGCACATGATCTCGTGCAGCTTCTCCCCGGGGCGGATTCCGACGATGCGCATCGGCAGTTCGGGGGCCATCGCCGCGGCGAGGTCGGTGATGCGGATCGACGGAATCTTCGGCACGAAGATCTCTCCGCCCTGCATCCGCTCAAAGCACTTCAGCACGAAGTCGACGCCCTGCTGCAGCGTGATCCAGAAGCGCGTCATGTCGGCATGCGTGATCGGCAGGTGATCGGTGCCGTCGGCGATCAGCCGCCGGAAGAACGGCACCACCGAGCCGCGCGAGCCGACCACGTTGCCGTAGCGCACCACCGCGAAGCGCGTCCTGTGGCCGCCCGCCATGTTGTTGGCGGCAACGAACAGCTTGTCGGAGGCGAGCTTGGTCGCCCCGTAGAGGTTGATCGGGTTCGCGGCCTTGTCGGTGGAGAGCGCGATCACCTGCTCGACTTCGTTCTCGATGGCCGCCAGGATCACGTTCTCGGCGCCGTGCACGTTCGTCTTGATGCACTCCATCGGGTTGTACTCGGCCGCCGGCACCTGCTTGAGCGCCGCGGCGTGGATCACGACATCGATGCCGCGCATCGCCTGTCGCAGCCGCTCGCCATCGCGCACGTCGCCGATGAAATACCGCATCTCGGGCGCGTCGTACTCCTGCTGCATCTCGAACTGCTTGAGTTCGTCGCGCGAGAACACCACGATGCGGCGCGGCCGATAGCGCGCCAGGATCGTCTTCACGTACTGCTTTCCGAACGAGCCGGTGCCGCCCGTGATCAATATCGATTTGCCATCCAGCATGACGTTCAGTGGACCTCGATGGAGAGCTCGCGCATCAGCGCCAGCGTATTTTCGCGCTTTCCGGCGCCCTTGAAGTGCACCCGGTTCACGCCGAAGGCGGCGACGTGCACCGCCGGACCGTAAATCTGCCGGGCGATGAACAACGCGGTCGAGCAACAACCGACCACGACCGCATACGGCGTGCGGGCCAGGTAGTTTTCGAGCGGCTCGTCGATCTCCAGCAGGTGGTAGCGGGGCTCGCGCAATTCGTGCCGATCGCCCTCGCGCGGATGCGCCTTGTAGTCCACCGGGCCGGGGTGCTTGCTCGCGAGCCAGTCGGAGATCTCCCTCGAGGTCACGACGCGATCGGCCTCGCTCATCAGGCCGAATCCCGCCAGCGGCTGGCCGACGACGAGCGCACGCGTCGGCTCGCGGGCATGCGTCGCGGCAACGGTCGGCAGCGGCGTGGCGAGGTCCGTCAAGGGCCCGAGCGTCACGGTGCGCAGCGGGTCGTAGCGGTGCGGGAATCCCCGCAGGACGTAGATCCGGTCGACGAACGACGCATCCGAGCCGATCCGGTCTCCCGAGAAGTGCCAGTAGTGCAGCACCGGACTCACGAGGCGGCGCAGCGCCCGGAACCGCTGTGCGACCCGCCTGGCCAGGCTCAGCGGGTAGCGTTGCACGTTGAGCAGCCCGTCCGGCAGGATGCGCGCCTGCATCGCCGCGGCGCCGGTCATGCGCGGTAGCGCGCGCAGGAAATAGTTGATCGCCTCGGTGTCGAAGACCGGACTGTGCAGCACCAGCGTGTCGACCGGCCCGATCGCGTCGGCGACGCGCCGCAGGTTGTCCAGTAGCCGCCGGTGGCGCCCGAACAGCCCCGGCAGCGGCTCGAAGCGCGGCCACGGGATGTAGACCACCGCGTCCCAATCGCCCGGCCGGACCACCGGCTCGATCACCCGGCTGTAGCAGACCAGCACGTGCCGCGAATTGCGCTCGTGGTCGAGCGCCACGCGGCGCGCTGCGAGATAGTGCAGCGGCGACGCGACGAAGAAGACGGCGGTGCGCGTCACGCCGCTCTCTGCGCCGGGGCCGCGGCGAACAATCGCCCGTCGATGCCGCGCTCGAGGAAGCCGAGCAGCCGCTCGACGTTCGCATGCGGATCGAATTTGGGCACGATGCCCTGGTACACCGGATCGATCACCCCCCGCGCCGTCTTCCTCAGCAGCGCCCGCACGGCCCGCTCGAGCGACGCGTGGTCGATCGCCGTCGCGAGCACCTCGTCCACCGTCAACCCGGCGCGGTAGCGAAGCACGCCTGGCAGGCTCGCAAACCACGGCTGGCCAAACACCAGCACCGGCTTGCCGCCGGTGATCGCTTCCCAGCCCACGGTGCCGGTCACGGTGCTCGCGAAGCGACAGCCCTGCAGCAGCGCATAGGTGTCGACCGTCTTCGCGACGTAGGACACCTTCGGAATCATCGCCAGTCGCCGGAAGAACGCCTCGCCGCGCTGGCGCGCGGTCTGCTTCGGGTTTTCCTTCGCGTAGATGCGCCAGTCATCGGGGATCATCGCCGACAGGCGTTCCAGCGCCGACAGCTGGTCGGAATAGCCACCGCCCAGCGTCGAGGTCGTCATCTCGGGCTGCAGTTGCAGCGCGAAATAGACATACGGCGCCGACAGATCGGGGGACGCGACCGCTGCGCGCTCGTAGCCACGCACGAACTGGCGCGCCTCCTGGTACTTCTGAAGCGCGCCGGCCAGCGACATCGGCTTGCTCGCGCGGGTGGTCGACAGACGCCGCAGGTCGTTGGCGAGACTCGCCAGCGCCGGCTTGCCGCGCGTCTTCACGCCCTGCATGTAGAAGAGCCTCTTCTCGAAGCGACGCTCGATGCGCACCTCGGGCTCGTCCGGCTCCGGCCCCGGCCCCTCGGGCACCTCGGCGAAACTGCCGAAATCCTCGAGCGTGCGCACATAGAAGAAGCGGTCGGGAAACAGCGACTGATAGCAGAAGACGGTGGGCACACCCGCACGCCGCGCAGCGAGGTAGAGCAGGTAGTCGACCCCGAAGATGCGAGCAGCGCCACGAAGAAACGCAAGTAGCAGGCGGCGGTGTGCTCGAGCTCCTGAACCGGCAGCGCCCGGGCGCGCGAGACCCGGGAATACATGTCGCAGAACGTCAGCAGTTCCTGCGGTGCGAGCGAGCCGGGATCGACGCCCATCCCGGCCGGCACGGGGTCGAGCCGGAACTGGTGGATGAACGGATCGAGGCGGTGCGTGCAATCCGGGCCGTTGCCGAACCAGGCCACCACCCCGAGCCGGCCCCGCGCGCACAGTTCGCGTACGGCGGCCATGGCGTCGCCGCTGTGCCAGCCCCAGAACACCGCGCGGGCGACGGGTTCCGGGTTCGGATGAGCGGTCATCGACGGAGGGCTCGGGCGATCGGTGCCACCTGGGGAGTGCCGGACGATGCCGGAGGCGCAATCGGGCGATTATGCCAGCCGGAACGCCGGACTCCGTGCAGATCCACCCGCCGGCGTGGCGCTGTGGCAGTATCGAACCCGGAATCGCCCGCCTTCAGAGGACTGCCGACCAACATGCCACGCCGATCCTACGAAACCATCCGCAAACAGATCCAGAAACTCGAGGCGCAGGCGCGCAAACTCGAAGAAGCCGCGGAACAGAAGAAGAAACAGGCCGTCGCCCAGGTCGTCGCGCTGATGAAGAAGCTCGGCGTGTCGCTCGAAGACATGGCCGGCGCGAGGCCGCGCCGGACACGCGCCGTGAAAGGCGCGGCGAAGAAGCGCGCTGCAAGGAAAGGGGTTGCCAAGAAGCCGGTCGCGCCGAAGTTCAGGAACGCCAAGACCGGCGAAACCTGGTCCGGACGCGGGCGCACGCCGCGCTGGCTCGCAGCGCTCGAAGCGCAGGGCAAGTCGCGCGAAGACTACCGGGTCTGAAGCGCCGCGAAGGGATTGGCGACGGTCAATCCGTCGATGCGCTGCCCGTGCTGGAGATCCTCGGTGTACAGCACGGTCGAACCGGACTGCAGCGCCGCGCCCACGATCAGCGCATCCCACAGCGAAACCTGCAGCCTGCGCGCCAGCTCGATGCCGGCAAACACCAGCCCCGCGTCGACCTGAACGACCGACAACTCGGCGAGGTTGCGAACTGCGCGCTCCGCCTGCTCATGGCCGAGCGGCACGGCGAGCTTTCGCGTGACGGTGACGAAAAACTCCTGCAGCACCTGCGTGCTCAGCGTGGCCCGGCCCGCGTCGGCCTCCTGCTGCAACAGCGAACGCGCTGCCTCCCGCTTGCCGGGAGCATCGCCGTCGAACAGGTAGACGAGAACGTTGGTATCGAAGAACGCGCGCATCACTTGCGCTCGTACAGTTCCTCGCGCGTCCAGGTGCGTCCGCCGCGCCGCGACTGGACTTCCTCCGACAATGCGATCAGGTCGGCCGCGGCGGCGGATTGGCCCCGTCGCACGCCGGCATAGGCCTCCAGCAGTTCCCGAAGCACGGCGTTCACCGAGGACCCTTGCTCGAGCGCGCGAATCCGCGCCTTCTTCAACACTTCGTCGTCGACGGTGATGGTGAGGTTGCTCATCGCCGATTCTCCGCATGGTCGTGATCGACCGTGTAGCACGGAATCAGTGTAGCACGAGCTTCCTAGAACGGCAGTGCCGCCCCCGGCTTCACCGCCAGGATCGCCCGCCGGAAGTCCGCCTGGATCCGCGCGAGCGCCTCGGGCGTATCGGCCTCGAAGCGGATCACCACCACCGGCGTCGTGTTCGACGGCCGCGCCAGGCCGAAGCCGTCCGGGTATTCGACCCGCACCCCGTCGATCTTGATCACCTCGGTGGCGCCTTCGAACTTGGCGGTGCGCTTGAGTTCCTCCACCAGCGTGAAGTTCTCTCCCTCGGCGGTCTTGAGCTGCAGTTCGGGCGTGGCCGGCGAGTTCGGCAGCGCGTTCAGCACCGCGCTCGGGTCGGCGCGGCGCGACAGGATCTCGAGCAGCCGCGCGCCGGTGTACAGGCCGTCGTCGAAGCCGTACCAGCGCTCCTTGAAGAAGGTGTGGCCGCTCATCTCGCCCGCGAGCGGCGCGCCGGTCTCCTTCAGCTTGGCCTTCACCAGCGAGTGGCCGGTGCGCCACATCGTGGGCCGCCCGCCGTGGCGGCGGATGTGCGCGGCGACGTTGCGGCTGCACTTCACGTCGAAGATGATCTCGGCGCCCGCGTTGCGCGACAGCACGTCCTCGGCGAACAGCATCAGCTGTCGATCGGGGAAGATGATCTGGCCGTCTTTCGTGACGACGCCCAACCGGTCGCCATCGCCGTCGAAGGCCAGGCCGATCTCGGCGTCGGTGTCGCGCAGCGCGCGGATCAGGTCCTGCAGGTTCTCGGGATGCGCAGGGTCGGGATGGTGGTTCGGGAAGGTACCGTCGACTTCGCAGAACAGTTCGGTGACTTCGCAGCCGAGCGCCCGGAAGAGCTGCGGCGCGAGCGCGCCGGCCACGCCGTTGCCGCAGTCGACGGCGATTCTCATCGGGCGCGCGAGCTTCACGTCGCCGGTGATGCGCGCGAGGTAACGCGCCGACAGGTCTTCGCTGCGCAGCTTGCCGCGCTGTGGTGCCGGCACGTCGGCGAGCGCGCCCGATTCGATCGATTCGCGCAGCCGCTGGATCGAGTCGCCGTAGATGGCGTCGCCGGCGATCACCATCTTCAGGCCGTTGTAGTCGGGCGGGTTGTGGCTGCCGGTGACGGCCACGCCGGTTCCGGTGCCCAGCTCGAAGGTCGCGTAGTAGACGACCGGCGTGGGCACCATGCCGATGTCGATCACGTCGACGCCAGCGGCGCGGAAGCCGTCGGAC
>MEED01000043.1 GCA_001724855.1 Lautropia sp. SCN 69-89
GTGAAGGCCGCGAGCCGGCGCAGCGAGCGCCGGTCGTCGAGGTCGGCCGCGATCGCGCGCGCGCCCAGTGCGCGCACCGCGGCCTGCTGCTCGGGCCGGCGCGTGACCGCGATCGCGTCGAGCGTGCCGCGCAGCCGGGGCGCGAGTTGCTGCAGCAGGCGCAGGCCGACGTCGCCGCAGCCGATCACCAGCAGGCGCGGGCGCCGAAAGCGCCGTGGCAGGGCGCGGGGTGCCCCATGCGGGGCGAAGAAAAGGCTCATCGGCTCGAGAATGCGCTCGGATCGGCGGGCCATAATAGCGGCTTTGCGCGTCCGCCTCCGGGCCAGTCATGAGCTTCAAGGTCACCGTCACTCCCAGCGGCAGGCAGTTCGACGTCGACGACGACGAGTTCATCCTCGAAGCGGCTTTGCGCCAGGGCGTGGTGCTGCCCTACGGCTGCCGCGACGGCGCCTGCGGGTCGTGCAAGGCACGCGTGGTCGAGGGCCGCATCGGGCACGGGCCGCACGCCGAGAAGGCGCTCGGCGCCGACGAGGCGGCGCGCGGTTACGCGCTGCTGTGCTGCGCGCACGCGCTCTCCGACCTGGCGGTCGAATGCCGCGTGGTTGCCGCCGCCGGCGACATCCCGATCCGCAAGATGCCGTGCCGGGTCGCGTCGATCGACCGCCCGGCCCCCGATGTCGCGGTGCTCGTGCTGCAGTTGCCGGCCAACGAGCGGCTGCAATACCTGGCCGGCCAGTACATCGAGCTGCTGCTGAAGGACGGCTCGCGACGCAGCTACTCGATGGCCAGCGCGCCGCACCAGGCCGAGGGGCAGGTCGAGCTGCACGTGCGCCACATGCCCGGGGGCCGGTTCACCGACGCGCTGTTCGGCGCGGCGCAGCCCGCCGTCGCGGTGCGCGACATCCTGCGCTTCGAGGGGCCGATGGGCACCTTCTTCCTGCGCGAGGACAGCGATCGCCCGATCGTGTTCGTGGCCAGCGGCACCGGCTTCGCGCCGGTCAAGGCGATGGTCGAACATGCGCGCCACGCCGGGATCGCGCGGCCGATGACGCTCTACTGGGGCGGGCGGCGTCCGCACGACCTCTACATGAACGCGCTCGCCGGGCAGTGGGCGCGCGAGATCGACGGCTTCCGCTACGTGCCGGTGGTTTCCGACGCGCTGCCCGAAGACGACTGGCACGGGCGCACCGGCTTCGTGCATCGCGCGGTGATGGCCGACCTGCCCGACCTGTCAGGCCACCAGGTGTACGCCTGCGGCGCGCCGGTGGTGGTCGAGGCCGCGCGGCGCGACTTCACCACGACCTGCGGGTTGCCACCGGCCGAGTTCTTCGCCGACTCGTTCACCTCGGCGGCCGACCTCGCGAAGGCCGGATAGGTTCGGGAGCGGCACAGTGCGCGGTGACGCGGTCTTCCACGTGCACGGCGTCTCCAGGGTCTACCGGATGGGCGAGGTCGAGGTGCACGCGCTGCGCGAGGTCGACCTCGACCTCTACGAGGGCGAACTGGTGGTGCTGCTCGGCGCCTCGGGCAGCGGCAAGTCGACGCTGCTGAACATCCTCGGCGGGCTCGACCGACCGACCCGCGGCGAGGTCTACTATCGCGACCACCTGCTGACCGCGGCCACCGACGCCGAACTCACCGAGTTCCGCCGCGAGCACGTCGGCTTCGTGTTCCAGTTCTACAACCTGATCCCGAGCCTCACCGCGCTCGAGAACGTGGCGCTGGTCACGCAGATCGCGCCCGATCCGATGGATCCGGCGCAGGCGCTCGAGCTGGTCGGGCTGGGCGACCGGCGCAACCACTTCCCGGCCCAGCTCTCGGGCGGCGAGCAGCAGCGCGTGGCGATCGCGCGCGCGGTGGCCAAGCGGCCCGACGTGCTGCTGTGCGACGAGCCCACCGGGGCGCTCGACTACGCCACCGGCAAGGTGGTGCTCGAGGTGCTCGAGCGGGTGAACCGGGAACTGGGCACGATCACCGTGCTGATCACGCACAACGCAGCGATCGCGGCGATGGCCGATCGCGTGATCCGCATCGGCAGCGGCCGCATCGTCGGCATCGAGCGCAACGCGCGGCGCGCGGCGCCGTCGGAGATTTCGTGGTGACGCCGCTGGCGCGGATCATGCTGCGCGAGTTGTGGCACCTGCGCGGGCAGGTGCTTGCCGCCGCGCTGGTGGTCGCCTGCGGCATCGCCGCGTTCGTCGCGATGCGCGGCACCTGGCATTCGCTGGTCGTCGCGCAGCAGGACTACTACGCGAGCTACCGCTTCGCCGACGTGTTCGCGGGGCTGAAGCGGGCGCCGCTGGAGGTGGCACAGCGCATCCGCGCGATCCCCGGCGTCGCGACGGTCGACACCCGCGTGGTGGCCGACGTGACGCTCGACGTGCCTGGGCTCGACGAGCCGGCGACCGGGCGGCTCGTGTCGATCCCCGAGCGACGCGAGCCGATGCTGAACGACCTGGCGCTGAGCGAGGGCCGCTACGTCGAGCCCGGCCGCGGCGACGAGGCGATTGCCAGTCGAACCTTCGCCGAGGCCAACGGCCTGCGCGTGGGCGACTCGATCGGCGCGGTGCTCAACGGCCGCTGGACGAAGCTCACGATCGTCGGGCTCGCGCTGTCGCCCGAGTACATCTACGAGATCGGCACCGGCGTGGTGTTCCCCGACAACCGGCACTTCGGCGTGTTGTGGATCGGCCGGCCCGCGCTGGCGGCAGCGTTCCGGATGGACGGGGCGTTCAACGACGTCGCGCTCACGCTTGCCGGCGGCGCGACGGAGCAGGACGTGATCGACCGTCTCGACCGCCTGCTCGAACCCTATGGCGGCCTGAGCGCGTATCCACGGCGCGACCAGGTGTCGCATCGCATCCTCGCCGACGAGTTCGGCGAGATCGGGATCACCTCCACCTGGATTCCCGGGCTGTTCCTCGGTGTTGCCGCGTTCCTGCTCTACACGGTGCTGTCGCGGCTGGTGAGCACGCAGCGCGCGCAGATCGGGCTGCTCAAGGCGTTCGGATACTCCGACCGTGCGGTCGGGCTGCTCTACCTGTCGTTCGCGGTGGCGACGGTCGCGATCGGCACCGGCGCGGGCATCGCACTGGGCATCTACCTCGGGGGCCTGACGACCGACCTGTACGCCGGCTACTTTCACTTCCCGCGCCTCGCGTTCGAGGCGCCGCCATCGGTGCTGCTCGAGGCGGTGCTGATCGCGCTCGCGGCGGCCAGCGTCGGCGCGCTGGCGGCGGCGCGCCGCGCCGCGGCACTGCCGCCGGCCGAGGCGATGCGGCCCGAGCCGCCGGCGAGCTTTCGCGCCGGGATGATCGAGCGCAGCGGCGCGGCCCGGCTGCTGCCGCCGGCGTTGCGGATGATCGTTCGCAACCTGGCACGGCAACCGTGGCGCGCGGCGCTGTCGGTGCTCGGCATTGCGCTGGCGATCGGGATGATGGTGGTGGGGCACTTCGGGATCGACGCCTCGGGCCACCTGATGCACGTGCAGCTCGACGTGGTCAAGCGCGACGACGTGACGGTCACGCTGCGCGAGCCGCGCGAGGCGGCTGCGCGCGAGGAGCTCGCGCAGCTCCCCGGCGTGCTGCGCGCCGAGGGCTTCCGGACGGCACCGGTATGGCTGCGCAACGGCCACCGCTCGAAGAAAGTCGCGCTCGTGGGCGTCGATGCGGACGCCACGCTGCATCGGCTGGTCGACCGGGAGCTGCGCCGCGTCGACCTGCCGCCCGACGGCGTGGTGCTCGGCAGGAAGCTTGCGGAGATCCTCGGCCTCGCGGTCGGCGATGCGGTCGTCGTCGAGGTGCTCGAAGGTGCGCGTCCGATGCGGCAGGTGCCGGTCGCAGCGGTGGTCGACGAGTACCTGGGCCTGGGCGCCTACATGGATCGCAGCGCGCTCGCGCGACTGCTGCGCGAGGACCGGCTCGTCACGGGCGCCTGGCTCAGGATCGATCCTGCGCATGCGCAGCAGCTCTACGCCCGGCTGAAGCAGATTCCGGCGGTGGCCGGTGCCGAGGTCAAGGCCACGGTGCGCAAGGTGGTGCAGGATTCGCTCGACCGCGCATTCGAGATGTTCAGCCGCGTCATCGTCGGTTTCGCCGCGGTGATCGTCGCCGGTACCATCTACAACAGCGCACGGATCGCGCTGGCCGAGCGCGGCAACGAGCTGGCCAGCCTGCGCGTGCTCGGATTCCGCCAGCGCGAGGTGGTGACGATCCTGCTCGGCGAGCAGGCGCTGCTGGTGGCCGCGGCGGTTCCGCCGGGTCTTGCGATCGGCTACGGGCTCGCCGCGGCGCTGGTGCCGGTCTTCGATCGCGAGATGTTCCGCCTGCCTTTGGTGATCACGAAGCTCACCTATGCCTGGGCGACGCTGGCTGCGATCGTCGCGGCGTTGCTGTCGGGGGCGATCGTCGCCAGGCGCATCCGCGGCCTCGACCTGATCGCGGTGCTCAAGACGAGGGAGTGACCGGTTCGATGAACAGATCCCTGCGCACCATCGGGTACCTCGCCGGCGCGCTCGCGATTGCCGCGGTCGCGGCCTGGGTGCTTCGCCCCGAGCCGATCGAGGTCGAACTCGCGCGCGCATCGAAGGGGCCGATGGAGGTCACCGTCGGGGACCAGGGCGAGATGCGCAGCCACGACCGGTTCACGATCGTCGCGCCGGTCGCGGGGCGCCTGATGCGCATCGAGATCCGCGATGGCGACCGCGTCGACGAGAACCAGGTCGTCGCGAACATCGCGCCGGCGCCGCTGGGTGCGCGCGAGCGCAGCGAGTGGAACGCGCGGGTGGCCGCGGCCGAGGCGCTCGAGCGCGAGGCGTCGGAAGGTGCCCGTCGCGCGCAGGAGAGCCTGGCGCAGGCACGGCGCGAACGCGAGCGCGTCGAGCGACTGGTCGCCGGCGGCTTCGTTTCGGCGCAGGCCGCCGACAAGGCGCGCAGCGACGAGACGGAGGCCGCCATCGAGGCCGATGCCGCGCGGTTTCGCGCGCGCTCGGCCGCTGCCGATGTGCGCGTTGCCCGCTCGGCGTTGATCGCGCAGGCGCCGGCCGAAGCGGGCGCGACCACGCTGGTGCCGGTGCGCGCACCGGTGGCCGGGCGCGTGCTGCGCATTCCCGACCAGAGCGAGCGCGTGGTGGCTGCCGGCGCGCCGCTGATGACGATCGGCGACCAGTCGCGCCTCGAGGCGGTGATCGAACTGCTGTCCTCCGAGGCGGTCAAGGTCTCGCCGGGCATGCCGGTGCGCATCGAGGGCTGGGGAGGGCCGGACCCCTTGCGGGCGAAGGTGAGGCTGGTCGAGCCGTTCGCGTTCACCAAGGTGTCGGCGCTGGGCGTCGAGGAGAAGCGCGCCAACGTCATCGCCGACCTGCTCGATCCGCCGGGGCCGCTGGGCGACGGCTATCGCATCGAGGCGCGCATCGTGATCTGGAGCGCCGCCGACGTGCTGCGCGCGCCCGCGAGCGCGGCATTCCGTTGCGACCCGGGGTGGTGCGTGTTCGTCGTCGAGGATGGACGCGCACAACGCCGCGCGGTGCGGATCGGGCAGCGCAACGAACTGGAAGTGCAGCTGCTCGACGGAGTGGCCGAAGGCGACGCGCTGGTGCGCCATCCGGGCAACGATCTCGGCGACGGCGCGCGCGTGGTCGCACGCTGAGCCGCGGCCGCGCGCTTCAGGCCGGCGCTTCCTCGCCGAGATAGGCCGCGCGCACGCGCGGATCGTCGAGCATCGCGCGCGCATCGCCCGACATGGTGATCACACCAGAGTCCATCACGTAGGCGCGCGAGGCCGACTCGAGCGCGAGCCGCGCGTTCTGCTCCACCAGCAGGATCGTCGTGCCCTGCGCGGCGACGTCGCGAACCACTTCGAACACCCGTTCGACCATGATCGGCGAGAGCCCCATCGACGGCTCGTCGAGCAGCAGCAGCTTCGGCGCGCTCATCAGCGCGCGCGCCATTGCGAGCATCTGCTGCTCGCCGCCCGACATCGTGCCGGCGAGCTGGTCGGCGCGTTCCTTGAGCCGCGGGAAGGTCTCGAACATCCGGTCGATGTCGCGGCGCACGCCGGCGGAGTCGCGCCGCGTGTGCGCGCCCATCATCAGGTTCTCGACGATCGTCATGCGCGCGAACACGCCGCGGCCCTCGGGCACCATCGCGAGCCCGCGCGCCACCAGCTGGTGCGCGCCGGCGTCGCGAATCGAGCGCCCGAGGTACGTGACCTCGCCGGCCGACCACGGCTGGATGCGCGTGATCGCCTTCAGCGTGGTCGTCTTGCCCGCGCCGTTGGCTCCGATCAGCGCGACCAGTTCGCCTTCGCGGACTTCGAAGTCGACGCCCTTGACCGCCTGGATGCCGCCGTAGGCGACCTGCAGGCCGGTGACCGCGAGAATCGGCGTGCTCATCGTGGCCTCGCCGTCAGTGCGCGGCGCTCGCGCCGAGATAGGCTTCGATCACCGCCGGATCGCGCTGCACCTGCGCCGGCGTTCCCTGGGCGATGACCTTGCCGTAGTCGAGCACCGTCACCCGGTCGCACAAGCCCATCACCAGCTTCACGTCGTGCTCGATCAGCAGGATCGTGCGGCCGTCGTCGCGGATGTGCGAGAGCAGGTTGCGCAAGGTGAGCTTCTCGGTGGCGTTCATGCCGGCGGCAGGCTCGTCGAGCGCCAGCAGCTTCGGCTCGGTGGCGAGTGCGCGCGCGATCTCGAGTCGGCGCTGGTCGCCGTACGACAGCGTGCGCGCCTGGAAGTCGGCATAGCGCGCGATGCCCACGTAGTCGAGCAGCTCGAGCGCGCGGCTGCGAATCCCGGCCTCCTCGCGGCGCTGGCCGGCGGTGCGGAACACCGCACCGAACACTCCGGCGCCGGTGCGCACGTGGCGACCCACCATCACGTTTTCGAGTGCAGTCATTTCGCCGAACAGGCGGATGTTCTGGAAGGTGCGCGCGATGCCCGCCTCGGCGACCCGGTGCACCGCGCTCGGCTCGTACGGCGCGTCGTCGAGGATGAACGTGCCTGCGTCGGGGGTGTACAGGCCGGTGATGACGTTGAAGAAGGTGGTCTTGCCGGCGCCGTTCGGGCCGATCAGGCCGTAGATCTGTCCCCGGCGGATCTCCAGGCCGACATCGGAGAGCGCCTGCAGGCCGCCGAAGCGCTTGTTGACGCCGCTCACCGAGAGGAGCATGGGTGCTTCGCTCATCGTGCTCAACCCCGGCCGGCGGCGGCGGCGTCGGCCGCCGCGCCTTCGGTCGCGGCGCCAGCACCCGCAGTGCCCGCACCCGCGGCGCCCGCACCCGCGGCGCCCCTGCGCTGCGCCGGGTTGATGCCGTGGCTCGGCGCGGGCCACAGGCCGGTGGGACGGTACAGCATGATCAGCACCAGCGACAGCCCGAACAGCAGCATCCGCAGCGCTTCGGGCGCCACCAGTTCGGTGCCGAACAGGGCCAGCTGCACGGGCCGTGCGACCTCGCGCAGCGTTTCCGGAATCGCGTACAGCAGCACTGCGCCGAGGACCACGCCCGGCACGTGTCCCATGCCGCCGAGCACGACCATCGCGACGATGACGATCGACTCCATCAGCACGAAGCTCTCGGGCGAGACGAAGCCCTGGAACGACGCGAACATCGCGCCCGAGACGCCGCCGAACGAGGCGCCCATCGCGAATGCGAGCAGCTTGACGTTTCGCGTGTTGATGCCCATCGCCTTCGCGGCGATCTCGTCCTCGCGGATCGCCATCCACGCGCGGCCGATCCGCGAGTCCTGCAGCCGGATCGAGACCAGGATCACCGCGATCGCGAGTGCCAGGAACAGGTAGTAGTAGAGCGTCACCGACGGAATCCGCCACTCGCCGATCTCGATCGCCTTCGAGAAATCGATGCCGCCGATGCGCACCGGATCGATGTTGGTGATTCCCTGCGGCCCGTTGGTGATGTTCAGCGGCGCGTTCAGGTTGTTCAGGAAGATGCGGATGATCTCGCCGAAGCCCAGCGTGACGATCGCCAGGTAGTCGCCGCGCAGGCGCAGCACCGGTGCGCCGAGCAGCACGCCGAAGAACGCCGCGAGCAGCGCGCCGAGCGGCACCACGAGCCAGATCGAGTTGTGCAGCCCGTCGGGAAAGGCCGCCGCGATCCACTCGAAGTTCTCCATCAGGTGCGGCGAGGAGAGCAGCGCGTACATGTACGCGCCCACTGCATAGAACGCGACGTAGCCGAGGTCGAGCAGTCCGGCGTAGCCGACCACGATGTTCAGCCCGAGCGCGAGCATCACGTAGAGCAGCGCGAAGTCGGCAAGGCGCACCCAGCGGTTGCCGCCCATGCCGAGCGCGAACGGCAGTACCGCCAGCACGATCGCCACCGCGACGGTGGCCGCGAGCGCGGCCCGCGGCCTGTCGTGGAGCGAGGGGAAGAAGGTGCGGATCATGCGCGGATCGGGAGGTTCAGGCGCGGTCGGCGACCCGCTCGCCCATGATGCCCGAGGGCCGGAACAGCAGCACCAGGATCAGCACCGCGAACGCGAAGATGTCCTGGTAATGACTGCCGAGGAAGCCGCCGGTGAGGTCGCCGATGTAGCCGGCACCGAGGCTCTCGATGATGCCGAGCAGCAGGCCGCCGAGCATCGCGCCGGCGATGTTGCCGATGCCGCCGAGCACCGCGGCGGTGAACGCCTTCAGGCCCGGGATGAAGCCCATCGCGAAGTGCGCGATGTTGTAGTTCAGCGCGACCAGTACCCCGGCGACCGCGGCCAGCGCGGCGCCGACCGCGAAGGTGGCGGCGATCACCCCGTTGGCGTCCACGCCCATCAGGCTGGCGATGCGCGGGTTCTCGGCGGTGGCGCGCATCGCCCGCCCGAGCCGGGTGCTGTGTACCAGCACCAGCAGGCCCGCCATCATCGTCGCTGCCACCACGAGGATCAGGATCTGCTTGGGCGCCAGGATCGCGCCGAAGATCGGCACCGGATCGGTGGGCAGCAGGTCGGGGAAGACGATCGGGTTCGGCTTCCAGATCATCATCGCCACCGTCTGCAGCACGATCGACATGCCGATCGCGGTGATCAGCGGCGCCAGCCGTGGCGCGTTGCGCAGCGGGCGGTAGGCCACCCGCTCGATCGCCACCGACAGCACCACGCACACCGGAATGGCGGCTGCCACCACGATGGCCAGCGCGAGCGGCGCCGGCACGCCGGCGGCCAGCAGCTTGGGCACCAGCCAGGCGGCGACCATGGCGCCCATCATCAGCACTTCGCCGTGCGCGAAGTTGATCAGCTGCAGGATGCCGTAGACCATCGTGTAGCCGAGGGCGATCAGCGCATAGACCGAGCCGAGCACGAGCCCGTTCAGGATCTGCTGCAGTAGGGTGTCGAAATCGAACAAGCGAAGCCTTTCAGCGACCGAGCACTGGCGCGAAACCGCGCGAATATAAGCGGAATTCGCGATCTGGCGAAGTCGCTTGCGGCGTGGCCGAGGGTTATCCCGGGGAAAAAAACGCCCCGGACGAACCGGGGCGAACCAGCCAGGGAGGAAAAAATCGTTGCGCGGCTGGGAGAGGAGGCCTGTCGCGGAGCGCGAGCGGCGCCCCGCAACCCCAATCTAGCGAGGCGGGCCGCCGAGTGCGCGGCTGCGGCGATCGGTGGCCCGGGCGGGCGGACAGACGGGGCGGCGCCGCAGAAACGAAACGGGGGGGAGGCGGGTGACGCAAAAAAGGGGCGCCTGCGGCGCCCCTCCGGCCATGGGTTCGAAACCTGGTTACTTGTGCGACAGCACCCACTTGACCAGCGTGGTGGCCTCGTCGGCCGAGACCTGCGGATTGGCCGGCATCGGGATCTGGCCCCAGACGCCGACGCCGCCTTCGCGAACTTTCTTCGTGAGCTTGGCCACGGCGTCCTTGTCGTTGGCGTACTTCGCTGCGACGTCCTTGTAGGCCGGGCCGATCAGTTTCTTGTCGGAGGCGTGGCAGGCGGTGCAGTTCTTGGCCTTGGCCAGGTCGGCGCTCGCGAAAGCTGCGCCCGAGGCGCAGGCGAGAGCGGCGGCGAGGGTCAGGGTGGCGAATTGCTTCATGAAATCTCCGTCTGGATGGGAACCGATGATGTGAACACGTGGATAACGCGCCGGCGCGGCCACCGTTGACACCCTGTGGGCCGCCGCCCGGCCGGCCGGCACAGACGCTGGTGCCGTGCTGCGGCACATTGGGCGCTCCGACCGCAACCGTCGCACCGCATGCCGTTCGTCTGGATTGGAGCCTTGCTGATCGTCCTGAAGTGGCTGGAAATCGGCCCCTTCGGGCAGTGGTCGTGGTGGTGGATCCTGCTGCCGCTGGCGCTCGCGTTCGCCTGGTTCGAGCTGATCGAGCCGCTGTTCGGCTTCGATCGGCGCAAGCACGTCGAGGACAACTACGCGAAGCTGCGAAAGCAGCGCATCGAGGCGCAGTTCCCGGCCAAGGGCGGGGCCGCATCGGGGCGTCGCAGCGGCTCGGGCTCCTGAGCGAGCGCGCCGCCCCGGCGCGCCACCCCTGACGCACCGGCACCGCGCTCGAGGACCGTCGACTCAGAAGTCGTCGAGCACCGCCCCTCGGCTGGCGCTGGCTGCGAGCTTGTAGAACTTCGCGAGCACCCCGCGCGTATAGCGCGGCGCCGGCATCTGCCAGGCCGCCTTGCGCCGCGCGAGTTCGGCCTCGTCGACGTTGAGTTGCAGCACCAGCCGGTGCGCGTCGATGGTGATGGAGTCGCCTTCGTGCACCAGCGCGATCGGGCCGCCGGCGGCGGCCTCGGGAGCGACGTGGCCGACCACCATGCCCCAGGTGCCGCCGGAGAACCTGCCGTCGGTGACCAGTCCGACCGATTCACCGAGCCCCGCGCCGATGATCGCGGAGGTGGGCGCGAGCATCTCGGGCATGCCCGGCGCGCCGCGCGGGCCGAGATAGCGCAGCACCATCACGTCGCCGGCGACGATGCGTCCGTCGAGGATCGCGGCGAGCGCGCTCTGCTCGTCGTCGAACACCCGCGCAGGGCCGGTGATGACCGGGTTCTTCAGGCCGGTGATCTTGGCGACGCTGCCCTCGGGCGACAGGTTGCCCTTGAGGATCGCGAGGTGGCCTTCGCGGTACAAGGCCTTGTCGATCGGGAAGATCACGTCCTGGTCGGCGCGTGGCGCCGCCGGCACGTCCTTCAGTTCTTCGGCCAGCGTGCGCCCGGTGATCGTCATGCAGTCGCCGTGGATCAGCCCGGCTTCGAGCAGGATCTTCAGTACCTGCGGGATGCCGCCGGCACGGTGCAGGTCGGTGGCCAGGTACTTGCCCGAGGGCTTGAGGTCGCAGATGACCGGCACGCGCTTGCGCACGCGCTCGAAGTCGTCGATCGACCACTCGACGCCGGCGGCGTGGGCGATCGCCAGGTAGTGCAGCACCGCGTTGGTGGAGCCGCCCACCGCCATGATCAGCGCCACCGCGTTCTCGATCGACTTGCGCGTGACGATGTCGCGCGGCTTCAGGTCGTTTTTCACCGCGCGGATCAGCACATGCGCCGATTCGGCGGTGGACTCGGCCTTCTCGGCGTCGGGGTTGGCCATCGTGGAGGAGCCGAGCAGGCTCATGCCGAGCGCCTCGAACGACGAGGACATCGTGTTGGCGGTGTACATGCCGCCGCACGAGCCGGTGCCGGGAATCGCGTTCTCCTCGATGCCGCAGAAGTCTTCCTCGGTCATGCGGCCGTGCGAGAACTCGCCGACTGCCTCGAACACCGAGACGATGTTCAGGTCCTTGCCCTTCCAGTGGCCGGCCTTGATCGTGCCGCCGTAGACATAGATCGACGGCACGTTGGCGCGCAGCATGCCCATCATGCCGCCGGGCATGTTCTTGTCGCAGCCGCCGATGACCAGGACACCGTCCATCCACTGGCCCTGGACCGAGGTCTCGACGCAGTCGGCAATGACCTCGCGCGATACCAGCGAGTACTTCATGCCCTCGGTGCCCATCGCCATGCCGTCGGAGATGGTGGGCGTGCCGAAGACCTGCGCATTGGCGCCGGCGGCCTGGATCGCGGCAACCGCCGCGTCGGCCAGCACCTGCAGCCCCGAGTTGCACGGGGTGATCGTGCTGTGGCCGTTGGCCACGCCGATCATCGGGTTGGCGAAATCGCTGCGCTTGTAGCCCATCGCGTAGTACATCGAGCGGTTCGGGGCGCGGGCGACGCCTTCGGTGATGTTGCGGCTGCGGCGATTGGCGGTCATGGCGTTCGGATCTTCTTCGCGGAAGTGGGAGGAGGGGGCGGACGGCCGTCCTTGCGGGCGGCCGTCAGCGGCGAGTGTAGCAAAGGGCCGGCGCTGCACCCGCCCAATTCGGCATTGCGATACCGGAATCATTCGCGCCGACCGGGGTTGCCTGGAACAGGGCTTGCCCGGAGCTTGCAGCTTGGCCCGATTTCCCGTAATCTTAACGCGAACGATTCGTATTGCAGATCGGGGCGCAGTGCCCCGTCCGCACAACCTCGATCGATCGCCAAGCCATGATCGTCTGCATTTGCCGGGCCGTATCCGATCGACAGATTCGCGCCGTCGTCAGCCAGGGGGCGAGTTCGCTGTCGGAAGTTCGTGCCGAACTCGGCACCGGCGAGTGCTGCGGGAAGTGCTCGCGGCAGGTGCGTGAACTGATCGACCAGCACGCGAGTGCGAGCCCGGTCTGCGGCGGCGCCGACTGCGCCTGCGCCTGAACGGTCGAGGCCGCGCGGCCGGGCCGCGCGGCATTTTCCCCGCAGGCCGGGTGCGGGCGGCGAGGCCGGCTCAGCAGGCGCCGCCGTCCCCCATGTGTTTCTGCTGGTAGTTCTGCAGGCCGACCTTGCCGATGAGCTCCAGCTGGGTCTCGAGGAAGTCGACGTGCTCTTCCGAGTCGTCGAGAATCGCCACCAGGAGTTCGCGAGAGACATAGTCGCCGACGCTCTCGCAGTGTGCGATGCCCGCCTTGACCGTCGGGAGCACCGAGCGTTCGAGCGCCAGGTCGGCGTTCAGGATCTCCTCGGTGTTCTCGCCGATGTTCACCTTGCCGATGTCCTGCAGGTTCGGCAGCCCGTCGAGCATCAGGATGCGCTTGATCAGTGCATCGGCGTGCTTCATCTCGCCCATCGATTCGTCGTGCTCGATCTTCTCCAGTCCTGGCAGGCCCCAGTGGCCGAAGATCCGCGCGTGCAGGAAGTACTGGTTGATCGCGGTCAGCTCGTTCCTGAGTTGCTTGTTCAGCCACTCGATGACCTTCTTGTCACCCTTCATCACGCGTCTCCCCGTCTGGTCGATCGTCCATTATGCGGGTCGCAGCGCCGCGCCGGCGGCATTGACCACGCCCGCACAGCGTGAGTTCGCAGCCGGGAAATGCCCGGGTCGGCGTGCAACAATAGACCCATGCTGATCCATCCCCGGTTCGACCCCATCGCCTTCAGCATCGGGCCTGTCGCGGTGCGCTGGTACGGCCTGATGTACCTGCTGGCGTTCGCTGCGTTCTTCCTGCTGGGGCGCCGGCGCCTGAAGCAGCCCGCGTTCGCGCAGTCCACCGGCCTGCAGCCGCGCGACCTCGAAGACCTCCTCTTCTGGGGCGCACTGGGGGTCGTGCTGGGCGGCCGCCTCGGCTACGTGCTGTTCTACAAGCCCGGCTACTACCTGGCGCATCCGCTCGAGGTGCTCGCGGTCTGGCAAGGCGGCATGTCGTTCCACGGTGGCCTGCTCGGCGTGATCGTGGCGACCTGGCTTTACTGCCGGCGGCGCGGGCTCGCGTTCTGGCCGGTGATCGACTTCGCGGCACCGCTGGTGCCGATCGGCCTGGCCGCCGGGCGCATCGGCAACTTCATCAACGGCGAATTGTGGGGCCGTCCGACCGACCTGCCATGGGCGATGGTGTTCCCGCAGGTCGACGCGCTTCCGCGGCATCCGTCCCAGCTCTACCAGTTCGCCGGCGAGGGGCTGCTGCTGTTCGCGCTGCTGTGGTGGTACTCGGCGCGGCCGCGGCCGGCCGGCGCCGTCTCGGGCATGTTCCTGACCGGATACGCGGTACTGCGCTTCGCCGCCGAGTTCGCGCGCGAGCCCGATTCGTTCCTCGGCCTTCAGGCGCTGGGGCTCACGATGGGACAGTGGCTGTGCCTGCCGATGTTCGGCGCCGGCCTGGCGCTGCTGGCCTGGGCGTATCGTCGGCCGGCGGCGAGGCGCCCGTAGCAGGGGGCGACTGACGGAATCGAGAGAGACGAGAACATGCGGGAACGCGACAACCAGAATCTCTACGCAGTCCTGTCGGCCGGGTTCCCGGCCGACCGCAGCAGTTGCTGCATCGATGCGGGTGAGGGCCTGCGCTACACCTGGGACGACGTCGAGCGCGCCAGCGCGATGATCGCCAACCTGTTCTCGCGCCTCGCGCTGCCACGCGGCGCGCGCGTGGCGGTGCAGGTCGACAAGTCTCCCGAGGCGGTGCTGCTGTACCTCGCGACGCTGCGCGCCGGATACGTCTTCCTGCCGCTGAACACCGCCTACCAGGCGGCCGAGATCGACTACTTCGTCGGCGACGCCGAGCCGTCGGTGGTGGTGTGCAGTCCGGCGAACCTCGGCTGGGTCGAGCCGATCGCGCGGCGTCATCGCGTGCCGCACCTGTTCACGCTGGGCGCCGATCGTACCGGCACGCTGCTGGAAGCAGCCGCGCGCGAAGCGGACCGCTTCGCCACGGTGCGCAGCCGCGCCGACGAACTCGCCTGCATCGTCTACACCTCGGGCACCACCGGCCGCAGCAAGGGGGCGATGCTCTCGCACGGCAACATCGGCAGCAACGCTCGAACGCTGCACACCTACTGGCGCTGGCGCGCGGGCGACGTGCTGCTGCACATGCTGCCGATCTTCCATGTGCACGGTCTGTTCGTCGCGATCCACGGCGCGCTGCTGTCGGGCAGCACGATGATCTGGCGCGCGCGCTTCGACGCGAAGGAGGCGATCCGGCTGCTGCCGCGGGCCACGGTGTTCATGGGCGTGCCCACGATGTACGTGCGCCTGCTCGACGAGCCCGGCTTCGGCCCGCAGGCGTGTCGCAACATGCGGCTGTTCGTCTCCGGGTCGGCGCCGCTGCTTCCGGACACCTTCCGGCAGTTCGAGGAGCGCACCGGCCAGCGCATCCTCGAGCGCTACGGCATGAGCGAGACCGCGATGATCACCTCCAACCCGTACGACGGCAACCGCGCGGCGGGTACCGTCGGCCTGCCGCTGCCGGGCATCGAGGTGCGCGTCGTCGACGACGCGGGGCGGCCCTGCGGCACCGACGAGATCGGCGCGATCCAGGTGCGCGGCCCGAACGTGTTTTCCGGTTATTGGCGGATGCCGGAGAAGACGAAGGAGGAGTTCACCGCCGACGGCTTCTTTCGCACGGGCGACATGGGCAAGTGGGACGCCAACGGCTACCTGTCGATCGTCGGGCGCAGCAAGGACCTGATCATCACCGGCGGCTACAACGTGTATCCGAAGGAGATCGAGTCGTACCTCGACGAGATGGAGGGCGTGCTCGAGTCGGCGGTGATCGGCGTGCCGCACCGCGACTTCGGCGAGGCGGTCACCGCCGTGGTGGTGGGAAAGCCGGGCGCCAGGCTCGACGAGGCGGCGATCATCGCGGCGCTCAGGGGACACATCGCCGCGTTCAAGGTGCCCAAGCGGGTGCACCTCGTCGACGAACTGCCGCGCAACACGATGGGCAAGGTGCAGAAGAACCTGCTGCGCGAGCGCTATGCTACGTGAACCGCGCGCTCAGTGGCCGTACAGGCCCTTCCAGAGCATGTAGGCGGCCAGCGTGTACAACAGCATCGCGAACAGGGTCCTGAGCCTGCCCACGTCCATCGCGTGCGCGACCCGCGCGCCGAGCGGCGCGGTCAGCACGCTGGTGGCGACGATCGACGCCAGCGCCGGCAGATAGATGTAGCCGACGGTGCCCGCCGGCAGGTCGAGTCCCCATCCGGCGTAGACGTAGCCGAGGGTGCCGGCCACCGCGATCGGGAACCCGCAGGCGGCGCTGGTCGCCACCGCCTCGTGGATCTTCACGTTGGCGCGCGTGAGGAAGGGTACGGTGATGAAGCCGCCGCCCGCTCCGACGATCGCGGAAGCCACCCCGATCACCGTGCCCATGCCGACGCGGCCGGCACTGCCCGGCAGGGTGCCATGCACGCTGCCCGCGCTCTTGAACAGCATTCGCGTGGCCATCAGCGCGACGAATCCGCCGAATCCGACCGACAGGACGCTGCCGCGCAGCGCCGCCGCGATCTGGGCGCCCGCGATCGAGCCGACCATGATGCCGGGCGCCAGCGTCCTTGCGATGTCCCAGCGCACCGCGCCGCGCTGCGCGTGCGCGCGCACGCTCGACACCGAAGTGAACAGAATCGTCGTGAGCGAGGTGGCGATGGCCACCTTGACGATGTACTCGGACGGAAAGTCCTTGCTCGTGAGCAGCATGGTGATGAACGGCACCATCACCATGCCGCCGCCGATGCCGAGCAGACCGGCCGCGAAACCGGTGACCGCGCCCAGCAGCAGGAACCATCCGACGAGGTCGAGAGCCATCGGGCCGGCAGGTGCGCCGCGTTCGTGCCGGTGCGGCGCTCAGGCCCGGCCTGTGTTCGCGTCGATCTCGCCGAGCACCCGGTGCAGCGTCTCGAACATCCAGGCGACCTGGTCGGCCTCGACGATCAGCGGCGGAGCGAGCGCGATCACGTCGCCAGTCACGCGGATCAGCAGGCCGCGGTCGAAGCAACGCCGGAATGCTTCGGCCGCGCGCGCACCGGGCGCACCCTCGCGCGGCGCCAGCTCGATGCCGGCCACCAGGCCGAGGTTGCGCACGTCTACAACGTGCGGGGCATTGCGCAGCGAGTGGGCCGCGTCCTCGAACAGCCCGGCGAGGCTGCGGGCGCGCTCGAACAGGCCGTCGCGCCGATACAGGTCGAGAGTGGCCAGGATCGCGGCGCTCGCAAGCGGGTGCCCCGAATAGGTGTAGCCGTGGAAGAACTCGATGCCGTCCTGTGCGCCCTCGACGATCGCGTCGTGCACCTGGCGCCGCGCGGCGACCGCGCCGGCCGGCACCACGCCGTTGCTGATCCCCTTGGCGAGCGTGATCAGGTCGGGGGTGACGCCCAGCGCACTGGCGGCGGTGGCCGCGCCCAGGCGGCCGAATGCGGTGATGACCTCGTCGAAGATCAGCAGGATGCCGTGCCGGCTGGTGATCGCGCGCAGCCGCTCGAGATAGCCGGCCGGCGGCACGAGCACGCCGGTGGAGCCCGCCATCGGCTCGACGATCACCGCCGCAATCGTCGAAGGGTCGTGAAGCGCCACCAGCCGCTCGAGCTCGTCGGCGAGATATGCGCCGACCGCCGGCTGGCCGCGCGAGAACGCGTTGTCGCGCGGCAGGTGCGTGTGCGGAAGGTGGTCGATCGCCGGCAGCAGGGCACCCGAGAAGGCCTTGCGGTTCGCGACGATGCCGCCCACCGAGATGCCGCCGAAGCCGGCGCCGTGGTAGCCGCGCTCGCGCCCGATGAAGCGCGTGCGCTGGCCCTCGCCGCGCGCGCGGTGGTACGCAAGCGCGATCTTCAGTGCAGTGTCGACCGACTCGGAACCGGAGTTGGTGAAGAAGATGCGGTCGAGGCCTTCGGGCATCAGTCCGGCGATCGCCGCGGCGGCGCGAAACGCGTCGGGGTGGCCGAGCTGGAAGCCCGGGGCGTAGTCGAGCGAGGCCGCCTGGCGCGCGATCGCTTCGGCGATCTCGGTGCGGCAGTGGCCCGCGTTCACGCACCACAGGCCCGAGGTGCCGTCGAGGATGCGCGTGCCGTCGAGCGCCGTGTAGTACATGCCGCTCGCGCCGGCGAGCAACCGCGGCTTCGACTTGAAGGCCCGGTTCGCAGTGAAGGGCATCCACAGCGCGGACAGGTCGGGCAGTTCGCTTGGCGCGTTCATCGGCGTGCTCGTCGGTCGGGAGGCTTCGAACTGTAGCACCGACCGCGCCATTGCCGCGACGCGCCGCACTCGAAACCGGGACGACGATGCGGTGTCAGTGCGACGCGTCGAGCAGGCCGCCGAGGTAGCGCCACTCGTCGGCCGTCACCGGCGTGATCGACAGCCGGTTGCCCCGGCGCAGCACCGCCATGTCGGCGAGCGCCGTGTGCCCGCGCAGTTCGGCGATTCCGAGCAGGCGCGTCTTGCGCAGCACGCGCACGTCCACCAGCACCCAGCGCGGCGCTTCGCGCGTGCTCTTCGGATCGAAGTACGGCGAGGCCGGATCGAACTGCGTGTCGTCGGGATACGGCGCGGAGGCGACCTCGCCGATGCCGGCGATGCCCGGCTGCGCACAGCTCGAGTGATAGAACAGCACGCCGTCGCCGACGCGCATCGCATCGCGCATGAAGTTGCGTGCCTGGTAGTTGCGCACGCCGGACCACGGTACCGTCTGGCGCGGCATCGCCAGTGCATCGTCGACCGAGCATTCGTCGGGCTCGGACTTCATCAGCCAGAAGGAACGAGCGGGCATCGTCGCGAAGGCAGGGCGAAGCCGGGAAGGGCTACGACAAGAAACGAAGGGGAGGAAGAAGGACCCCGCCTGTGCCGGCAGGCCGGCATCCTGAACCGTTCAGTTCAGTTCGGCCGCAGCAGGCACCACATCAGGTTCGTCCGACGCGGGACGATCACAACAGCGGTACACAGAAAGCCGCGACCTGGATGCAATGCATTGGTTCAAGGAATATATGACCTTGTCGAACACTGCAGGGTCGGGCGCCATTCTATCGCGGAACGCGGTTCAGAACAGGCTTTCCTGGCGCGCGAGTTCGGCATCGAGGTCTTCGCGCATCTTGCGGATCTTGCCGAGCATCTCGGCCTTCGGCGTGCCCGCGGCCGGGCTCTGCGCGCCGAGCAGTTCGTGCGCGAGCTGCAGCGCCGCCATCACCGCGATGCGGTCGACGCCCGAGATGCGCCCGGCTTCGCGGATCGCGCGCATTTTCTCGTCGACCATCTGTACCGCTTCGAGCAGTTGCGGCTTGGTGTCGCCGCTCACCGCCAGCCGGTAGTCGCGGTCGAGGATCTTGACGTCGATCTGTTCCATCGTCGGGGTCCGTCGGGGAAGCGCCGCTATTCGCCGCCTTCGGCAGGCAGCGGCAGTCGCGCCAGCGCCGATTCGACGCGCGCGCGCGCCTCGGCGATGCGCTGCTGCAGTTGCTCGTTGACGCTGCGGCTCGCGGCAAGCTGGTCGCGCAGGTTGGCGTTTTCGTCCGCGAGCCGGCGCACGACCTGCAGGATGCGGTCGATGCGCTCGCCCAGCTGATCCACTTCCTGGTCCATGGCGAAATGGTATATGAAGACGCTGTCCGGGGGGGCAGCCTGCCGGACGGCCGTCGCGCGCGCCCCGGCGGCGCGGGGATTCGCCGGCCCGCGGCACCCGTTCCGGTAGCATTGGGGACTCGACCCGGATTCGTGATGACCGTGCATTCGTTGCTTCGCTCGCGGCTGGCGGGCTGGGTGCTGGCCGTGCTCATGCTGGCGGGCGCGGGCGTGCAACCCGCGCCGGGGCAGGCGGCTGTCGCCGATGCGGCCCAGGCGTCCCGGCCGGCGGCGCCCGCCGCCCAGCCTGCCTCTGCCCCTACCGGCCCGACGCGCGTCGAAGCGGTCGAGGTCGAGCTGGTCGCCGAAGCGGACGCGGTCGCGCCGGGCCAGCCGATGCGCCTCGGGTTGCGCATCCGGCACGACCCGCAGTGGCATACCTATTGGCGCAATCCGGGCGATTCGGGTCTGCCGACGCAACTCGCGCTGGATCTCCCGGCGGGCTTTCGGGCCGGCGCAATCGAATGGCCCGCGCCACGGCGCCTGTTCATCCCGCCGCTGGCCAACTACGGTTACGAGGACGAGATCGTGCTGCCGGTGCCGCTGCAGGTGCCTGCCGCGATCGACGGCGGGCGCGTGCGCTTCGCCGGTCGCGCGTCGTGGCTGATGTGCCGCGAGGTCTGCATTCCCGGCGATGCCGACGTCGCGCTCGAGTTGCCGGTGCAGCGCTCGGGCAAGGCCGCGAAGTCGCGATTCGCCACGCTGTTCGACATGGCCGACAGCCGCATGCCGCGCGAGAAGATCGCGGCGCGCGTGTTCGCCGACGGCGACACCCTGTCGATCGGGCTGCCGCAACGCGCAGCCTCGGTCGAGTTCTTTCCATACCGCGAAGGGCTGCTGCGCAATGCCGACGAGCAGGTGCTTCACGCCGTCGACGGCGGCGTACGGCTTGCGGTGCGACTGAACGAGGACGGCACGCGGGCAGCGCGCGCGGACGCGGCCGTGCTCGCGCAGGCGGCCGAAGGCATCGTGATCATCGACGGACAGGCGCGCGAGCTCGCGGTGTCGGTATCGCCCGTCGCGCTGCCTGCCGGCACCGAGATCGCGCGGGTGGCCGGAGCGCCACAGGCCGCGGCGGCTCCCCGGGGGAGCGGGCTCGACTTCCCCGGATTGCGCGGCGGCGGCGACTTCTCGCCGGGCGCGCCTGCGGCCGGACCGGGCGGCGCGCGACCGGCGGGTGCGACCAGCCTGTGGATCGCGGCGCTGTTCGGCGCGATCGGCGGGCTGATCCTCAACCTGATGCCGTGCGTGTTTCCTGTCATCGGGCTGAAGGTGCTCGGCTTCGCGCGCCATGGCAGCGAAGGCAGCACGGCGTCGCGCATCGGCGCGCTTGCGTTCTCGGCCGGCGTCGTGGTCTCGTTCTGGGTGCTCGCGGCGCTGCTGCTCGGTCTGCGCGCGGCTGGCGAGGCGGCGGGCTGGGGCTTCCAGCTGCAGTCCCCGCTGTTCGTCGCCGCGATGGCACTGCTGTTCGTCGCGATCGCGCTCAACTTCTCGGGCGTCTACGAGATCGGCCTGTCGCTCACGCGGCTCGGCCAGATCGGGCAGGGGGCCGCAGCCGCATCGCATCCGTTGGCGGGTTCGTTCGGCTCGGGCGTGCTCGCGGTGCTGGTCGCCACGCCGTGCACCGCACCGTTCATGGGGTCGGCGCTCGGCTACACGCTCGGCAGCACGACACTCGAGGCGCTGGTGGTGTTCACCGCGATCGGCGTCGGCATGGCTGCGCCGTACCTGCTGCTCGGCCTGTTCCCCGCATGGCTGCGCTGGCTGCCGCGCCCGGGCCGCTGGATGGAAACCTTCCGTCAATCGCTCGCCTTCCCGATGTATGCGACGGCGGCCTGGCTGGCCTGGGTCCTGGGACAGCAGGCCGGCATCGACGCGGTGCTTGCGCTGGCGATCGGCGCGGTGCTGCTCGCGCTCGCGCTGTGGCTCGTCGGCCGCTTCGTGCAGGGCGGCAGCGGAAGTCGCAGGACCTGGGTGGCTTCGCTGGCGGTGGCCCGTCGCTGGCGACGCCCCGGCGGCGCAGGCACGGCAGGCCGCGTCTGACGCGAGCGGCGAGGCGCTCGGCTGGCAGCCATGGTCGCGCGAGCGGGTCGCCGACGCGCTGGCGAGCGGGCGGCCGGCGTTCGTCGACTTCACTGCGGCCTGGTGCGTCAGCTGCCAGGCCAACAAGCGGCTGGTGCTCGAGCGCGATGCGATCGTCGCGGCAATGGCGCAACGCGGTGTCGTGCGGCTGAGGGCCGACTGGACCAACCGCGATCCCGCGATTACCGAAGAGCTGGCGCGCTACGGTCGCAACGGCGTGCCGCTCTACCTGCTCTTTACGCCAGGGCAGGCTGCGCCGCGAATCCTTCCCGAGCTGCTCACCACGGGCATCGTGATGGATGCGCTGGCGAGCGTCGCGCCGTCGTCCGCGGTCGCCCGCTCGGCCGATCGCTGAACGTGGATCAAGGCGATCGCGCGAGGCGCGCCGGCGTTTCGGCCGACAGGCATATAATCGCCGTCGCTTCCGGTGCCGCGCGCTGCATGCCGACGCGTGGTTAAACGGGAAACAGGGAGCGTGGCCCCACGGGCCGTCGCCAACCTG
>MEED01000044.1 GCA_001724855.1 Lautropia sp. SCN 69-89
GGCGCCGACGTGCCCGCGTTCGTGTTCGGACGCCGTGCCTTCGCGACGGGCATCGGCGAGCGCCTGCACGCGCTGCCCGCCGAGCCCGCGTGCTTCGTGGTCGTCGCCCCTGCCGTCGAGGTGCCGACCGGGGCGGTGTTCGCCTCCGCGGAATTGACACGAAATACGAAACCGCTCAAAATCTCCGGTCTTTCGCGAGGGCGGTCCGTCTATCGCGGGAAGAACGATCTCGAACCGGTGGTATGTGCGGCCTGGCCGCGCGTTGCCCGAGCGCTCGCCGCGCTGAAACACGCAGCCGACTCGGCAGGCGCGGACGGGCGGCTCGCCCGAATGACCGGCTCGGGAGCCTGTGTGTTCTGTCCCGTCGACGACGAACCGGTCGCCGCATCGATCCGGAAACGGCTCGCGCGGCAGGCGGTCGGATCGGTGTTCGTGGTCCGTTCGCTGGATCGGCATCCGCTCTCCGACTGGTCGTTCTGCCGGGGGCCCGCCCCTGGGCAGCGCGACCCGGACCGACAGGGCGCCACGTAACGGCTCCGCGCGGCCCGATGACAGACCACTGGGGAGTCGCCAAGTTGGTTAAGGCACCGGATTTTGATTCCGGCATTCGAGGGTTCGAATCCTTCCTCCCCAGCCAACTTCTCCAGTCCGGCGCCTGAGCCGGACTGCCAGCCGAGAGCCGCGCCAGTGCAGGCCTACCGAAGGAACGCCGACGTGATCGACCCGGAAGGGTTGATGATCTTCACGGGCAACGCCAACCCCCGGTTGGCGGCCGACGTCGCGCGCCACCTGTACATCAACCTCGGCAAGGCCAAGGTCAGCCACTTCTCCGACGGCGAGGTGATGGTCGAGATCCTCGAGAACGTCCGCGGCAAGGACGTGTTCGTGCTGCAATCGACGTGCGCGCCGACCAACGACCACCTGATGGAAGTGATGATCATGGTCGACGCGCTCAAGCGCGCGTCGGCCGGCCGGATCACCGCGGCGCTGCCCTACTTCGGCTACGCGCGCCAGGACCGCCGGGTGCGCTCGACGCGCGTGGCGATCAGCGCGAAGGTGGTTGCGAACATGCTGGAGACCGCCGGCGTCGATCGCGTCCTCACGATGGACCTGCACGCCGAGCAGATCCAGGGCTTCTTCGACATCCCGGTCGACAACGTGTACGCGGCGCCGCTGCTGCTCGCCGACGTGCACAAGCAGCAGTTCGACAACCTGCTGGTCGTCTCGCCCGACGTCGGCGGCGTCGTGCGCGCGCGCGCCCTCGCCAAGCGCCTCGACTCCGACCTGGCGATCATCGACAAGCGGCGCCCGAAGGCGAACGTCGCCGAGGTGATGAACATCATCGGCGACGTCGAGGGGCGCACCTGCGTCATCATGGACGACATCGTCGACACCGCGAACACGCTGGTCAAGGCGGCCGCCGCGCTCAAGGAGCACGGCGCGAAGCGCGTGGTCGCCTACTGCACGCACGCGGTGCTGTCGGGCGGCGCGCCTGCCCGGATCGCGCAATCGAACCTCGACGAACTGGTGGTCACCGACACGATCCCGTTGTCCGCCGAGGCCGAGGCCTGCGAGCGCATCCGCGTGCTGTCGTGCGCGCAACTGCTGGCCGAGACGATCCTGCGCATCAATCGCGCCGACTCGGTCTCTTCGCTGTTCGTGGACTGAGCGCCGGGCAAGCGCCGGCCGCGCAGCTGCCGCAGCGAGCGATTTACTGGTGCCGGGGGCTTCGGCCTGCCGGCGTGTGTGGATACCCTGCCGTTCTGGTCGCGGACGCAGGGCTGATGAAAGGAAGAACGATGAAAGTCGTTGCCAAGACCCGCAAGGAGCAGGGTTCCGGTGCGAGCCGCCGCCTGCGTCGTGCCGGCCTCGTGCCGGGAATCGTCTATGGCGGCAAGGGCGCTGCCACGCCCGTGTCGATCGAGCACAACCCGCTGTACCACTCGCTTCGCGTCGAAGCGTTCCACTCGTCGATCCTCGACATGGACCTCGACGGTGCAAGGGAACGCGTGCTGCTGCGCGACGTGCAATGGCACGCCTACAAGCCGCAGGTCGTGCACATCGACTTCCAGCGCGTCGCCGCCGACGAGAAGATCACCGTCAAGGTGCCGCTGCACTTCGTGAACCAGGAGATCTCGCCGGCGGTCAAGCTGTCGGCCGGCATCGTCGGCCACGTGGTCAACGAAGTCGAGATCAGCTGCCTGCCCGACGACCTGCCGAGCTTCATCGAAGTCGACCTGGCCAACCTCGAGGCCGGCAAGGCGGTGCACTTCAGCGAGATCGCGTTCCCGAAGGGCGTCACGCCGGTCGCGCACGCCGGCGACGACCCGGTGATCGTGACGGTCACGATCCCGGGCGCGGCAGAGGAGGAGCCGGCGGCCCCGGCTGCGGCATCCGCGCCAGCCGCGGCGCCTGCCGCGAAGAAGTGACGACGGCCCGCCAGGCCGGACACCGAAAAGGCCCGGGCCAGTCCCGGGCCTTTTCGTTGCGCGAGGCGCTGCGATGAATCCCGATGCCGCAACGATCTGGCGCGCGCCGCGCTGGACGCTCGCGGTGCTGCTCGCGGCGCTGGGGATGCTCGGCCCGTTCTCGATCGACACGTACATCCCGGCCTTCTCGGGCATTGCGCGTGCGCTCGACGCGACGCCGGTAGAGATGCAGCAGACGCTGTCTGCCTACCTGTTCGGCTTCGCGTTCATGAACCTCTTCCACGGCGCGCTGGCCGACAGCTTCGGCCGGCGGCCCGTGGTCCTGTGGGGCGTCGGCGTGTTCACGCTGGCCTCGGTCGGCTGCGCGCTGTCGCCCACCATCGGCTGGCTGGTGCTCTTCCGGGCGCTGCAGGGGCTGTCCACGGGCGCCGGCATCGTCGTGTCGCGCGCGGTCATCCGCGACATGTTTCCCCCGGAGGAAGCGCAACGGGTGATGTCGCAGGTGACGATCTATTTCGGCGTCGCGCCGGCCATTGCGCCGATCATCGGCGGCTGGCTGTTCGTCCACGCGGACTGGCACGCGATCTTCTGGTTGCTGGCCGCGATCGGCGTGCTGCTGTGGCTGGGCAACTGGAAGTTCCTGCCCGAGACGCTGCACCCCGCGCACCGCCAGCCGTTCGAGGTGTCCCACCTGATGCGCGGCTACTCGCAGCTGCTGTCGAATCCGCGCTTCCTGCTGCTGGCACTCGCCAGCGGCGTGCCGTTCAACGGCATGTTCCTGTACGTGCTGTCGGCGCCGGAGTTCCTCGGCACGCACCTGCGGCTCGCGCCGACCGAGTTCTTCTGGTTCTTCGTGCTGACGATCGCCGGCATCATGTCGGGTGCCTGGGTCAGCGGCAGGCTGGCCGGGCGCGTGCTGCCGCGACACCAGATCCGCTACGGTTTTGCCGTCATGTTCACGGTGGGGACGCTGAACCTGCTGGCGAACCTGCTGTTCGAGGCTCACGTCGGCTGGGCGCTGATTCCGCTGGCGCTGTTCGCGTTCGGCTGGGCGCTGAACGTGCCGGTGGTCACGCTGATGGTGCTCGACCTGTTCCCGACGCGCCGCGGCATGGCCTCGTCGCTGCAGGCCGTGGTGGCCAGCGTCGCCAACGGGCTGGTCGCCGGCGTGATCGCACCGGTCGTCATGCATTCGACGGTCGCGCTCGCTGCCACGTCGCTCGCGATGCTGTGCGTCGGCCTGTTCGCGTGGCTGTACCTCCGGCGGCGCTGGCCGGACACGGTCAGGATGGCCGGGGCGCAAACGCCGCCAGCCTGAGCGCGCGGCCCCGGCAGGCCACTCAGTGTCCCGAGCCGAGGTAACGGGCAATCACCTCGCCGCGCGTGTGCACGCCGAGCTTGCCGATGATGTTGGCGACGTGGCGCTTGACCGTGTGCAGGCTGATGTCGAGCGTCAACGCGATCCGCTTGTTGCTCGCCCCCTTGACGATCAGCGCGATCACTTCGCGCTCGCGTGCGGTGAGTTCGTCGATCGTCGCGAGGCCCGGCGCCGCCGAACGGGCGGGCCCCACCGGGCAGACGGCCGGCCTCAGTTCGCAGTACCGCTCGACCAGCGCCAGCCAGGCCAGCCGCCGCGGATGAGCGCGGTCGATCCGGTCGGCCAGGCCCACGACGAGCTCGGGACGCTCGAACAGCAGCGCGCCGAACCGGCCCGCTTCGAGCACGTCGTCGAGCAGCTCGGTGGCGAGTGCCTGTGCGCCGTCCGTGTCCCCGTTGCGCGCCAGCGCGTCGACCATGGCCAGGCGCACGTCGCCGCCGATCGCCAAGAGCGGATAGCGCCGCTGTGCGTCGGCCACCTCGCGCAGGAGCCCTATCGCCCGCGGCCAGTCGCCGTCCTGGTAGGCGACCATGGCCTCCGCCCAGCCGCGCGCACCGGCCATGAAGGGCCACTCGGACTCGCGGAACGCGGTCAGCAGCCGCGCATACGCGTTGCGCAGGCCCGCTTCGTTGCCGTTGCTCCAGTGGATCCGCGCCATCAGGTACAGGTAGGTCCCGACCCAGGCGTTGCGACTGCCCATGGTCATCGCCTGGCCGCTGCGGATCACCTCCTGGAGCAGTTCGATCGCCTCGGCGGCGCGCCCGGAGATCGACAGCAGCATCGCACGCACCACGTACAGGTCGACGGTCAGTGCCCGGAACGCGCGCCAGCGCTCGACGTCGACCCAGATCGACTCGACCAGGTCGCTCGCGCGCTCGACGTCGCCCTCCCACAGCGCGGTCCACGCGGCCAGCACGGTGGCGTGGGCGAACGCGAGGTTGTCGGGCCGTGCGTCGAGTGCGATCACCAGCGCGTGAAAGCGCCGGAACAGCTCGTTGAATGCCGGCGTGCCGACGAAGTGCGAGCGGATGCGCTCGGCGAGCCGCATGCACAGCTCGAGCGACCCGATCCGCTCGGCCAGTTCCATCGTCGTGCGCAGCGCCGCCGACGCCTCGGCCGGGCGACCGGTCGCGTTGAACAGCCAGGCGCGCTCGAGCGCCAGTTCGGCCTGCAATTCCGGCTCGAGCCCGGTGTCGTCGATGCGCTCGAGCCGTTCTGCCGCCGCCTGCACGTCGCCGGTGTAGCTCACCAGGCGCGCGAGCAACAGCAGGCTGCGAACCGCGCGCACGCGGTCGCCGATCGCCTGGAAGCCCTGCCACGCCAGCTCGAGGCTGGTTCGCCCGTCGTCGACGGTGTTTCGATGCCAGGCCAGCAGGCCTGCGACCCAGTGCGCCTGCACGTCGTTGCCCGTGCCGGCCTCCGCCAAGGTTCGCAGCGCCTGCGCCACCGCGTCGGCGTGCCCGCGGCGCAGCAAGGCCTCGGCGTGGCCTCCCAGCAGGTCGAGCGCGCGGCCGGGCTCGCCGGCCTCGATCGCGTGGCGGACGGCGCGCAGCGGCTCGTCGGCGATCGACGCTGCGCGCAGGTTCAGCTCGCGCCACGCCTGCGGCGCCTCGCGCCGCAGGCGCGCATTCAGGAAGTCGCGGAACAGGTCGTGCATCCGGACCAGCGGACGGGACGCGTCGAGCACCGTGACGAACAGGTTGCGCTGGATCAGCTGGTCGATCATCGCGAGGCTGTCGACGCGGCCGCTCAATTGCGTGCAACCCGGTGGATCGAGCTCGTCGAGCACGCAGCAGACCGACACGAACGCCGACAGCTCGGGCGGCAGCTTCGCGAGCACCTCCTCGGCCAGGTATTCGAAGACCTGCTCGTCGCCCGGCACCAGGCTGCCGGCGGAACCCGCGTGCGCCGCGTCGCCATGGCGGTCGCCGGCGGCGAGCAGCCTCAATCCGGCGATCCAGCCCTGCGAGCGACGAACCCACGCCTGCGACAGCTGGTCGGACGACGCCTCGCCGAGCCGCGCGAGAAACGCGGTGGCTTCGTCGGGAGAAAAGCGCAGCCTCGACTGCTGGAATTCCGCGACCCGTCCCGCGGCGCGACGCCGCGCAAGCGGCAGCCGCGGCTGTTCGCGCGAGGCCATCACGCAGGCGACCTGCTCGGGCGGCAGATCGATGAAGTGGTCGAGCCATTTCCACGTGACCGCGTCGTCGATCACGTGCAGGTCGTCCCACACCCAGACGAAGCGTGCGACGTCGGCCTCGGCCAGCCAGCCGGCGACTTCGGCGGCCGCGGCCCGTGCGCCCGCCTCGCTCGATCCGACCATGCGGGTCAGCGTGTCGGCGTCGAGCGGCTCGGCGTGATCGAGCGTTGCATTGATCGAATCGACCAGCACCCGGAACAGGCGCACAGGCGAGCGATCGAGGCGGTCGACCGCGATCCACGCCAGCGCCCAGTCGTCGGGCGGCGTCGCGAGGGCTTGCGCGAGCGCGGTCGTCTTGCCGAAGCCGGCGCCGGCTACGACCAGCACGAGGTGCGTCTCGGCGATCGCCTCGAGCATCGCCCGCGACAGGCGAGCGCGTTCGAGCAGCCGCGGTCGCAGCGACGGTACCTTGAAGCGGTTGCCCGCAACGACACGGGTCGCCGGGACCGGCGACCTCGCGCCGGCGGGCAGCGGAGTTCGACCCTCGGTCGATGGCAAGCTCGTCCCCCCGGTTGGCCGGACGTCGTGCGTCGGCCTCGATCGTCGATCATAGCGGATCGGGCGCGGCGCGTGGATTCCTCTACACTTCGGGCCGGCGACCCGCCTGCTCCCCCGGCATGCGCCGGGCAACACACGGATGAACGGCATTCGACTGATCGTCGGACTGGGCAATCCCGGCCCCGAACACGAACTCGACCGGCACAACGCCGGGTTCTGGTTCGTCGACGCCGCCGCCCGGGTGCACGGCGCATCGCTGGCGCGCGAGGGCAAGTTCCACGGCGACGTGGGTCGCGCGCGCATCGGCGGCGAACCGGTGTTCCTGCTCGAGCCCGCCACGTGGATGAACCGCTCGGGCCAGGCGGTGGCGGCGCTGGCCCACTTCTACCGGATCGCGCCAGAGGAGATCCTCGTCGTCCACGACGAGCTCGACCTGCTGCCGGGCCAGGCGAAGATGAAGAAGGGCGGCGGGCACGCGGGCCACAACGGCCTGAAGGACATCCAGGCGCGGCTCGGCAGCGCCGATTTCTGGCGCTTGCGCCTCGGCATCGGCCATCCGCGCACACTCGAATTGAACCAGGAAGTGGCCGACTTCGTGCTGCACCGGCCGACCCGCGACCAGCAGACGGCCATCGACGACGCGATCGCGCGCGCGCTCGATTGCCTGCCGGACGCGGCCGCTGGCCGGCTCGAAGCCGCCATGATGAAGCTGCACACGCGAAAATAACGGAGTCCCATGCCAGCCCGAATCGTCACCCGCCGATCGCCCATCCACGGCAACGGCGTCTTCGCAGCCGCCGACATCCCCGCCGGCGCGCGGCTGATCCAGTACAAGGGCCGGCTGCTCACCCACGCGCAGAGCGACGAGCTCTACGGCGGCGAGACCGACAGCGGCCACACCTTCCTGTTCTCGCTCAACGACGACTACGTGATCGACGCGAACCGGCAGGGCAACGGCGCCCGCTGGATCAACCACAGCTGCGCGCCGAACTGCGAGGCGGTCCTCGACGAGGATCCCGGCGGCGACCCGCGCCGCGACCGGGTCTTCATCGAATCGATCCGCGACATCCGCCAGGGCGAGGAACTGACCTACAACTACGGCATCGTGCTCGACGTGCCGCACACGCAGGCGATGAAGCGGATCTGGGCCTGTCGCTGCGGCGCGCCGCAGTGCTCGGGGACCCTGCTGCAGCCCAAGCGCAGGCGCGCCTGAGCCGCCGGACCGTCAACCGCCGGACCGTCAGCCGTCGCCCCACCGCCGCCGGGCCCCGCGGCGTTCGCCGACCGTTTCGACGATTCCGTCGGCCTCCTGCTGCTCCAGCCGGACGGTGAATCCCCACAGGTACGCGAGGTGGTCGAGCACCGCCTCGCAGTCGGCCTCCGCCAGCGGGCGCCGCTCACGCACGAAGTGGCGCAGCGTCAGCGACCGGTCGCCGCGCAGGTCGACGTTCCAGACCTGGACGTCGGGCTCTCGGCTGCCCAGGTTGTACTGCTCGGAGAGCAGCTGGCGCAGCGCGCGGTAGCCGCGCTCGTCGTGGATCGCGTCGATCTTCAGCTTCTCCCGGCTGTCGTCGTCGAGCACCGCGAAGAAGCGGAACTCGCGCATCAGCCGCGGCGACAGGTACTGCGCGACGAAGCTCTCGTCCTTGAAGTTGCGCATCGCGAAGTCGAAGGCCTTTCGCCAATCCGAACCCGCGATGTCGGGGAACCACTGGCGGTCCTCGTCGGTCGGTGCCTCGCAGATGCGCCGGATGTCGCGCCACATCGCGAAGCCGAGCGCGTACGGATTGATGCCGGAGTAGTGCGGGCTGTTGTACGGCGGCTGGTAGACGACGTTGGTGTGCGACTGCAGGAACTCGAGCATGAACCCGTCGGAGAGCAGCCCGTCGTCGTACATCGTGTTGAGCAGCGTGTAGTGCCAGAACGTCGCCCAGCCCTCGTTCATCACCTGCGTCTGCCGCTGCGGGTAGAAATACTGCCCGATCTTGCGGATGATCCGGACCACCTCGCGCTGCCACGGCTCGAGCAGCGGCGCGTGCTTCTCGACGAAGTAGAGCAGGTTCTCCTCGGGCTCCTCGGGCCAGCGGCGCTCGCGCCGCTCCTCGGCCTTCTCGATCGACGGCGGCAGCGTGCGCCACAGGTCGTTGACCTGCGCCTGCAGGTACTCCGCGCGCTCCTCCTGGCGCAGTTTCTCCTTCTCGAGCGACAGCTTCGGCGCGCGCTGGTAGCGGTCGACGCCGAGGTTCACCAGCGCATGGCACGCGTCGATCAGCCGCTCGACCGCCACCTCGCCGTGACGCTCCTCGCACTCGGCGATGTAGTTGCGGGCGAACACGAGGTAGTCGATGATCGCGTCCGCGCTGGTCCACTGCCGGAACAGGTGGTTGCCCTTGAAGAACGAGTTGTGCCCGTACGCGGCGTGCGCGATCACCAGCGCCTGCATCGGCAACGTGTTCTCCTCCATCAGGTAGGCGATGCACGGGTTCGAGTTGATGACGATCTCGTAGGCCAATCCCATCTGGCCGCGCCGGTAGCGGTTCTCGGTCGCCAGGAAGTGCTTGCCGAACGACCAGTGGTGGTAGTAGACGGGCATGCCGCTCGACGCGTAGGCGTCCATCATCTGCTCGGCGCTGATGATCTCGACGAGATGCGGGTACACGTCGAGACCGTAGCGCCGCGCCACGGCGCCGATCGCCTCGTCGTAGCGCTCGATCGCCTCGAAGCTCCACTCGGAGCTGTCCGGCAGCCGCGCCTCGTGCGCCTGCGTCATGCGGCGCCCGCCTGCGCGCGCTTGCGGAACAGCTCGCGAAACACCGGATAGATGTCGGCCACGCCGCCGATCCGCTGCATCGCGAAGCGACCGGGGTGTGCCGCGCGCAGCTTCTCGTACTCGCGCCACAGGTTCTGCGGGTCGCCCTGGCTGATCTCGATGTACGCGAAGTACTGGCACGACGGCAGGATCGACTCGTCGATCAGCGTGCGGCACAACGGCGAGTCGTCGTTCCAGTTGTCGCCGTCGGAGGCCTGCGCGACGTAGATGTTCCACTGGCTCGACGAATAGCGCTCGGCGACGATGTCGCGCGCCAGTTCCAGCGCGCTGGACACCACCGTGCCGCCGGTTTCGCGCGAGCCGAAGAACTCGGCCTCGTCGACCTCGCTGGCCGTCGTGTGGTGGCGGATGAAGACGACGTCGATGCGCTCGTAGTTGCGATCCAGGAACAGGTACAGCAACATGAAGAAGCGCTTGGCGATGCTCTTGCGCTCCTCGTCCATCGACCCGGACACGTCCATGATGCAGAACATCACCGCCTGCGTGGTCGGCTCGGGCACGCGCACGCGGTGGCGGTAGCGCAGGTCGAAGGTGTCGATGAACGGGATCGCCTCGATCTTCGCTCTCAGTCGCGCGATCTCGGCCCGCAGCGTCACGACTTCCGGGTCGGCGTCTCCACGAGCCTGCACCAGGCGAGCGAGCTCCTCCTCGAGCTCGTGCAGCCGCCGCCCGTAGGGTCCGCCGGCCGCGATGCGCCGCCCGGCCGCGCCGCGCATCGTGCGCGTCAGGCTGATGTTGGTCGGCACGCCGCTCTGCGTATAGCCGGCCGGCACCCGCCTCGTCTGCTCGATGCGCGCCAGCTGCCGCTTGACGAGGTTGGGCAGCGCCAGTTCGTCGAAGAAGATGTCGAGGAACTCCTCGCGGGTCAGCGTGAACGCGAAGTCGTCGAGGCCCTCGCCCTCGTTGCTGGCCTGCCCCCGTCCCGCGGCGCCCTCGCCCTGTTCCGGGCGATCGACCTCGTCGCCTGCGGCGAAGCGGTCGTTGCCCGGGTGCACGTGTTCGCGCACGCCGCCGCGACCGTGCGCGAACTGGGGTTCGGCGATGTCGCGCCCCGGGATGCCGATCTTCTCGCCGTTCTCGAGGTCGCGGATCCCCCGCCTGGACACCGCATCGGACACCGCCTGCCGGATCTGCGCCTTGAAGCGGCGGATGAACCGGCTCCGGTTGACCGAGCTGCGGTTGCGGCTGTCGAAGCGCCGGTCGACGATGCGCAGCATCAGTGCCTCACGACGACTTCCTGACCCGCAGGTACCACTCGCAGAGCAGCCGGACCTGTTTCTCGGTGTAGCCGCGGGCGATCATACGGTTCACGAAGTCCTGGTGCTTCTTCTGGTCGTCGGCGCTGGCCTTGGCGTTGAACGAGATGACCGGCAGCAATTCCTCGGTGTTCGAGAACATCTTCTTCTCGATCACCGCGCGCAGCTTCTCGTAGCTGGTCCACGACGGGCTCTTTCCGTCCTGCGCCGCGCGCGCGCGCAGCACGAAGTTGACGACCTCGTTCCGGAAGTCCTTCGGGTTCGAGATGCCGGCCGGCTTCTCGATCTTCTCGAGCATCTCGCCGGTGTGCGGGTCGCGGAACTCCTGGTCCTGGATCCAGAAGTCGGCGTAGGTGACATAACGCTCGAAGATGTTCTGCCCGTATTCCGAGTAGCTCTCGAGGTACGCGGTCTGGATCTCCTTGCCGATGAATTCGGCATAGCGCGGGGACAGGTACTCCTTGATGAACCGCAGGTAGCGCTCCTCGACCTCGGGCTGGAACTGCTCCTGGCCGATCTGCTGCTCGAGCACGTACATCAGGTGAACCGGATTGGCGGCCACCTCGCGATGGTCGAAGTTGAACACGCGCGACAGGATCTTGAACGCGAACCGCGTCGACAGCCCGGTCATGCCCTCGTCGACGCCCGCGTAGTCGCGGTACTCCTGGTAGCTCTTGGCCTTCGGGTCGGTGTCCTTCAGATTCTCGCCGTCGTAGACGCGCATCTTCGAGTAGATCGACGAGTTCTCCGGTTCCTTCAGCCGGGACAGCACCGAGAACTGCGCCATCATCCGCAGCGTGTCGGGCGCGCACGGCGCCTGCGACAGCGACGAGTTGTCGAGCAGCTTCTCGTAGATGCGCATCTCGTCGGACACGCGCAGCGAGTACGGCACCTTGACGATGTAGATGCGGTCGAGGAAGGCTTCGTTGTTGCGGTTGTTGCGGAACGACAGCCACTCGGCCTCGTTCGAGTGCGCGAGGATCAAGCCGTCGAACGGGATCGCGCCGAAGCCCTCGGTGCCCTTGTAGTTGCCCTCCTGCGTCGCGGTCAGCAGCGGGTGAAGCACCTTGATCGGCGCCTTGAACATCTCGACGAACTCGAGCACGCCGCGGTTGGCCAGGCACAGTCCGCCCGAGTAGCTGTAGCAGTCCGGGTCGTTCTGCGAGAAGGTCTCGAGCTTGCGAATGTCGACCTTGCCGACCAGCGACGAGATGTCCTGGTTGTTCTCGTCGCCCGGCTCGGTCTTGGACACCGCAAGCTGCGCGAGGACCGACGGACGCAGCCTGACGACACGGAACTTCGTGATGTCGCCACCGAACTCGTGCAGTCGCTTGACCGCCCACGGGCTCATGATCGTCGTCAGGTAGCGGCGCGGGATGCCGTAGTCTTCCTCGAGGATCTGCGCGTCCTCGTCGGGCCTGAACAGCCCCAGCGGCGATTCGTGGACCGGCGAGCCCTTGATCGCGTAGAACGGCACTTTCTCGATCAGCGACTTCAGCTTCTCGGCCAGCGAGCTCTTGCCGCCGCCGACCGGCCCGAGCAGGTAGAGAATCTGCTTCTTCTCCTCGAGTCCCTGCGCGGCGTGGCGAAAGTACGAGACGATGTTCTCGATCACCTCCTCCATGCCGTAGAAGTCGGCGAAGGCGGGGTAGATCTTCAGGACCTTGTTGGCGAAGATCCGCGAGCGGCGCGGATCGAGCCGCGTGTCGAGCAGTTCGGGTTCGCCGATCGCCATCAGCATCCGCTCTGCGACGCTCGCGTAGGCCGTCGGGTCGCTGCGGCACAGGTCCAGGTACTCCCGGACCGACATCTCCTCTTCCTGGGCCGCTTCGAATCGGCTCTGGTAGCGGGCGAAGATCGTCATCTGTCTACCTCCTTCGGTCGGCGCCGTGCGGCGAACCCGCCCTGCGCAACGCCGTCCGGTTCAGTCTTCCGGTTGCGAGCCTCCGTTGGTCTTTTGTTGTTTATAGTCCTTTACGGTTCGGCCCGTCGAATGGTTGACCCGGCGAAGGGCCGACCGCGCACAGGGTTTGCACCGATCGTGCATCATGCGAGCCACGGATGCTCGGCCAGTCGCCGGGCCTCGAAGGCGCGGATCGCGTCGCGACGCTGAAGCGTTCGCTCGATCTCGTCCCATCCCGCGAGCAAGGACTGCTTCGAGCGCGCATCCAGGTCGAACCCGAAGCGGCGCTCGCCGGCCGCGAGCCACTGGCCTGGCAGGTCGATCACCACTTCGGGCACGACCTGCGCGCGGGCCCAGGCGAACAGCGCGTCGACGTCGGACGCGCGCAGCGCGATCGCCAGCAGGCCATTGGCGAGCGCGTTGCCGGCGAAGATCGACGCGAAGCTCGGCGCGACGATCGCGCGGATACCGAAGTCGCGCAACGCCCACGCCGCGTGCTCGCGGCTCGATCCGCAGCCGAAGTTCTCGCGGGCCAGCAGCACCGTGGCGTGGCGATAGGGTTCCCGATTGAGCACGAAGTCCGGGTTCTCGCGTCGACGCGAGTGATCACTATCGAGATCGCCCGGATCGAGGTAGCGCCAGTTGTCGAACAGGATCTGGCCGAAACCGCTGGCAGCGATCGAACGGCCGTACTGCTTGGGGAAGATCGCGTCGGTGTCGACGTTGGCGAGGTCCAGCGGCGCGACGACGCCGCGATGCGTGACGAAGGGCGCAGGCCTCATGCGCCTGCCGCCCGGCCGCAGGCCTCAGCGGCCATTGGCGATTCCCGCCGGCACGTGCCCGGCCGGCCCGAAGCGCGCTGCCGACTCGCAGTGCCCGGTCTGGTCGTCGAAGAAGAAGTCCGGCTCGAACTCCTTCAGGAACGGCCCCTTGGCCAGCCCGCCGAGGAACATCGCCTCGTCGACCTCGATTCCCCAGTCCATCAGCGTGCGGATCGCGCGCTCGTGGGCCGGCGCGCTGCGCGCGGTCACCAGCGCGGTGCGGATGCGCACCGGTGCGCCGGCTCCGGGCGCGCCTGGCCTGTCGTCCTCGTGCTGCAGCCTGTGCAGCGCTTCCAGCAGCGGCTTGAACGGGCCCGGTGGCAGTGGCAGCGCCACCCGATCCGCCTCGTGGCGCTGGAACGCGTCGAGCCCGCCGGACTGGAACACGCGCTCGGACTCGTCGGAGAACAGCACCGCGTCGCCGTCGAACGCGATCCGGATCTCGTCGGGGTGCGACTCGGAGGCCTTCACCGACTCGGGAAACACCCGTGCCGCCGGAATCCCGGCGTCGAGCGCCGCCCCGACGTCTTCGGCGTTGGCCGACAGGAACAGGTTGGCCTTCAGCGGCGCGAGATAGCGCCACGGTGCCCGCCCGCGCGTGAACACGCCGCGCTCGAGCCGCAAGCCGGCCTGCTGGGCCGAGCGGAACACGCGCAGGCCGCTGACCGGGTCGTTGCGCGAGACCACGACGACCTCGATGCGCCGCTGCGCCTCCGGCCGCCCCGGCGGGTCGAACTGCAGCAGCTTGCGCACCAGCGCCCAGGCGACGCCCGGCTGTGCGCTGACGTCGAGGCGCTCGCGCTGAAGCGCCATGTAGGCCGCGTCGTCGTCGCGCTCGAAGACGCGGTTCTCTTCTTCGAAGTCGAACACCGCGCGCGACGAAATCGCGACGACCAGCTTCCCTTCCAGCGATGCAGGCATGATCGCCAAGCGTAGGGACTGCCGGCCGTTTGCGCAAACGGGGGAGCAGCCGCGGGCCGAACGGGCGCCGGGACGCCGGGCGGCGCTCTGCGACAATGGCGGTTTGCCTTCATCCGGCCGCCTTCATCCGGTCGCCTTTACCGGCGACCTGAGCGGCGACCTGAGCGGCGACCTGAGCGGCGGCCAGCCCGGAGTCCCCCAGCATGTCCCTGAAATGCGGCATCGTCGGCCTGCCGAACGTCGGCAAGTCGACCCTGTTCAATGCGTTGACCAAGGCCGGCATCTCGGCCGAGAACTACCCGTTCTGCACGATCGAGCCCAACGTCGGCATCGTCGAGGTGCCCGATCCCCGGCTCGACGCGCTGGCGACGATCGTCAAGCCGCAGCGGGTGCTGCCGGCCACCGTCGAGTTCGTCGACATCGCCGGGCTGGTCGCGGGCGCGTCGAAGGGCGAAGGGCTGGGCAACCAGTTCCTCGCCAACATCCGCGAGACCGACGCGATCGTCCACGTCGTGCGTTGCTTCGAGGACGAGAACGTGGTGCACGTGAGCGGAAAGATCGACCCGCTGTCGGACATCGAGGTGATCGACACCGAGCTCGCTCTGGCCGACCTGGCCACCGTCGAGAAGGCGCTCGTGCGCTACGGCAAGGTCGCGCGCGCCGGCGGCGACAAGGAGGCGCAGCGGCTGGTGGCGGTGCTCGACAAGTGCATGGCGGTGCTCGACCAGGCGAAGCCGGTACGCTCGCTCGACCTCTACGACGAGGAGAAGGCGGTGCTCAGGCCGCTGTGCCTGATCACCGCCAAGCCGACGATGTACGTGGCCAACGTGCGCGAGGACGGCTTCGAGGGCAACCCGCACCTCGACGCCGTGCGCCGCCACGCCGAAGCCGAGGGCTCGATCGTCGTGCCGGTGTGCGCGGCGATCGAGGCCGAGATCGCCGACCTGCCCGACGAGGACAAGGCCGTGTTCCTCGCCGACATGGGGATGGACGAGCCGGGGCTCGACCGCGTGATCCGCGCCGCGTTCTCGCTGCTCGGCCTGCAGACCTACTTCACCGCCGGCGTAAAGGAGGTCCGCGCGTGGACCGTGCCGGTCGGCGCCACCGCGCCGCAGGCGGCGGGCGTGATCCACACCGACTTCGAGCGCGGCTTCATCCGCGCAGAGACCATCGCCTACGAGGACTTCATCGCCCTGGGCGGCGAGGCCGGTGCGAAGGAGAAAGGGAAGATGCGGCTGGAAGGCAAGGACTACGTCGTCCGGGACGGCGACGTGATGCACTTCCGGTTCAACGTCTGAGCGGGATCACATGGATCAACGTGCCGTCTGCGCGCTCCTGCCCTCGGGCCGCAACATGACTCGTCGGGCGGGCCCGATGCTATCGTTTGACGATGCTAACGTCTTACGATAGCATCTTGCCGTGGCGATCGCATCGTTCCGCTGCAGGGATACCGAGGCGCTGTTTGGCGGGCAGCGGGTCGCGCGGTTCAGGAACATCGAATCGGTAGCGATGCGCAAGCTGGCGATGCTGAACCGGGTTGCTCGGGTCGTGGAGTTGCGCATCCCTCCCAACAATCGGCTGGAGGCGCTCGAGGGAGATCGCCGCGGCCAGTGGAGCATCCGCATCAACGACCAATGGCGCCTTTGCTTTCGCTTCGCCGGCGGGCGCGCCACGGATGTCGAGATCGTCGATTACCACCGGGGATGAACATGCGAAAAGTGCCATATCCCACACCGGGCGAGATCCTGCGCGAGGAGTTTCTTGATCCCATGAGCATTTCGGCGTATCGGCTGGCCAAGGAAATCGGCGTGCCGCAAATGCGTATCAGCGAAATTATTGCCGGCAAGCGTGGGATCACTGTGGATACCGGGCTGCGCTTGTCGCGCTATTTCGGGCTGAACGACGGCTTCTGGACCGGCCTGCAGCTCGACTACGAATCCGCGCGCGTCAAAGACGAGTTGGCGGAGGAACTGGACCGGATCAAGCCACTGCGGGACGCAGCCTGAATCCTTCGGCATTCGAGCCTCGAATCGGGTACGAGAGCGGGTGCGAAGCGCGCCGCCCCTGCTGCACGGCGGGGTGACTGCGCTATACTGCGCCCCGTTGGTGCCTGGCCCGCGCGTCGTTGCGGGCCGGGGTAAACGGGAAGCAGGATGGCAGGGCCCCCCCGGGGCCGACGCCTGACCTGCGCTGCCCCCGCAACGGTAAGCGGAAGGAGTGCCTCGGCACCCCGGCTCGCATTCACGGTCACTGGAGGACTCGTTCTCCGGGAAGGCCTTGCGAGTACTTCCGCCAGCCCGGATACCGGCCAGCACGGAGACTGCGCTCCAGGGGAGCGCGGTCGTTACGCCCATGCACGATCGGGGAAGATCGTTTGGGCAACGCAACGTACTGCCATCCAATGAACAAGAGTCCCTCGCGCGCGCCGCTGGCCGCGCTTCCGCTGGCGATCGCGGCCGGCTTCGCTTCGTCCTCGTTTCCCGCACTGGCCGCCGGTCCGGCCGCGCTTCACCCCGTCGTGGTCACCGCCACCCGCATCGAGCAGCCGCTCGCCGACGTCGTGGCCGACGTCAGCATCGTCGACCGCGAAACGATCGAGCGCAGTGGCGCCTCGACCCTCGCCGACGTGCTGTCGCAACTGCCCGGCATCTCGCTGACGCGCAACGGCGGCCCCGGTTCCGCCACCAGCGTGCACCTGCGCGGCGGCGACAACCGCTTCACCGCGCTCTACGTCGATGGCGTGCGCGTCGACTCGCAATCGACCGGCGGCGCGAGCTGGAACGCGATTCCGCTGGCGCAGATCGAGCGCATCGAGGTGCTGCGCGGGCCGGCCGCCGCGGTCTACGGATCGGACGCGCTCGCGGGCGTCGTGCAGGTGTTCACGCGCCGCGGCGAAGGCGCGGCCGCGCCCTTCGTCAACCTCGGTCTCGGGTCGCTCGGCACGCGCAAGCTCGACGCCGGGATCGGCGGTGCGGGCGCCGGGTTCGACTGGTCGGTCGCGGTCGGCCGTGAGACCAGCGACGGCTTCAACTCGCAGCCGGCCGGCAACCCCGACCGCGACGGCTACCGCAGCACGTCGGCCAGCGCGAGCCTGGGCTGGCAGGTCTCTCCCGCGCACCGCATCGAGGCAAGTGCGCTGGCGAGCCGCATGCACTCGCAGTACGACGCGTTCGCGTCGACCGGCGACGACCGCACGCGCAGCGCCGTGCGCACGCTCGGCCTGAACTGGCTCGCGAAGTGGTCCGACACCTGGAGCACCCGGATCGGCATGAGCCAGGGCAGCGACCGCTACGAGGACCTCCCCTGGGCCTACGTCACCGACACCGTCGTCACCGGCTACCTGTGGCACAACGCGTGGAAGCTCGGCGCCGGCAGGCTCACGGCCGATCTGGAGCGGCGCGAGGACCGGCTCGACAACGCGTCGACGACGCCGGCGATCACGCGACGCGCACAGAACGCGCTCGCGCTCGGCTACGGGCTGCGCGCTGGCGCGCACACGCTGCAGCTCAACGCGCGCCACGACGCCGACAGCGAATTCGGCGGGCACACGACCGCCGGCGCCGGCTACGCGTACGCATTCGCGCCGAACTGGCGCGCGACGGCGTCGACCGGCACGGCGTTCCGCGCGCCGACGCTGTTCCAGCGCTTCAGCCCCTACGGCACGTCGAGCCTGCGGCCCGAAAAGGGACGCAGCATGGAACTGGGCGCTCGCTACGCCGCCAACGGCAACGCGTTCGGCGCCACCGTCTACCGCAACCGGGTCACCGACCTCATCAGCTGGGTGCCGGGCACGGGTCCGTGCCTGAACGGCGCCAGCACGTCGTGGTTCCCGGGCTGCTACGGGAACACCGCGCGTGCCGACATCGCCGGTGTCACGCTGAGCGGCGAAACGCGCGTCGGTTCGGTGCGCCTCACCGCGTCGCTGGACTGGATGGATCCGGAGAACGCCGCCACCGGCAAGGTGCTGCAGCGGCGCGCGCGCCGGCAGGCCACGCTCGGCGCCGCGACCCGCGTCGCCAACTGGGAAGTCGGCGTGCAGACGCAACTGGTCGGCGCACGTTTCGACGACGCCGCCAACACGGTGCGACTCCCCGGCTACGGCGTCTTGAACCTGCACGCATCGACGCGGCTTCACCGCGACTGGACCCTGCTCGCCCGGGTCGACAACGCGGGCGACAAGGCGTACCAGACCGCCTGGGGATACGCGACTGCGGGACGCACGCTGTACCTCGGGCTGAACTGGGCGGCGCGCTGACACGCCGTGCCGATGAACCGGCCCCCGTCCCTGCCCACCCCCGATTCGCCCGCGGCGACGCTCGCGCGCAGCGAACTGATCCTGGGCGGGCAGAAGAGCGGCAAGTCGCGCCGCGCGGAATCGCTCGCGCGCGCGTGGCTGGACGGGGCGCCGGGACGGCGCGGGGTGCTCGTCGCGACCGCGGTGGCGGGCGACGACGAAATGGGCGCGCGCATCGGGCGCCACCGCGCGGACCGCGCGCGACGCGTCCCGGCCCTGGCCACGGTCGAGGAGCCGCAGCGGCTCGCGCAGGCGATCCGCGCGCACAGCGACGCCGACACGCTGGTCGTCGTCGATTGCCTGGTGCTGTGGCTGGCCAACCGGCTGATGCCCGCCGGGGAGGCGATCGGGAACCCGGCCGGCGGCGCGATCGATGACGCGATCGACGATGCGATCGACGGCACAGCCGACGGCACAACCGACCACGCGATCGACGAACTCGCGGACGCGGTGCGCGCGGCGCGCGGACCGCTGGTGCTGGTGAGCAACGAGATCGGCCTGGGCGTGATTCCGCTCGGGCGCGAAGTCCGCACCTTCGTCGATGCGCTCGGTTGCCTGAACCAGGCGATGGCGCAGGCTTGCGAGCGCGTGACGCTGATGGCGGCCGGGTTGCCGCTCGCGCTGAAGGAGCCGGCGTGAAGCGACAGCGGCACGCGTCGAAGCGGGCAAAGGCACCGTGGATCACGACGGCGGTCGCGACGGCGACCGCGAAGCCGCTCGCGGCACTGGCGTTCGCGCTCGCGCTCGCAGCGCCCGCGTCGGCAGCGGGCATCGTCGACGACCGTGGGCGCACGGTCGAGATCGCAGCGCCGCCGCAGCGCATCGTCAGCATCCTGCCGTCGCTCGCCGAGATGGTGTGCCGGCTCGACCGCTGCGAGCGGCTGGTCGGCGTGGACCGCTACACCGACTGGCCGGCGCAGGCGGCGCGGTTGCCGCGCGTCGGCGGCGGCATCGACCCGAACATCGAGGCGATCGTCGCGCTGCGCCCGGACCTCGTGCTCGCCGGCACTTCGTCGCGCGGCATCGACCGGCTCGAGAGCCTCGGCATCCGCGTGCTCGCGTTCGACCCGAACACGCACGCCGACGTCGAGCGCATCCTCGGCGCACTCGGCGTCGTGCTGGGCCGCGACGACGCTCAGCGCATCTGGCGCGAGATCGACGACGGCGTGTCCGCCGCGGCGCGCTCGCTGCCGCCCGAAGCGCGCGGCGCGCGCGTCTATTTCGAGGTCAACGCCGGCCCCTACGGCGCGAGCGAGGCGTCGTTCATCGGCGAGACCCTCGCTCGCCTGGGCGCACGCAACATCCTGCCCGCCCGCCTCGGCGCGTTTCCGAAGCTCAATCCGGAGTACGTCGTGCGCGCCGACCCCGAGGTGATCATCATCGGGCAGCGCAGCGCCGAGGGACTGGCGCAGCGCCCCGGGTGGAGCGGCATGCGCGCGATCCGCGAGGGACGCGTGTGCCTGTTCCTGGCGCACGAGTCCGACGTGCTGGTGCGCCCCGGTCCGCGGATGGCCGAGGCGGCGCGCATGATGGCCGAATGCCTGCGGCAGAAGGCGCCGCGCCGGCGCGGCGAAGGCGATTCGCGATGAACCTGCGGCGCGCGTCGCTGATGACCTGGGTGCTGGTGGTCGCCAGCGCGGCGCTGGTCGCGCTCGGCACGGCGGTCGGCAGCGTCGGTTTCGAGAATCTGCTGCCGGCCCTGCTCGACCCGAACGCCGAACCGGCGCAGCGGCAGCTGGCGCAGCAGATCGTCTGGGAGATGCGCGTTCCGCGCACGCTCGGCGCGTGGGCCGCCGGGGCGCTGCTGGGACTCGCCGGCGCAATCGCGCAGGGCCTGTTCCGCAACCCGCTGGCGGACCCCTACCTGCTCGGCAGCGCGTCGGGGGCGTCGCTGGGCGTCGCGCTCGCGCTCGCGGCCATCGGCGGCGCCGCGGGGATGCTGGGCGGCGCCGACACCGGGGTGCGGATCGGCATCAGCGCGAACACGCTGTGGGTGCGGCTCGGGCTCACCGGCGCCGCCTTCGTCGGCGCGGTGCTGGCGGTGCTGCTGACGCTGGCGCTGGCGCGCGGGGTCGGGCACACGCTGCGGCTGCTGCTGGCCGGTGTGATCGTCGGAATGGTGCTGGGAGCGCTCGCGTCGCTGGTGCTGCTGTTCACGCCCGACTCGCTGCAGGCGATGCAGGCGTTCATGCTCGGTTCTACCGGCAGCGTCGGCTGGACTTCGTGGGCGCTGATGTTCGGCGCGTGGTGCGTGTGCCTCGCGGTGGCCTGGCCGCTCGCGCGCGTGCTCGACGGCCTGAGCCTGGGCGAGTCGACTGCGGCGAGCCTCGGGCTGCCGCTGGCGCCGTTGCGCGGCGCGCTGGTCGCCGTGCTGGCGCTGGCCACCGGCACCGCGGTTGCGCAGACCGGACTCATTGCCTTCGTCGGCCTGGCCGCGCCGCACCTGGTGCGCGCGGTCGCGAAGGTCGCGCATCGTCGATTGATGCTGCTCGCGAGCCTGATGGGCGCGGTGCTGCTGGCAGCAGCCGACCTGCTCGCGCGCTGGGTCATTGCGCCGCAGGAACTCCCGGTCGGGGTGCTCACCGCGGTGCTCGGCGGCGGCTACCTGCTGTGGCTGATGCATCGCGGCACGCGCGTGCGCAACGCCGGAGGCAAGCTGTGAGCGCGCCCGCGTTGCGCGCCGCCGGCATCGTCGCCAGCCTGGGCGGGGTCGAGATCCTGCACGGACTCGACCTGTCGCTGCGCGCCGGGGCATGGACCAGCATCGTCGGTCCCAACGGCGCCGGCAAGTCGACGCTGCTGAAGGTGCTCGCGGGCCTGCTGCCGCACGCCGGGCAGGTCGATCTGCTCGGCCGCCCGTGGCACGAGCGCACGCGCACCGCGCGCGCGCGCGTGCTCGCGTGGCTCGGCCAGAGCGAGGGCGCAGCCGAGGACCTGACCGTGTACGACGTCGCGATGCTCGGGCGCCTGCCGCACCAGCCGTGGCTCGCGGCGCCGAGCGCGGCCGACCACGCGGCGGTCGAGGCGGCGCTGCGCGCGACGCACGCGTGGGGGTGGCGCGAGCGCGCGCTGGGCGCGCTCTCCGGCGGCGAGCGCCAGCGCGTGCTCCTCGCCCGCGCACTGGCCGTGCAGGCGCAGGTGCTGCTGATGGACGAACCGCTCGCGAACCTGGATCCGCCGCACCAGGCCGACTGGCTCGCGCTGGTGCGCGACCTGGTCGCTGGGGGACGCACCGTGGTCAGCGTGCTGCACGAGATCACGCTCGCGCTGCACGCCGACGACCTCGTCGTCATGCAGTCGGGACGCGTGCTGCACCACGGCGGCTGCGCCGACCCCGCTTCGCATCGCGCGGTCGAGCGCGTGTTCGAGCACCGGGTCTCGATTCATGCGCTGGCCGGCCAGTGGGTCGCGCTGCCGGCCTGAGCCGTCGCCCCCCACTTCCCGCTTCCTCGAACGCACTGCCGACCATGCAGATCGAATCCCCGCCCGACCGGCACGCCGCCGGACGCCCGGCCGGCGAGCGGCGCGGATTGCTGATCGTCCACACGGGCGACGGCAAGGGCAAGAGCACCGCGGCATTCGGGCTCGCACTGCGCGCGTTCGGCCGCGGAAAGCTCGTCAGGATCTACCAGTTCATGAAGGTGCCTTCGGCGCGTTTCGGCGAGCACCGCGCGTTCGAGACGCTCGGCCTGCCGATCGAGGGACTCGGGGACGGATTCAGCTGGAAGAGCCGCGACCTGGAGCACTCCGCCGAACTCGCGCGCGCGGGCTGGGAGCGGGCGGCCGCGACCATCGCCGGCGGCGAGCATTTCATGGTGGTGCTCGACGAGATCACTTATCCGCTGCGCTTCGGTTGGCTGCCGCTCGAGCCGGTGGTCGAGGCCTTGCGCCAGCGCCCCCCGCACGTGCACGTCGTCCTGACCGGGCGACAGGCGCCGGACGAGCTGCTGGCGATCGCCGACACCGTCACCGAGATGCGGATGAAGCGTCACCACTTCCAGGCCGGCGTGCCGGCACAGCGCGGCATCGAGGATTGAACGCGTGATCGACGCGACGATCTTCGCCGGTGCGATCGCAATCGCGATGACGCTCGACCGCGCCATCGGCCAGCCGCCTGCCCGCCTGCACCCGGTGGTCGCGATCGGCCGCTACCTCGAACTGGCCGGTTCGGGGCTGACGGCGCTGTCGCCGCGGCGCGCGTTGGTCGCGGGCGCGGCCGCGTGGCTCGCTGCTGCGCTCCCGCTGGCGGCATCGGGCTGGTGGCTCGAGCGCGCGATGGCCGCCTGGTTGATGCCCGCGGGCGGACTCATCGGCGCGCTCGCCGGTGCGCTGTGGCTGGGCCTGCTGCTGTGGCCGCTGCTGGCGTGGCGCATGCTGCGCGACGAGGTCGACGCGGTCGAGCGCGCGCTGGCGGACGGGCTCGCCGAAGGTCGCGCGCGCGTCGCGATGCTCGCCAGCCGCGACACGTCGACGCTGCAACCTGCCGAGGTGCGCGAAACGGCGATCGAGTCGCTCGCCGAGAACCTGTGCGACTCGGTCGTCGCGCCGCTGTTCTGGTTCGCGCTCGCCGGGTTGCCGGGTGCGATCGTCTATCGCTTCGCGAACACGGCCGACGCGATGTGGGGCTACCGTGGACGCTGGGAGTGGGCGGGCAAATGGGCGGCGCGCGCCGACGACCTGCTGTCGTGGCTGCCGGCGCGGATCACGGCGCTGCTGCTGGCACCGGCGCCGCGCAGCTGGCCCGCCCTCGCGCGAATGGCCGCGCTCACGCCGTCGCCCAACGGCGGCTGGCCGATGGCGGCAATGGCGATGGGGCTGGGCGTGAGGTTGGCGAAACCCGGCATCTACTGCCTCAACGACGCCGCGCGCCCGCCGCGTGCGGCCGACACGGCGCGCGCGATCGGCCGCGCGACGACCGCGGTGCGGCTCGGGGTCGCGGCGATGGCGATGCTCGCGCTGGTCGCGCGAGGTGCGTGGTGACGCCGCCTGCCCGTGCGATCCGCGCGACCCGCGACGCGGGAGCCGACACCGGTTTCGACGCGGCCGGTATCGCATGTCCGTGGGCCGGCGAACGCGAGCCGCACGGCGGGCCGGATGCACAGGGCCCGGCTCGCTTCGACTTCTCGAGCAACGGCAACGCCGCGGGTCCGTTGCGTTCGGTCGCGCGCGCGGTGCGTTGCGCCGATCGCAGCCGTTACCCGGACCCCGGATACAACGCGTTGCGGGAACGCCTCGCCGCCGCGCACGACGTCGATCCCGCGCGCGTCGTGATCGCGGGCAGCGCGAGCGAATTCGTGCACCGGATCACGCACGGGCTGGCGCTGCGCGGGCGTGCGCGGCGCGCACTCGTTCCCGAGCCCGGCTACCAGGAGTATCGCGACGCCGCGGCACTCGACGGCCTCGCGGTCTCGGCGTCGGCGGCGGCCGCGTGGGCGGCGCCGCACGGCGGCGACCTGCTGTGGCTCACCGAACCCGCCAGTCCGAGCGGCGCAACCGCGATCGGCGCGCTCGGCGCCGGCATCGCGCGCGCCCGCCGCGCCGGCGCCGTCGTCGTGATCGACCTCGCCTACCAGCCGCTGCGCCTCGACGGGCAAGCGTTGCCGGCCGAAGTCGACGACGCCTGGCAGCTGTGGTCGCCGAACAAGGCCTGCGGAATGACCGGCGTGCGCGGCGCCTACGCGATCGCGCCGCGCGGCACCGAAGCCAGCGCCGCCGCACTGCGCGCGCGGGCGCCGTCGTGGGTCACCGGCGTCGACGGGGTCGCGCTGCTCGAAGCGTTCGCCGGCGCACAGGCGCAGGACGAGCTCGCGCGCAGCCTCGCGCGCTTGCGCCGGTGGCGCTCAGCGCTCGCCGCGCTGCTGAAGGCGGCAGGTTGGCAGACGCGCGAAGCGGCGAGCGTGACGCCGTTCTTCATGGCGCGGTCGCCGGCGCCGATCGACTTCGCGGCGTTGCGCGCCCGCGGCATCAAGCTGCGCGACACGACGAGCATGGGCGCGCCGGGCTGGGTGCGAGTGTCGGCGCAACCGCCGCTGGCGCTGGCGGCGCTCGCCGAGGCGATCGGCAGACCCGCGGCGAGCCTGCGAACCGGCGCACGCGTCGCGGGAGATTCGCAGTGAGCGCGCGCGCGGTGATGGTGCTGGGCTGCACCAGCGGCGCCGGCAAGAGCTGGATCGCCACGGCGCTGTGCCGCTGGTACGCGCGGCAGGGCCTGCGGGTGGCGCCGTTCAAGGCGCAGAACATGAGCAACCACGCCCGGGTGGTGACGATCGCCGGCGCGCGCACGCACGGCGAGATCGGCAGCGCGCAGTACTTCCAGGCGCTCGCCGCGCGCGCGACGCCGCAGGTGCGCATGAACCCGGTGCTGCTCAAGCCCGAGACCGACCGGCGCAGCCAGGTCGTCGTGATGGGCGAGCCGCGGCCGGAGCTGCTCGAAGTCGGCTGGCGCGAGCGTTCGGCGCTGCTGTGGCGCACCGCCGCCGAGGCGCTCGAGAGTCTGCGCGACGAGTTCGACCTGGTCGTTCTCGAAGGCGCCGGCTCGCCGGCCGAGATCAACCTCGCCGCCTCCGACTATGTCAACACGCGCTCGGCGCTCGCCGCGGCGGCCGCCTGCCTGCTGGTGGCCGACATCGACCGCGGCGGCGCGTTCGCACACCTGTACGGAACCCACGCGCTGATGGACGAGCGGCTGCGACCGCAGGTGCGCGGCTTCGTGCTGAACCGCTTTCGCGGCGACGCCGGGCTGCTCGCGCCGGGCCCGGAGGAGCTCGAGCGCCTCACCGGCGTGCCGACGGTGGCGGTGGTGCCGATGCTGCGCGAGCACGGCCTGCCCGAGGAAGACGAGGTGCCGCGTGCCGGCGCGAACGACGACGGGCCGCGCGTGGTGGTCGTGTGCGCGCCGCACGCGAGCAACCTCGACGAGTTCGAGCCGCTGCGCGCGGCGCCGGTGGCGCTGTCGTTCTCGCGCGATGCCCGCGAAATCGCCGGCGCCGACTGGCTGGTCCTGCCGGGCAGCAAGCACACGCGCGCCGATCTCGCGTGGCTGCGCGCCAACGGCGTCGACGCCGCGATTCGCGCGCACGCCGCGGCCGGCAAGCCGCTGCTCGCGATCTGCGGCGGCATGCAGATCGCCGGGGTCGCGATCGACGATCCGCACGGCATCGAGGGGGGCGCCGCCGGCGGCGACGCGGGCCTCGCCCTGCTGCCGCTCGCGACGCGCTTCGAGCCCGCGAAGCGGCTCGCGCGTGCGCGCTATCGCTTCGCCGCGCTGCGAGGCGCATGGGCCCCGTTGTCGGGCATCGAGATCGACGGCTACGAGATCCGTCAGGGTCGCAGCCGGCGGGTCGAACTCCCGTCGGGCGCCGGCGACGACGCGGCGGTTGCGGCGACCGCGTGCGACGCCACGCTGGCCCCCGACGACCCGGCCACTCCGGTCGCGCTGCAGCGCGGCTCGGTGCTCGGCCTCTATCCGCACGGCCTGTTCGAGAATCCGGGGGTCGTGCGCGCGCTGTTCGGCGCGCACGGCGATCCGCTCGAGCAGGCGTTCGAGCGCCTCGCCGACCAGGTCGACGAGAGCTTCGCCCCCGGTTTCCTGATGTCCTTGCTGGAGAAGACATGAGCCTGCCCGCACCCAACCCCGTTCCCGCCCTGCGACTGCCGACCGTCGCGCCGCTCGCCGATTCCGCGCTCGAAGCGCGCCTGCAGCACCTGATCGACCGCAAGACCAAGCCGACCGGCGCGCTCGGACGCATCGAGCGGCTCGCACTGCAGATCGGATTGATCCTGCGCAGCGAGCGCCCGGTGCTGGATGCGCCGCAGATGCTGGTGTTCGCCGCCGACCACGGCATCGCCGCGCAGGGCGTGTCCGCCTACCCGCAGGAAGTCACCTGGCAGATGGTCGAGAACATGCTCGCGGGCGGCGCGGCGATCAACGTCTTCTCGCGCCAGATGGGGCTCGCGCTGACGCTGGTCGACGCCGGGGTCGCGCACGACTTCGCGCCGCGCGCCGGGCTCGTGACGCGCAAGATCGCGCACGGCACGCGCGACGCGAGCGTCGAGCCGGCAATGACGACGGACGAGTGCATCCGCGCGCTCGAGGCCGGCCGCGAGCTGGTGCGCGCGCTGCCCGGCAACGCGGTGCTGTTCGGCGAGATGGGCATCGCGAACACGTCGAGCGCGGCGCTGCTGCTGGCGAAGTTCGCCGGCGTGCCGCTGTCGGCCGCCGTCGGGCGCGGCACCGGACTCGACGACGCCGGCCTCGCGCGCAAGCGCGAGGTGCTCGAGCGCGCGCTCGCGCGCCACGCGGGCGCCACCGAGCCGCTCGACGTGCTCGCGGCGCTCGGCGGCTTCGAGATCGCGATGATGGCCGGCGCGATGCTGCAGGCGGCCTCCGAGCGGCGCGTCGTCGTCGTCGACGGCTTCATCACCGGCGCCGCGCAGCTGGCCGCGCGCGCGCTCGCGCCGCAGGTGCACGACTACTGCGTGTTCTCGCACCTCGGCGCCGAGCACGGCCACGCGGCGCTGATCGGCGCGCTGAAGGCCGAGCCGCTGCTCGCGATGGGGTTGCGCCTCGGCGAAGGCAGCGGCGCGGCGCTCGCGTGGCCGCTGGTCGACGCCGCCGCACGGATGCTCGCCGAGATGGCGAGCTTCGAGTCGGCCGGCGTGGCCGATCGCGACGCCTGACGCGCGACGGCGCCGGACGCGAAGACGATGCGCGCATTCGTGCACGAACTGCGCCTCCTCGCGGTGGCGCTGCAGTTCCTGACCCGCATCCCGGTGCCGCTGCGCCGCTTCGATCCGCAGTGGCTGCACCACAGCGCGCGCCACTTTCCGGCTGTCGGCATGCTGGTGGGCGCGTTCGGCGCCTGCGTCCTCGCGGGCGCATCGCTGATCTGGCCGGCGCCGGTCGCGGTGCTCGCGTCGATGGCGGCCACCGCGTGGCTCACCGGAGGGTTTCACGAGGACGGGCTCGCCGACACCTGCGACGGGCTCGGCGGCGCCGTGTCGCGCGAGCGCGCGCTCGAGATCATGAAGGACTCGCGGCTCGGCAGCTACGGCGCGCTCGGCCTCGCGTTCACGCTCGCGCTGAAGGCGGCGGCGCTGGTCGCGCTCGCAGCGCATTCGATCGCGGTGGCCGCAGGGGCGCTCGTGTTCGCGCACGCCGCGTCGCGCGCCTGCGCGGTCGTGCTGATGGGGGCGCTGCCCTACGCGGGCGACGTCGACCACGCGAAGGCCAAGCCGATGGCTCGGCCCGCCGGCGCGCTCGCGCCGGCAGTGGCGCTCGGCTGGACGCTCGCGCTCGCCGCCGCCGTCGCGCTCGCGGGCTCCGGCGCCGCCGCCGCGCGCGTCCTGCCGGATGAGCTTGCTGCCATCGTGCCAGTCGCCCTGCCGGTCGCGCTTGCCGCCGCCCTGCTCGCCACCGTCGCCGTCACGGCGTTGTGCGGCCGGTGGCTGCGCCGCCGCCTGGGCGGCTACACTGGCGACACGCTGGGGGCGACCCAGCAATGGACCGAATTGTCGATCTACCTGGCGCTCGCTGCGCTCCTGCTCCCGGCATGACGCTCGACCTCTGGATCTGGCGCCACCCGCGCCCCGACGACGCGCAGGGACGCTGCATCGGCCGCACCGACCTCGCGGTCGACCCGCGGCGCGCGGCGCGGCTCGCGTACCGGATCGCGACGGCCGCGCGGCGCAACGGCCTGCCGCGCGAAGTCTGGACCTCGCCGCTGCGACGCTGCGCGGACGCCGGGCGCGCACTGGCGCGGCTCGGCTTCGCGCACCGGATCGACGAGCGCCTCGCCGAGTTCGACTTCGGCGCGTGGGACGGGCGCCGCTGGTCCGACATCGATCGTGACGAGTTCTCCGCGTGGGACCGCGACTTCTCGGGCCACCGCCCCGGCGGTGGCGAATCGGTCACGCTGCTGATGGCGCGCGCGCGCTCGTTCCTGCACGAGCGCGCCGCGGGCGCCGACCCGGCAGGCGCGCTGCTGGTCGTCGGCCATGCCGGATGGATCAACGCGGCCCGGCTCTCGCGCCCGCCCGCTCGCGGGTCGGACTGGCCGCCCATCGCCTCCTACGCGTCGCTGGTGCGGCTGCGCTTCGAGGCTCAGCAGGCCTCGTCTTCCTGAGGCGGCACGCCGTCGCGGGAACCGGTGCACCGGTTGCGCTCGTCGACGAACACGACGTGCGGCTGGTGCGACGCCTGCTCGGCCTCGGAGAGCATCGCGAAGGTGGCGATGATGACGAGGTCCCCCACCGCCGCTCGCCGCGCCGCCGAGCCGTTGAGCGAGATCATTCCGCTGCCGCGCTGGCCGCGGATCGCGTAGGTGACGAAGCGCTCGCCGTTGTCGATGTTCCAGACGTGAACCTGCTCGTTCTCGCGGATGTCGGCCGCGTCGAGCAGGTCCTCGTCGATCGCGCAGGACCCTTCGTAGTGCAGCTCGCAGTGCGTGACCGTGGCGCGGTGGATCTTGGACTTCAGGTAGTGGCGGTACATGACAACTTGCCCGGGAAGACGACGTCAGCCCTCCAGCTTACCCGATGACGGGCCCGGCGCCAGCGGACTGCGCTAGCATGGCGCGACAGCCCCGGGCCTCGTGACCGGCCCGCAACCCGGGAGACCTCATGCCTGCCGACCCGCACCGACCGCGCGCCACCGGATGCCCTCCCGCCCGCCGCCGCGCGGTCTCGCTCGCGCTTTGCGCAGCCTTCGCGCTGGGAGCCGGCAGCGTTGCCTCCGGAGCTGCCGCGCAGCCGCCCGCCGGCGAAAATGCGCCGGCACGGACGGCAGTCGCGCCTCTGCTCAACCTGTCGGCGACCGCCTTCCGCGAGGTGCCTGAGGATCGGGTCACCGTGACGCTGTACGCGGAGCGCGAGGCGCCGCAAGCCGCCGCGGCGCAGGCGCAGGCGAGCGAAGCGCTGGGGCCGGCGCTCGTGCAATTGAAGTCGCGCCCCGGGCTGGAAGTTCAGAGCTCGGGCTACCGCACCGATCCGGTCTGGCAGCAGAGCCGCATCGTCGGCTGGCGCACGCGCGGCGCGATCCGGGTCAGCGCACAGCCCTCGGACGACTTCAACCGGCTGATCGGAGCAGTCGCGACGCGGCTCAACGTGGAATCCGTGACCTACTGGTTGAGCCGCGACGCGCGACTCGCCGCCGAGCGGGAGCTGATCGCCGAGGCCGTCGCAGCCTTCCGCGCCAAGGCCGACACCGCCGCGAAGGCGCTCGGATTCGCCGCGTTCGCGGTGCGGGAGGTCTCGATCGACGGCGGCGCGCCCGTGCATCCGGCACCGCTGCCGAGGGCGGCGCTGTCCCGCGCCGCGGGCGCCGAGGCTGCGCCAGCCCCGCTGCCCGGCGCCGAGGGCCGCACGACGGTCACCGTCACCGTCACCGGCACGGTCGCGCTCGGTCCCTGAGCGCCGAGTCCCCGCCGGCGCGCGCGCCGGTGTGCCGGCATGCGCTTGAAATGTGCGCTCCATGCTAATGTTTCGGCAGAGGTTCCGGAGCGCCATGGAAGTCAGGACCGCCCGCTTGACCCTGCCGATCGACCCCGCCGGGAAGGCGGCGTGCGAGGGGCTGTGCGCGAGCCGGGGCCTGACGCCGGCGCAGGTGGTGCGGCGCCTGATGGGTCGCCCGAGTGGCGGCGCTCGCTGAGCTTCGATCCCCGCTCGACTGGTGGCGTTGGTGGCCGGGTGGCTCGTCGTCGGAGGCGCTGGCGTGTTCGCGCTGCAACGCTTCCGGCTGGTCGCGCATGTGCTGTTTCCCGCCGGCGGGTTGCTCGGCCTCGCGTTGTTCGCGGTCGCGCTCGCCGCACTGTCCAGCCCAGCGCAGACCGCCGTGCTGCCGGTCGGACTCCCCGGGTTGCCGTTCCACCTGCGACTGGACTCGCTGTCCGCTTACTTCCTGCTCGTGATCGGCGCCGCGTCGGCGGGCGTGTCTGCCTTTGCGGCCGGCTACTTCAGGCGCGGCGAGGGGACGCCGCCCGGCCTGCTCTGCCTGCAATACCACGTCTTTCTCGCCAGCATGGCGATGGTGCTGCTCGCCGACGACGCCTACGCGTTCATGGTCATGTGGGAGACGATGGCCCTGTCGTCGTTCTTCCTCGTCACCGCCAACCACCGGATCCCCGAGATCCGCCGCGCGGGCTACGTCTACCTGCTGGTCGCGCACGTCGGCGCGATCGGCATCCTGATGTGCTTCGGCGTGCTGCAGGCCAACACCGGCGACTACACTTTCGCCAACATGCGCGCGCAGCAGCTGTCGCCCGCGTGGGCGTCGATCGGCTTCCTGCTGGCGGTGTTCGGCTTCGGCGCCAAGGCCGGGATCGTGCCGCTGCACGTATGGCTTCCGGAGGCGCATCCGGCCGCGCCGTCTCCGGTGTCGGCGCTGATGAGCGGCGTGATGCTCAAGACCGCGATCTACGGCGTGCTGCGCGTCGCCTTCGACCTGCTGCCGACGCAACTGTGGTGGTGGGGCGTGCTGCTGCTCGCGCTGGGCCTCGCGAGCGCGCTGTACGGCGTCGTCTTCGCGGCGATCCAGGTCGACATGAAGCGGCTGCTCGCCTATTCGTCGATCGAGAACATCGGCCTGCTGTTCGCCGCGATCGGCCTCGCGCTGGTCTTCTCCGCATACCGGATGCAGCTGCTGGCGGCTCTCGCGCTGACCGCCTGCCTGTATCACGTCGCCAGCCACGCCCTGTTCAAGAGCCTGCTGTTCGTCGGCACCGGATCGGTGCTGCACGCCACAGGCGAACGCAATCTCGGCAAGCTCGGCGGCCTGATCCGCTTCACGCCGTGGGTCGCCTGGGTGACGCTGGTCGGCGTGCTGGCCAGCGCGGGGCTGCCACCGTTCGCGGGCTTCGTGTCGGAGTGGCTGCTGCTGCAGAGCTTCCTGTTCACGCCCGGGTTGCCGCATCCGGTGCTGAACATGCTGATTCCGGTCGTGGCGGCGCTGATCGCGCTCGTCGCCGCGCTGGCCGGCTACACGATGGTCAAGTTCTTCGGCGTGATCTTCCTGGGCCAGCCGCGCGAAGAGCGGCTCGCGCAGGCGCACGACGCGGGCCGCTGGGAGCGCGCGGGCATGCTGTGGCTGGTAGCCGGCTGCGTCGCGCTCGGGCTGCTGCCGAACCAGTTCATCCAGCTGATCGAGCCGGTGACGCAGTCGCTGGTGCACTCCGGGCTGAGCGCGACGGTCGCCGCCGACGGGTGGCTGCTTGCGCCGACCGGCGTCGAGCGGGCGAGCTACGGCCCGGTGATCTTCCTGTTCGGCGTCGCAGCGAGCTTCGCGCTCGCGTGGCTGCTGGTGCGCAGGCTGTACCACGGCCGCGTGCGCCGCGCGCCGCCGTGGGCCTGCGGCTTTCCCTGGCCGAACGCGCGCATGCAGGACACGGCCGAGGGCTTCGGGCAGCCGATCCGGCAGATCTTCGAACCGTTCTTCCGGATGCGGCGCGAACTGCCCACCCCGTTCGACGAGCACCCGCGCTACCGCGTCACCGCCGACGACCCCCTGTGGCACTGGCTGTACCTGCCGATCGCCGCGGCCACCGCGCGGCTCGCGCGGCTGGTCGGCCTGCTGCAGCAGGGGCGAATCGCCGTCTACCTGATGTACAGCTTCGTCACGCTGGTCGTCATGCTGCTGATGGTGACGCGATGAACATCGTGTACGCGACACTGTCGCAGGCGCTCGCCATCGTCGCCGCGCTGCTGCTCGCACCGGCGCTGACCGGATGGGTGAACATGTGCCGGGCCTGGCTGCAGAACCGCTCGGCGCCCAGCCTGTGGCAGCCCTACCGCACGCTGCACAAGCTGTTCGTCAAGGAGTCGGTCGTCGCCACGCACGCGTCGCCGATCTTTCGCGCGGCGCCCTACATCGTGTTCGGCTGCATGCTGGTCGCCTGCGCGATCGTGCCGACGCTGTCGACCGACCTGCCGATGTCGACCGCCGCCGACGCGATCGCGCTGGTCGGGCTGCTGGCGCTCGCGCGTGTCTTCGTGTCGCTGGCCGCAATGGACATCGGCACCGCCTTCGGCACGCTCGGTGCGCGCCGCGAGATGCTGGTCGGCTTCCTCGCCGAACCGGCGCTCCTGATGGTGCTGTTCTCGGCGTCGCTGATCTCGCAGTCGACGTCGCTGCCGACGATCGTCGAGACGCTCGGCCACCGCGAGCTGGCGATCCACCCGGTCCTGGCGTTCGCCGGTGTCGCGTTCACGATGGTCTCGCTGGCCGAGAACGCGCGCGTGCCGGTCGACAATCCGGCGACGCACCTCGAGCTGACGATGATCCACGAGGCTCTTGTTCTCGAATACTCGGGTCGCCACCTCGCGCTGATCGAGTGGGCGGCCAGCCTGAAGCTGTTCGCGTATTCGTGCATCGGGCTGGCACTGTTCTTCCCGTGGGGAATCGCCGAGGCCCGCGCTCCGCTCGAACTCGTGCTCGCGCTGCCCGTGCTCGTCGTGAAGCTGGCGATCGGCGGCCTGAGCCTGGCCGTGCTCGAGACCGCGAGCGCGAAGATGCGCATCTTCCGCGTGCCCGAGTTCCTGGCGACCGCGTTCCTGCTGGCGGTGATCGGGCTGCTGGTGCACATCCTGCTGGGTGCCTGACGTGAGCGGCCTCACCCCTCCGACGTTGCCGCGTTCGCGCGATTCGGCAGCGGGCCGGCGCCAGCCGCAGCGGGCGGCCGTGGGGCGCGCTCGGTCGCAACGGGCTCGGGGGCGGCGGGGCCAGGCGCGCCGCGGCGCTCACTGCGGCGGTCGGTGCTGCGCACCGACTTCCCTGCGCGGCTCGCCTCGGGGTCGCGCGGCGAAACTCGCTGCGCTCGCTGCGCGAGCTCCGCTCGGACAGTCGCCGCGAGTCGGAAGTACGAAGCGCGCTTCGCGCGCCGACCCCGAGGCTGCGCTGCTCGGCGCCGCAGACATCGCCGCGGCGCGCCTGGCCCTGCCGCCCCCCGGCGCGCTGTGGCCGAGCGCGTCGCCGAGCGAGCCCCACGGCCGCCCATTGCGGCTGGCGCCGGGTCGCTGCCGAATCGCGCTCGGGAAACGTCGGTGGCGTTCGTGCGCGGGAGGGAAGCGTTCGCTGCGAACGCCGCTACTGTGCCTGCAAAGGTGTGGGCCAAGGGGCGCCCAACGGGGCTGGCCGCCGCGTGCCCAGGGGCCCCGGCCCTGCGGCGCCGGCATGCCTGTGCGCAGCCGAGAAGCGCAGCCGTGCCGGCCCGCGCGCGCAGCGCGCTTCGTACCTCTGACTCGCCCCGAGTGTCCGAGCGGAGCTCGCGCAGCGAGCGTAACGAGTTTCGCGGCGGGGCCGGCATTGCGAGCATCGGAAGGCACCCCCGCGCAGCGGGGGCAAGCACCGGCAAGCCGGCGCCGCAGGGCCGGGGCCCCTGGGCGCGCGCCGGCCAGCCCCGTTGGGCGCCCCTTGGCCCACACCTTTGCAGGCACCGCGCGGAGCGCCCACCGATGAGCGCCCTGTTCACCCAGTTCATCAACCTGCTCGGCGCGCTGCTGCTGCTGCTCGCGTTCGCGATGATCTCGCAGCGGCGGATCCTGTCGCTGATCCACCTGTTCACGCTGCAGGGCGCAACGCTGGTGGTCGCCACCACCGCGGTCGGCTACGTGACCCAGCAGCCGCACCTGTACGTGTCGGCCGCTTTGACCTTCGTCCTCAAGGTCGTGTTGATTCCGGTGCTGCTGCACCGCGTGATCGACCGCCTCGACATCCGCTGGGACGTCGAAACGCTGATCAACATCCCGACCACCATGCTGATCGGCATCCTGCTGGTGATCTTCTCGTTCAACCTGGCCACGCCGATCGCGCAGCTGTCGTCGTCGATCGCACGCGGGTCGCTGGGCATCGCACTGGCGTGCGTGCTGCTGTCCTTCCTGATGATGATCGCCCGCGCGAAGGCGGTGCCGCAGGTGATCGGCTTCCTGTCGATGGAAAACGGCTTGTTCTTCGCGGCGACCTCGGCGACCTACGGCATGCCGATGGTGGTCGAGTTGGGCATCGCGCTGGACGTGCTGATCGGGGTACTGATCCTCGGCGTGTTCATGTTCCAGATCCGCGAGCAGTTCGACAGCCTGGACATCCGGCACCTCGAGCGGCTGAAGGAGGACTGAGGTGACGGACCTCCCCCTTCGAGCGTTGAGGCGTCGCGACGTGCGCTGGCGGCCCGGCGCGACGGCGTATGGCGTTCGGCCCGAGCGGGCGCGGCAGCCGGCGGCGATGACGGCGGCGGTCGGTGCTGTGCACCGACTACCCTGCGCTGCTCGCCCCGGGGTCGCGCGGCGAAACTCGCTGCGCTCGCTGCGCGAGCTCCGCTCGGACACTCGCCGCGAGAATGATGAACGAAGCGCGCTTCGCGCGCCGACCCCGAGGCTGCGCTGCTCGGCACCGCCGGAATCGCCGCCGGCTGCCGCGCCCGCTCGGGCCGAACGCCATACGCCGTCGCGCCGGGCCGCCAGCGCACGTCGCTCGGCGAACCGTGACGGTGTTCGCCCCGACGGAGCACGAGTCGGAGCGTGCGTCGCAGCAACCGTGGCGACCACAGCGCGCGCCACCACGGTATCGGCAAAGGCTCGGGCCAGCGCGCAGGCAAAGGGCCGAGCCCGCACGCCGGCCGGCGGTGGCCGGCATGCCTGTGCGCAGCCGAGAAGCGCAGCGGTGCCGGCCCGCGCGCGCAGCGCGCTTCGTACTTCTGACTCGCCGCGAGTGTCCGAGCGGAGCTCGCGCAGCGAGCGCAGCGAGTTTCGCGGCGGGGCCGGCACTGCGAGCATCGGAGGGAACCCCCGCGAAGCGGGGGCAAGCGCCGGCATGCCGGCCACCGCCGGCCGGCGTGCGGGCTCGGCCCTTTGCCTGCGCGCTGGCCCGAGCCTTTGCCCGAGCCTTTGCCCGAGCCTTTGCCCGCACTGGAGCCACTGACTTGGAAGCGTTGCTGTTCGTGCTCGGGATCCCGCTGGTGGGCGGCGCGGTACTGGCGTTGTGGGGCCACCGGGACAGTGCGATGGCGCTGAACGTCGCGTTCAGTTTCGGCACGTTCGTGGCCGCGTGCGCGCTGACCGCACAGGTCATCGCCGGCGGCCCGCTGTTCGTCTGGGAGCGCGAGTTCTACATCGACGCGCTCAACGTGTTCCTGGTCACGCTGACCGCGTTCGTCGGGCTGACCACGGCGATCTTCTCGCGACCCTACATGCGCGTCGAGCGCGACCACGGCAAGATGACGCCGCCGCGGCTTCGCCTGTACCACGCGATGTACCAGCTCTTCAGTTTCACGATGCTGCTGGCGCTGATGACCAACAACATGGGCATCCTGTGGGTGGCGATGGAAGCCGCAACACTGACCACCGTGCTGCTGGTCAGCGTCTACCGCACCGCGGCCAGCCTCGAGGCGGCCTGGAAGTACTTCATCCTGTGCGGCGTCGGCATCGCGCAGGCGCTGTTCGGCACGGTGCTGCTCTACATGGCGGCCGAGAAGGTGATCGGCGCCGAGGGCGGCGCACTGCTGTGGACCAACCTCGACGCGGTCAAGGCGCAGCTCGACCCGAACATCATCACGCTGGCCTTCGCGTTCCTGTTCATCGGCTACGGCACGAAGGTCGGTCTGGTGCCGGTGCACAACTGGCTGCCCGACGCGCACGCCGAGGGCCCGACGCCGGTGTCGGCGGTGCTCTCCGGCCTGCTGCTGAACGTGGCGCTCTACGCGATCCTGCGCTGCAAGGTGCTCACCGACGGCGCGCTCGAGAGTCCGCTGGCCGGCCGGATGATGATCGGCTTCGGACTGGTGTCGGTGGTCGCCGCCGCCTTCCTGCTGACGCGGCAGAAGGACGTCAAGCGGATGTTCGCGTACTCGTCGATCGAGCACATGGGGCTGATGACCTTCGCGTTCGGCCTGGGCGGGCCGATCGCCAACTTCGCCGGTCTGCTGCACATGACCGTCCATTCTCTGGTCAAGTCGGCGATCTTCTTCGCGGTCGGCCACGCGACGCAGAAGGCCGGCACGCAGGTGATGGACGACATCCGCGGGCTGATCCGGGTCAGCCCGACGATCGGCTGGGGAATGATGCTGGGGTCGCTGGCGATCCTCGGCATGCCGCCGTTCGGCGTGTTCGCCAGCGAGTTCCTGATCATCACCACCGCGATGCGCGAACAGCCGTGGGCGACGCCGTTCCTGCTGGTGGCGCTCGGCGTCGCGTTCGCGTCGGTGTTCGCCCGAGTCCAGCCGATGGTGTTCGGCGACACGAGCCTCGAGCGGCTCGCGCATCGTCCGGCGATGCTGCCGGTGTTCGTTCACCTGGCGCTCGGGCTGCTGCTCGGGCTCTACGTTCCGCCGTACCTCGACGCTTGGTATCGCGAGGCGGCGCGGATGATCGGGGGCTGAGAGAATGAAGCTCGCCGGGCTCGAACTCGCCTTCGATCGTCTGGATGCGCCGCTGCCGATCTGGCGCGCGCGCGTCGCTCCCACCGACTGGCAGCCCGCGGCGCTGGCGGTGGCGGCGGCAGGCGGACGCCTCGTCGCGTTGTGGGGCAGCGATCGTCGGGCGGCCGCTCGTTCGGGTAGCGGCATGGCGGGCGATCCCGGCGGCGCTGCGGTCGATGTCGGCGGCGTCGCGGTCGATGTCGGCGGCGCTGCGGTCGATGTCGGCGGCGTCGCGGCCAACGGCGGCTTCGCGGTCTGCGCGGCATACGCGGTGCGCGACGGACTGGCCTGGCTCGACCTGGCGCTCGACGCCGAGACGCCGGCATTCGTCGACCTCGGCGAGGTCTTTCCGGCCGCGGTGCGCATGCAGCGCGCGATCACCGACCTGCTGGGGATCGAGGTCCGCAACGCCCGCGACAGCCGCCCCTGGCTGGACCACGGGCTGTGGCCGGCCGGGTTGCGGCCGCTCGCCGACGCACGCGCCGCACCGGCACCGGCGCCGGGCCCGCAGCACGACGCGCTGCCCGCCGACTATCCGTTCGTGCGCGTCGAAGGCGACGGTGTGCACGAGATCGCGGTCGGCCCGGTGCACGCCGGAATCATCGAGCCGGGGCACTTCCGCTTCTCCGCGGTCGGCGAGAAAGTGCTGCGACTCGAAGAGCGCCTCGGCTACACCCACAAGGGCATCGAGCGGCGCTTCACCGAACTGCCGCCGCTCGAAGGACACCGGCTCGCCGGACGCGTGTCGGGCGACTCGACGGTGGCCTTCGCGTGGGCCTGGTGCATGGCGCTCGAGTCGGCCGCAGGCTGCCGGGTTCCCGAGCGCGCGAAATCGCTGCGCGCGCTGATGCTCGAGCGCGAGCGCGTCGCCAACCATCTCGGCGACCTCGGCGCGCTCGGCAACGACGCCGGCCTCGCGTTCGGGCTGGCGCAGTTCTCGCGCCTGCGCGAAGACTGGCAGCGGCTGTCGGCCGACGTGTTCGGCCACCGCTTCATGATGGATCGCGTGGTCCCCGGCGGCGTGGCGGCCGACCCGGCGCCGGCGCAACTCGACTGCATGCGCGCGCAGTGCGACGCGATCGAGCGCGAGGTGCTCGAACTGCGTGCGATCTACGACGAGCACGCCGGCCTGCAGGACCGCTTCATGGGCACCGGCCGCGTCGCACCGCCGCTGGCGGCGCAACTGGGCCTGACCGGCCTGGCCGGGCGCGCCAGCGGACAGGCCGCCGACCTGCGCTGCGATCACCCGTGGCCGCCGTACGACCGGCTGAAGGTGGCGATGGCCACGCAAACCAGCGGCGACGTCGCCGCACGCGTGAACGTGCGCTTCGACGAGGCGATCGAGTCGCTGCGGCTCATCCGCGAGCTGTGCGCCACGCTGCCCTCGGGCGCACAGCGTGTTGCGCTCGCGCTGCCGGCCAGCGAATCGTTCGGCGCCGGCTGGATCGAGGGTTGGCGCGGCGAATTGTTCGTCGCGCTCGAGCTCGACGCCGGCGGCGCGATCCGCCGCTGCCACTGCCACGATCCGTCCTGGCAGAACTGGCCGGTGATCGAGCACGCGGTGATCGGCAACATCGTTCCCGACTTCCCGCTGATCAACAAGTCGTTCAACCTCGCCTATTCGGGACACGACCTCTGACATGTGGAAGATCGCCAGGCAGATCGTTCGCACCGGCATCCGCACCGAGCCGGCGCCGCGCGCAGCCGAAGCGCCGCGTGCCGAAGTCGAGCGCATCCAGCACGAGATCCTCGAGGTGCTCGGCAAGGCGCTCGCGATCCGCGCGGTCGATGCCGGTTCGTGCAACGGCTGCGAGCTCGAGATGCACGCGCTGGGCAACCCCTACTACAACGTGGAAGGACTGGGGATCAGGTTCGTCGCCAGCCCTCGGCATGCCGACATGCTGCTGGTCACCGGACCGGTGTCGCGGCATATGGCGCTTGCGCTGCGGCGCACCTGGGAGGCCACGCCCGAGCCACGGCTGGTGGTCGCCGTCGGCGACTGCGGCTGCAGCGGCGGCATCTTCGGCGAGAGCTACGCGAGCCTGGGCCGCGTCTCGAACGTGATTCCGGTCGACGTCGAGGTACCGGGTTGCCCGCCCGCGCCGATCGAGATCCTGCGCGGCATCCTCGCCGCGGTGCGACGCGGGTAGCTCCCTTCGGGGGTACCGCAGCCCCGCGCGAATCGAATCAGCAGGTGCCCGGCACCAGGATGCTGCGGTCGACCTTCTTCACGTCGCGCAGCCCGCAGAAACCCATCGTGATGTCGAGCTCCTTGCGCAGGATCCCGAGCGCCGTCGTCACACCGGCCTCGCCCATCGCCCCGAGGCCGTAGACGAAGGCGCGGCCGACGTGGACCGCGCGCGCGCCGAGCGCCAGCGCCTTGATCACGTCCTGCCCGGAGCGAACCCCGCTGTCCAGGTGCACTTCCATGCGGCCACGCACCGCCTCGGCGATCGCCGGCAGCGCGCGGATCGCCGACAGCGCACCGTCGAGCTGGCGCCCGCCGTGGTTGGACACGATCAGCGCATCGGCACCGCTGGCGATCGCGGGCTCGACGTCCTCGGGATCGAGGATGCCCTTGAGGATCAGCTTGCCCTTCCACTGGTCGCGCACCCACTTCACGTCGTCCCAGTCGAGGGTCGGATCGAACTGCTGGTTGGTCCACGACGACAGCGAGCTCAGGTCGTCGACCCCCTTCGCATGGCCGGCGATGTTGCGGAAGGTGCGCCGCTTCGTGCGCAGCATGCCGAGGCACCAGCGCGGCTTGGTCGCCAGGTTCAGCAGGTTGGCGAGCGTGGGCCTGGGCGGCGCCGACAGGCCGTTGCGGATGTCCTTGTGCCGCTGCCCCATCACCTGCAGGTCGAGCGTGAGCACCAGCGCCGGGCACTGCGCCGCGCGCGCCCGCTCGATCAGCCGGGCGATGAAGTCGCGGTCGCGCATCACGTACAACTGGAACCAGAACGGCGCGTCGGTGTTCTCGGCCACGTCCTCGATCGAGCAGATGCTCATCGTGGACAGCGTGAACGGCACCCCGGCCTTCGCCGCCGCGCGCGCGGCGAGGATCTCGCCGTCGGCATGCTGCATGCCGGTCAGGCCGACCGGCGCGAGCGCGATCGGCATCGAAACCGGCTGGCCGACCATCGTGCTGACCAGCGAGCGATTGTCGATGTCGACCGCGACCCGCTGGCGAAGCTTGATCGATGCGAAATCGCTTTCGTTGGCGCGATAGGTGCTTTCGGTCCAGGCCCCCGAGTCGGCGTACTCGTAGAACATCTTCGGCACGCGCCGCTTCGCTAGCAGGCGGAGGTCTTCGATGCAGGTGATCACGGGCATGGCAGCGCTCGATCCGGTGGGTGCTGGCGCTGCACTATAGAGCATCGCCGCCCCGGCCGGCAGGCCCGCCGCGCCGGCATCGGGGCTGCCGCCGATCGGTCGTCTCAGCTCGTCGTGGCCTGTCGGACCGCCCGCTCCCAGCCGCCCATCAGCGCCTGCGCGCGATCGCGGCTCATCGTCGGCACGAAGCGCCGCTCGGCCTGCCACAGCCGCGACAATTCCGCAGTGCCGCGATAGACACCGCAGGCCAGGCCCGCCAGGTACGCGGCGCCGAGCGCCGTGGTCTCGATGACCTTCGGGCGCACCACCGGGATGCCCAGCAGGTCGGCCTGGAACTGCATCAGCAGGTCGTTCGCGCAGGCGCCGCCGTCGACGCGCAACTCGTTGATCGGCGCGCCGGCATCGCGCCCCATCGCCGCGAGCAGCGCCGCGCTCTGGAACGCGATCGACTCGAGCGCGGCGCGCGCCACGTGCGCCACCGAACTGCCGCGCGTCAGGCCGGTGATCGTGCCGCGCGCACCGGGCTGCCAGTAAGGCGCGCCCAGTCCGGTGAACGCCGGCACGAAGACCACACCGCCGGAATCGGGCACCGACGCGGCGAGCGCCTCGACGTCGGAGGACTTCTCGATCGCCTTCAGGCCGTCGCGCAGCCACTGCACGACCGCCCCGCCGACGAACACGCTGCCCTCCAGCGCATACTGCCGCGCCGGCCCGGGCTGCGCCGCCGCGGTGGCGACCAGTCCATTGCGCGAAGGTTCGAAGCGGCTGCCGGTGTGCATCAGCATGAAGCAGCCGGTGCCGTAGGTGTTCTTCGCCATGCCGGCCTCGAAACAGGCCTGGCCGAACAGCGCCGCCTGCTGGTCGCCGGCGATGCCGCCGATCGGCAGGGCCGCGCCGAGCACCTCGGCATCGGTGGAGCCGAAGCGATGGCTCGACGGCCACACCTTGGGAAGCAGCGAGGCGGGCAGGTCGAGCGACGCGAGCAACTCGTCGTCCCAGCAGCCGCGACGGATGTCGTAGAGCATCGTGCGCGACGCGTTGCTCACGTCGGTGACGTGCAGGCGGCCGCCGGTGAGCTGCCATGCGAGCCAGCTGTCGATCGTGCCGAACGCGAGTTCGCCGCGCTCGGCGGCTGCCCGCGCGCCGGGCACGTGGTCGAGCAGCCAGCGGATCTTGGTGGCCGAGAAATACGCATCGATCACGAGACCGGTGCGCGCCGCGATGACTTCGGCCAGCCCCGCATCGCGCAGCCGGCGGCAGATCGGCTCGGTGCGCCGGTCCTGCCAGACGATCGCGTTGTGGATCGGCCGGCCGGTGGCGCGTTCCCAGATCACCGTGGTCTCGCGCTGGTTCGTGATGCCGATGCCGGCGATCGATCGCGCATCGAGACCCGCGCCGGCCAGCGCCTCGCGCGCCGTGGCGAGCTGCGTGCGCCAGATCTCCACCGGATCGTGCTCGACCCAGCCGGGCTGCGGGAAAATCTGCCGGAACTCGCGCTGCGCCATCGAGACGACGCGGCCAGCGGCATCGAAGACGATGCTGCGCGAGCTGGAGGTGCCCTGGTCGAGCGCCAGCAGAAAGCTCATTTCGGGTTGCCTCGACTCGTGGCGTGTCGGCTGGCGATCATACCGTGCGAGCGCCCGACGATCGCACGCCCTCCTCGATTGGAGGCCATCCTCCAGCCGGCGCGGCTTATCCTTGGGATTCGACCGCCACCCCTCGACGGCAGGTGCCTGATGGACCGCAACGACCACATCCTCGACCTCGGGACGCTGCTGGAGGCCCAGCGCAGCGCCCATCGGCTGGCGCCGTTCCCCGAATGGGACGTGCGCCGCGACCGGCTCGAACGGCTGCGCCGCCTGATCGCCGACAACGAAGCCGCGATCGAGGACGCGATCGACGCCGACTTCGGCGGACGGCCACGCATCGAGACGCAGGTGGCCGAGCTGTTTCCGTCGCTGGCCGAGATCCGCGCCGCGATGCGCGGCGGCCGGCGCTGGATGAAGCCGCGGCACGCCTGGGTGTCGAAGTGGTTCCTGCCTGCGCGCGCGTGGGTGATGCCGCGCCCGGTCGGCGTCGTCGGCATCATCGTTCCGTGGAACTACCCGCTTTACCTGACGATCGGGCCGCTCGCCTGCGCACTGGCGGCGGGCAACCGCGCGATGATCAAGCCGTCGGAATACACGCCGTCGTTCTCGGCGCTGCTGCAGCGGCTGGTGGCCGGGTCGTTCTCCGCCGAGGAGATCGCGGTCGTCACCGGCGGCCCCGAAGTGGCCGCGGCCTTCGCGGGGCTGCCCTTCGATCACCTGCTGTTCACCGGCTCGGGCGGGGTCGGCCGCAAGGTGATGGCGGCCGCGAGCGCGAACCTCACGCCGGTGACGCTCGAGCTGGGCGGCAAGTCGCCGGCGGTGATCGCGCCCGGCTACTCCATCGAGCGCGCGGCGGCCCGCATCATGACCGGCAAGCTGCTGAACGCCGGCCAGACCTGCATCGCCCCCGATTACGTGCTGGTGCCGCGAGACGCACTGGCCGCGTTCGTCGATCGGGCGCGTGCGCAGGCGCAGGCGATGTATCCGGCCGGGCTCGCCGACGCCGACTACTGCAGCATCGTCGATGCGCGCCAGTACGAACGGCTGCTCGGCTATCTCGACGACGCGACCGCCGGCGGCGTGCAGCCGGTCGAGCTGTTCCGCGGCCCCGCCCGCGACGACGCGGCGCATCGACTGGCTCCAGTCATCCTGGTCGATCCGCCACAGTCGCTGGTGGCGATGAAGAACGAGATCTTCGGCCCGATCCTCCCGGTGTTGCCCTACGACCGGCCCGAGGACGCGGTCGCGTTCGTCAACGCGATGGCGCATCCGCTCGCGCTGTACTGGTTCGACGACGATCGCCGTCGCGCCGAGTGGGCGCTGAAGCAGACCCACGTGGGCGGCGCCTGCATCAACGAGACGCTGCTGCACGTGGCGCAGGAGGAACTGCCGTTCGGCGGCATCGGGCCCTCGGGCATGGGCCACTACCACGGCAAATGGGGCTTCGACACGATGAGCAAGCTCACGCCGGTGTTCAGGCAGTCGCGCCTGAACGGCATGGCGCTGTTCATGCCGCCCTACCGGCCGATCGCGCGCCGGCTGCTCGGGCTGATGAAGCGCTTCTGAGCGCGGGCCGCGGAGCCGCGGTTCACGCCGGGCTCGATCCCGCGCCGGCCAGCCGCGCGAGCAGCGTCGCCTGCGCCGCGACAGCCTTGCCGCGGCGGCGCCTGCGCCGATAACGGCCGTCGCCGTCCATGATCCACGCGTCGACGTTGTCGCGCAGGTGAACCTCGATGCCCTCTTCGATCACGCGCTCCCTGAGCTTGCGCTCGCGCACCGGGAACGCGATCTCGACGCGTCGGAACAGGTTGCGGTCCATCCAGTCGGCCGAAGAAAGCCAGACGTCCTTCTTCCCGCCGTTGTAGAAGTAGAAGACGCGACTGTGCTCGAGGAAGCGCCCGACGATCGAGCGCACCGCGATGTTTTCGGAGAGCTTCGGCACGCCCGGCCGCAGCGCACAGACGCCGCGCACGATCAGGTCGACCTTCACGCCCGCGGCGCTCGCCTCGTACAGCGCGTCGATCACCGACGGCTCGAGCAGCGCGTTGATCTTGGCCGCGAGATAGGCCTTCTTGCCGGCACGGGCGTTGGCGGCCTCGCGGCGGATCGACGCGAGCAGCATCTCGTGCAGGCTGAAGGGCGCCTGCACCAGCAGCCGCAGCGCCCCGCGCTGGCCGGGCCCGGTGAGCCTGCGGAACACCTCGTGAACGTCGGCGCAGATGTCCTCGTTCGACGTGAACAGCCCGAAGTCCTCGTAGAGCCGCGCGGTGCCCGGGTGGTAGTTGCCGGTTCCGAGGTGGACGTAGCGGCGCAGCGCCGTGGCCCCCTTCGCCGTTTCCCGGCGCAGCACCATCGCCATCTTCGCGTGCGTCTTGTGGCCGACGACGCCGTAGACGACGTGCGCCCCCGCCTGCTCGAGCTTGGCCGCCCAGTCGATATTGGTCTGTTCGTCGAAGCGCGCCATCAGCTCGACCACCACCGTCACTTCCTTGCCCGCGTGCGCGGCGTCGATCAACGCCTGCATCAGCGCCGAATCGGCACCGGTGCGATAGACGGTCTGCTTGATCGCGACGACGCGGGGATCGCGCGCTGCGCTGACGAGGAACTCCATCACCGGCGCGAACGACTCGTACGGATGGTGAACCAGGATGTCGCGCTTGCGGATCGCGCCGAAGAGGTCTTTCTCGCGCAGCACCGCCGGCACCGATGGCTCGAACGGCGGATACTTCAGCTGCGGCAGGTCGACCAGGTCGATCATCTGCTGAAACCGCACCAGATTCACCGGACCGTCGACGCGATAGCAGTCCTGCTCCTCGAGGTCGAACTCGCGAAGCAGGCGTGCGACGAGCACGTTCGGAGTTCCGGCCGACACCTCCAGGCGCACTTCGTCTCCATACTGGCGCTGGACCAGCTCGCCCTGCAGCGCGGCGCGCAGGTCGGTGACCTCCTCGTCGTCGACGAACAGGTCGCTGTTGCGCGTGAGCCGGAACTGGTGCGCCGAGCGCACGACGAGACCCGGAAACAGCCGGTCGACGAAGCCCTCGACGATCGATGCGAGCGGCATCACGCCGTGCGGCGTGCCGCCGACTTCGGGCGGCACGCGCAGCATCCGCGGCAGCGCGCGCGGCGCCTGCACGATCGCAATGCCGGCCTTGCGACCGAACGCGTCGTGGCCCTGCAGCTCGACGACGAAATTCAGGCTCTTGTTCAGGATGCGCGGGAAGGGATGGGCCGGGTCGAGTGCGATCGGCGTGAGCAACGGCTCGATCTCGGCTTCGAAGACCTTCCAGGCCCACTGCCGCAACGGGTCGTTCCAGCCGGAGCCCCCATGCACCGCCACGCCGTGCGCGGCCAGTTGCGGAAGGATCGTGCGGCCGAGCAGTTCGTACTGTCGCGCAACCAGCCGGCGGGCACGCTCGTGGATCGCCGCCAGGCTGCGCCGCAGCGCCGCGCCGTCGCCACGGCCGGCGAGCAACAGCTCCTCGAGCTCCGCCACACGGATCTCGAACAGTTCGTCGAGGTTGCTGCTCACGATCGTGAGGAAGCGCAACCGCTCGAGCAACGGCACCGATTCGTCCTCGGCCTGCGCCAGCACGCGCTCGTTGAACGCCAGGATGCCGAGCTCGCGGTCGAGCAGTCGCGCATCGGGCCGCGGCTTCGCGCGCGTGCGTGCGAGCTTGCCCTTGCTGCGTGACGGATCCGTGACCTTGCGCGCGGCGCTCATCGATGCCGGAGACGGGACTGCCGATCCGCGCACTTTGTCATACTTCGCCTGGTGCAACGTCGCGCCGCCGGTCCACGAATCCTTCCCTCGCACCTCGAACTGATGCCCGGATACCGACTGCTGGCGGCAGTGGACCTCGGATCGAACAGCTTCAGGCTGCTGATCGGTCGCGTCGAGAGCACGCCGCTCGGCGACCGGGTGCTTCCGCTGGACGGCCTGAAGCAGACGGTGCGGCTGGCCAGCGGCCTGCGCGACGACGGCAGCCTCGACACCGCATCGCGCCAGCGCGCGCTGACGTCGCTGGCGATGTTCGGCGAACGGCTGCGCTCGTTCGCGCCCGAGGCGGTGCGCGCGGTGGCCACGAGCACGCTGCGCGTGGCGAGCAACGCCGCGCAGTTCCTCGAAAGCGCCGAGGCCGCGCTCGGCTTTCCGATCGAGGTCGTCTCCGGACTGGAAGAGGCGCGCCTGATCTACGCCGGCGCCGCGCACGCGCTGCCCAGCGACGGCGTGCCGCGGCTCGTGGTCGACATCGGGGGCGGCTCCACCGAGTGCATCGTAGGCACCGACATGCGCGCGAGCACGCTCGAATCGGCCCCCGCCGGCTGCGTCGTGCTGTCGACGCGCCACTTCCCGGATGGCCGCGTCGGCCGCGAGGCGTTCGAGCATGCGTACTACGCGGCGCGCGCAGTGTTCGCGCAGGTGGCCGAACCCTTCGCGCAGCAGCGCTGGCGCTACGCGGTGGGCACTTCGGGCACCGCGAAGGCACTGTGGCAGGTGGCGCAGGCGCAGTGGGGTGCGGCCGAACTCGACCGCGACTCGCTGGCGCGCATCCATGCCGCGCTGGTCGCGGCCGGCCACGTCGAGGCGGTGGAGCTGGCCGGCCTGCGCCCCGATCGCCGGCCGGTGCTGGCCGGCGGCCTCGCAGTGATGATGGCGGTCTTCGACGAGCTGCGCATCGACTCGATGCGCTATTGCGGCGGCGCGCTGCGCCACGGCGTGCTCCACGACCTGCTCGGCCGCAGCGCGGGGCGCGACACCCGCGCGATCACCGTCGAGCAGATGCTCGCGCGCTACGGCATCGACCGGCGCCACGCGCAGCGGGTCCGCGACACCGCCCTGGCGTTGTTCGACCAGGGCGCACGCGGCGCGCTCGAGGTGCTGCAGGCGCGCCGGCAGATGCTCGGCTGGGCGGCCGAGCTGGCAGAGGTCGGCCGCTCGATCTCGCACGAGGGCGCGCACCGGCACTCGGCCTACATCCTCGGCCAGTCGGACATGCCGGGGTTCTCGCGCGACGAACAGGCCGCGCTGGCCACGCTCGCGCTCGCGCAACTCGGCGGCCTGCGCAAGCTGCGCGGACTGGTCGGAGACGACCTGGGCTGGCTGGAGGTGGTCGCGCTGCGCGTCGCGACGATCCTGCACCGCAAGCGCGACGAGCAGGAGGTGCCGACGCCTGCGCTGTTCCTGCAGCGCCGCTCGCTGCGCCTGGAGATGCCGAAACAGTGGGCGCGGCGCTTTCCGCTGGCCCACGAGAGCCTCGTGGACGAAGCCGCGGCCTGGTCCGAGGCGCGCGTGTTCGGGAGATTCGTCTACGAGACGATTTAGGTCCGCGCATGCCTTGTCTTCGGCGAGGCCTGGCGGGGTCTTCAGGCGAGATCGGGCGACATCGCCGCCCGCAGCACCACCTGCTCGCGCCCGTCGCGCTCGCGGCTCGACAGCCACCAGATCGCCCCCTTCCTGATGCTCCAGTCGGCCTGCTCGCCCGACAGCAGCAGGCTCGCCAGCCTGCCGAGCGTGGGCTGGTGGCCCACCAGGACGATGCAACGCGAAGAGGCTCCGGGTGCGCCTTGCTCGCCGAGCGCGGCGATGCAGTCGGCGACGCTGGCGCCGGGTCCGAGCCGCGCGTCGATGCGCGGATCCGCCCGCAGCGCCTCGGCGGTCTCGAGCGCGCGTACGGCGGGGCTCGCGAGCACCGCATAGCGCTCCGGCAGGCGTGGATGCAGCCAGCGCGCGATGCGTTCGGCCTGCTTCCGGCCGCGCGCGCTCAGGCGCCGTCGGGCGTCGGCCTCGGCATCGGCCAGCGGGTCACCGGCGTCGGCGTGGCGCCAGACGATCAGGTCCAGATCGGTCATCCGCAGGGCGCCCACGCGGACCTCCCGGCGAGTCTGTCGGCATCGAATCGAGCCGGAAGCGGTTCCAGCGCGCTCTCAGCCGCCGCCTCTTGCGGCGACCGCTGCGCCCGCTTCGGCCGTATTTCCGGCCTCGGCCTGCAGCCTGTCGTGCTTTGCCAGCAACTGCTCACGGGTTTCGCGCCGGTCGGGATCGAACGGTATGCAGTCGACCGGGCAGACCTGCCGGCATTGCGGCTCGTCGAAGTGGCCGACGCACTCGGTGCAGCGGTCCGGATCGATGCGATAGATCTCGGGGCCCATCGAGATCGCCCCATTCGGGCAGACCGCCTCGCAGACGTCGCAGTTGATGCACTCGTCGGTGATGATCAGCGCCATCGGCGGCTCCCGCGCAGCTCAGGACGGACTCGCGCCGAGCTGCACCAGCTTCTTGCGCAGCCAATCCTGCACCGAGGGCGCGACGAACTTCGAGACGTCACCGCCCAGCAGCGCGATCTCGCGCACCAGCGTGCCCGAGATGAACTGGTACTTGTCGGTCGGGGTCATGAAGATCGTCTCGACTTCGGGCATCAGGTGGCGGTTCATGCCGGCCATCTGGAACTCGTATTCGAAGTCGCTGACCGCGCGCAGGCCGCGGATCACCACGTCGGCCTTCTGCTGGCGCACGAAATTCACCAGCAGCCCGGAGAACCCGACGATCTCCACGTTCGGGTAGTGCGCGAGCGTTTCGCGGGCGATCGCCAGCCGTTCGTCGGGGCTGAAGATCGGGTTCTTGCCGCGACTGTCGGCCACCGCCACGACCAGCGAATCGAACAACCCGGCCGCGCGGCGAACGAGGTCTTCATGCCCGCGCGTGAGCGGGTCGAAGGTGCCCGGATAGATCGCCCTGGTCATCGTCAGCTTCCCCCTGGTGTGTGCTGGTCGTCGCGGCCGATCAGATGATAGTAGACGTTGCCGGCGCGAGCCGCGCGTTCGAGCCGCCAGCCGGGCGGCGGCTCGAACGGTGCGTCGACCTCCACGTAGACCCGCGCCCCGGGCGCCAGCAGTGGCGCGAGCAGCGGCAGCGCCTGCTCGACCAGGCCCTGGCCGAAGGGGGGATCGAGCAGCACCAGGTCGAAACGCTCGCCGGCGCGCGCCAGCCTGCGCAGGACCTCGAAGGCGTCGCCCGCGACCAGTTCGACGGCCTCGGCGCCCAGGCGCCCCAGCGCCTCGCGGATCGCCGCAACGGCGACGCGGTCGCGCTCGACCATCACCACGCGCCGCGCACCGCGCGAGGCCGCTTCGAGCCCCAGCGCTCCGGTTCCGGCGAACGGATCGAGGCAGGAGCGGCCATCGAGCGACTGGCCGAGCCAGTTGAACAGCGTCTCGCGGACCCGGTCGGGCGTCGGGCGCAAGCCGGGGACGTCGGGCACCGGGAGCGGCGTGCGCTTCCACTTGCCGCCGACGATGCGCACGCGATGCGCCGGATGCCCGGCGCGCGCGCCGCGCCGCGGGCGCGTCGAGCTAGCGGACGACGCTGCCACCGGTCGTTGCCGGCGCAGCCGGGGCGCCCGGCGCAGCCGGAGGGTTCGGCGCGACCGACCCGTCCGCCGCGTCGCCGTTGCCTACCACCACCGTGACCAGCGTGTCGGCGTGCACGTGGCGCGCGAACGCCGCGCGCACCTGCTCCAGCGTGACCGCCTCGACCCGAGCGGTCCAGCGATCGAGGTAATCGAGCGGCAGCCGGTAGAAGCCGATCGTCGCGAGGTTGTCGAGGATCTTGCGGTTCGAGTCGATGCGCAGCGCGAAGCCGCCCACCAGGTTCGACTTCGCCGCCTGCAGTTCCGCCTCGGTGGGGCCGTCGCGCAGGAAGCGCGCCAGCGTCTCGCGCACCACCCCGAGCGCGACCGCGGTCTGCCCTCGTTGCGTCTGCAGGCCGATGGTGAACGGCCCCGGCTGCAGCATCGGCGAAAAGTACGAGTAGACACTGTAGGCCAGGCCGCGCTTCTCGCGCACTTCGTCGTAGAGCCGCGAAACGAAACCGCCGCCGCCGAGCACGTAGTTGCCCACCAGCAGCGGGAAGAAGTCGGGATCGCCGCGCGCCAGCGCGGGCTGGCCGATCAGGATGTGGCTCTGCGAGGCCGGATGCTCGATGCGCCGCTCGATCGCGTTGGTGGGCGGCACCACCGGGGCGATCGCGCGCGACGCGCCGCCTGCGGGCAGGTCGCGCGTGAGCTGTTCGGCGATCGCCTGCGCACGCTCGCGGCTGATCGCGCCGATCATCGAGACGACCGCGTCGCGCGCGTCGTAGTAGCCGCGGTAGAAGGCGACGAGGTCGTCGCGGGTGATCGCAGCCACCGATTCGGGGACGGGGTGCGCGCCGTACGGATGGCTGCCGTACATCGCCCGGTCGAGCGTGCGCTGCGCGATCGTCTCCGGCTTGGTCTGCGCCTCGCGGATCGCCTGGGGCCGATCGCTTCGTCGAGTTCGGGCTCGCTCACGAGCGTGCGCAGCGTGACGCTCGCGCGGTCGTCGCCGGCGCCGCCGCCGCGCTGCGCGCCCACGCGCGCGAAGCCTTCGGAAATCGCCGACTCGGCGAGCCCCGCGGCACCCCGCGCCAGCATCGAGTTGACCAGCGAGGCCAGGCCCTCGCGCCCGGCCGGGTCGAACCGGCTGCCGGCGTCGAAGTCCAGGCTCACGTCGAGCATCGGGATCGTGTCGGCACGCACGAAGTAGACGCGCGCGCCGTTCGAAGTGGTCCAGTGCTGGATCGGCAGCGCCGCGTGCGCCGCGACCGACGCGAGCGCGCCGAACACGAGGAACGCAGCCAGGAAGCGAAGGATGGAACGCATCGCGCGGCTCACTGGTGACGCGCGCCGGCCGGCGCCTTCTGCGGGGCCTTGTCGGCGAGCGGCTGCGGCAGCAGCGTGACCACGGTGAGTGCATCGTCGCCGAAATACCTGCCGGCGGCGGCCTGCACCTGGGCGGGAGTGACCGCACGGATGCGCTCGAGGATCCGGTCGTCGTCGGCGTGCGAGAAGCCCGAGATCTCGAGGCTGCCCATCTCCATGGCCTGCGCCATGATCGAGTCGCGCTTGTAGATCTCGCCGGCGACGTACTGGGTCTTGATCCTGCGCAGCTCGTCCTCGCGCACGCCGTCGCGCGCGATCCGGGCGATCTCGGCGCGCAGCGCCTTCTCCACATCGGCAGTGCTGTGCCCCTTCGCCGGCGTGCCGTCGAGCACGAACAGCGCCGGCCCGCGAGCGACCAGCCCGTAGCTGGCCCCCACCTGGTTGGCCACGCGCGATCCGCGCACGATGTCGCGGGTCAGGCGCCCGTTCTCGTCGGCATCGAGCACCGCCGCCAGCACTTCGAGCGCGAACGGCTCGTTGTCGCGCTCGACGTCGGCGAGCCGCGGCACCTTGAATCCGAGGATCACGTAGGGATTCTCGGCCGGCGCCTCCACCCAGGCGCGACGCAGTCCGCGCTGCTGCGGCTCGGTCTGCGGCTTGCGCTCGGGCAGCGCATGCGGCTCGATGCGTCCGTAGGTGCGCTCGGCGAGCCGATAGACCTCCTCGCCCGACACGTCGCCGACCACCACCAGGATCGCGTTCGACGGCGTATACCAGCGGCGATACCAGGCGAGGGCGTCGCTGGCGTGCATCGATTCGAGGTCGCTCATCCAGCCGATCACCGGCACGCGGTACGGCGAGGCAGTGAATGCAGTGGACATCAGCTGCTCGTAGACCAGCGCCTGCGCGCGATCGTCGGTGCGCAGGCGGCGCTCCTCCATCACGACCTTGATTTCCTTGTCGAACTCGCCGGACTCGAACGCCAGGTTCGACATCCGGTCGGCCTCGAGCTTCATCACCTCCGGCAGGTGGCGGCTGCCGATCTGCTGGAAGTAGCCGGTGTAGTCGCGCGTGGTGAAGGCGTTCTCGCGGCCGCCGAGCGCGGCGACGCGGCGCGAGAATTCGCCGGCCGGCACCGTCTTCGTTCCCTTGAACATCATGTGCTCGAGCACGTGCGCGACCCCGGTCGTGCCGTTCACCTCGTCCATCGAGCCGACACGGTAGAGCACCAGGTGAACCACGGTCGGCGCGCGCCGGTCCTCGCGCACGATGAGCTTCATGCCGTTGGGCAGCGTGCGCTCGAAAACGCCGGACGCCGGCGCGCCGGCCATGGAGGCGGCAGCGGGCGGCCCGCCCTGCGCAGCCCCGGCGGCCTGCGCTTCGCCGGGTGCCTGCGGAGGCTGCGATGCGGCGCAGGCGCCGAGCAGCGCGGCGACGGCGGTTGCGACGAGGGCACGCGCGAGGCGGGCGCTGCGCGGGCGCGGACAGGGAACGGCGGACGAAGTCGGCATCGGCGGCACGGGTAGAATCGAGCCCGAGTGTAGCCATGTTCGGATTCCTACGTCGCAAGAAGCCCGCGGATGCGGGCGCCGCCCCGACCCCGGTGCCGGCCGCCACCCCGGTGCCGGCCGCCGAACCGGCGACGGTCGGCGCCGCGGAACCGGTCGCCGTCGAGGCAGCACCACCCACGCTCCCGCCGGCGCCCGAGGCAGGCGAAACGGGGCCGGTCGCGCCCGAAGCAGCGCCGCTGCCGACCCAGGCTCCCGAGCGCCGCGGCTGGATGAAGCGACTGCGCGAGGGCCTGTCCCGGACCCGCGGCAACCTCGCCGGACTGTTCTCCAACGTGCGCGTCGACGACGCGCTGTTCGAGGAACTCGAGGCCGCGCTGATTGCCAGCGATGCCGGCGTCGGCACGACCGAGTGGCTGATGCGCGAGCTGCAGCAGCGCGTGCGCCGCGAGCGCCTCAACGATGGCGAACAGGTTCGGCAGGCGCTGCGCGCGTTGCTCGTCGAACTGCTGAAGCCGCTCGAGCGGCCGATCGACATCGACCGTGCCGAGCCGCTGGTGCTGATGATCGCGGGGGTCAACGGCGCGGGCAAGACGACCTCGATCGGCAAGCTCGCGCACCATCTGCGGCGCGAAGGCAAGTCGATCCTGCTCGCGGCTGGCGACACCTTCCGCGCCGCGGCGCGCGAGCAGCTCGCCGAATGGGGCGCGCGCAACCAGGTCGAGGTGATCGCCCAGCAGGGCGGCGACCCGGCCGCGGTGGGGTTCGACGCGGTGAGTGCGGGCCGCGCGCGGCGCACCGGGGTGGTGATCATCGACACCGCCGGCCGGCTGCCCACGCAGCTGCACCTGATGGAAGAACTGAAGAAGATCCGCCGCGTGGTCGCCAAGGCGATGGAAGGGGCGCCACACGAGACGCTGCTCGTGCTCGACGGCAACACCGGCCAGAACATGCTCGCGCAGGTCAAGGCCTTCGACGACGCGGTCGGCCTGTCGGGGCTGATCGTGACGAAGCTCGACGGCACCGCGAAAGGCGGCGCGATCGCGGCGCTGGCCTGGACGCGCCGCGAGCGCCCGATCCCGGTCTACTTCGTCGGCGTGGGCGAAGGGATCGAAGACCTGCAGGCCTTCTCCGCCGACGAATTCGCCAGCGCGCTGCTCGATTCGTAGGACAGGGGGCACCGATGGCTGCAGCCGCCTTCGGCTTCGACAACAGCTACGCGCGCGAGCTGCCCGGCTTCTACGTCGCCTGGAAGCCCGATGCCGTGCCGGCACCGCAGCTGCTGTACCTGAACGCACCGCTGGCCGACGAGCTGGGGCTGGATGCGGCGGCGCTCGCCGGTCCGGAAGGGGCAGCACTGTTCGCCGGCAACGTGCTGCCCGAAGGGTCCGAGCCGATCGCGCAGGCCTACGCCGGCCACCAGTTCGGCGGCTTCTCGCCACAGCTCGGCGACGGCCGGGCACTGCTGCTGGGCGAGATCGTCGATCGCCACGGATGCCGTCGCGACCTCGCCTTCAAGGGCTCGGGCCGCACGCCCTTTTCGCGCGGCGGAGACGGCAAGGCCGCGGTCGGGCCGATGCTGCGCGAGGTGCTGATCGGCGAGGCGATGCATGCGCTGGGCATTCCCACCACGCGGGCACTCGCGGTCGTGGCCACCGGTGAACAGGTCTTCCGCGAGCAGGTGCTGCCGGGTGCGGTGCTCACTCGCGTGGCCGCGAGCCACATCCGCGTGGGCACCTTCCAGTTCTTCGCGGCACGCGGCGAGCACGACCACGTGCGCCGGCTCGCCGACTACACGATCGCAAGGCACGATCCCGCGCTCGCGGGCGAGCCCGGCCGATTCCTGGCGCTGCTGGACGCGGTGGTGCGCCGGCAGGCGTCGCTGGTGGCGCAGTGGATGAACGTCGGCTTCATCCACGGCGTGATGAACACCGACAACATGGCACTGTCGGGCGAGACGATCGACTACGGTCCCTGCGCCTTCCTCGAGGTCTACGATCCCGACACGGTGTTCAGTTCGATCGACCATGGCGGGCGCTACGCGTTCGGCCGGCAACCGCAGATCGCGCGCTGGAACCTGGCGCGGTTCGCCGAGTGCCTGGTGCCGCTGATCGCCGGCGAGCCGGAGCGCGCGGTGACCCAGGCCAACGAGGTGCTCGAACGCTTCCCGGCCCTGCATCGCTCCGCACTGCTGCAGCGGCAGCGCGCCCGGCTGGGGCTGCGCCTTGCGACCCCGGGCGGCGATGCCGAGGACGCCGCGCTCGCCGACGACTGGCTCGCGCTGCTTCACCGCGAAGGCGTGGACTTCACGCTGGGATGGAGACACCTCGCAGCCGCGGCCGAAGGCCGCGACGACATGCTGCGCGCGCTGTTCGCCGATCCGCAGGCGCCGGACCCATGGCTGGCGCGGTGGCGCGCACGCTGCGAGCGCGAGGACGCACAGGGCGCGGGCACGGTGGCGGCCGCGCGGGCGCGTGCCGAGGCGATGCGCCTCGCAAGCCCGCGAATCATCCCTCGTCACCATCGCGTCGAGGCAGCGCTCGATGCCGCGTCCAGCCGCGGCGACCTCGCGCTGTTCTCGCGCCTGCTCGACGCGCTGCGCCGGCCTTTCGACGACGACCCGTCGCTCGACGAGTTCGCGCAGCCGGCTCTGCGGCACCTAGGACGTGCAGTATGGACGCGCCCGCGCCGGGCAGTCAGACGATCGCCACTTCCTGCAGCTGCGCCGCGATGCGCGCGTGGTCGGGCAGGGCCGCGCCGCGGTCCGCCGCGCGCCCGGAGCCGCGCCCGCCGACGGCCGCCAGCAGGTCGATCTCCGGATGGCGCTCGACGAAGAAGAAGTCGTGCAGCGGATGTCCGCCCTGCAGCGAGCGCTCGTGCGCCTCGGTCATCAGCCGGTGCGTCGCGGCGCCATGGCCATCGGGCGAGAAGCGCAGCGGCCCGGTCTGCGGATCGCGAAAACCGAGCCACTCGTACTGATGAGCAGTCGGCTCGCGCACTGCGATCAGCATCGTGTCGACCTGCGCCGCAAGGCAGTAGCGGTGGAACGCCTTCCACAGCATCAGGCGCACCAGGGTTGCGTTGCGGCCGGGCCGAACCGCGAGGCGCGAGGCCTCGGCGACCGAGCCGGCCTTCAGCGCGGCCGGCAGGTCGATGCGATCCTCGATCGCGAGCCGCCCACGTTCGTTCGCGAGGATCCGCAGGCTTCCGAGCGCCGCACCGTCGGTCCGCGACTCGGCCAGCAGCAAGGTGGCGTTCGGACGCAGGTCCCAGGTCTCGGGCGCGGCGTTCGCCGCCTGGGCGCCGGCGCCGCCCGCCGCGGCCGCCCGCACGGCCAGCACCTTGCGCAGGTCGGCGTCGGAGCGCGCCACGCGGATCGTGACGGGAAGATGATGGCTGGTTCCGGCTGGCATGGGCGCTTTCCGCTGTCGCCGCGGTCGGGTCAATGCTATGACGCGGCAGCTGCAGGCCGGGATCCGCCGGTCGGATCGCCGCAGCCGTTGAGGCGGACGGCCGCGCCGAGAGCGGGCACGCGCGCCGGCGCGGACCGCCGCATCGAGGTGGGCCGACGCGCCGTGCGGCCCGTCAGCGCGCCCGCGCCGCATCGGGCTGCGTCGACGGCTCGGCCTTGCGGAACGCATCGAGCTGCATGCACGCGTCGAAGATCCGCATCACCGCCGGATAGCGCTCGACCCTGGTCTCGAAGCGGCGCGCATTGAAGATCTGCGGCACCAGGCAGACATCGGCCATCGTCGGCTGGTCGCCGTGGCAGAAGCGGCCGCTGCCTCCGTCGCCCAGCGCACCAGTGGCGATACCAGTCGGCGATCGCCGCCTCGTCGAGCCCGAGCCGCTCGCGCAGGTAGTCGAGCACGCGAAGGTTGTTCAGCGGATGGGTTTCGGCCGCGACCAGCAGCGACAGCGAGCGCACCCGGGCACGGCCGAGCGGGTCGGCCGGCAGCAGCCTCGGTTGCGGCCGGGTCTCGTCCAGGTATTCGATGATCGCCAGCGACTGGGCGATCCGGTGCCCGGCATCGACCAGCGTGGGCACCAGTCCCTGCGGGTTCACCGCCCGGTAGGGTGCCGCCGCCTGCTCGCCGGCCGGCAGCCAGACCGCCCTGGGTGTCCAGGCCAGGCCCTTCAGGTTCAGCGCGATCCGCACCCGGAACGAGGCCGAACTCCGGAAGAAGGTATAAAGCTCGAGCATTCCAGCCTCCTGGCGCACCAGCCGTCAGGTTTTGTTGGCACTCTCGACCAATGAGTGCTAATGTTGCACTACGCCCGGAACTGACCGGTGGGTCATCAAGACGCAGGGCGCCGACGCCCTGCCGATCCGCCGGCCGCTTCCCCGGGCCGCGAAAGGAAAAGCGTACATGTCCAAGCGGAATTCGACTGCCCTCGTGCCCGCCGGCGGACCCGGCGCCATCATGGCATTGCCGGCCGTCGGGAACCTGGACGCCTATATCTCGGCGGTACACCGTCTGCCGATGCTCAGCGCCGAACGCGAGGTCGATCTCGCGCGTCGCTACCGCGACCTCCAGGATCTCGACGCTGCGCGCGAACTGGTGATGTCGCACCTGAGGCTGGTCGTCTCGGTCGCCCGCCAGTACCTGGGCTACGGCCTGCCGCACGGCGACCTGATCCAGGAAGGCAACATCGGGCTGATGAAAGCCGTCAAGCGCTTCGACCCGGAGCGCGGCGTGCGACTGGTTTCGTTCGCGCTGCACTGGATCAAGGCCGAGATTCACGAGTACATCCTGAAGAACTGGCGGATGGTGAAGGTCGCCACGACCAAGGCCCAGCGCAAGCTGTTCTTCAACCTGCGCTCGCACAAGAACGGCGCGCACACGCTCACGCCGGCCGAGGTCGACGCGATCGCCCGCGAACTGAACGTGCGCGAAAAAGACGTGATCGAGATGGAAACCCGCCTGGGCGGGCAGGATCTCGCGCTCGACGGCCAGGTGGAAGACGGCGAGGAGAGCTATGCGCCCGCCGCCTGGCTGGCCGCACCGCACTCCGAGCCCACCCAGGTGCTCGAGGCGCGCGAATACGATCGGCTCCAGAGCGACGGCATCGCCCGGGCCCTCGAGGCGCTCGACGCGCGCAGCCGGCGCATTGTCGAGGCGCGCTGGCTGCGCGACGACACCGAAGGCGGCACGATGACGCTGCACCAGCTCGCCGACGAGTTCGGCGTCTCGGCCGAGCGCATCCGCCAGATCGAGGCGAAGGCGCTGCAGAAGATGAAAGGCGCGCTGGCCGCGTACGTCTAATTCCATTCGTTCTTTCCTCCCCCTCTTTGCCGCCGAAGGGAAACCGAAGGCGGCATTCTTTTTGACGTCCTCCCCGAGCGCAATGGACCCGGCGTCGCCGCGGCAGCCTGCGCGGGTGCCGCACCGCCGGCTTGGGCTATGCTCGGCGCCCATGTCCCCGAGCGCCCGCAGTCCCTTCGCCGCGCGGGCAGCGGCGATCGGCTGCCTGCTTCTCAACGCCCT
>MEED01000045.1 GCA_001724855.1 Lautropia sp. SCN 69-89
GCGGGCTGGCGAAGTTCAAGGACCGCAAGGTCGAGGCCCGCACGCTGATGGTGCTGTACCCGAACAAGATGCACGTGGTCACCACCGAGGCGAGCGGCATCAGGCAGCTCACCGACCTGAAGGGCAAGCGCATCTCCACCGGCGAGCCGAACAGCGGCACCGAGGTGATGGCGATGCGGCTGCTCGAGGCGGCGGGCATCGACAAGGACGTCCAGCGCGAGCGCCTGTCGGTCGCCGAGGGCGTCAACGCGATCAAGGACCGCAAGATCGACGCGCTGATCTGGGTGGGCGGCCTGCCCACCGCGGCAATCACCGATCTCGCCACCACGCCCGGCATCACGCTGAAGCTGATCGACCACGCGCAGTACGCCGACGCGATGAACAGGAAGTGGGGGCCGCTGTACGTCAAGGGCACGATCCCGGCCAATACCTACAAGGGGCAGACCGCCGACGTGACCAACCTCGACGTCTGGAACCTGCTCGTGGCCGACAGGAAGATGAGCGACCAGATGGCGTACACGATCGTCAAGACGTTGATCGAGAAGAAGGACGAACTGGTCGCCGTGCACCGCGAAGCGAAGAACATCACGCTCGAAGCGCAGGCCTCCGGCTCGCCGATCCCGTTCCATCCGGGCGCGCGCAAGTACTTCGAAGAGCGCGGAGTCAAGATGCCCAACTGACGGGCACGACCGTTCCCCCGAAACCCGCCCCGCCTGCCCGGAAAGGTTCATGACATCGAGCGACGAAACCCCGGGCGGGACCGGGGCGGTCAGCGACGAGCGGCTGCGCGCGGCCGAGCGCTTCGTCGAGGAGGAAGAGGGCGCCGTCAGCCGCTTCGGCGGCGTGCTCGAAGCGCTGGTCACCGCGCTGCTGGTGATCATGTCGCTGTTTCACCTGTATGCCGCGGTGGCGATCGTGCCCACGCTCACGCTGCGGCCGGTGCACGTCGGCTTCATGCTGCTGCTGGTGTTCCTGATCTATCCGGCGACGCCGCGGCTGCGCAACCGGCTGATGTGGTACGACGTGCTGCTGGCGCTGGTCGGCGTGGCCACGATCGTGCACATCGTCCTGGGCGGCGACGACTTCTGGGACCGCAGCACGATGCCCGACCGGCTCGACCTGGTCTTCGGCGTGATCTTCGTGCTGCTGGTGCTCGAGGCGGCGCGGCGCTCCACCGGCTGGATCATGCCGGCCGTGGTGCTGCTGTTTGCCGCCTACGCGTTCCTCGGACCGTGGCTGCCGGGGCACTGGGCGCATCGCGGCTACGACGTCGAGAGCATGATCGGCGTGATGTACATGTCGCTCGAGGGCATCTTCGGCACCGCGATCGACGTCTCGGCGACGCTGATCATCATGTTCACCATCTTCGGCGCCTTCCTGCAGCATTCGGGCGCCGGCAAGTTCTTCCTCGACTTCAGCTTCGCGCTGATGGGCGGGCGCCGCTCGGGCGCCGGCCGCACCGTGGTGCTGTCGTCGTTCCTGCTGGGCGGGCCGTCGGGGTCGGGCGTCGCGACCACGGTCACCATCGGCACGGTCGCCTGGCCGATGCTCGAGCGGGCCGGCTACGACCGCAACGCGGCGGGCGGCCTGCTGGCCGCCGGCGGGCTGGGCGCGATCATCTCGCCGCCGGTGCTCGGCGCGGCGGCGTTCCTGATCGCCGAGTTCCTGAAGATCTCGTACCTCGACGTGCTGAAGATGGCGGTCATCCCGACCTGCCTGTACTACCTGTCGCTGTTCATCATGGTCGAGATCGACGCGCGCAAGTACAAGTCGGCCGCCGCCGAGATCGCGTTGACCGCCAGCGCGGGGCAGCTGGCGCGGCGCTTCTGGTTCCACTTCCTGTCGCTGGTCGCGATCATCGGCTTCATGGTCTACGGCTTCTCGCCGCTGATGTCGGTGTTCTGGGCCACCGTCACCGCATTCGTCGTGAGCTTCTTCGCACCCGAGACCGCGATGTGGCCGAAGAAGCTGGTCGCGGCGCTCGCCGACGGATCGCGCCAGGCGCTCAACGTCGCGGCCACCTGCGCGGCTGCCGGCATCATCGTCGGCGTGGTCGGCAAGACCGGGCTGGGGCTGAAGTTCAGCTCGATCGTGATCGCCTACGCGGGCGGGAACCTGCTGCTCACCGCGATCTATACCTCGCTGATCGTCTGGATCATCGGGCTTGCAGTGCCGGTGACCGCGAGCTACATCATCTGCGCGGTGATCGCCGCGCCTGCGCTCACCAAGCTGGGCGTGCCCGATTTCGCGGCGCACATGTTCATCTTCTACTACGCGGTGCTCTCGGAAGTGTCGCCACCCACCGCGCTGTCGCCGTTCGCCGCGGCGGCGATCACCGACGGCGATCCGTACCGCACCACGCTCCAGTCGTGGAAGTACACGCTGCCGGCTTTCCTGCTGCCGTTCGTGTTCGTGCTCGAACCGGCCGGTGCGGGCCTGCTGCTGATGGCTCCGGCCGGAGTGGGCTGGCTGCAGGTCACGTGGATCGTGCTGACGGCCACCGCGGGCATCGCGGCGCTGGCCGGCGGCGCGCAGAACTGGGTGCTGGTGCGCTGCCTGTTGTGGGAGCGGCTGGCGATGATCGTCGCCGGGCTGTTGCTCGTGTATCCGCACCCGCTTGCCGACACGATCGGGCTGGCGCTGCTCGCGGCTGCGCTCGTCTCGCAGTGGCTGCGCAGCCGCACGGCGCGCAGCGTGTCCGCCGCCTGAGGCGCGCGAGGCAGTCTGGCGCCCGGCGCGGCGCCGGTCGGGTCAGGCTCCGGCAGACCCCGACGGTGCGTCGCCGCCCGGCTCGGCGGACAGGCGGCTGCGATGCCGCGCGATCGCCGCGCGCACTTGCCGCGGCGCCGTGCCGCCGACATGGTCGCGCGCGGCCACCGAGCCTTCGAGCGTGAGCACTGCGGCCACGTCGGCGTCGATCAGCGGGCTGAATTCGCGCAGCGCGTCGAGCGGCAGCTCCGGGAGGTCGACGCCGCGCTCGGCGGCGCTGCGCACCGCGCGCGCGACCGCCTCGTGCGCGTCGCGAAACGGCAGGCCCTTCCTGACCAGGTAATCGGCGAGGTCGGTGGCGGTGGAGAAGCCCTCGGCCGCCGCCTGGCGCATGCGCTCCGGCCGCACCTGGATGCCCCCGACCATGTCGGTGAAGATGCGCAGCGTCTCGAGCAGCGTGTCGGCGGTGTCGAACAGCGGCTCCTTGTCTTCCTGGTTGTCCTTGTTGTAGGCGAGCGGCTGGCCCTTCATCAGCGTGAGCAGCCCCACGAGGTGGCCGAAGACGCGACCCGACTTGCCGCGCGCGAGTTCGGGCACGTCGGGGTTCTTCTTCTGCGGCATGATCGACGAGCCGGTGCAGAAGCGGTCGGCGAGATCGATGAAGCCCACCCGCGGCGACATCCAGAGGATCAGTTCCTCCGAGAGTCGCGACACGTGGACCATGACGAGGCTGGCGGCCGCGCAGAACTCGATCGCGAAATCGCGGTCGGAGACCGCGTCGAGGGAGTTTTCGCACAGGCCTTCGAAGCCGAGTGCGCGCGCGACCTGCTCGCGGTCGATCGGATACGAGGTGCCGGCCAGCGCGGCGGCGCCCAGCGGCAGGCGGTTCACGCGGCGCCGGCAGTCGGCGAGGCGCCCGGCGTCGCGCGCGAACATCTCGACGTAGGCGAGCAGGTGGTGGCCGAAGGTGACCGGCTGCGCGACCTGCAGGTGCGTGAAGCCGGGCATGATCGTGTCGGCGTGCGCGTCGGCGAGGCCGACCAGCGCGCGCTGCAGCGCGTTCAACTGGTCGCGCAGCTGGTCGATGGCGCCGCGCAGCCACAGCCTGATGTCGGTGGCCACCTGGTCGTTGCGCGAACGCGCGGTGTGCAGCCGCTTGCCGGCGTCGCCGGCCAACTCGGTGAGCCGCTTCTCGATGTTCAGGTGGACGTCTTCGAGGTCGATCGACCAGGTGAATTCGCCGCGCTCGATCTCGCCACGGATCGTCGCCATGCCACGGACGATCGCCGCGTGATCGGCGTCGACGAGCAGTCCCACGGCGTGCAGCATCGCGGCGTGCGCGAGCGAGCCTTCGATGTCGGCAAGAGCGAGGCGGTGGTCGAACGAAACCGAGGCCGTGTAGCGTTTGACCAACTCGCTGACGGGCTCCGAGAAGCGCGCAGACCACGCTTCGGATTTCTTGGCAAGCTGATCTGTCATAATCGTTTGCGGCAGAGGAGAGAAGAGGCCTCGAGAGTTAAATTATACGGACCGCCCCGTCGGCTTCGGCCCAGGCAGGCGCTCCGACGCAGCAAGGGAACCATCGATGAGCGACCCGGGGTCCGCCGTCTCACCCGATACGGTGTCCGCCGGCGGCCCGGCCCTGGAGGTGTCCGGGCCCCCGCGGCGGCGGCTCACCGACGGCGCAGACCTTCCGATCCTGCCCGATTCCTGCAACCTCGGCACCATGGCACGGGTGCTGCTGCCGCTGAACCTCGGCGTGGTGCTGCTGGGCTGGCTGCTGCCGGCGGCGGGCGTCGAGCACTGGCCCATGTTCGAGACGGCGCTGCGCGTCGACGCGGTGGCCGCTGCGGCCTTGCTGCTGCTGTGCCCGTTGCGCCGCGCGGTCAACGGTGCCCCCAGGTCGACCCAGTGGATAGTCGGACTCGGCGTGCCGGCCGCGCTCGCCGCGGCGGTCGCGCTGGCCACCGCGCAGCCGCCGCAGCCGGGGGCGGCCGCGCTCGCTGTCTGGCTGGCGCCACGGATGCTGCTCGCGGCGGCGATCGCCTGGGCGCTGATCGAATACCTGCGCTTGCGCCAGCTGTCGCTGCAGCCGTCGCAGGCCGAAGGCCGGCTGCAGGCGCTGCAGGCGCGCATCCGGCCGCATTTCCTGTTCAACAGCCTGAACACGGTGCTCGGGCTGATGCGCAGCGACCCCCGCCAGGCCGAGCGCACGCTGGAGAACCTCGCCGACCTGTTCCGCGTGTTCATGAAGGACAGCCGCGAGCTGGTGCCGCTCGACGACGAGGTGCTGCTGTGCAAGGAATACCTCACCATCGAGAAGCTGCGGCTGGCCGAGCGGCTGGCGGTGCGCTGGGAGCTCGACGGCATGCCCGGCGACGCGCTGCTGCCGTCGCTGCTGTTGCAGCCGCTGATCGAGAACGCGGTCCACCACGGCATCGAGCCGAGCCAGGAGCCGGGCGAGATCCGCGTCGCGATCGCCCGCAGCGGCGACCGCGTGCGCGTGGAGATCGCCAACCCGCTGCCCGAGGCGCCGCCGAGCCGGCCCGGTAATCACATGGCGTTGTCGAACGTGCGCGAGCGCCTCGACCTCACCTTCGATGTCGAAGGCCAGCTCGAAACCTCGACCGCCGACGGCCAGTTCCGGGTGATCGTCCAGTTCCCATACCGCAAAGAGAGAAGACGCCGAGATGCCAGACGCTCCTTCGATCCTGATCGTCGATGACGAACCGGTCGCGCGCTCGCGGCTTCGCGAGCTGCTCGCCGACCTCGCCCCCGAGTTCCCTCACCGCATCGTCGGCGAGGCCCCCAACGCGCCCGAGGCGCTGTCGCAGATCGAGGTCGCGCAGCCGCAGATCGTGCTGCTCGACATCCAGATGCCCGGCATGACCGGCATCGAGCTGGCGCGGCACATCTCGGCGCGGGCGCAGTCGGGCGACACGCCCAGGCCGATGCCGCTGATCATCTTCGTCACCGCGTTCGACGAGTTCGCGGTCGATGCGTTCGAGGTCAGGGCGATCGACTACCTGCTCAAGCCGGTGCGCGCCGAGCGCCTGAAGCAGGCACTGCAGCGCGCGCTCACGCGCATGCCGCAGGAACACGCGCAGGCGATCGACCAGCTCGCGCGCGCGACCAACACGCGGCGGCGCCACCTGTCGGTGCACGAGCGCGGTCGCGTCATCCTGGTGCCGCTCGAGCAGGTCGTCTACCTCAAGGCCGAGCTCAAGTACATCACGGTGCGCACGAAGGAGCGCGAGTTCCTGATCGAGGAGTCGCTCACCTCGCTCGAAGAGGAATTCAGCGACCGCTTCGTGCGCATCCACCGCAACGCGCTGGTGGCGCGGCCGTCGATCGCCGGCTTCGAGCGGGTGATGCCGCAGGGCGACGCCGACGGCGGCGACCCGTACTGGCAGGTGGTGCTTCGCGACGTGGCCGAGCGCTTGCCGGTGAGCCGGCGCCAGTGGTCCACCGTCAAGAACCTCGTCGGCTGACGATGGACAGTGTCACCGGGCCGGCGCGACTGGTCATCGCGTCGCGCCAGAGCAGGCTGGCGATGTGGCAGGCCGAGCACGTGCAGGCGCGCCTGCGCGAGCTCTATCCGCAGTGCGAGGTCGAGATCCTCGGCATGACCACCGAGGGCGACCGCGTGCTCGATCGCGCGCTCAACGAGATCGGCGGCAAGGGCCTGTTCATCAAGGAGCTCGAAGTCGCGCTGCTCGAGGGGCGCGCCGACCTCGCGGTGCATTCGCTGAAGGACGTGCCGATGGAGGTCGCCGAGCCGTTCGCGCTGGCGGCGATCATGGCGCGCGAAGATCCGCGCGACGCGTTCGTCAGCACGCGTTACGCGTCGCTCGAGTCGCTGCCGGCCGGCACTCGCCTGGGCACGTCCAGCCTGCGCCGCGCGGCGCAGATCCGGCGCGCGTTTCCCGCCCTCGAGGTGCTGCCGCTGCGCGGCAACGTGAACACGCGGCTGGCGCGGCTCGACGAGGGGCGCTACGACGCGATCGTGCTGGCGGCCGCCGGGCTCAAGCGCCTGGGGCTGGCCGAGCGCATCCGCGCGATCGTGCCGCCGGCGCTGTGCCTGCCGGCGGCGGGGCAGGGGGCGCTGGGCATCGAGACGCTGGCTGCGCGCAACGACCTGCACGCCTGGCTCGCGCCGCTCGACCACGCGCCCACCGCGGTCCAGGTTCACGCCGAGCGCACCGTCTCGCGGTTGCTCGGCGGCAGCTGCCGCGTGCCGTTGGCCGCCTGGTGCGTATCGACGCCGCAGGGCGGCCTGAAGCTGGTGTCGCGCGTCGCAGCCGAAGACGGCAGCGCGATGGCCGAGGCGGTGGCCGAATCGACCGGCGCCGATCGTGAAGCGGCCGAGGCGATCGGCCAACAGGCGGCGCGCTCACTGCTGGAGCAGGGCGCCGCGCGATGGCTCGGGTCGTCCTGACGCAGCCCTGGCCGCGCGTGCGCGGCATCGAGCAGCGGCTTCGCGAGCTCGGCCACGAACCGCTGGCGCTGCCGATGTCGCGGATCGTCGAGCTGGTCGACGAGCCGGGCGTGGCCGCTGTTGCGGCGCGCCTGGCCGGGTTCGACTGGGTGATCATGGTCAGCCCGGCTGCGGTGGCGGCTGCGGCGCGCCTGACGGGCGGTCGCTGGCCCGAAGGTACCGGCGTTGCGGTCGTCGGTCCGGGCAGCCTGCAGGCGATTGCCGAATCAGGGCTGGCGGTCGACCCCGACCGGGTGCTGCGCCCCGGCGGGCCGCACTTCGACGCCGACGCGCTGATCGGCACGCCGCCGCTGCGCACGCCGCGCGGCCTGCGCGTGCTGGTGCTGCGCGGCCACGACGGCAGCGAGCGCTGGATCGCGCGGCTGCGCGCCGCAGGCGCGGCGGTCGAGACCTGCGAGATCTACCGGCGCGAGCCGCTCGAGCCGGACGCCGCGGCACTGGCGGCGCTGCGCGCGCTGCTCGGCGACCAGCCCGCACCGGTCTTCGTCTTCACGCAGCGCGACGCGGTCGAACGGGTCGAGGCGCTGCTCGGGCGCGCGGGGCTGGCCGCGCGGGCGCACGATGCGCCGGCGCTGGCGATCCACGCGCGCATCGCGGCGGCGCTGCAGGCCCGCGGCTGGCGCGGGGTGCGCGCGATCGAGCCCGGCGATCGGGCACTCGCCGCCGCGCTAGAATTGTTCCCCGATTCCCCGAGCAGCCACAGTGTCTGAGCCGGACAAGGCCGTATCCGAAGGAGCGCCGCACCCCCCGGCGCCTCCACCCGAACCGACTCACCGTCCCGCGCAGGCGCCCGCGGCGGGTTGGCGCGACCTGGTGCCGTGGGCCGCGCTCGTGGTGGCGATCGCTGCCGCGGCCTGGACCGGATCTCGCCTGGGCTCGCACGAATCCGAGGCGGCGCGCCGGCTGCAGGCCGGCGAGCAGCGGGTTGCGCATCTCGAAGCCGCGCTCGAGCAGGCGCAGGCGCAGTTGCGTGACTCGCAGAACCGCACCGCGGTGCTCGAAAGCAAGGTGCTCGAGGCCGCCGGCCTGCAGGCACAACTCGAGAAGCTGTACCGCAACCTGGCCAGCGATTCCACCGACGTGCTGCTTGCGGAGTCCGAGTCCGCGCTCGCGCTGGCCAGCCAGCAGCTCGCGCTGGGCAGCAACCCGCAGGCGGCGCTCGGCGCGCTGCAGGAGATCGAATCGAGGCTGCGTCGCCAGGACGACCCGTCACTCGGCGGCGTGCGCCGGGCCCTGCAGCGCGACATCGACCGCCTGAAAGCCTTCCCGGCTGCCGACATCGGTTCGCTCGCGCTGCGCCTCGACGGGCTGCTCGGCTCGGTCGACCAGTTCCCGCTGCTGGCCTCCGTGCGCGCACCGGCACAGGCGTCGGCCGAAGCGCCGGCCATGGGACTGACCGCGCTGCGCGGCGAGCTGCAGCAGCTGTTTCGCGTGCGCCGGGTCGATACACCCGACGCGGCGCTGCTCGCGCCCGAGCAGGCCTACTTCCTGCGGCAGAACCTGCGGCTGCTGCTGCTCAACGCACGGCTCTCGCTGCTGTCGCGCAACGACACGCTGTATCGCAGCGACCTCGAACGCGCCATCGCCTGGCTGCACGACTACTACGACGACCGCAATCGCGGGGTGGCCGGCGCAGCGGCGCAACTGCGCCAGATGCTCGGCACGCGCATCGCGCTCGAGCCGCCGACGCTGGCCGAGAGCCTGGCCGCGGTGCGCGCGGCACGCGCCGTGCGCGAAGCCGGGCGCTGACGACCGCCGGGGGCGAAGACGATGCGGCGGGTCATCTGGAGCATGCTGATCGTCTCGGCCGCCGTCGGCCTGGCGATGCTGATGCGCTTCAACAACGGCAACGTGGCCGTCCTCTGGCCGCCGTACCGGATCGACGTTTCGGTGAACCTCGCGGTGCTGGTGCTGGTGATCGCGTTCCTGGTCTTCCATCTGCTGCTGGTCACGATGTCGAACGCGCTGAACCTGCCGGCGCGGGTGCGCGAATACCGCGAGCGGCGGCGTCGCGAGAGCGCGCTGGCCGGCCTGCGCGACAGCCTGCTGGCGCTGTTCGAAGGCCGTTTCGGACGCGCCGAGCGGCTGGCGCAATCGGCGCTCGGCGATCGGTCGCTGGCCGGCGCCGCTTCGCTGGTGGCCGCGCGGGCAGCGCACCGGATGCGCGAGACCGAGCGTCGCGATCGCTGGCTCGAATCGGCGGGCGAGGAACCCGGGGCTGCCAACGCGCGGCTGATGACCGAGGCCGAGCTCGCGGTCGAGGATTACCGGCCGGCCGATGCGGTCAACGCGATCGAGACGCTGCAGGCCGGTGGCCCGCGCCACATCCACGCGCTGCGCATTGCCTTGCGCGCGCACGAGCAGGCGGGCAACTGGGAGGCGGCGATCCACGCCTTGCGGCAGATCGAGAAGCGCGGCGCGCTGCATCCGGCGGCGATTCGCGGGCTGAAGATCCGCGCCTACCGGGCGCTGTTCGCCGCGCGCCGAGACGATTCCGGCGCGGTGCAGGCCTTGCACGCGTCGATCGCGCCGGCCGATCGCGGCATCGACGAGGTCGCCGAGGCGGCCGCGCAGGCGTTCGCGGCGGCGGGGCGCCCGGAGCAGGCCGTGCGGATCGTCGAACAGGCCCTGGAGACGCGCTTCGTCGCGTCACTGGTGTCGCTGTACGCGCAACTCGACGCGGTGCCCGCACGCGAGCGGCTGCGCAGCGCCGAGGGCTGGCGCAACCGGTACGGCGACGAGCCGGCGCTGCTCAGGGCGCTCGGGCGCCTGTGTGCCGCACAGGAACTCTGGGGCAAGGCCGAGGAATTCCTGCTGCAGTCGGCGCGCATGGCGCCGGAGCGCGAGACGCAGCTGCTGCTGGCGCAGCTCTACGAGCGACTGGGCCGCGCCGGCGAGGCCAACGAGCGCTACCGGCTGGCGGCGCTCGCGGGGTCCGGTGCGGCGCCGCTACCGGAGGCTGCGGTCAACCGTGACGCAACGCCACCGTCTTGAGCGCGGTGAACGCGTATAGCGCCTCGAAACCCTTCTCGCGGCCGTAGCCACTGCGGCCCACGCCACCGAAGGGCAGTTCGACGCCGCCGCCGGCGCCATAGTTGTTCACGAACACCTGACCGGCGCGCAGCTGCCGCGCCAGTCGCAGTTGGCGCGCCCCGTCGCGCGTCCACAGTCCGGCGACCAGGCCGTAGGGGGTGCCGTTGGCCAGCGCCACCGCATGCGCCTCGTCGTCGAAGCGACTGACGGCCAGCACCGGGCCGAAGATCTCTTCCTGGGCCAGGCGATGCACCGGCGGTACGTCGGCCAGCAGCACCGGTGCCTGGTAGAAGCCCTCGGGCGGCGCGTGGTCGACGACGACGCCTTGCGCTGCGAAATCGAGTCCGCCGGCCTGGGCCTCCGAGAGGAAGTCCCAGACGCGCTGCTGCTGGCGTCGCGAGACCAGCGGTCCGAGGTCGAGATCGGCATGCGCGGGGCCGGCGCGCAGCGCGGAGAAGCGCTCGGCGAGCATGCCGAGCACCCGATCGTAGGCGGACGCCTCGATCAGCACGCGGCTGCCCGCCGAGCAGGTCTGGCCCGCGTTCTGCACGATCGCGCCGACCAGCACCGGCAGCGCTGCCTCGATGTCGGCATCGGCGAACACCAGCTGCGGCGACTTCCCGCCCAGTTCGAGCGTGACCGGGCAGTGGTGCGCCGCGGCCGCCTGCGCCACGCGGCGGCCGGTGTCCGGCGAACCGGTGAACGAGATGTGGTCGATGCCGGGATGCTCGGCGAGGGCCTGGCCGGCCTCGCTGCCCAGGCCGGTGACGAGGTTCAGGGCGCCTGGCGGCAGTCCTGCCTGCGCACCGAGCTGCGCCACGCGCAGCAGCGACAGGCAGGCGTCCTCGGCCGGCTTGACCACGCAGGCGTTGCCGGCGGCGAGCGCGGCGCCCACCGAGCGGCCGAAGATCTGCATCGGGTAGTTCCACGGGATGATGTGGCCGGTGACCCCGTGCGGCTCGCGCAGCGTGAGCACGGTGTAGCCGTGCCGATAGGGAATCGTCTGGCCGTGCAGCTTGTCGGCGGCGCCCGCGTAGAACTCGAAATAACGTGCCAGCGCCTGCGCGTCGGCGCGCGCCTGCGTCAGCGGCTTGCCGGTGTCGTTCGACTCGATGTCGGCGAGCGCCTCGCAATCCGACTCGACCAGGTCGGCCCAGCGGCGCAGGATGCGACCCCGTTGCGCCGCGTCGGTGCGTCCCCAGGCACCGGCGGCAGGCTCGGTGCCGGTGCCGTCGAAGGTGCGGCGTGCGGCACGCACCGCGCGGTCGACGTCGGCGGCGGCGCCACGCGCGATCTGCGCGAACACGCTGCCGTCGGACGGGTCGACGACCGGCAGGCTCTCGCCCGAGACCGGCGCGATCGCCTCGTTGTCGATGAACAGCGCGTGGCGTTCGGTTGACTGGAGCATGATCGGCCTCTCCGGAGCGTGGGGGGCAGCGCATTGCCGCCTGCGGGTGCGGGTTGGCGCCGTTGCCGGCATGCGCGCAGACGGACATTATCCGCGAGCGGCGCCGTCCCTGCCCCGGCGTGCGAAGTCCGATAAACTTGCGCGTCTCGCGATATCCCCGCGCGTCCCACTCCCGCACCTCATGAACCTCGACCGCGTCGATCCGGGCAGCCGGTTGCCCGACGAATTCAACGTCATCATCGAGATCCCGATGAACGCCGACCCCATCAAGTACGAGGTCGACAAGGAGACCGGGGCGCTGTTCGTCGACCGCTTCATGACCACCGCGATGCACTATCCGTGCAACTACGGCTACGTCCCGCACACGATCGCCGGCGACGGCGATCCGGTCGACGTGCTGGTGATCACGCCGTTCCCGGTGGCGGTGGGCGCGGTGGTGCCGTGCCGCGCGCTGGGCGTGCTGAAGATGGAGGACGAGGCCGGCATCGACGCGAAGCTGCTCGCCGTGCCGATCGACCGGATCCTGCCGATCTACAGGCACTGGAAGAAGGCGACCGACATCGCGCCCGAGCGGCTCGCTACCGTCCGGCACTTCTTCGAGCACTACAAGGATCTCGAGCCCGGCAAGTGGGTGAAGGTGCTGGGCTGGGGCGACGTCGCCGAGGCGACGCAGGAAATCGTGGCGGGCGTCGCGCGCTACGAGGCCGCAACCGAGAAGCCGAGATTCTGATGCCGCGCGAGTCCCTGACCGAATCCGCGTCGCCCGGGCGCATGTCCTTCGAATCCGCGCCGCGCCGGCGCTCGCCCTTCATCATCGCCGCACTCACCGCCGCTTCGCTGCTGGTGGCCGGATGCGGACGTGGCGCGCCGGGCGAGGCGCAGGGGCCCGGGGCGGGCGCACCCCCGCCGCTGCCGGTGACCGTGCTCGAGATGCAGCCGCGCAAGGTGCCGATCGCGCTCGAAGCCGTCGCGCGCACCGAAGGCTCGCGCGAAGTCGAAGTGCGCGCGCGGGTGGCGGGCATTCTCGAGAAGCAGCTGTTCCGCGAAGGCGAACCGATCCGGGCCGGGGCGCCGATGTACCGCATCGAGCGCGCGCCGTTCGAGATCGCGCTCGCGCAGGCGCGCGCCGCGCTCGCCGAGGTGCAGGCGCGCGCCGACCGGGCACAGCTGGAGACCACCCGGCTGCAGAAGCTGCTCGCCGAGCGTGCCATCAGCCAGCGCGAGTACGACGACGCGCAGTCGTCGCGGCAGCAGACCCAGGCCGCACTGCTGGCTGCCGGCGCAGCGGTGCGCCAGGCCGAGCTGAACCTGTCGTACACGGCCGTCGATGCGCCGATCTCCGGCGTCGCCGGGCGTGCGCTGCGCTCCGAGGGCAGCCTGGTCACTCCGGGCAGCGACAGCGCACTGCTCGCGACGCTGACGCGCACCGATCCGATCTGGGTGCGCTTCGCGCTGTCCGAGTCCGAGTACGCGCAGCTGCGCGGCGTGGACGAACGTGCGGCGAAGGTCACGCTGACGCTGCCCGACGGCAAGCGCCACGAGGGCGCCGGGCGGCTGAACTTCACCGGCTCGACGGTCGACCCGAAGCTCGGCACCGTGCAGCTGCGTGCCGAATTCGCCAATCCGTCGCTGGCGCTGCTCCCCGGCCAGTACCTGAAGGCGCGCGTCGAGATCGGCGAGCGCGAGGCCTTCGTGGTGCCGCAGGCGGCGGTGGTGCAGACCGATCGGGGACGCTTCGTCTGGGTGGTCGACGCGTCGAACCAGGCCGACCTGCGCCCGGTGGAAACCGGCGGCTGGGTCGGTCGCGACTGGGTCGTGCACAGGGGCCTGCAGGCTGGCGACCGGGTGGCGATCGACAACCTGCTGCGGCTGCGCCCGGGTACGCCAGTGCAGCCGAAAGCGCCGGCCGACGCGCAGGCCGACAGTGCTGCTGGTGCCGCCGGTGCCGGCGGCCCGCGCTGAGTCCGCCGAGTCCGCCGCATGTCGCGCTTCTTCATCGACCGGCCGATCTTCGCCGCAGTCCTGTCGATCGTCATCGTGCTCGCGGGGCTGGTCGCCTCGCAGGTGCTGCCGATCGCGCAATACCCGGAGATCTCTCCGCCGACGGTGACGATCACCGCCAGCTACCCCGGTGCGAGCGCCGAGACGCTCGCGAAGACGGTGGCTGCGCCGATCGAGGAGCAGCTCTCCGGCGTCGAGGGGCTGGTCTACTTCAACTCGAGCTCGTCGTCGAACGGCACGGTGGCGATCACCGCGACCTTCGAGGTCGGCACCAACGTCGACCAGGCCACCTTCAACATGAACAACCGCGTGCAGCTCGCGCTGCCGCGGCTGCCCGACGAGGTGCGCCGCAACGGCGTGACCGTGCAGAAGCGGTCCAACGACATCCTGCTGGTGATTGCGCTCAGTTCGCCCGACGGGCGCTTCGACACGCTGTACCTGTCGAACTACTCGTCGCTGAACCTGGTCGACGAGCTCAAGCGGCTTCCGGGTGTGGCCGACGTCACGATCTTCGGCGCGCGCGACTATTCGATGCGGATCTGGCTCGACCCGGGCAAGATGGCGCAACTCGGCGTCACCACGTCGGACGTCGCGGCCGCCGTGCGCGCGCAGAACGCGCAATACGCGGCCGGCAAGATCGGTGCCGAGCCTGCGCTGCCGGGCCAGAGCCTGGTCTACACGGTCACTGCGCAGGGCAGGCTGATCGAACCCGAGCAGTTCGGCGAGATCGTGGTGCGCGCCGCGGGGCCGGCAGGCGTGCTGCGGCTGAAGGACGTCGCGCGCATCGAACTGGGCGCGCAGAGCTACGATGCGTTCAACACGCTCGACGGCAAGCCGACGATCGGTACCGCGGTGTTCCTGCAGTCGGGCGCCAACGCGCTCGACGTCGCGAAGTCGGTCAAGGCGCGGATGGCCGAGCTCGAGCGCGATTTCCCCGAAGGGCTCGATTTCATCGTGCCCTTTGACACGACCCGCTTCGTCGAGTCGTCGATCCATGAGGTCACGAAGACGATCCTGGAGGCCGCGGCGCTGGTGGTCCTGGTCGTGTTCCTGTTCCTGCAGACCGCGCGCGCCACCTTCATCCCGATGATCGCGGTGCCGGTGTCGCTGATAGGCACCTTCGCGGGGCTGTGGCTCTTCGGCTTCTCGATCAACACGCTGACGCTGTTCGCGATGGTGCTGGCGATCGGCATCGTCGTCGACGACGCGATCGTCGTGCTCGAGAACGTCGAGCGCCTGATGCGCGAGCAGCAGATGTCGGCCTACGAGGCCGCAATCGAGGCGATGCGCGAAGTGTCGGGCGCCATCGTCGCGATCGTGATGGTGCTGTGCGCGGTGTTCGTGCCGGTGGCGTTCCTGGGCGGCATTGCGGGCCAGCTCTACAAGCAGTTCGCAGTGACGGTGGCGATTGCGGTGGTGCTGTCGGGCTTCGTCGCGCTCACGCTCACGCCGGCATTGTGCGCGCTGATGCTGCGACCGGGCGACCACGAGTCGAAGCTGTTCCACCCGTTCAATGTCGGCTTCAATGCGCTCACCCGCACGTTCCTGCGTGCGGTGAATCTCGTGCTGCGCAGGCGGCTGATGGCGATGCTGGCGTTCGTCGGCGTGCTCGGCCTGCTGGCGTTCCTGTTCGCGCGCATTCCGGGCAGCTTCGTGCCGCCCGAGGACCAGGGCTACGTGATCGGCGCGGTGATCCTGCCCGACGGCGCCACGCTCGAACGCACCGGGAAGTCGGGCGCGAAGCTGCAGCAGATGTTCGCCGACCACCCGGCGATCGAGCACATGTTCGTGGTCGTGGGTTTCGACCTGATCGGCGGTGGCAACAAGACGAATGCCGCGACCATCTTCGTGCCGCTGAAAGACTGGTCGCAGCGCACGCAGAGCGCGCCGCAGGTCGCCGGCGAGATCTTCATGCGCGGCATGGCGCTCACCGACGGCATCGCGCTGGCGTTCAACCCGCCGGCGATCCGCGGCCTGGGCACCGCCGGCGGCTTCGAGGTCTACGTGCAGGGTCGCTCCGATCCCGACCCGATGCGCCTGCAGCAGGTGTTGCAGGCATTCATGGCCGAGCTCGCGGCCAACCCGAAGCTGCAGGGCATCAACAGCTTCTTCCGGCCCACCGTGCCCCAGCTGATGGTCGAGGTCGATCGCGAGAAGGCGCTGTCGCTCGGCGTGCCGGTTCAGGACGTCTTCGATGCGCTGCAAAGCACGATGGGCACCCTGTACGTGAACGATTTCAACAAGTTCGGGCGGACCTACCGGGTGCAGCTGCAGGCCGACGCGAGGTATCGTGCCAGGCCCGAGGACCTCGGCCACGTCTTCGTGCGCTCGGCTTCCAGCGGCGAGATGATTCCGCTCAAGGCGCTGATCACCACGCGCAGCGTGGTCGGACCCGAGCAGCTCGAGCGTTTCAACGGCTTCGTTGCCGCCAAGGTGCTGGGCGCCGGCAAGCCCGGTGTCAGTTCGGGCGACGCGATCCGCGCGGTCGAGGAGGTCGCGGCGCGCGTGCTGCCCGCGGGCTACCAGATCGCGTGGACCGGGCAGGCGTTCCAGGAAAAGCGCACCGGCAGCGCTTCGGTGTTCGCGTTCGGTTTCGCGATCGTGATGGTCTACCTGATTCTTGCCGCGCTCTACGAGCGCTGGGGGCTGCCGGTGGCGGTGCTGCTGGCGGTTCCGTTCGCGATCACCGGGGCGCTCGGCTTCGTGTTCCTGCGCGGGCTCGAGAACGACATCTACTTCCAGATCGGCCTGGTGGTGCTGATCGGTCTGGCGGCGAAGAACGCGATCCTGATCGTCGAATTCGCGCAGCAGGGCTTCCTCGCCGGCAAGTCGCCGGTCGAATCGGCGCTGCAGGCGGCGCGGCTTCGCTTTCGTCCGATCGTGATGACCTCGCTGGCGTTCGTGCTGGGCGTCGTGCCGCTGGTGCTCGCCTCGGGCGCAGGGGCGGCGGCCCGCCGCTCGATGGGGACGGGCGTGTTCGGCGGCATGATCGTGGCGACGTTCGTCGCAACGGTTTTCGTGCCGATGTTCTTCTCGGTCACCGCGCGCCGGCGTCGCGGGCGTGACGCCGCCGCAACGCCGGGTGCGCACGGAGAAGCGCAATGAGGCCCATCCGGCGGGCGGCGACCCGCGTGCTCGGCGCGGCGTGCCTGGCGACGTTCGCCGCGGCCGGCTGCACCGTGGTCGGGCCCGATTACCGGCGGCCGGCGCAGGAGCTTCCCGAGCGCTTCGTCGACGTGCTGCCGGCCGATGCGGCGGGCGCGCAGCCGGGTGCAGCGCTGCCCGCTGACTGGTGGACGCTGTATCGCGACCCGCAACTCGATGCGCTGGTCGCGGCCACGCTCTCGGGCAATGCCGACATCCGCCTGGCGATCGCGCAGGTCGACGAGGCGGAGGCGGCTCTGCGCGAGGCCTGGGCAGTGCTGGTGCCGCAGGTCGACCTCGGCGCGACCGGATCGCGCTCGCGCGTGAGCACGATGGGCGCGCAGCCAGTGCCGCCGGGCGTGCCGCTGGTGCGCAACGACCTCCGCATCGCGCTGTCCACCGCCTTCGAGCTCGACCTCTGGGGCAAGCTGCGGCGAGGCGTCGAGGCGATCGACGCCCAGCTGATGGGAAGCCGCTACGCGCGCGACGTCGTCGCGTTGAGCCTGGCGGGCGCCACCACGCAGTCGTGGTTCGTGTTGCGCTCGCTCGACGCGCAGGTCGCGGTGTCGCGCGAGAGCGTGGACACCCGTACCGAAACGCTCGAACTGGTGCGCGCGCGCGCCCGCGGCGGCGTGGCCTCCGATCTCGACGTGAACCAGGCCGAGGCCGCGCGCGCCGAGGCGGCGCTGCAACTGATCGAACTCCAGCGCCAGCGTGCCGCGATCGAGCGCCAGCTCGGCGCGCTGGCCGGGCAGCCGGGCCTGCGCGTGCCCGCCGGCGACCTGCGCACGATGCCGGTGCCCCCGCTGCCTCCGCCCGGGCTGCCGTCGACGCTGCTCGACCGGCGGCCCGACATCCGCCAGGCCGAGGCCGCGCTGCAGGCCGCGAACGCGCGCATCGGCGTGGCGCGCGCCGCGATGCTGCCGACGATCACGCTCACCGGCTCGTACGGCGGGCAAAGCGCCGAGCTGTCCGACCTGCTGGGCAGCGGCGCCCGGATCTGGTCGCTGGGCTTCGGACTGTCGCTGCCGATCTTCGACGCCGGTCGGCTGCAGGCGCGCACCGAGCAGGCCGAGGCGCGCCAGCGCCAGGCGCTCGCCGGCTACCAGAAGTCGATCGAGACCGCGTTCCGCGAAGTGGGCGACGCGCTGGGCAACAGCGAGCGCAGCGTGGCGGCCGAAGGCGACCTGCAGCGCCGGCTCGACGCGGCGCGCAACACTACTCGGCTCGCGCGGGCGCGCTACGAAGCCGGCTACTCGGGCTACCTCGAGTTGCTCGATGCGCTGCGCACTCAGAACGACGCCGAACTGGCGCTGATCCGCAATCGGCAGGCGCGGCTTTCGTACAGCGTCGACCTGATGAAGGCGCTGGGCGGCGGCTGGGTTGCTCAGTCGGCCGGATCCGCGCCGTCGGCCGCTGCGCCGGCCGCATCGGTGCCGCCGCCGGCTGCCGCGTCCGCTGCGCCTGCGGGCGACGCGCGGTAGGGCGAACGCTCGCGCAACTCGTCCAGATACGCGCCCACCATCGCGTCCTCGCGCTGCAGGAAACGATCGATCGCCTGCGCGAACGACGGCTCGGCCAGCCAGTGGGCCGACACGGTGGGCACCGGCTCGAAGCCCCGCGACACCTTGTGCTCGCCCTGAGCGCCGCCTTCGACCACGCGCAGGCCCGATTCGATCGCCGTCTCGATCGCCTGGTAGTAGCAGGCTTCGAAGTGCAGGCAGGGTACCGGCTCGACCGCGCCCCAGTAGCGGCCGTAGAGGCGCTCGTCGTCGTGCACCAGCAGGCTGGAGGCGACCGGGCGGCCGTGGCGCTCGGCCAGCACCAGTACCAGGTGTTCGGCGAGCGATTCGCCGATGCGCTCGAAGAACTCCCGGTTCAGGTACGGCGTCGCGCCGTGCGCGGCGTAGGTCGCGCGGTAGCAGCGGGTGAAGAAGGCCCAGTGCGAGGCGCCGATCTCTCGGCCGCGCAGGCGGCGCATCCGTACCCCTGCCTCGGCGACCTTTCGCCGCTCGGCGCGGATCTTCTTTCGCTTGGGCTGCGCGAGCGTGGCGAGGAAATCGTCGAAGCCGGTGTAGCCGGCGTTGCGCCAGTGGAACTGGACGCCGTGGCGCAACATCAGGCCCGCGTCGTGAAGCGCCTGCGCCTCCTGTGGGCGGGGAAACAGCACGTGCAGCGACGACCGCTGCGAGGAGCGCGCCAGTGCGAGCACGGCCTGCGCGGCCGCGGCGCGCGCCCGCGCGTCGCGCGCCGCCAGCCGGGTGCCGGGCACCGGCGTGAACGGTATTGCGGACACGAGCTTCGGGTAATAGCGCAGGCCGTGGCGGCGGTATGCGTCGGCCCATGCCCAGTCGAAGACGTATTCGCCCCAGGAATGCAGCTTCAGGTAGGCGGGCACCGCCGCGGCCAGCGCCCCCGAGGCGTCGCGCAGCAGCAGGTGTTGCGGAATCCAGCCCGCGAACTCGTGCCGCACGAACGGCTGAGCGTGCGCGCGTCCGGCGGCGACCGCGGCCAGCGCGTTCCACTCCCGGGCATCCACGCCGCGAAGGTCGTCGAGAACCTGCGTGCGATAATCGGCGCCCACCCGACCGGCAGACAAATGGCTTTCCCTCCGATGCGAATCGCCGCTGCGCAACTGAACCAGGTCGTCGGCGATTTCCACGGCAACGCGCAACGGATTATCGCCGCTGCGAACGAGGCGGTCGCGCGCGGGGCGCGGGTGCTGCTTACCCCGGAATTGTCGCTCAGCGGCTATCCGCCCGAAGACCTGCTGCTGCGCGAGGCTTTCCATGCCAGCTGCGAGCGTGCGCTGGCCACGCTGTGCGAAGCCACGGCCGCGCTCGAGTTGCACCTGGTGGTCGGTCATCCGCAATTGCGCGAAGGGCGCCGCTACAACTGTGCCAGCGTCTTGCACCGCGGGCGGGTGCTGGGCTGCTACGGCAAGCACGACCTGCCGAACTACGACGTCTTCGACGAGGAGCGCTACTTCGAGCCGGACAACCGGCCGCTGGTCTTCGAGGTTGAAGGCGTGCGCTTCGGGGTGCTGATCTGCGAAGACTTCTGGTACCGCTACGCGCCCGAGTGCGCACAGGCCGCCGGCGCGCAGGCGATCCTGGTGCTGAACGCCTCGCCGTTCCACATGGACAAGCAGCACGTGCGGATCGACGTGGCGCGCGAGAACGTCTCGCGGCTCGGCCTGCCGATGCTCGCGGCCAACCTGGTCGGCGGCCAGGACGAACTGGTCTTCGACGGCCTTTCGTTCGCGCTCGATGCCGGTGGCGAACTGCGCGCACAGTCCCCGGCGTTTCGCGAGGACCTGCTGGTGGTCGAGGTCGAGGGCACGCAGCCGCCGCGCTTCGCGGTCGGCGCGATACAGCCCACGCCGCCGCTCGAAGAGCAGGTCTACTCGGCGCTGGTGCTGGGCGTGCGCGACTACGTCGGCAAGAACGGCTTTCCCGGTGCGATCATCGGCCTGTCGGGCGGCGTCGACTCGGCGCTCACGCTGGCGATCGCGGTCGACGCGCTGGGCGCCGGGAGGGTGCGCACGGTGATGATGCCCTCGCCCTATACCGCGGACATTTCGCTGGAAGACGCGCGCGAGATGGCTCGCCGCGTCGGCGTGCGTTACGACGAGATTCCGATCAGCGGCTGCTTCGACGCGTTCCTGGGCGCGCTGGCCGACGAGTTCCGCGGCCTCGCGTCCGACACCACCGAGGAGAATATCCAGGCGCGCATCCGCGGCACCATGCTGATGGCGCTGTCGAACAAGTATGGCTCGATCGTGCTCACCACCGGCAACAAGAGCGAGATGGCGGTCGGCTACTGCACGCTCTACGGCGACATGGCCGGGGGCTTCGCGGTGATCAAGG
>MEED01000046.1 GCA_001724855.1 Lautropia sp. SCN 69-89
ACCCTATAGTTATCCACAGTTGGCTTCAAATGGAACCAGCTCTAGCCCCTGGTCAATGTTCGACTGGCACTGCTGATCACGTTTGCACTGGCACTAACATGAAGGGGGCAAAAAGCTCATGCATGCAAGACTCCAAAGGTTTAGGTCATTTGTCCTAATATCGTAGGACGAATGACCTAATCATGTCAACACGCGCTTTGCTATTCGATCCGCTCAAGGGGGTGCCCATGGGGGTCTGCCACGAATGCGATGTTTTCTGGAGCCTGGCGTTGCGGGCTTGATGCGTCATGGGGCTAGGCGCGCGGACGGCCTGTTTGTTGGCTTTGGTCAGGCACTTGCAGGTCCGCTCAACGTTCGCAACCCTCAGGGCAAGATGCCCATACGCCAACCCATGTTCTTAGTCCTGTCTGTCCTAGTTGTGGGTGAGTTCAATGGCTGGATACTGGTCTTCATTGCCGTACCCGACAAATGCCAAGGTGAAGCGCCCTTCGGGGTACTCTTCCTTACGGACGAGAGTCATACCAAGTAGTCCAACGTAGAAGGCGATCGACCGATCCAGGTTGCTCACACGCAGCATGGTGTGATGCAGCGCAGAAGGGGTGAGTGCTTGTCGGGAGGCAGCATAAGAACGCGAATTTCAAGTTCAAAGCACGTCGCTACACTGTCCCGAGACGGCGCTGAACGCCGTATTTCCGGGAGCAGCCATGGCGCGCCGAATCAGAGGTGGTGAGCGAACTAAAAGTTCAGCAAATTCAAGGCAGAGGTAAACGACGCTCGTATTCTTCCAGGGCGAGCAAGAGACTGGTCCGATGTTCATTTGCTACTACTTGCCAGGGCAGTCCAGAAATTGCGCCTTCTAGTGCCCAAAGCATGTTCAGAGTTATGTTCGTATTGGCGCCTTTGACTTTTACATACGCCGCCACAGCGCCCATCTGCTGCAACTGGGAAAGCGTCGTCAATCCCGCACGGGCTAATGCATCTGCCGACTTGGGCCCAATGTTTTGAACATTTGCAAGGGGTATTGCATCAGGCATTAAAACGGCCGAACGTTAAAAATTGCATCGCAAAAAGTTCTGTCAACAGCATTGGTAAGAGATGTCGGGTTGCTTCAAGAGGTTTGTCGCGCAATCCTTCGAAAGTATGACAAATATGCATCAGATTGCGCAGGCCAATTTGCGAGAAACATCTTTACCCATCGGTCCTGGTCATAGGCGACCGGGATAGCATCGATGTGCGCGTCCGCAACGCAAGTTCCATAGGCTGCCGAAAACGGCGATGGGGTCAATCCGATGCGGGTGATGAGGCCGGGAAATTTCCCACCGACATTTGGCATTCCAGCGGCCCCGTTGTTGATGACTACTGCTTGCAGCGCCCCTCGCGCCACCGACTTGAGCACGGGTTCACACGTGTGAGTAGACGAAAAGACGTCAACCTGCGCGCTATCAAAGGCTCTTTGCAGCCACGTCTCGTTGTGTGGCTTGTCGATTTCATCAACACCAAATTTCCACCCGGCGAGCGAGTCGGCGTCACCATGCACGATGCCCACACGGCAACGGCCAATCTCAAACCGCGCAAACATGGGTAGCTCGTCAAGACGCCGCGACAGGTCGGCATTGCGCTGCGCAGTGGCTTTGAGCCTGGCATGGATGCGGTTGGAGCGTTCAACCACTGCGGCGTCCACCTGTTCGGGGTAAGCGCAGCCGCAACCGGCTTCATCTCCATCAGACGACAGTTCAGCCTCCACATTCCCCAAGATAGCCTGGTGGAGAAGAACGCGTTGATTGATGGTGCGAAACCCTTCGTCGTCCACATTGAACCAGTTGAAGTCCCCGTTGAAGCACAGCGTGACGGGGGCTGCTTCGCTGGCGGCCATCTGTTCAATCATCTCCAGCGCGGGCAGATTGCCGTAGAGCCCGCCAATGACATAGAGAGTATCGGTTGAAAGTGACGGTGCTTTTGCGATGGCTTGCGCACCATAGCGGTATCGAAGCGGGCAAGTTCGGCCCGCAGTGTCGATGTCATTGGTAGTCATTGGAGAATCCGTTTCTCTTTTTGCACGGGGACAGGTAGATCTAATTGCCAATGCGCAGGTGGCTCGTTCGCTAGAGGCTTGTACAGTGCGACCAGTTGCCTGTCTCCCACCTGTTGCGTTGGTAAATCGAAGGCCACGCGGCCCTGGCGAAGTCCGATCACCCTGTCGGCGAGGACCGGCAACAGCGCGGGGTTATGCACCACAGTTAGCAGCGTCGCGCCCGCTGCGGCATCCACCAGCAGTCGGCAAATTTCGGCAGCGGCGGTTGGGTCTAACGCGGCGGTGGGTTCGTCGGCCAAGATCAGGCGCGGGCCCTGCATGAGCATGCGGGCCACGCCTACCTTCTGTCTTTCTCCACCCGAAAGCTGGTCTGCCCGCGCAGTGGCGCGGGCCAGCATCCCCACTTGCTGCAGCGCCGCCTCGGCGCGCTGGATTTCTGCAGCAGGAAAGAACCTCGTCCAACTGCGCCAACCACTCACTCGCCCGAGGGCACCGATCAGAACGTTGTCAAGCGCAGACAAGCGTCCCACCAAGTGCAGTCCCTGCAAGACTTGGCCTATCTCCTGACGCATCAGTCGCCATTGCTTGGCGTCGAGAGAGGCGCTCAGAGAGCGTCCGAGCACTTGCAGCTCACCATGCGCTGGTCGCATGAAGCCCGTCAACAGTTTGAACAACGTGGATTTGCCTGCACCGTTGTGGCCGATGACGGCCACCCGTTCGCCCTGCGCCACCGTCAGTGTGGGTATGTCGAGGATGGTTTTCCCGCCGATCTGACAGCAGACGTCCTTGAGCACAATGCTGCGGCCGGTCATGACAATGCTCGGCGGATGCGCCGACTCATGGCGTCGAAGGAGCCCACCAAGACGATAACCACCAGCAGTACGGTGGCCAAGCGGCCCCATTGGAACAGTGAGGTGGCCTCTGAAATCAGCAGCCCCAGCCCGCCAGCGCCAATGATGCCCAAGATGGTGGAGTCGCGGATGTTGAACTCCCAGATGTAGAGATGGCTGGAGACGAACTGGGGCAGCACGGACGGCCACACGGCATTGAAAAATACCTGTGTGCGGCTGGCCCCGACGCTTTGCACTGCGTGAATGGCGGCCATGTCCAGCGACTCGATGGCCTCGGCAAACAGCTTGCCGTAGGTGCCCATCGAATGCAGGCCGATGGCCAAGATACCTGCCGTTGGCCCCAGGCCCACGATGCCCACCAGCACCAGACCGAACACCAAGGTATGGATGGACCGCATCACATCCAGCACAGCCTTGGCCGCCCACGCCAGAGCACGCGGCGCAGCCAGGTTGCGAGCCGTCAGTACGGCCAGCGGCAGCGCCATCAGCGCGCCTAATAGAGAGCCCAGGGTAGCAATACGGATCGTTGTCCAGGCCGCGCGGGCCAGACCCGCCAGGTAGTCGGCTTCCACTTGCTGACGGTTTTCAACCCGCAGCAAGGTGCCGTCATCGCTGCGGTATTCCAGTCTCGCTTCTCCGAACCAGATATCCAGGAAACTGGGGTGGGCGAATTCGGCCATCGTCTTGGCTAGGTTCGCCAGCGGGTTGCGGCCCAACGACAGGTCGCCTTCTGCGCCGAGGGACCACAAGCAGGCCAGGACCAGCAGGCTGTAGGCCAACGCCAGACCCAGAAAGCGCAGGCGCCCGCTCAGTCTGGTCGCACCTGAGGAGCCCAGTGCGTTTGTCATCACGGTGCTCACTTCGCCCGCAGGTTCCCGGTGGCCAGCCCGGCGTCACGGATCGGCTTGTAGAACGTGTTGTCGCGCGTCACAAACCCTGTGTAGTGCGAGGGCAATAATTTTGGTTGAGACGTCAGCGCTGCGCCTACCCCTGCCAATGCAGTCTGCAAGCTGGCTACAAATGCCTTGTCCGCAGCCAGGGTTTTGCTCACCGCAAAGGCGTCATTGGGCAATGGTGCAGATTGCCAGATGATCTTGGATTGCTCCGCTTTGATCAGACCTTGTTCGATCATCGCATCGCGGTTGCGGTTGTAGTCGGCACCTGCGTCGAGCACTCCTTGGGTGACCTGGGTTTCAATGGCCTGGTGCTTGGTGTAGAGCACCTTGCTGAAGTACCTCTCGGGATCAATGCCCTGCGTCATGAAGTAGTGACGCGGAATGAGGTAGCCCGAAGTGGAGCCCTTGTCACCAAAGGCAAAAGTCTTGCCTTTGAGGTCTGCCACGGTGTTGATGCCAGACTTGGGGTGGGTGACCATGATGGCGAAATACTCGGGCTTGCCGTCGTAGAGGATGGTGGACACCACCTCGGCACCTGCCTCATGGTTAGCAAGAACATACCCCCAGGGCCCCATGAGGGCCAGATCGGTCTCACCATTGGCGAGGGACTTGGCCAGCCCTTCCCAGCTGTCCACTGTGCGCAGTTGTACCGGGCGCTTCAGTTGCTTTGCCAGGTACTCGGCCAGAGGCTTGTAGGTGGCGTCGTTTTTTTCCTTGTCTGGCTGGAAAAGACCCACCCCGAATTGCAGCGGCGCCTGTTGGGCCTGAGCAGCTCCGGCAAGTGCCAAGGTGGCCAGAAGCGCAAGGTGACGGCGATGGAGTTTCATGAAAACAACCTCTGAGTGGTATGGATGCCTGTTGGTCGTTGGCCAGGGCCAGGTTCTTACAGGCGCCAAGCCATGAGTTACGGCGCCGCGCCACCCGAGAACTGGCAGGGTTCATCCGCTCCCACAAAATGCAGTTCGGCAAACCCTGCACGTACCTGCTCTCCGGTGTTGTCCGTGTCAGACGCCACGGCCAATTGGATTGCTTTGAAGGGCAGCGGTCCGAAGGCCTTGGTGGCGTCTGCGAGGACGTTGGCGCGCTCGCTCACCCAACGGCCCACCTGCTCCTTGCCTGAGCGCAGAACGACCATGGCGGCGCGATCTGTGTAGGCGTTGGAAGCGCGGGTGCCGACGGGATGCTTGTTGTCCCACACGTAGTTGACCGCTGCATCTGGCACCGAGGCCCCATAAAGACTGCGCCCCAAAGCCAGCTTCATGCGAAGACCCAGATCCAACGCCTGCGGGGGGAGAGAAAAGGTGACGTAAACCCGCGCCGCATAGTCATCGCCCATTTTTTGGCGCAGATCCGCTTTTTGCAGCATCCCCTCCACCCGCCACATCCAGCACAAGACCGGCGTGGCCTGTAAATCAATGGTCAATGGACGGGCCAGCAATGCCATGCTGGCATTCGCGGTGGCTTCTACCGCAGCGCGCCCATCCCAGCGTAGCGCTCGGAAACGAGTGGCGGGCACACGCTGGTCGAACTGAACCAATTGCCAGGGATCGGGCAGCGCTTCCGAGTCGCTTTCAAAGTTGCCCATGTGCACGGGCGCGGCAGCCGCGCCCGTGACTAGCGCAAGCAATGGCAAGAAGACACTCAGTACCAAGCCTTTGCGCGGAACGGAGTGAGATCGGGGTTTCATGTTGTGCTCCATAGGTGAGCCGGAAGTTCTGCACGAATTGAAGCGGGAAGCCTCGCCAAGTCCTGCGGCTCGTCGATGTCATGCAATGGAGGGAAATCGCACAGGTGCCAGCCCAGCCGTGCGATGCGGCGGCGCGTTTCTGCAGCCACCTCGGCGGTACTCCAAGGCATGTTGTCAAACAGCGTCTGGTCAAAGCTCTGCAAGCCCAGCAGGGTGTAGCCGCCGTCTTCTGCAGGAACAAGCGATGCTTGGTGGTCATGCAAGGCCAAAGCGGCGCGCTGCAGCAGGCCGCTATCGAGCGCAGGGCAGTCAGTGCCAATCAGCACCACCGAAGCGCCTTCGGACGTCACCCGCCGAGCGACCCTGGCCATGCGCGCCCCCAAGTCACCGTCGCCTTGCTCTGACCATGTCAGGCCGCCGGGTAAACCCAGTGTGGTCCAGTCATACGCGTTCAGTGCGGGAGTCACACAGAGTTCCACGAGGCCCACCCTAGACGCGAGTGCCGCATTGACTGCCTCAATGAGCATGCGCCGCGCAAGCTCAGCCGCGCCAGTTTTACCCAGAGCCGGGATCAACCGAGTCTTGCAAAAGCCTGGGATGGGTGCCTTGGCAATGATGACAATGCGAACCGGTTTCATCGATAAGCCTTTGCGAGTTGGCTTGCGGGAACACCGCGCCAATAGGCCCACCTCAGACGCCACATCAGGAAAATCGTGCGCCAGAGCCCGCGTTGCTCCCAACGTCGGCCCGATGTGTGCACCCTGTCGGTCAGACAAATGGGGGGCACCAAACGTCGCAAGCGGCGGGATATTTCGATGTCTTCCATGAGCGGTTGCTGGGGGAACCCTCCCACGGCGTCAAAGGCGGCGCGGGTCATGAACAGGGCTTGGTCCCCCGTGGCAATGCCGGTGATGCGCGAGCGCCGGTTCATCAACCAAGCTACGACCTTCAGCATGGCGGGCCTTCCCTCTATGACGACGTCAAACCGCCCCCATGCCAACGCGGACTTCACTTGGCAGTCCACCAGTTGCAGGGCGGATGGGGGCAAGCGGGTGTCGGCATGCAGAAAGAGCAACACGTCGCCGCTTGCAGCGGCAGCGCCTACATTCATTTGAAGGGCACGGCCCCGTGGTGCACGGATCAGCTGAAATCCCATGCACTCGATCAGATCAGCGCTGTCATCCTCGCTACCGCCATCGACCACGATCACCTCCGCCCCTTGGCGTGAGAGGAGCATCAGGTGATCGCAAAGCCCTGGCAGACTTGCCACTTCGTTGAGCACGGGAACAATGACCGAGAGTTTCGTCATGCTGAGATCCCCAAACTAAAGGTGCGGCAAAACCAACTGACAGCATGTACGGCGGCCATGGCGTTCCCTTAAGCTCGCCGCCAGGCGTGGTACCGCTGCAGCCAAGCCAGCACCTGCTGCGGTGCGTGCGCCCGTTTCCACTCACCGGCAGCGTATTTGTTGGCTTCCGAGAGCGTCGGGTAGGTGTGGATGGTGCCGAGAATCTTATTCAGACCCAGCCCGTGCTTCATGGCCAAAACGAATTCGGCCAGTAGGTCTCCTGCATGCTCTCCGACAATGGTGACCCCCAAAATGCGGTCCTTGCCAGGTACCGTCAGCACCTTCACGAAACCATGCGCAGCTCCATCGGCGATGGCGCGGTCGAGATCATCAATCCCATAGCGTGTGACCTCGTAAGCAATGCCTTTTTCCTTGGCATCTTGTTCATTCAGACCGACACGGGCCACCTCCGGGTCAACAAAGGTTGCCCAGGGGATGACCGAATAGTCCACCTTGAAGCGCTTGAAATGTCCGAACAGTGCATTGACGGCGGCATACCAAGCTTGGTGCGCTGCCGTATGGGTGAACTGATAGGGACCCGCCACATCCCCGGCAGCGTAGATGTTGGGATAGAGCGTTTCCAGGTACTCATTGGTCACCACCGTGCGCTGCGTGGGAATGCCGAGTGCCTCCAGGCCATATCCCTGCAGACGGGCCACTCGACCCACCGCGCAGATCAAGTCATCGAACTCCACGCGCCGCTCCAGGCCCCCGTGCTCGACCACGAGGTACTTGTGCACCACACCATCGCGCTCCTCACGTTCGCATCGCAGAGCCTTATGGCTGGTGAGAACATCCACACCATCGCGGGCCAGGGAGGCGCGTGCCAGTTCGGATACCTCGGCATCTTCACGCGCCATGATGCGCGGCGCCATTTCGACTTGCGTTACTGCGGAGCCCAGACGCGCAAAGCTCTGAGAGAGTTCACAGCCGATGGGGCCACCGCCCAGCACCACCAGGCGCGCTGGAGCGATATTCCTTTGGGCCAACGCATCCCACAAGGTGTCGCTGGTGAGGTAACCGACCTCATCCAGCCCAGGAAGTGGCGGCACAAAGGGCTGCGCACCAGCGGCGATGACAATGCTGCGTGTCGTCAGGCGCTGCTTGCTGCCGTCAGCGGCCTCAATCTCAACCGTCCAGGGATCAATCACGCGGCCGTAACCCTGCAGCACTTCCACACCCAATGATTCGTAGCGTTCCACGCTATCGTGTGGCGCAATGGTGCGAATCACGTCATGAACCCTGGCCATCACCTGCCGAAAACTGAACTCAGGTACCGTGGCGCTCAATCCATACTGGTCCGCGTGGCGCATCTGAGTAGCCAACTTAGCGCTTTTAATCAGCGCTTTGCTGGGCACACATCCATAGTTCAGGCAATCGCCACCCATCTTGTGCGCTTCCACCAAAGTGACCTTGGCCTTGACGGCGGCGCCGATGTAGGCCGTCACCAATCCGGCCGCCCCTGCGCCTATGACAATGAGGTTGCGGTCGTAGTGCTTTGGCCTTGTCCAGCGCGCATAGACGCGGCGGCGCTGCAGGTATCCCAGGACCATCTTGGCAACCAGCGGAAACACACCCAATAAGACCAATGACAGCGTGACACCCGGCGAGACAATGCCGGCCAAGCTATCGATGCGCGCCAACTGCGTGCCCGCATTCACGTACACCAAAGTACCGGCCAGCATGCCGATCTGGCTGACCCCGTAGAAAGTCAGCGAGCGGATAGGCATCAGGCCCATCAGCAGGTTGATGAGAAAGAACGGGAAAACGGGGACCAAGCGCAGCGTGAAGAGGTAGAAAGCGCCATCGCGAGTCATACCGTCATTGATGGGCTTGAGCCGGTCACCGAAGCGCGCCTGCACCCAGTCGCGAAGCAGGTATCGTGCGCTCCAGAACGCCAAGGTCGCGCCAAGAGTGGATGCAAAAGACGCAATGAAGGTGCCCCAGAGCAGACCGAAGATGGCGCCAGCGGCCAGTGTCAGGATGACGGCGCCCGGAAGGGAAAGGGCCGCCACCAGCACATACACCGCGCCGAAGCCCAGGCCGAGTAAAACGGGGGATGTGCTTTTCCATGCGGCAAATTGATCAAGACCCGATTTGAGCCCTTCGAGCGTCAGCCACTTCGGACCACCGGCTGCAAAAAATGCCCACACCAGCACCACAACCAGCGCCACGAGCGCAAGACGTTTGGCGGCCCTCATCACTGCTCCGCCTTGAGTGCACCACCGCAACTGCTGCCCTGTCCGGCCGTGCAGCCATAGCAATGGTCAGCGGTGCGCACCGGCCGACCCACAGGGTCTTGCTTCAGCAGATCTCGCAGGTGTGGCTTGGCAGCCATTCGCAACGGGCCCTCTGCAGGCAACGGAAGGCCGAGCTGCTGATTGAAGTCACAATCGTAGAGATAGCCCTGCCAGTCCACGCTGACCAGGTTGCGGCACATGACGGCGGCGTGATTGGGCACGCTGAAGTTCTCGCGCAGCAGTTGCATGTAGCCGCTGAACTGCCCCTTGGAGATCAGCATGGACCCAAAGCGCTGGATAGGCATGTTCGTGATGACAAAAAGTTCGTCGAACTCAATGCCGAAGTGCTTCCACAGTTCGCGCTTGTAGTCTGCCTGAAGCTTGCGCTGCTCCGGCGGCAGCGAGGGACCCTGCGGGTTGTAGACCAAGCTGAGCTTGAGCCCTGAACCGGGCTTGCCGTAGCCCAGGGCATTGAGCTGCTGCAAGGCAGCGATGCTCTTGTCGAACACGCCCTTTCCGCGTTGCTTGTCCACGTTCTCCAGCGAGTAGCAAGGCATTGATGCCACCACTTCGACTTTTTGGTCGACCAGGAACTGCGCCAGATCTTCCTGACCCGGTTCGAACAGGATGGTCAGATTGCAGCGGTCCATGACATGCACGCCCAGAGCCCGCGCCTGGCGTACCAGCAGGCGAAACTCTTCATGCAGTTCGGGGGCGCCGCCCGTCAAATCCAGCACTTGGATGGACCGTGCTTTTAACACCTCGATCACCAACTCCAGATTGGAGCTGTCCATCATTTCTGTGCGGTTCGGCCCTGCGTTCACATGGCAATGCACACAGGTCTGATTGCAGCGGTACCCGAGATTGACCTGTAGAGTAGTCAAGGAGCCTCTGTTCAAGGCTGGGAAAGTCGTTGCTTCAAGCAAAGGCAAGGTGGCGTGCATGTTCGTCCTTGGTTGTTCCGTGGGCGCGACTGTTTTCGCGTAATGCACTTTTAGTCGCCGCGAACCCCGGGCTTCTTACACCGGGGATATCAGACGATGTGATGCTTTGGCCGCCCTTGTCCTGGCTATTCGGTCAAGCGCTGTGCAAGGGCGGCGAAGTCATCCACCACGATGTCGCAGTCGGGGTGCGGCGTTGGATCTGGAGGGCCTAGCGGGCCCCACTCTTGCGGTCTGCGGACAAAGGCTGTCCGCAACCCGCACCCGCGGGCCGCATTCAGGTCAAAGTTATGGCAAGCCACCATCAAGATGTCTGATGGGGCTAAATTCATCCAGGATGCCGCCTGCATGTATGCCTGGGGGTGCGGCTTGTACATGGCAATCATCTCGCATGAAATCACCGCATCCCAGGTGATGCCGTTCCTGCGCGAAACATCGACCACCAGGGCCAACGGCAGCATGGTGAACGAAACCACGGGATACCGGGAGCGCATCCGCGCGAGCGCCGCTGGAAAATCAGGCCACGCGGACAGGCGATGCCACGCATCTGCAACCCTGCCGCGCTCCTCGCCCGTGAAGGCCTGCAATCCATGGTCGGTCAGAACCTGCTCCAGGCAAGAGCGATGAAGGTCGTCCATGTTGAATGTCGGCTTCACTTGGCCGACGATGCCCTGCATGGCGAGACGCCGGTAGTCGTTCGTGACAACATGCCAGTCACGATCAAGCCCATGAGCGGCTCCAATCTCAGCGAGCATGTGGCACACACCGCTGTGCCAATCGAGCACTGTGCCTCCGGTGTCAAAGGCGATGGCCTTGATATTCATGGCATGTCCTTGTACAAGTTGCGAACGCTCCCGGCATCCAATCAAGCTACCTTATAGGCCGCAAACTTTTCATCCAACTCCGTGGCGAAGGCATGGTTGGAAAAATTGCTCAGTGTCTTCACCGCAATGGCCAGCACGATGTACAGAAGATCGCGCTCGGAATACCCCGCAGCGAGGAAGGATTGCACCGTTTCCTGACTGGGTCTGCCATGGGTCTGGACCATTTCGGTTACGGTTGCGTGCAATGCTGCCAGCTTGGGGTCTGGAATTGGCTCATGCTCGCGGATAGCCTTCAGCACATCTGCGGGCACGCCTGACACCTTGTCGGCGATCATGCTGTGAGCCGCTGTGCAATATTTGCAATCATTGACTTGGCTGACGGCCAGAAACACCACTTCCTGCTCGGCCGACTTCAGGCCCGATTCGCTACGAAAAAGACCGTAGCCGTGCAGGTAGGTGCTGAGCACAGCCGGAGCGTTGGCCATGTTGGCATACATGTTGGGAATGAAGCCGACCTGCTTCAACGCCTTATCGAGAATTTCTTTCTGGGCACCCTCGGCGGTGGTGTGGTCAATGGGCTTCAACGATTGAACGATAGGGGTAGCGGACATGGATATGTACTCCTGAAAATGTCTGTCGCAGTCTTTGGAATCGAGGTAACTACAGCTCTTCGCTGTGTTGTAAGCGTAGGGCTCGATCCACTGACCAAGACGACCCAAAGTCTCATTGGGTATACCGAACGTCGCTGTAGGCGGGCAGCGTCGTCTGTCCTTCAATACCCCTGGGCTTCAAGTGTTCATCGTTCAGAAATTCGCGGCATGCGCCGCCACCTCTGCGCTACTTTGCTCATTTGGCTCATTGCGCAGCCATTCGCTGGGCGAGCATCCTAGTTTTCGCGTGAAGGCTCTGGCCAGGGCGCTGGTGCTGCCGTAGCCCACATCTGTGGCTATCCGCTTGAGCTGAAGTCCCTTCTTCAGCAAGCGCTGCGCGCTCATCACGCGCCAGGAAGCAAGATACTCGGCAGGTGTTTCCCCCGTCACTTCCCTAAATCGAGATGCGAAACGCGCGCGCGACATCCCAGCCTGAGCCGCCATCGACTCCAGACTCCAGTCGCGCCCTGGAGCTTCGTGGATCGCTTCAAGCACTCGGCGCAATCTCGGGTCGGCCAAACCGGCCAGTGTCCCGCCCAGTGTTTGGCCCTGTGCAATCGCGTAGCGCAACAGCCGGATGATCAGGATTTCGCACAGGCGGTCCATCACTGCTTGTCGGCCGCAGTGGTCGGCGAAAGCCTCTTCGAACATCATGTCCAGCAGCGCATCGACGCCGGGTAGGTGCCTGAGTTCGATCAAGACCACATCTGGCAACGAGTCCGAGATTGGATTGCTTCCACCCCCTCCAAATTGCACGGTGCCGCACACGACATCTGCCCCCGCTTGTTGATCTGCCAGCAGCCTGTGGTTGTCTGGTCTGGGAAGAAAAAGGAGTGTCGGCTCGGAGATGGTGAAATCAACACTGTGAACTCCAATCACTTGGAGATGGCCACTTCTGATCAGGTGCAGATGTCCTCGCTGCTCATCCTGCGGAAAGTCATGGAGGCCGCAAATGTTGCCGGTGTAGAACACCCCTGCACTCAAGGCGAAATGGCTCAGGAGATGGGTGACGTTATCCATACGAAGCAAGGCATCTAGGGATGTGGATGGTTCAATCACGCCTACCGCAATTCATGCCCACAGGGCCAAGTAGTTTGTACTCGGCATGCCACTCGGTGGCGAAGGGCTGGCGTGCCTTGCCCAGAAAAGTCAACGCTGGAAAGACCTTTGCGTTGGGCGTGGCGGTTATTTAGTGGCCTTCTCATTTTCCCCCTGCGCGAATGCCCGCATGGCCTGGCGAAGAAATGGAATCTGGTGACTGAAGTTTCGGCAACCTGAACACATCATCAGGTGCACCTTCAGTCCCATTTTTTCCGACACCGAGAGGCGACGTTCTTGCGCTTCCGACACAAGTCGGGTGACCGATTGGCAGTTCAGCATGGTTGCCCCTTGGTTTGATGCCAGTTGTTTTCCAAACACTCCCGAAGCCGAAGCCGAGCCCGATGCATGATGACGTTCAGGTTTGATGTCGAAATACCGACCGAAGCGCAGATTTCGTCTGACTCCAGCTCTATATATTCCCGCATCATGAACACGCGGGCCTGCTGCCCTGGCAGGGCCTCCAGGCAGAGTTCGAAAACCTTCCAGAACTGGCTTTGGTGCAAGGCTTCCTGCGGATTTCCCCAAGCTGCTGGCCGTTCATCCGGCTCCCAGAATCCTTTGGCGTTGAAAAGCTCGTGGAGATCTTCCTGCTCCTCGCGTTCCTGCATCAGTGCGCTGGCTTCGCCAAGCCGCTTCTTTTGCCTCAGCGAATCGGCAATCTTGTTCTTGAGAATCGCAAACACCCAGGTTTTCAACGCCGCATGGCCACGAAAGGCCGCAGCGTTCTTCAGCGCACCGATCAATGCCTCCTGCACGGCATCCTCGGCGGACTGTTCGTCGCCCAGCTGCAAATGCGCAAATTTCAGCATCTGACTGCGCAAGGACTTCAGCAATTCAGGGTCACTGATCGAGGGTGCTCCAACAGCTGCGTCCACCCCCTCCGCCTTCAATTTGTCAAACGTCATGTCGGTCCTGTTCGCTCAATGCATTCTTGGCAGCGCTGTAGCTGGCGACGCAGTAGGGTACGAGGTAGTTGAGCAACACATGTCCCCAGGAAATCCCGGACCAACTGAGAATCGCCGCGCCCTGGTTGATCAGATTCAGAACGGTGCCCACGACAAGCGATATCCGCAGTGCGTTGCCCGCGATCTTTCGCGAGCACGCCAATGACCAAATACTTGGCTTCATGCGGGCTCCAACGACATGTCCAGCAACTTCAGAATCGGCAAGTTCGCAACCGCTGCCGCGACGGTAGTCCGTATCAACTCAAAATCCGCTTCAGGTTCCAGATCTGAAGCAGAGCCCTGGCGACCGGTGGGCTTGGCCAACATCCCTATTTCGGAGGCGTTCAGTTCAAACTCCCCCGAGCAGTTGCGACAGTAGATGCGTTGCCCGGCAACAAGCCCGCGCCGCAGCACCAGTGTGGGTCCGCACATAGGGCAAGACTGCAGCGGAATCCCTTCGTCGCTGTGCGCGAGCACATGGTCGAGCCGACCCGCTTCGCCCAAACCGACGAATCTGGTTGCAAGGGGTTCGTCAAACTGCGCGCCCTTTTCGCGCCTCAAGATATCGAGTGCTTTCTCAATGGGCATACCGGCTCTGTAGGGGCGATGGCTGGTCATGGCATCAAAGGCATCACAGATGCCGACGATGCGTGCGGTGACTGGCACGGCTTCGCCTTGGAGCCCACGGGGGTAACCCCGCCCATCCGGACGCTCGTGATGCAGGTGAACAGCATCTCGAACCAGACCCGCGAGAGGATGTCCAGCGAGCATCCTGAGTCCGACGTCAGGATGCGTTTTGATGACGGCGTATTCCTCATCGGTCAAACGATCAGCTTTCCGCAAGATCGCGTCTGGAACACCGACTTTGCCCAGGTCATGCAGAAAACCGCCCAGCTCGATCCGTGCCACTTCATCAGGGGATAGGCCCGCGTCTTGGGCTAACAAGCGCGCGTAGCGTGAGACGCGCCAGAGGTGCCCGCCTGTGTAGGGGTCCCTCGCCTCGACAAACCAGGCCATGGTCATCAGACTGGCCAGCAACTGGGAGCCATGAGTGGTGCCGGCTGTCGGACCGCGCAACCATGTGCTGAGCTGTTTCGATCCGATCATGTGGACTTCTCCATCGTTGTTCCAGTGTGAGCAAAGTCGGACGAGGCAAAGCGACGTATGAAGCGCCGGTCGATCCAATCTTTCCAGCGCCAAACCCAGCGACCTTCAGCAGACCAGGCACCCCACGATGCAATCGCATAGCGCGGCCCGCACGCGAGCAGGTAGAGAGAGCTGGATTTTGGTGCATATGTCCGCAGTGGACCGCCCTCCAGAACCGCGAGCAAGTTGCTGGCAAGTACAGGGCCTGCGCGGACTGCATGCACACCCGAACGAGACAGGTGCGTGTCTGGCCGCGCGCACACGTCTCCGGCCGCGAAGACGTTGGGGTGGGAGACACTGCGGTGGTGTCGATCCACCAGAATGTACCCCCCTGGATCCAGCGCTAACTGAGACAACTGCAGCCACACAGGCGCACGCGCCCCGGTAGCGGCAATTACCAAATCAGCATCCACGGCCTGACCGTCCGCCAGCAAAACACCTTCTTCCGTGCCGACAGCCCGCTGGAAATGCACATTCAAACCAGCACGTCGGGCGTAGGCAAGCACACGATCTTGCACCCGTCGATGGTGCCCTTGCAAAATTCCGTTTTCGGAAGCCACCAGATCCACTGTGGCGCTGACCCCGGATTGCTGCAACGCATATTGCGCAGCCAGAGCGATTTCGACCCCTGCGGCGCCGCCGCCCACAACCAGCAGGTGAAACGCTCCTTTCGTTTGCGCCTCGTTCAATTTTTCAGGCCACTGGGAGAAGAACTGATCCAGGGGCTTGACCGGCAGCAGTTTGTCCCCCAGTGCTTCCAGCCAGGAAGTTGCCGTTTCGCTGCCCACATCAATGGACAGCCAGTCATAGTGCACATGCCGGCCATCAGTGAGGCCAACGCAGCGCCGAGCGGCGTCCATGCCCACCACGCTATCCACGACAAGCTGCCCCTGCGCAGCCGCCACCAAGGGCCTCAAGTCGATCTGACAAGCCGTCTTCGAATAGTGGTCTGCGATCCAGCCAGGCAGCATCCCTGAATAGTTCTGTTGAGGCGCCGGAGTGATCAGCGTCACTTCGACCCCCTGAGGGCGTCTGGCAGCCAGGGCTTCCAGAACCGACAGATGCGCGTGGCCTCCGCCGACCAAGACAAGCCTTTTCATGGAGGAGCCGATCTACTGGGTGAAATGACGTTTGAGAATCCGGGCCGCAATGGCTCGACGAGCAGGAATGGCCAAATCATCCTTGCTGAAATACAGAAAAGTATCAGGACGTCCCCATTGTGAGACGGTACCTTCGTTATCGATGCCCGCAATGCTCGCCTTAACGCTGCAGAGCACAGCCAAACGCTCCAGACCAGGCCGCGCCTTGTCCAAGGAAAGCATGGAGGCAAAAACCACTGGGACGGTCGGCGCAGATTGGCGCAGCCGCTGAAACACCTCTTCTGCGGATTCGGGAATGGAAGATGAGAGTGCCATGGAAATGACGGCACCGCCCGCTTTGGGCGCGAGAGTGGCCATGTTGGCAATAGCCTCCAGCTTGGCAAGCGTGTAGCCGTTTTCTTCCAAAAAAGGCTTCATTTCAGCGACGATGAAGGGATGGGGCCTGGCCAAGAGAATATTTTTCGACATCTGGGACTCCGTCATGGGGTGGTCAATGTCGATTAGTCGCTCCACACTCCGTGGCGCTTACACCGCCGGGCCCATCAGGCTGTAATAGATGCGTTCGGTGAATCGACTAACCAACGTCGTCAGCACTACAACCACCTGGAGTTTCAATATGACACGTGCCCTGATTGGGATCATTGGCGGGAGTGGCCTCTACCACATGGATGCTTTGCAGGATGTCAAGGAACATGATCTGGAGACACCCTACGGCAGGCCTTCCGATGTCTTGGTTACCGGCCAAGTACATGGCATTTCCGTGGCCTTTTTGGCCAGACACGGTCGGGGCCACCGCCTGATCCCATCTGAGGTTCCTTACAGGGCCAACGTCCATGCTATGCGCCAACTGGGCGTGCGGTACCTGGTTTCTTTCTCCGCAGTGGGGTCGCTGCGCGAGGAGTTGCGCCCGCTCGACATGGTTCTACCGGATCAGTTCATCGACTTGACCAAACGCAGGGACAGCACGTTTTTCGGCGCTGGCGCGGTGGCGCATGTATCCCTGGCGCAGCCCATCTGCGCCAATCTCTCAGACGTATTGGCGCGTTCGGTAGACGGTGCCGGACTGAGCGACAAGGTGCGCCTGCACAAGGGCGGGACCTATGTATGCATCGAAGGCCCACAGTTCTCCACCATGGCGGAATCGCACTGGTATCGAAGCATGGGGGCCAGTGTGATCGGTATGACCAACATGCCGGAGGCTAAATTGGCGCGGGAAGCACAGATGGCCTATGCCACGCTGGCTATGGTGACCGACTACGACTGTTGGCACCCAAGGGAGGCGCACGTTACCGCCGATGCTGCGATTGCGAACCTGATGCGGAACGCAGGCCACGCTCAGGCGATAGCGGCAGAGGCCATCAAGATTCTCGGCCGAGAACTCCCGAGCTCGGTAGCCCATACCGCACTAGATTCGGCTCTGGTGACCGGGAAGGATTCCATGGTCGCTGGAGTGAAAAGCCGCTTGGAAGCATTTTGGAGTGAACCCAATTGATTGAAAGTACGGCTTTGCGGAGGGAAAAGGTGGCATCCAAGGCCACCAATCACCCCCACGCTACGCCGTGACCCGGGCCAGTCTACAATTCACCAGTGATTGAACTCATCCCCAAATGCTCCCAGGCCACGGTTTTTGTGCCAAACCGTGAGCTGCCGCTTGGGTATTTTTGTTCGGTGACACCGCCGTAGTCCTACCTCTTCAGGCCCCGCTTTAGCGGATTCCCGCCTCGTCTTTCTTTCTCGCCGCTGAGCCGTGCACCCGGCTTCGGTGGCGCAGCCTTCTCTGATTTTTTCCGTCTCGAACGCATCAGCATGCGCTGGTGGCGTTTCCTATGCCTATGAATTTTGCATCTATCAAGCAAACCTGGTTTGCCAATGTCCGGGGCGATCTGCTCGCGGGCATCGTCGTTGCGCTGGCGCTCATTCCCGAGGCTATCGCGTTTTCCATCATCGCGGGGGTGGACCCCAAGGTCGGGCTCTACGCCTCGTTCAGCATCTGCGTAATCATTGCCTTTGCAGGCGGGCGCCCCGGCATGATCTCCGCCGCCACCGGCGCCATGGCCCTCGTAATGGTGCTTTTGGTCAAGGAGCATGGCCTGCAGTACCTGCTGGCAGCCACGGTGCTCACAGGGGTGCTGCAAATCCTGGCAGGGGTGCTCAAACTGGGCGCCCTCATGCGGTTTGTGTCTAGGTCGGTGATCACCGGCTTTGTAAACGCGCTAGCCATCTTGATCTTCATGGCGCAATTGCCCGAACTGACCAACGTGACCTGGGTTGTGTATGCCATGACGGCGGCGGGCCTGGCCATCATTTACGGCTTCCCTTACATCACCAAGGCGATCCCGTCGCCCCTGGTGACCATCGTGGTGCTCACCGGCATCTCGATAGCGATGGGCCTGGATATCCGCACCGTGGGCGACATGGGCGAGCTGCCCAGCAGCCTGCCGGTGTTCCTGCTGCCCGATGTGCCGTTGAACCTGGAGACGCTGAAGATTATCTTCCCCTACGCGGCAACACTGGCCGTGGTGGGCTTGCTGGAATCGATGATGACGGCCTCCATCGTGGATGACCTCACGGATACTCCGAGCAACAAGAACCGCGAATGCATGGGCCAG
>MEED01000047.1 GCA_001724855.1 Lautropia sp. SCN 69-89
GGTTCGCGTGAACAGTTGCGCCCCGAGCTCTTCCTCTATCTCCTTGATGGTGCGCGACAAAGGGGACTGATCGATGTGCAGCTTTTCCGCTGCGCGGCCAAAGTGAAGTTCTTCGGCCACCGCTATAAAGCAACGCAAATGCCGAAGCTCCATGGTGTATCTCATCCAAGTTAAAAGGCCTTGACGAGTTCCGGCACAGCCGCGAACAGGTCCGCCTCCAGCCCGTAGTCGGCCACGCTGAAGATCGGCGCCTCCGGGTCCTTGTTGATCGCCACGATCACCTTGGAGTCCTTCATGCCCGCCAGGTGCTGGATCGCCCCCGAGATGCCCGCCGCCACGTACAGCTGCGGCGCCACGATCTTGCCGGTCTGGCCCACCTGCAGGTCATTGGGCGCGTAGCCCGCATCCACCGCCGCGCGGCTCGCGCCGATGGCCGCGCCCAGCTTGTCGGCCAGCGGGGTGATGACTTCGTCGAATTTTTCCTTGCTGCCCAGCGCACGGCCGCCGGAGACGATGATCTTGGCCGCCGTCAGTTCGGGCCGGTCGCTCTTGGCGATTTCGCTGCCCACGTAGCTGCTCTTGCCGGTGTCTGCCGCTGCGGTTGCCGTTTCCACTGCTGCGTTGCCTCCGGTCGCCGCTGTGGCGTCGAAGCCGGTGGTGCGCACGGTGATGACTTTGGTGGCGTCGCTGCTTTGCACGGTGGCGATGGCATTGCCGGCGTAGATGGGGCGTTCGAAGGTGTCGGCGCTCACCACCTTGGTGATGTCGCTGATCTGGGCGACGTCGAGCTTGGCGGCCACGCGGGGGGCCACGTTCTTGCCGCCGGCCGTGGCCGGGAACAGGATGTGGCTATAGTTGCCGGCGATGGCCAGCACCTGGGCGGCCACGTTCTCGGCCAGGCCGTGGGCCAAGCCTGCGGCGTCGGCGTGGATGACCTTGGCGACACCGGCGATCTGGGCGGCGGCTTGTGCGGCAGCGCCGGCATTGTGGCCGGCCACCAGCACGTGCACGTCGCCACCGCAAGCGGCTGCAGCCGTCACGGTGTTCAGGGTTGCGCCCTTGATGGATGCGTTGTCGTGTTCAGCAATAACGAGTACCGACATTTAGATCACCTTCGCTTCGTTCTTGAGTTTTTCGACCAGGGCGGCCACGTCAGCCACCTTCACGCCGGCGCCGCGCTTGGCGGGTTCGGTCACCTTCAGGGTCTTCAGGCGCGGGGCGACTTGAACGCCGAGGTCTTCGGGCTTGATGGTGTCCAGCGGCTTTTTCTTGGCCTTCATGATGTTGGGCAAGGTGACGTAGCGCGGTTCGTTCAGACGCAGGTCGGCGGTGATGACCGCGGGCAGCGTGAGGCTAAGGGTTTCCAGGCCGCCGTCCACTTCGCGGGTCACGGCTGCCTTGTCGCTGGCGAGCTCGACCTTGGAGGCGAAGGTGGCTTGCGGCAGACCGGCCAGCGCCGCCAGCATCTGGCCGGTCTGGTTGCAGTCGTCGTCGATGGCCTGCTTGCCCAGGATCACGAGGCCGGGCTGTTCCTTGTCGATCAGGGCCTTAAGCAGCTTAGCCACGGCCAGCGGCTGCAGTTCTTCATTGGTCTCGACTAGGATGCCGCGGTCGGCACCGATGGCCATGGCGGTGCGCAGCGTCTCCTGGCATTGAGACACGCCGCACGAGACGGCGACGATCTCCGTTGCCGCGCCTTTCTCCCTGAGCCGCACAGCCTCTTCGACGGCAATCTCGTCGAAGGGGTTCATGCTCATCTTGACATTGGCGATGTCCACGCCGCTGCCATCGCTCTTGACGCGGACCTTGACGTTGTAGTCAACCACCCGCTTGACGGGAACCAGGATTTTCATGGGAGGGTTTCCTTTCAGGATCATTCAGAGTTGATCGTCCGCCAGGGCCAGCGTGCTGGCGGCGCCGCCCGTGACGATGTCGCGCAGCATCGGCGCCTGCACCAGGACATGCGCCGCGTAATGGCTGGCTGTGGCGCGCTTGGTACCGAGAAAGCCCGCATCGCCCGCGCCCGCCGCGAGTTGCGCGGTAGCGGCTTCGGCCATGCGCGCCGACAGCCAGCCGCCGATCACGGTGCCCGCCAGCCGCAGGAAGGGCACGGCGCCCGCCGCGCACTGCGCGGGTTGACCGTCGTGGGCCAGCAGCCAGTCGACCGCTTCGTCCAGCGCCTGGGCAGCGGCTGCCAACGCGCGGCCGATCTGCGCCAGCACTGCATCGGGCGATTCGACCAACCGGCGCGCATCGCCGTCGATGCGGCCCAGCAGCGCCTTCAGCGTGCGCCCGCCCTCGCGTGCCAGCTTGCGGCCGATCAGGTCGTTGGCCTGGATGCCCGTGGTGCCTTCGTAGATGGTCGTGATGCGCGCGTCGCGCATGTGCTGGGAGGCGCCGGTTTCCTCGACGTAGCCCATGCCGCCATGCACCTGCACGCCGTCGGACGTGATGCCCTGCGCGCTGTCGGTACACCAGCCTTTGACCACCGGTATCAGCAGGCCGACCAGGGCCTGCGCCTGCGCGCGCTCCTGCGCATCGGCGTGGCCCGCGGCGCGGTCCATCTGACCGGCGCAGAAGTAGGCCAGCGCGCGCATGGCCTCGGTGCGGGCCTTCATGTCCATCAGCATGCGCCGCACGTCCGGGTGGCCTGCGATGGCGGTGCTGCCGCTGATCAGCGGCTTGCCCTGCACCCGCTCCAGCGCATAGGCGCGTGCGCGCTGGTAGGCGCGCTCGGAAATGCCCACGCCTTCCAGGCCAACGTTCAGCCGCGCGTGGTTCATCATGGTGAACATGCAGGCCAGCCCCTGGTGCGGCTCGCCGACCAGGTAGCCGATAGCGCCGCCGCTGTCGCCAAAACTCATCGACGCCGTGGGGCTGCCGTGGATGCCCATCTTGTGCTCAATCGACGTGCAGGCCAAGTCGTTGCGTTCGCCCAGGGTGCCATCGTCGTTGACCAGGTACTTCGGGCACAGGAACAGCGAGATGCCTTTCACCCCCGGTGGCGCATCGGGTAGGCGCGCCAGCACCAGGTGCACGATGTTCTCGGCCATGTCGTGCTCGCCCCAGGTGATGAAGATCTTGTTGCCGCTGACGTGGTAGTGGTCGCCCTCGTGTACGGCACGGCTGCGCAGCGCGGCCAGGTCAGAGCCGGCCTGGGGCTCGGTGAGGTTCATGGTGCCCGTCCAGCGGCCCTCGACCATGGGTGCCAGGAAGCGGCGCTGGAGTGCGTCGCTGCCATGGTGCGCAATGGCCTCCACCGCGCCCAGCGTGAGCATCTGGCACAGGCTGAACGCGAGGTTGGACGACTTCCACATCTCCAGCACGGCGGTGGAGACCAGCGTGGGCAGGCCCTGGCCGCCCCATTCGGTGGCAGCGGGCATGCCGTTCCAGCCGTTCTCGCAGAAGCTGGCCCAGGCTTCGCGAAAGCCGTCGGCGGGCGTGACCCGACCATCGTGCCAGCGCGCGCCCTGCACGTCGCCGGGGCGGTTGAGCGGATCCAGCACGCCAGCGGCGTAATTAGCCGCCTCCTGCAGGATGGCCTCGACCAGGTCGGGCGTGGTTTCTTCATGGTCGGGCTGGGCGCAGATCGCGTCCAGGCCGCCGACCTCTTTCATGGCGAACAGCATTTCGCGCAGGGGGGCTATGTAGACAGACACAGCGAATTTCCTTGATGGCTACGATCAGGCGTTTTGCGGCGTCTGTTGCGACGGGCGCAACTCGCGTGCAGCCTCTTGCGGGCCCACCGACGCCGGGCCGCCATGCCTGATGAACGCCAGGGCGATCGAGCCGATGATTCCGAAAGCCCCGATCACCAGGAAGTTCTGCTCCAGCGGCAGCTCAAGCGCAACGATCTGGCCGATTAGCAGCGGCGCCGCGATCGCGCCCAGGCGCCCCACGCCGGAGGCCATGCCGATGCCGGTCGAGCGGATGGACATCGGGTAAAACTGCCCGCAGTAGGCATAGGCCACCAATTGCGCGCCGGTGGTGCAGGCGCCGACCGCGCCGATGATCAGATAACGCAGCTCGGTCGAGGTCTGGAACGTCATCAGGTACAGCAGCACGCCGCCCAGCGCATACATCCCCACCAGCACCCACTTGATGTTGAACTTGTCGGCGAGCCACCCGCCTCCCACGGCACCGATGATGGCGCCAACGTTCAGCGCGATCACGAAGCTGAGGGCAGACCCCAGGCTGTAGCCAGCCATAGCCATCAGCTTGGTCAGCCAGCTGCTGAGCGCATAGACCATGAACAGGCCCGAGAAGAAGGCGATCCAGAACAGCACCGTGCTCGGGCCTCGCCCGTCCTGGAACAGCCGGGAGACCGGCGCACCCGCCACGCGGTCGGCGGTGGGCACGACGAACTGGGCGTCCGCCGGGTGCTTGACTCCCGGCTGGAGATTACGGGCCACTTCGGCCAGTTCGCCGTTGCGGCTGCGCGAGATCAGGTAGGTCATTGATTCCGGCACCAGCTTCAAGATGAACGGAATCAGCAGGACCGGCACACCCGCTGCGATGAAAACGACCTGCCAGCCGTACTCGCCGATCAGCTGCTTGCCGAGCACCGCGGCCAGGATGCCGCCCAGTGCGTAGCCCGAAGTCATCAGCGCCGTCATCAGGCTGCGGATCTTCTTGGGCGAGTACTCGACCATCTGTGCCACGATGACCGGCAGCACACCGCCAATCCCCAGGCCCGCGATGAAGCGCACCACGCTGAAGCTGATGGGATCCTTGGTGAATCCGGCGGCCGCGGTGAACACGCTGAACAGCATGACGCCAATGGAGAGGGCCCAGCGCCGACCAATCCGGTCGGACAGCGTGCCCAGAACCATGGCGCCGAACATCATGCCGAACAGGGCCGAACTGGCCATGAAACCGGCAGTCGATGCGTTCACGCCCATCTGCTGCATGATGGACGGCAGGGCGATGCCCACCACGGCGATGTCATAGCCGTCGATGATGAGAATCAACAGGCACCACAGAAGCACCTTGGCATGAAAGCGGTTGAAGCGAGCGTCGTCGGCGAGCTTCTGCATGTCGATTTGGCACACGTGTTTGTCTCCTTTGAGTTAGGCTCTGGATCGTGGGGCGGCGGTCATCGCCGCTCCGCTACATGTCGTCCAGCGCACACAAGGAATCCTAGGTGCCGGTGCTGCGAGCCGCGATGACGAAGCGCCCCGATCGAATGACAAACGGCCCCTTTCTGAGAGCACTGTTCAAGTGCGCCAAGAGGTCAGGCGTCAAGCTGAATATGGTCGCCGCGTGCGGCTGATATTCCAGCACGAAGGGCGCTTCTGCCTGCTGGGAACACCCCGGCAGTGTTGGGTGCCCAGGGGCTCACGCCCCATCGTCGGCGCACGCCTCAACGCCAGACCCTGTACGCCTTCGCCGCCGTCAGCACGCACGATGGCGTGATTGACTCTCTGGTGCTGCCCTGGGCCAACGCTGAGACGATGCAGGTGTTCCTGGCCGAGATGGCGCGACGCCATGCCGTCGAGTTCATCATGATGGTCATGGATCAGGCGGGTTGGCACATCGCGGGTCACTTGGATGTGCCACAGAATATGCGCCTAGAGTTTCTGCCAGCCTTGAGCTGAACCCGGTCGAGCATCTGTGGAAGGTGCCGTGCCAGGATTGGTTTGCCAACACGGTGTTCAAAGAACTGGAGGCCGTACACGACGCGCTGGTGCAAGGACTCATTGCTCTCGAAACACATCAGCAAAGAACCCAGTCAATGACAGGCTTGATTGGGTTACTTCTATATCCTTGAGGGCAAATTAGTGCATCAGGCGAGCCGATAGCGCATTGCGCCGTCTTCGTCTTCTGCAGACACGATTTCCCCACGCTGGTCGAGATAGTTTAGGTGGGCGAGCGTCTCTCCGGTCGCGAGGTTGAGGTGCATTTGCTCCGCAACAATGGACGAACGGTACAGGGCGCGAACCAGGTCGATGACCCTCAGAGGCTGCGCAAGTTGTTGCCTGACGCGGTCGGTGCCTCTGACGGTGCTCGCACGCAGTTGCTCCAACCGTAGGTGCAGGCCATGGAAAGGTTCGTTGTGGGCAGGCAGAATCAGGGCGCTCCCAGGTACGCGTTGCATCAACCGGTCGATGGAATCGAGCCAACCCTGCAGAGGATTCGCATGCGGCTCGGTGGCGTACACGGAGGTATTGGAACTGATCCTGGGAAGAACCTGATCCCCCGATATCAGCAAATCCAGTTCGCGCGAGTAGAAGCACGCGTGCTCGGGGGAATGTCCTGTGCCGACGATGACTTCCCATTCCTGGTCCCCGATCCGCAACATCTGGCCATCCGTGAGCCGCACAAAGCTGTCAGGCAATGGATGGATCATTTTACCGAAGTCACCGAACCGGGTGCGGTACTCATCCACCTCGGTGTCGCTCCATCCGGCCCTCCGATAGAAGCGAACGCCATCGACTGGCGCTTCCCGCCCCGTATCGGCAAGCATCACCCGACAGCTCAAATACTCGTCTCGTGTCATCCAAAGCGCGCATTCGAAGCGACGTGTCAACCATCCCGCCATGCCCACATGATCCGGGTGCATGTGCGTCGCTATCACACGGGAGATGGGTCGGCCGGCTAGCGGCCCCTGCGGAGCGAGCAAGGCGAGCCACGCGTTCCTGACGTCCACGCTGCGAATGCCCGTGTCCACGACCGCCCAACCAGGACCGTCGCTCAATGCCCAGAGGTTGATGTGATCCAGGGAAAACGGCAGCGGCATGCGCAGCCACAGCACACCAGGCTTGATTTCCGTGGCTTGGCCAGGGAGTGGGAGATCCGAGAACGGATACGAGAGTGCCGGGGCTGCGTCGGTCATGATGCTTGATTTACATTCTGGCAGTGCTGCTCCTAATGGCGCAGAGCCATCACTCCTATGCAGTGCGAGCTCAGTTTTAGCTTAGGAAGCTTAGAAGTCAGCCTCAACGGTGGCAATGACGAATGACCTCGATAGGCTGATGGAAAACGTCTGCTTCCTGGCACAGCCTGTCGCTGCGCTGCCGTCGGTGCAACTGCCCCAACGGCGGCAAACAGTCTCTTGAGCGCACGAGAGCCTCGCTCGAGGTAGGCCAGGGCCCCGGCAGCTATGAAGGCACCGATCTTCTCGGTGGCCGGCTACAGCCTCGTGGCCGAGCCGGAATCCGTCGAATGCCTCTATGTAGGGTTCTACCTGCTGCGCGAGCGGGCACGGTAGGCTCCCGGCGCGCTGCCGGTCCAGACCTTGAAGGCGCGCTGGAAGGCGGTGCTGTCGGTGAAGCCCAGGTCGGCGGCGATGGCGACGAGCGAGGCTTCGCTGCTGGTCAGGCGCACGATCGCCATGTCGCGCCGCAACTGGTCCTTTAGCGCCTGGAAGGAAGTGCCCTCGGAGGCCAGGTGCCGTTGCAACGCGCTCACCGACAAGTGCAGGCGCTGCGCGGTGACGACCAGGTCGGGCCATTCCGGGCTGGCCCGCTGCAGCACCATGCGGACCCGCGCGCTGGCGCTGCGCTCGTTCAGGTAAGGCCCCACCACGTTGCCCGGCGTGGCGCGCAGGAAGGACTGCAGCGCGTCCCGATCGCGCCGCACCGGCTGTTTAAAGGCATCGGCGTCGAACCAGGCGGCCGTGCGCGGCTGCCCGAAGCACAGCGTGCCGGAAAAGATGCGCCCGTAGCTCATCGCATGGAGCGGCAGCGCAAAATTGAAGTCGAATCGCTGCGGCACCAGCCGGCCGCCGTGCAGCCACAGCAACAAGCGCCAGAACACGCGCAGCAGATGTGCATGAAGGAATTCGGCATGTGCGCCCGGGCCGCCGCGCATCTCCAGCGCGAAGCCCCCCAGCGCGCCCTCGGTCACGGGCACCAGCGTCACGTCGTCCTGCAGCAGGGCGAAGGATTCGCTCAGGCGACGCAGGGCGCATGACAACGAATGGGCAGTGAACGCGCTGCGCACCATTAGCGCGAAGCTGCCCGGGCGCATGGGTCGCTCATGTAGGTAGCCCAGGCACTCGTCGTTCAGGCTGTCCTTGACAGCGATAAATAGCGCGTTGAACTGCTCCACGGTTACGCGCGAATCCTTGAGCTCCAGCAGCGATTCGCTGATGCCGGCGCGCCCCAGCACGCCCTTCAGCCATTCTTGCGTGGCCAGCCCCTTGCCGCGCGCGCCGTCCAGCAGGCCATGCACGGCAAAGATAGGAGCGGTGAAGACGGGTTGCAGCATTGCGTGTGATCGAAGGAGCCAACGCCGGTCGCGCGGGCCAAAAGAAGTTATTTGTCAGTTGATTGAGGCAATCCGCTATCGCCCTCGCAGGGGCCAATTACTACGATTGTCGCATCCCCAAAAACACTTCGGCAGTGGCGCTGTGCGGAACGCCCGGTGCGGGGTCAGAAGCCAACATACAAGGAGACATGCCCATGCTGCCACAGCTGTATCGCCACGCCTGGATGGACCACGAGATCGACGCTTTTCGCGAGCAGGTGCGTCGCTACGTTGCCGCCGAATTCACTCCCCGGCTCGACGAATGGCGCCGCCAGGGCTACATCCCGCGCGAGGTCTGGCGTCCGTTCGGCGGGATGAGCTTTCTGCTGCCCGAGATGCCCGAGACCTATGGTGGTGCCGGCGCCAGCCTCGCCTACCAGCTGGTGGTGCAGGACGAACTGGCCAAGGCCGAGATGCCGGTCAATATCGCGGTGCACACCATCGCTTCGCATTACATCCTGGACTTTGGCACCGAAGCGCAAAAGCAGCGCTGGCTGCCCAAGGTGACGAACGGCGAGATGCTGGCCGCCATCGCGATGACCGAGCCGGGCTGCGGCTCGGATCTGAAGGCCATCTCCACCCGGGCCCGGCGCGACGGCGACTACTACGTGATCGACGGCGCCAAGACCTTCATCACCAACGGCTTCACCGGAAACCTGCTGATCGTCGCGGCGCGCACCAGTGGCGCGGGCAGCAAAGGGGTGTCGCTGTTCGTACTGGAGACCGAGAACCTGCCAGGCTTTCGTGTGGGCCGCCTGCTTGAAAAGATCGGCATGCAGGCCTCGGACACGGCGGAGCTCTTCTTCGACAGCGTGCGCGTTCCAGCCGACCAACTGCTGGGGAGCGTTGAAGGCCAAGGCTTTGGGCAACTGATGGGCGCGCTGCCCTACGAGCGCATGGTCATTGCAGTGCCGGCGGCGGCCGTCATCGACCGGGCGTTGGAGCTCACCATCGAATACACGAAGCAGCGCAAGATATTCGGTGCGCCTCTGTTCGACATGCAGACAACGCGCCAAAAGCTGGCCGAGATGGCGACCATCGCGCATGTGGTGCGCAGCTTCGTCAACGACTGTACACAGAGACTGCTGGACGGCACACTCGACAACGAGGCCGCCTACATGGCCAAGTGGTGGTGCACCGAACAGCAGTGCCGCGTGGTGGACGAGTGTCTCCAATTGTTCGGCGGCTACGGCTACATGGCCGAGTATCCGATCGCGCGGATGTATGCCGCTTCGCGAGTGCAGAAGATCTACGGCGGCGCCAACGAGGTCCTGAAAGACCTGGTTTCGAGGAAGCTGTGAACATGCCGCACACGCTGCAGTTGCCTCTGCACGGCGTCCGTGTGGTGGAGTTTGAGGGCATCGGTCCAGGCCCTCTGGCCGCCAGGATGCTGGTCGACATGGGCGCCGAGGTGATCGCGCTGGCACGGGCCGAGCAGGCTGCTGGGGCGCAGCGGCTGGGCGGGGCGGTGGAGAACCCGCTGCACCGCGGCAAGAAGGTCGAGGTCATCGACCTGAAGTCGCCCGGTGGCAAGGCGCGCGCACTGGAACTGATTGCCCAGGCCGACGCTCTGATCGAAGGCTTTCGCCCAAGGGTGATGGAGCGGCTGGGCTTCGGCCCCGCAGATTGCGCGGCGCTCAATCCCCGGCTGGTCTATGGCCGGATGACGGGCTGGGGCCAGGACGGGCCACTTGCCCAGGCCGCGGGCCACGACCTGAACTACGTCGCGCTGACAGGCCTGCTGTCGCTGTCGGCGCACAGGGGGCAGGCGCCCATCGTGCCGCCCTCGGTACTCGGGGATGGGGCCGGGGCGCTGGGCATGGCCTTCGGCGTCGCCTGCGCGCTGGTCGATGCGCGCGCCACCGGCCACGGCCGGGTCGTGGACGCCGCGATCATTGACATCGTGGCCATGCTGGGCACGCTGGTGCATTGGATTCGCGCCAATGGGCAAATTGACGGCGCGCAGCCGAGCCCGTTTCACGATTCGCCGTTCTATGACGTATACGCTTGCGCTGACGGCGGCTTCATCAGCCTCGCAGCAGTGGAGCCAGCGTTCCACGCGCTTCTGCTGTCGAAGCTGGGCCTTGCTGACGTGAACCCCGCCGAGCAGTACGACGCGGCGACGTGGCCAGCGCTGAAAGAGCGGATCGCAGCCTTTATCCGCAGCCAACCCAGGGCGCACTGGTGCGCGCTGCTCGAAGGCAGCGACGCCTGCTTTGCGCCCGTGCTCAGCCTCGCCGAGGCGGTGCGGCATCCGCATAACGCAGCACGGGGCATTTACCAGATCACCCCATCCGGCGCCATCGAAGCGGCCCCGGCCCCACGGTTCCAGGCACTCGACACAACTACCTAGGAGACAAGCACATGACCGACACCATCCAGCCCACCAAGCCTGTCCGCGGCTGCCCGTCCACCACGGGCAACGAGCGCCAACTGAACACCACAACGCTGATCCGGCACGCTGCGCGCACCCACGGGGACCAGGAGATCGTCTACCGCACACCCGATGGCGGCTGGGATCGCTACACCTATGCCGATTGCTACGCGCGCGTCTGCCGCAGCGCCAATGCACTGCGCGCTCTCGGCGTCGAGCCGGGCGACCGGGTCGGCATCCTGGACTGGAACAGCCGACGCCACTTCGAGCTGTACTGGTCCATTCCCGGCCTGGGTGCTGTCATGTTGCAGATGAATCTGCGCCTGGGCCCAGAGGACCTGGGCTACGTGGTCGACCACAGCAAGGTGTCCTACGTTTGCGTAGACGAGTCATTGCTACCCCTTGCCGAATCCGTCGCAGCGAATTCGCCCCAGATCAAGGGCTGGATTGTCATGACCGACAAGCCGCTGGACCAGATCAAGACCACGCTGAAACCGCTGCTGCACTACGAAGACCTGCTGGCCGCCGCCGACACGAAGATCGACTGGCCCGAGATCGACGAAACCTCGGCCTACAGCGCCTGCTACACCACCGGCACCACGGGCAAGCCCAAGGGCGTGTACTACTCGCACCGCGGCATCTACCTGCACTCCACGGCCATGGCCACCAATCTGGGCATGACGCTGGACGACTGCGTCATGCTCATCACGCCCATGTTCCACGGGCAATGCTGGGGCCTGCCGCAGGCCGCCACGCTGCTCGCCGACAAGATCGTGCTGCCGGGCCGCTACGTTGCCGAAGACACCAAGCCGCTGGTCGATGCCATGATCGCCGAGGGCGTGACCATCGCCAATGGCGCACCGGCCATCTTCCAGCCCATGCTGCAGTACATCGAGACGATGCCGGTCAAGCCGGACTTCAGCCGCATGCGCATGCTGTCTGGCGCCACGGAGCCGCCGCTGTCGATGATGATCGGTTTCTACGACCTCACGGGTGCTGAGGTGGTGCACGCCTACGGCGCCACCGAAGCCACGACGCTGGTGACGATGAACCGCCTCAAGTCCACGCTCAAGAAGCGCTTGACCGAGGAAGAGAAGTGGAACCTCAAGCGCAAGCAGGGTCTGGTGCTGACCGGGGTGGATATTCGCATCCTCGATGCCGACGACAAGGACTTGCCGCACGACGGAAAGTCAGCGGGCGAGATTTGCCTGCGCGGCCCCTGGATAACGGCCAGATACCACGACATGCCTGATTCCGCAGACCGTTTCCTGGAAGGCGGATGGTGGCGCTCGGGCGATGTCGGCACGGTGGACGAGAACGGCTACCTCAAAGTCACCGACCGCATCAAGGACGTGATCAAGAGCGGTGGTGAATGGATTTCTTCCATCGACATGGAAAACCTGCTCATGGGCCACCCGGCCGTGCGCGACGCCGCGGTGGTCGGCATTCCCCATGCGAAGTGGCAGGAACGGCCGCTGGCCCTGGTGGTGCTGAGGCCCGGCCAGCAGGCGACTCAGGAGCAATTGCAGGAACACCTGACCAGCGCCTTCGCCAAGTGGCAGTTGCCAGATCAGGTCCTGTTCGTCGAAGCCATCCCCAAGACCAGCGTCGGCAAGCTCGACAAGAAGCGCATCCGCGCCGAGCATGCGGGCCGCTACGCCGAGTGAGCCAACCTTTTTGCACCAGGAGAAGAACATGAATGACCATGAACCCGTCATCGTCGGTGCGTTGCGCACCCCCGTGGGCAAGCGCGGCGGGCGCCTGCAGAAATGGCACCCCGTCGATCTGCTGGGCGAGACGCTGCGCCAGCTGGTCGAGCGCTCCGGCATCAACCCCGCCGATCTGGACGATGTGATCGTCGGCTGCGTGCTGCAATGGGACCAACAGCACGGCAACCTGGGCCGTCATGCCGTATTGGCGGCGGGGCTGCCCGAATCCGTCCCGGCGGTGACGGTTGACCGGCAATGCGGCTCCGGCCAGCAGGCGGTGAGCTTTGCCGTGCATGGCATCCAGGCGGGCGCTTACCAACTGGTCATCGGCGCCGGGGTGGAATCGATGTCGCAGGCCCCCATGCCGCCGTCATTCAAACCCGGCGCGCCGCTGGGCTCGCAATACAGCCCGCGCGAACTGGCGCGCTACCAGGACAACCCGCTGCTGGCGCAAGGCGCTTCGTCGGAGTTGATGAACAAGCGCTTCGGCCTCACGCGCGAGGCCCTGGACGCTTTCGCCGTGCGCAGCCATCGGCGCGCCACCGAGGCTTTGCAGGCTGGCCGAGTCCAAGACCAACTGGTGCGACTGAACGAAGACCCAGCCGACCCAGACAGCCCGCTCGTCACTGCCGACGAAGGCGTGCGTGCCGACCCGAACCCCGAGAAGATGGCCACGCTCAAGCCCGTGTTTGCCGCCGACGGTGCCACCACGGCCGCCAACTCGTCGCAGATCAGCGATGGCGCCGCCGCGCTGCTGATCGCCAGCCGCGCCTATGCCAAGCAGCATGGCCTGAAGCCGCGCGCGCGCTTCGTCAGCACCGCCGTGGCGGCAGCCGACCCGGTGATCCAGTTCACCGCTGTTCTCGATGCCACCCGCAAGGCGCTGACGGAATCGGGTCTGACCCCGGCCGACATTGACCTGTTTGAAGTCAACGAGGCCTTTGGCGGCGTGCCGCTGATGTTCCAGCAGGAATTCGGCATTCCGGACGATCGCCTCAACGTCAACGGCGGCTCGGTGGCCATCGGCCATCCGCTGGGTTCCACCGGCGCGCGCATGCTCACCGACCTGCTGTGCGAGCTGGAGCGGCGGGGCGGCCGCTATGGCCTGCAGACCATCTGCGAGGCTTCGGGCACGGCCAATACCACCATCATCGAGCGGCTTGGATGAGCGGAGCCACCATGAGCGAAGCCAGCGAAGTGCTCGTCAGCCGCGATGGCGCCATCGCCACCTTGACCATCAACCGCCCGCGCGCGAAGAACAGCTTGAACCGCGCGGTATTCGATGGCCTGCGTGCGCAGCTTGTGCAACTGCGCGACGACGATACCGTGCGCGCGGTCATCATCACCGGCGCCGAGGGCGTGTTCTGCGCCGGGGCCGACATCACGGCCTTCGATGCGCTGCGCGCCGAGCCACTGCTGGGCGATCGTGCGGCAGCAGGCGGCCACTTTTGGTCGGAACTGGAGCGCTTCCCCAAGCCCGTCATCGCAGCGGTGGAAAAGCTCGCGCTGGGCGGCGGCACAGAATTAGCGCTGGCCTGCGACATCGCGATCGCTGGCGAGTCTGCCAATTTTGGTGTGCCGGAAGTCAAGCTGGGCGCCATTCCGGGTGCCGGGGGCACGCAGCGCCTGATCCACGCTATCGGTAAGTCCAAGGCCATGGCCCTGTTGCTGACCGGCGATTTCATCGACGCCCGCAAGGCTTGCGATGCAGGCATGGTCGCCGAAGTGACGGCTGATGGCCAGGCCCTGCCGACGGCGTTGGCGATGGCCAACCGGATTGCAGCCAATTCGCCGCTGGCCGTGGCGCTGGCGAAAGATGCGGCACTGGCCAGCTTTGAGACTCCGCTCGCGCAAGGCCTGGAGCATGAGAAGCGTAATTTCCTCGTCGCTTTGCGTTCGGCCGACAACCTGGAAGGGCAAGCGGCATTCCTGGGCAAGCGCACCCCCCACTTCACGGGCCAATAACGCCTGTCTATCTGTCATCCATCGAGGAAAAACCATGCAACTGAACTCCGACATCTCGGCCATCATCACCGGGGGCGCTTCCGGCCTGGGAGCCGCCACGACCCGGCGTTTGGCCAGCCGTGGCGTCAAAGTCGCCATCTTCGACATGAACGAAACCGTCGGCCAGGCGTTGGCCAGCGAACTCGGCGGCGTTTACTGCAATGTGGACGTGACATCTGAGGAGCAGGTGGACACCGCCTTCGCCAAGGCCCGTGCGGCCATCGGGCAGGAGCGCATTCTGGTCAACTGCGCCGGTACTGCCGATGCCGTCAAGACTGTCAGCCGCGACAAGAAAACCGGCGAAATCCGCCCATGCGCGGCAGATCGCTTCAATCGCATCATTCAGATCAACCTGGTGGGCACCTTCCGTTGCATCGCCAAGTCAGCCGCGGGTATGTTGACGCTCGCGCCGCTGACCGATGGCGAGCGCGGCGTCATCGTCAACACCGCTTCGGCCGCCGCGCAGGACGGCCAGGTCGGCCAGGCCAGCTATGCGGCCAGCAAGGCAGCCATCGTGGGCATGACCCTGCCAATCGCGCGCGACATGATGGACGAAGGGATCCGGATCAACACCATCATGCCGGGGATCTTCGGTACACCGTTGCTGCTGGGTCTGCCGGACAACGTCAAACAGGCGCTGGCGGCCAGCGTGCCCTTCCCCAAGCGTTTAGGCGACCCCGATGAATTCGCGCAGGCCGTCGAGTTTCTCGTTACTTGCGGCTACATGAATGCCGAGTCCATTCGTGTGGATGGTGCCATTCGCATGGCGCCGCGCTGACGCTGAAATTTTGATCAATCAGGGAACGTCAGCATGCCTGGAAATCCGGTAATTCTCGAAAAGAATGGTGCCGTCGCGACCATAACACTCAACTCGCCAAAAAAAATGAATGCGTTGAGCACGTCGGTCGTAAACGTGCTCGCTGGTGTCATTGCAGATGTCGAACGCGATGGCTCGATTCGAGCTTTGCTGCTGCGCGGCGAGGGCCGGATGTTCAGTTGCGGAGGCGACATCGAAGAAATGGTGGCCGCAGGCGATGCGTTGTCTACCTTGGTCGATGACGAACTGAGAGTGGCCGAAAGCATGATTCCTCAATTCGCCAGCCTGCCGTTCCCGGTAGTCTGCGCCGTACAAGGCGCGGTAGCCGGAGGCCGGAGGCGGTCTCGGGCTTGCCTTGGCCTCTGACTACCTGATTGCCGCAAGTGGGACGAAGTTTGTGGCGGCCCATACCGGCCTCGGATACGCGGGGGATTTCGGCATCAGCTGGCTACTTCCACGCGCAGTGGGTGGACGACGCGCACGAGACATGATCTTGACCAATCGCGTAGTCAGTTCGGACGAGGCCTTGGCCTGGGGATTGGTCGAGAAAGTGGTTCCTGGCGAGAGCCTGCTGGGCGAAGCGCGGCGTATGGCGGTGCAATTTTCGGTCGGACCAACGCAAGGTTATGCGGGCGCCAAGCGCCTGCAACTCGCTGCCTTCGAGAGTGATCTGGCGACCTCATTGAGGCTGGAGGCGGCCGAAATGAATCGAGCCTCGAAAACCACAGATTCGCTGGAAGCGGTTCACGCGTTCGTCGCAAAGCGAGTCCCGCAGTTTGCCGGACGCTGAACGGCTGTAGACGCATCCGGTCGGTAGGTGCTCAATCGCTGCTGGCGTCAGGTAACGGATAAACCCTGCTGCCGTCGGATTTGCCAGGATAGGGTGCCACCATGTACCTGCCCAGAAATCAGCATGCCGAGTCGTTGTTCGATGACCGGCGTCCATGGCACCAAGCTGAACCCCATACCATCATCGAGCATGGCAAAGCGGCCACTGGCGAGCATGAGGCTGCGCCGGTAGATGCCGGTCACGCGCTGGCCATCGGCCGCCAGACGGTGTTCCAGCCCGGTTTCGGTGGCAATATCCTTGGCAGCCCGAATCACATCCCGATCGCGTAGTGTCGCCAATAGATTGCGCGCGAGGATTACGCGCTGCCCGCGCCGCTCTGCCAGCCCCTGTTCGGCCAGGAATTCGGCGCGCTGCTGCATCGCCTGGTTGACCTCGCTGCCAAAGCCCAGGTTGCCCAGGCCCGAGCCGCCGCCGATCAACTGCTGGTCGAGCCAGGTGGCTCCGATCACGCGGGCCTGCCGCTCGATGGGCAGGTGCGATTTCAGCTCCACCGCCACGCCGCCCAGGCGCTGCGCATCGTAGCGACGGCCCTGCTCGGGCAAGTCGTCCGGCACCTTCCATAGCCCCTCGGCCACCCGTTCCACGATACCGGCACGGCGCAAGGCTTCCAGCCGGCGGACGTGGGACGCGACCACTTCCTGCGGATCGCGGCCGGGCACGGCCTGACCCTGCGCGATGGCAAGGTGGTGGTCGGTGCGGTACAGGCCATCGCTCGCCAACGCGGCGATGTTCTTGTCGGCCGCGCGCACGTCAGCCGATCTCCTTGCCTCCACCACGGCGCCGGTCGGATAGTTCGCCAGCTCGTCGCGGGCGTTGAGCGCAACGTAGTGGGCCTTGCCGTCCACGCCGTCGATGACCAGATAGCCCCGGTCGTGCAGTTCGTCGGCCAGCCCCTTCGCGGCCACGCGGCCGAGGATGGTTCGGCCATCGTCCCCAGGCTCGAACACCGCCAGTTCGCGTGGCTCGCCGCGCATGGCCCGCTGCATGGTGCGGATGATGTCGCCGCGCTCGCCCAGGGCGCGCAGGGTCTTTTCCGCATCGTTGTGGACGGTCCACGTGCCGGGCTGGGCCTCGTCGGCCAGGCCCAGGCGCTGCAAACGCTGCAACCTGCCGATCAGCAGCAGACGCTGGCGTTGCAGTCGGGGTTCGTTGAGCCGTTCGACATGCACCATGCCATCGTCGCCGGCCTCGCGCTTCAAGGTGCGATCCAGGCTCGTCCACCGCTCCTGATCCACCTCGCGCCGCAAGGTCTGCTGGATCTCCAGCTCGGTGCGCGGCCCCAGCCATTCGGTCGCCAGTTCGGCGGCGCGATGGCGGAACCCATCGGCGATGTAGTCGCCCGCGATGATGAGGTCTTTGCCGGTGTCGTCGCGC
>MEED01000048.1 GCA_001724855.1 Lautropia sp. SCN 69-89
TACACCGAAGTGCAGGTGCCGAGAATGTTCACGCAGGCGGCCAGCCGTTCGCCCACCAGCGTGTGCGCGACCTCCTCCGCCGTTTCGCGGTCGGGGAGATTGCTGAGGATCAGCAGCAGGCCGTCGGGCGAGGCGAGTCGGGCGGCTTCGGATGCGGAGGATTCGGCGGCTGGCATGGCGGGCAGAAATGTCCGCGCGGCGGCGGCGGGACTCAGGCGGCGAAGCGCCGCCGCGTCAGGATCATCGCAAGATACAACGCCCCGCCCGCATAGGCCAGCAGCGTGAGCAGCGGCACCAGCGGCGCCTCGGGCAGCCGGCCGAGCACCAGCGGACGTGCGAGCTCGACCGCGGCCGCCAGCGGCAGCCCGCCCGCGATCGTGGCCAGCCAGCCGGGAAGCTGGGCTACCGGGTAGTACACGCCCGACAGGAAGATCATCGGCGTGAGCACCAGCGTGAAGTAGTAGGTGAAGAAGTCGTAGCCGCGCGCGAGCGCGTTCACGCACAGGCCGATCGCGCCGAAGACCAGGCCGGTGAGCGCCACCACCGGCAGCGCCAGCACCAGCGTGGGCGCGCGCGAGATGTCGAGCAGCCAGACCGCTCTTCGTGGCGGCCCATAGCCATTCGGCGATCACGATGTCGTCGAGTTCGAGTGGCGCATTCAGCAGCGACTCCCAGGTGCGCTGCACGTGCATCCGCGAGAACGCCGAGTACAGTGACTCGAAGCTGGCCGCCATCATCGTGCTCATGCACATCGAGCCGGCCGCGAGGAACACGATGTACGGAACGCCGTCGACCTGCCGAAGCAGCGTGCCCAGGCCGTAGCCGAAGGCGACCAGGATGATCAGCGGGTCGGCGATGTTGCCGATCACGCTAGCGATCGCGAGCTTGCGCCACACCAGCAGGTTGCGCCGGTAGACCGGCAGGAATCGCATCGAGGGGCGCGGTGCGGCGTACGGATTCATCGCGTTCTCCGTGTGCGCCGGCTCAATCGCGCAGCTCGCGACCGGTGAGCTTCAGGAACACGTCTTCGAGGTTCGCCGGACGTTGCAGCACGCGCAGCGTCGTGACGTCGGCCGCGGAGGCCGCTGCCGTCGCGGCCTGCCCGAGGCTGGCGCAGTACGCGAACGCGGTCTCGCCGACCAGTTCGACCCTCGCAGCGAGCACCGGAGCGTGCTCGCGCGCCCATCGATGCACGCCGTCGCCGCTCGCCTCGACGACGTGCGGTTCGATCTGGCTGGCCACCAGCGCCGCCGGCGTGTCCATCGCGATACGCCGGCCGCGGTCGATGATCGCCAGCCGCGTGCACAGGCGTTCGGCTTCCTCCATGAAGTGCGTCGTCAGCACGATCGTCTTGCCGCCGGCGAGCAGCTGCCTGAGCCGCTCCCAGATGAGGTGGCGCGCCTGCGGGTCCAGCCCCGTGGTCGGCTCGTCGAGGAAGAGCACTTCGGGGTCGTTGACCAGCGCCCTGGCGAGCGTCAGCCGCCGTCGCATGCCGCCGGAGAGCTCGTGGATCTTCGCCTGCCGCTTGTGCGCCAGCCCGGCAAAGTCGAGCAGCGCGTCGAGACGTCGCTCGATCGTCGCGCGCGACAGGCCGAAGTAGCGACCGAAGACGATCAGGTTCTCGGCGACGGTGAAATCGGGGTCGAGCGCGTCGGCCTGCGGAACGACGCCGACCCGCGCGCGCGCCTCGCGCGCCTGCGCCGGAATGTCGAAGCCGAGCAGCCTGATCCGTCCCGCGTCGGGTTCGACCAGGCCCAGCACCGACTTCAGCGTCGTGCTCTTGCCCGCGCCGTTCGGGCCGAGCAGTCCGAAGCATTCACCGCGCCGCACCTCGAAGCCGAGCCCGGCGATCGCCTCGACGCCCGCGAAGCGCTTGACGAGTCCTTCGACACTCAGGATCCCGGACATGCGACAGCAGGGTACCCGGAAAATGACGAGGGCGCCGGGCGGTGGATGCACCGCGCGACGCCCCCTGTTTCGCCTGCGGGGCGCCGGGAGCCGGATCGGCCCCGCGCCCCACGGCCGGCTTCAGCCGGCGCTCGACGAGCCCTCGGCCGCGGCCTCTTCCGGGCGGTCCATCAGTTCGACCAGCGCCATCGGCGCGGCGTCGCCCTCGCGGAACCCGAACTTCAGGATCCGCAGGTAGCCGCCGTTGCGATTGGCGTAGCGCGGGCCGAGCTCGTCGAACAGCTTGACGACCATCTCGCGGTCGCGCAGCCGGTCGAACGCCAGGCGCCGGTTGGCCAGCGACGGCTTGCGCCCCAGCGTGATGATCGGCTCGACCACGCGCCGCAGCTCCTTGGCCTTGGGCAGCGTGGTCTTGATCAGCTCGTGCCGCAGCAGCGAGTTGCACATGTTGCGCAGCATCGCCTCGCGATGCGCGCTCGTGCGGTTCAGTTTGCGTAGTCCGTGACGGTGACGCATGACGGTTTCCTCGCGTTCTCGCCTTGTTCTGTTACGGGCGCTCGAGGCCGGCCGGCGGCCAGTTCTCGAGCTTCATGCCGAGCGTCAGTCCGCGCGACGCGAGGACTTCCTTGATCTCGTTGAGCGACTTGCGGCCCAGGTTGGGGGTCTTGAGCAGCTCGTTCTCGGTGCGCTGGATCAGGTCGCCGATGTAGTAGATGTTCTCGGCCTTCAGGCAGTTGGCCGAGCGCACGGTGAGCTCCAGGTCGTCGACCGGGCGCAGCAGGATCGGGTCGATCTGCGGCCCGCGCGCGCCCCCGGCCAGCCCGATGCCGACCGGCTCGATCGCCGGTTCGGCGCCACCTTCCAGCGCGGCGAACACCGTGAGCTGCTCGACCAGGATGCGCGCCGACTGGCGCACCGCCTCCTCGGGCGCGATCACGCCGTTGGTCTCGACGTCGACCACCAGCCGGTCGAGGTCGGTGCGCTGCTCGACGCGCGCGCTCTCGACCTGGTAGCTGACGCGGCGCACTGGCGAGAACGAGGCGTCGAGGACGATCTTGCCGATCGTCTTGCCTTCGCCCAGGTTGCGCATGGTGCCGGGCAGGTAGCCGCGGCCGCGCTCGACCTTGATCGACATGTCGAGCTTGCCGCCCTGCGTGAGGGTGGCGATGACGTGCTCGGGGTTGATGACCTCGACGTCGTGCGGCACGTCGATGTCGGCGGCGGTGACCGGTCCCGGCGTGTCCTTGCGCAGCGTGAGGAACACCTCGTCGCGGTTGTGAAGCCGGAACGTGACGCCCTTCAGGTTCAGCAGCAGGTCGACGACGTCCTCGCGAACCCCGTCGATCGTCGAGTACTCGTGCACGACACCGGTGATCTGGACCTCGGTGGGCGCGTAGCCGACCATCGACGACAGCAGCACGCGGCGCAGCGCGTTGCCCAGCGTATGGCCGTACCCGCGCTCGAACGGTTCCATCACCACACGAGCATGCGATGCACCGAGTTGCTCCACCTCGACGATGCGCGGCTTCAGCATGGCAGTCTGCATAGATATCCTCTCGATTAGCGCGAGTACAACTCGACGATCAGGCTTTCGTTGATGTCGCCTGCGAGGTCGGTGCGATCGGGCATGTTCTTGAACACGCCCTCCATCTTGTTCTTGTCCACCGTGACCCACGACGGGAAGCCGCTCTGTTCGGCGAGGTTCAGCGCGTCCTGGATCCGGGCCTGCTTGCGGGCCTTCTCGCGGACCGCGATGACGTCGTTGGGACGGACCATCATCGAAGGAATGCTGACCGCCTCGCCGTTGATCGTGACCGACTTGTGGCTCACGAGCTGGCGCGCCTCGGCGCGGGTCGATCCGAAGCCCATCCGGTAGACGACGTTGTCGAGCCTGCTCTCGAGCAGCTTGAGCAGGTTCTCGCCGGTGTTGCCCTTGCGGCGCTCGGCCTCGGCGAAGTAGCGGCGGAACTGGCGCTCGAGCACGCCGTACATGCGCTTGACCTTCTGCTTCTCGCGCAGCTGGATGCCGTAGTCGGACGGGCGCGCACCCGAGGTGCGGCCGTGCTGGCCCGGCTTGCTGTCGAGCTTGCACTTGGTGTCGAGGCCCCGGCGGGCGCTCTTCAGGAACAGGTCGGTCCCTTCCCGGCGGGACAGCTTGGCTTTCGGTCCGGTGTAACGTGCCACGTCTTCAGTCCTTCGAATTACGCGAATCGCTTCGCGGTCAGTCCGTCTTTGGCGACCCGGCCTGTGCGGCCTTGCGGGTGACGGACAGTGGTCTTGTGCGTCGGGCGCTCGCCCGTCAGATGCGCCGCTTCTTCGGCGGGCGGCAGCCGTTGTGCGGGATCGGCGTCACGTCCTGGATCTGCATGATCTTGATGCCGAGCGCGTTCAGCGCCCGCACCGACGACTCGCGCCCGGGCCCCGGCCCCTTGATCATCACCTCGAGGTTCTTGATCCCGCATTCCTGCGCGGCACGGCCCGCGGCCTCGGCCGCCACCTGCGCGGCGAACGGCGTGGACTTGCGCGAGCCCTTGAAGCCCGCGCCGCCCGAGGACGCCCACGACAGCGTGTTGCCCTGCCGGTCGGTGATCGTGATGATCGTGTTGTTGAACGACGCGTGGACGTGCGCGATGCCGTCCGAGACGTTCTTGCGCGCCTTCTTGCGGAGGCGCGACGCGGCGGCGGCCTGCGCTGCCGATTGTGCCTTGGTAGCCATATGCTGGATCGACTCCGATGTGTTTGGTCAGCCGCGGCGGCTTACTTCTTCAGCGCGACGCCGGCCTTGCGCGGGCCCTTGCGGGTACGCGCGTTGGTGCGGGTGCGCTGGCCGCGCACCGGCAGGCCGCGCCGGTGGCGCACGCCGCGGTAGCAGCCGAGGTCCATCAGCCGCTTGATCGACATCGACACCTCGCGGCGCAGGTCGCCCTCGACGGTGAGCTTGCCGATGAGCTCGCGGATGCGCTCGAGCTCGGCGTCGTTGAGGTCCCGGACTCTCTTGTCGCAGGGGACGTTCGCCGCCTCGCAGATCTGGCGGGCGCGCGTGCGCCCGATGCCGTAGATCGCCGTCAGGCCGATCTCGGTGTGCTGTCGGTCGGGGATGTTGATGCCCGCAATACGTGCCATGGATATACCTCGTTCAGCCCTGGCGCTGCTTGTGCCGCGGATCGGTGCAGATGACGCGAACGACGCCCTTGCGCTTGATCACCTTGCAATTGCGGCAGATCTTCTTGACTGATGCCATCACTTTCATCGTTCACCTCGTTGCCCGGACCGGCCGTCTTGCCGCAGCCCGCCGGAAATCACTTCGTCACTTCGCCCTGAAGACGATCCTTGCCCGCGACAGGTCGTACGGCGTGAGCTCGACCGTGACCTTGTCGCCCGGCAGGATGCGGATGTAGTGCATCCGCATCTTGCCGGAGATGTGCCCGAGAACCATGTGGCCGTTCTCGAGCTTCACGCGGAACGTCGCGTTGGGCAGGTTCTCGATCACCTCGCCCTGCATCTGGATGACGTCTTCCTTGCTCATCGATCCGCGTCGCCCGATGTTCCGACACCCATTCCCTGTCCGGCCGCCGGCCCGCGGGCCGCTACGCGCCGACCCCCTTGGCGCCGGCCTTCTTCAGCAGGCTCTCGTACTGGTGGGACATCACGTAAGCCTGCACCTGTGCCATGAAATCCATCGTGACCACGACGATGATCAGCAGCGAGGTTCCGCCGAAGTAGAACGGCACGTTCCACTTCAACACCAGGAACTCGGGCAGCAGGCACACCGCGGTGACGTAGATCGCGCCGACCAGCGTGAGCCGCACCAGGATCTTGTCGATGTACTTCGCGGTCTGCTCGCCCGGCCGGATGCCCGGGACGAACGCGCCGCTCTTCTTCAGGTTCTCGGCAGTCTCGCGGCTGTTGAACACCAGCGCCGTGTAGAAGAAGCAGAAGAACACGATCGCCAGCGCATACAGCAGGATGTAGACCGGCTGCCCGGGCGACAGCGTGGCCGCGATGTCGCGCAACCAGCGCACCCCCACGTTCGACACGTCACCCGAGGTGAACCACTGCGCGATCGTCGCCGGGAACAGGATGATCGACGACGCGAAGATCGGCGGGATCACCCCCGACATGTTCAGCTTCAGCGGCAGGTGCGAGGTCTGCCCGCCGTAGACGCGGTTGCCCACCTGTCGCTTGGCGTAGTTGACCGTGATCTTGCGCTGCCCGCGCTCGACGAACACCACTGCCGCGGTGACCAGCACCACCAGCGCGACGATCACCAGCGAGACGAAGCCGCTCATCGCGCCGGTGCGGATCAGCTCGCCCATGCCGGCCAGCGCGCCCGGCAGGCCGGCGACGATGCCCCCGAAGATGATGATCGAGATGCCGTTGCCCAGGCCGCGCTCGGTGATCTGCTCGCCCAGCCACATCAGGAACATCGTGCCGGTGACCAGCGAGACAACGGTCGTGAAGCGGAACGCCGGCCCCGGATCGATCACCAGCCCGGGCTGCGCCTCGATCGCGATCGCGATGCCGATCGCCTGGAACGTGGCCAGCCCGACCGTGAACCAGCGCGTGTACTTGGTGATCTCGCGTCGCCCGGACTCGCCTTCCTTCTTCTTCGCCTCGAGCACCGGCACGACCACCGTGAGCAGCTGCATGATGATCGAGGCCGAGATGTACGGCATGATCCCCAGTGCGAACACGGTGAAGCGCGACAGTGCGCCGCCCGAGAACAGGTTGAACATCCCGAGGATGCCGCCCTGCTGGCCACGGAACAGCTGCGCCAGCTGGTCGGGGTCGATGCCCGGCACCGGGATATGCGCGCCGACCCGGTACACGACGAGCGCGAGCACCAGGAAGATCAGCCGGCGCTTGAGGTCGCCGAACTTGCCTGCCTTGACCAGTGCTGCGGGATTCGTTGCCACGTGCCTGTACCGGGTCTCTCGCTGGCGCCTCAGGCGACCGAGCCGCCAGCGGCCTCGATCGCCGCCTTCGCGCCCTTGGTCGCGCCCACGCCCTTCAGGTTGACCGCGCGGGTGATCGCGCCCGACAGGATCACCTTGGCGCCCAGCGCGAGCTGCGGCACCACGCCGGCCGCCTTGAGCGCCAGCAGGTCGACGTCGCCGCCGCCGATGCGCTCGAGGTCGGACAGCCGGACCTCGGCCGTGTCACCGGCGCTCATCGAGCGGAAGCCGCGCTTGGGCAGGCGTCGCTGCAGCGGCATCTGCCCGCCTTCGAAGCCGACCTTGTGAAAGCCGCCCGAACGCGATTTCTGGCCCTTGTGCCCGCGGCCGGCGGTCTTGCCCAGGCCCGAGCCGATGCCGCGGCCGACGCGCTTGCGAGCGTGCGTGCTGCCTTCGGCTGGTTTGAGTTCGTTCAGTTTCATCTCAGTGCACCCGGACCAGGTACGACACCTTGTTGATCATTCCGCGCACCGCGGGCGTGTCTTCCAGCTCGCGCGTCTGGTTGACCTTTTTCAGACCCAGGCCGAGCACGGTCGCGCGGTGCGTACCGCGCGTGCCGATCGGGCTCTTGACCAGGGTCACTTTCAGCATCTTCTTGCTCATCGTGTTCTCCATGCGCCGGCGCGCACCGCCGGCACGCCCGCGAACCCTCAGCCGAGGATCTCCTCGACCGACTTGCCGCGCTTGGCCGCGATTTCGGCCGGCGTGTTCAGGTTGCGCAGCGCGTCGAGCGTCGCGCGGACCAGGTTGTACGGATTCGACGAACCGTGGCTCTTGGCCACGACGTTGCTCACGCCCATCACCTCGAAGATCGCGCGCATCGGTCCGCCTGCGATGATGCCGGTACCGTCGGGCGCCGGCTTGAGCATCACCACCGAGGCGCCATGGCGCCCCATCACCTGGTGATGCAGCGTGCCGCCGCGCAGCGGGATCTTGACCAGCTTGCGCCGTGCCTCGTCCATCGCCTTCTGCACGGCCACCGGCACCTCACGCGACTTGCCCTTGCCCATGCCGATGCGGCCGTCGCCGTCGCCGACCACGGTGAGCGCCGCGAAGCCGAGGATGCGGCCGCCCTTGACCACCTTGGTCACGCGGTTGACCGCGATCATCTTCTCGCGCAGGCCGTCGTCGCGCTCCTCGGCGCCCTTGCCGGTGACTTTCGCTTGGATCTTTGCCATGTTCGAATCCGTTCCCTCAGAACTTCAGGCCAGCTTCGCGCGCCGCTTCGGCGAGCGCCTTCACGCGCCCGTGGAAGCGGTAGCCGCTGCGGTCGAAGGCCACGCTATCGATACCCGCCGCCAGTGCCTTCTCGGCGAGGCGCTTGCCCACCAGCGCGGCGGCGTCGACGTTGCCGCCGCGGCCCTGCTTGCCCGCGAGCTGCGCGCGCACTTCCCGCTCGACCGTGGAGGCCGAAACGAGCACCTTCTCGCCGGAGTCGTCGAGGATGCTGGCGTAGATGTGCAGGTTGGTGCGGTGCACGGTCAGGCGGCGGGTCCGCAGTTCGCGGATCTTCAGCCGGGTCTGGCGGGCACGGCGCAGACGGGATTGGTTCTTGTCCATCGGTCGATTCCCCGGAAGCAGCCAGGCGGCTTACTTCTTCTTCACTTCCTTCAACACGACGCGCTCGTCGGCGTAGCGCACGCCCTTGCCCTTGTACGGCTCGGGTTCGCGGAACGCACGGATCTCGGCGGCGACCTGGCCGACCACCTGCTTGTCGGCGCCCTTGATCACGATGTCGGTCTGCGTGGGCGTGTCGGCCTTCACGCCGGCCGGCAGTTTGTAGACCACCGGATGCGAAAAGCCGAGCGACAGGTTCAGGCTGGCACCCTGCGCCTGCGCCCGGTAGCCGGTGCCCACGAGTTGCAGCTTCTTCTCGAAGCCCTTCGAGACACCCAGCACCATGTTGGCGACCAGCGCACGATAGGTGCCGCTCATCGCATTGGCCTCGCGGCTCTCGTCGGCCGGCGGAAACGCCAGCTGCGCGCCCTCGTGGGCGATTCTCACCAGCGGATCGACCCGCTGCGTCAGCGTGCCCAGCGGACCCTTGACGGTGATCGCGCCGTCGGACAGCGCCACTTCGACGCCAGCCGGCACCGTGACCGGATTCTTGCCTACTCGAGACATCGCAACCTCCGTCAGGCCACGTAGGCGATGACTTCGCCGCCCACGCCGCTTGCGCGCGCACGGCGGTCGGTCATGACGCCCTTGGGCGTGGTGACGATCGCCACGCCCAGGCCGTTCATCACCTGCGGCAGCGCGTCGCGGCCGCGGTACACGCGCAGCCCGGGGCGCGACACCCGCTCGAGCCGCTCGATCACGGGGCGGCCCGCGTAGTACTTCAGCTGGACTTCGAGCTCGTTCTTGACGCCCTCGCCCTTGACCGCGAAACCGTCGATGTAGCCCTCGTCCTTCAGGACCTGCGCGATCGCCACTTTCAGCTTGGACGACGGCATTGACACCGATTCCTTTTCGACGCGCTGCGCGTTGCGGATGCGCGTGAACATGTCGGCGACCGGATCGCTCATGCTCATGATGGATTCCTCGTTTCCAGCTCGCTCTTGCGGGCGGCCAATTACCAGCTCGCCTTGGTCAGGCCCGGGACCTCGCCGCGCATCGCGACCTCGCGAAGCTTGTTGCGTCCGAGCCCGAACTTGCGGAAGGTGCCGCGCGGGCGGCCCGTGATCTCGCAGCGATTGCGCAGCCGCGTCGGACTGGAGTCGCGCGGCAGCGCCTGCAGCTTCAGGCGCGCCTGGTAGCGCTCTTCCTGCGACAGCGACTGGTCGTTGATGATCGCCTCGAGCGCCTTGCGCCTGGCAGCGAACTTGCGCACCATCGCCTGGCGCTTAAGGTCGCGGTTGATCATGGCGAGTTTGGCCACTTTTGTGCTTCCTCGATTCAGTTGCGGAACGGGAACCTGAAGGCCGCCAGCAGCGCCTTCGCTTCCTCGTCGTTCTTCGCGGTGGTGGTGATGCTGATGTTCAGCCCACGCAGCGCATCGACCTTGTCGTACTCGATCTCGGGGAAAATGATCTGTTCCTTGACCCCGATGTTGTAGTTGCCGCGACCGTCGAACGCCTTCCCCGACACGCCCCGGAAGTCGCGCACGCGCGGCAGGGCGATCGTGACCAGCCGGTCGAGGAACTCGAACATGCGCTCACCGCGCAGCGTGACCATGCAGCCGATCGGATAACCGGCGCGGATCTTGAAGCCGGCAATCGCCTTCTTCGCCTTGGTGGTCACGACTTTCTGGCCGGCGATCTTCGTCAGGTCGGCCGACGCGTTATCCAGGACCTTCTTGTCCGCCACCGCCTCGGACACGCCCATGTTCAGCGTGATCTTGGTGATGCGCGGCACTTCCATCACCGACTTGTACCCGAACTGCTTCATCAGGTCGGGTACGACCTTCTCGCGGTAGTGCTGTTGCAGGCGAGCCATTTCGATTTCCTGATTTGCCCGGGCAATTCAGCCTCAGGCGTTCACCATTTCGCCGTTGGACTTGAAGACGCGGACCTTGCGGCCGTCCTCGAGCGTCTTCACGCCGACGCGATCGCCCTTGCCGGTGGCCGGGTTCAGCAGCATCACGTTGGACTGGTCGATCGGCATCGACTTGTCGACGATGCCGCCGGTCTGGCCCTTCATCGGATTGGGGCGAACGTGCTTCTTGACGACGTTCACGCCCTCGACGACCAGGTGGGTGGCATCCACCCGGCGCAGCACCGTGCCGCGCTTGCCCTTGTCGCGCCCGGCGATGACCGTCACTTCATCGCCCTTGCGGATCTTCTGCATCAGATCACCTCCGGTGCGAGCGAAACGATCTTCATGAAACGCTCGGTGCGCAGTTCGCGCGTGACCGGCCCGAAAATGCGCGTGCCGATCGGCTCGAGCTTCGCGTTGAGCAGCACCGCGGCGTTGCCGTCGAAACGGATCAGCGAGCCGTCCTGGCGGCGCACGCCCTTGGCCGTACGCACGACGACCGCGTTGTAGATCTCGCCTTTCTTGACGCGGCCGCGAGGCTGCGCGTCCTTGACCGAGACCTTGATGATGTCGCCAATGCCGGCATAGCGGCGCTTCGAGCCGCCGAGCACCTTGATACACATGACTGAGCGCGCGCCGGTGTTGTCGGCGACGTCCAGCGTCGATTGCATCTGGATCATTTGTCTGCCCCAACTTGATCCGCAGCCGGTCCGGAGGGCCCGCTCGCGGTCAGTATTGGTCCCGTGGTTTGGGTGATCCGGTGGCGCAAACCGCACGCCAACCAGAGCCGAACATTATTGCATGCGCACCAGATCTATGCAAGCCCGTTCCGGTTGCGCCGCCCCGGATCGAGCCGGCCGCCGGCCGCTGCGCGCGGCCGCCGGCGAGGCTTTCCGGAACTCAGGCCGCAGCCGGGGTCACCAGCCGGGTGACCTTCCAGGCCTTGGTGCGCGACATCGGACGGCATTCCTGGATCTCGACCAGGTCGCCCTCGTTGTACGGCGTCTCGGCGTGCGCATGGCAGCGCGTGCTGCGCACGATGTACTTGCCGTATACCGGATGCTCGACGCGGCGCTCGATCAGCACCGTGACCGTCTTCTGCATCTTGTTGCTGACCACGCGCCCGACCAGCGTGCGCTTGACTGCGGTCTTGGTGGCGGAAGCGTCCGCCGTCGCCTGGGTCGTCGTCATTTGGCGGCCGCCTTCTCGTTCATCACCGTGCGCACGCGCGCGATGTCGCGCCGGGTCTTGCCCAGCTGGCTGGTGTTGGTGAGTTGCTGCGTGGCGATCTGCATGCGCAGCGAGAAGTGCGCCTTCAGCAGTTCCTCGAGTTCCTTCCTGAGCGCCTCGGGATCCTTGGCGCGCAGCTCTTTCGCTTTCATGTTCGTGCCCTTGTCGTCGCCGGCGGCGCTCACGCCCCGACCATGCGGGAGACGAAGACGGTCGCGATCGGCAGCTTGGCCGCCGCGAGCGCGAACGCCTCGCGGGCCAGCGTCTCGTTCACGCCGTCCATTTCGTAGAGGACCTTGCCGGGCTGGATCTCGGCCACGTAGTACTCGGGGTTGCCCTTGCCGCTGCCCATGCGGACCTCGGCAGGCTTCTTCGAGACCGGCTTGTCCGGGAAGATGCGGATCCACACCCGGCCGCCACGCTTGATGTGGCGGGTCATCGCGCGGCGCGCCGCCTCGATCTGGCGCGCCGTGAGGCGACCGCGACCGGTGGCCTTCAGGCCGAAGTCGCCGAACGAAACCGAAGTGCCGCGCGTGGCGATGCCCTTGTTGCGGCCCTTCTGTTCTTTCCTGTATTTACGTCGAGCGGGTTGCAGCATCGCTCACTCCTGTTCGCCCTTCTTTTCACCCTCGGCCGAGGCACCCGCCACCTTGCGCACGCGCTTGACGGCGGTCTTCGGAGCTTCGGCGGCCTGCTCGGCCGGCTTGTCGGCAGCGCCCGCCTCGCCGTCGGCACGGCGGCGCGGACCGCGGGTGCCCGGGCGGCCGGGCGCGCGGCGCGTGCGGCGATCTTCCCTGTCGGGCGCCGGCAGCGCTTCCTTCTCGGCGCCCAGCGGCGCCTCGTTGCGACCCAGCGTGTCGCCCTTGTAGACCCACACCTTGACGCCGATGATGCCGTAGGTGGTGAGCGCCTGCGAGGTGCCGTAGTCGATATCGGCGCGCAGCGTGTGCAGCGGCACGCGGCCCTCGCGGTACCACTCGCGACGCGCGATCTCGGCGCCGTTCAGCCGCCCCGAGCTCATGATCTTGACGCCCTGGGCGCCCAGCCGCATCGCGTTCTGCATCGCGCGCTTCATCGCGCGGCGGAACATGATGCGCTTCTCGAGCTGCTGCGTGATCGAGTCGGCGATCAGCTGCGCGTCGATCTCGGGCTTGCGGATCTCCTCGATGTTGACGTGCACCGGCACGCCCATCAGCCGCTGCAGGTCGCCCTTGAGCAGCTCGATATCCTCGCCCTTCTTGCCGATCACGACGCCCGGGCGCGCCGAGAAGATCGTGATGCGCGCGTTCTTGGCCGGGCGCTCGATCACCACGCGCCCCACCGAGGCGCTGCGCAGCTTGCGGCGCAGGTACTCGCGCACCTTGATGTCGTCGTTGAGCGTCTTCGCGTACTGCTCGCCGGTGGCGAACCAGCGCGACGACCAGTTGCGGCTGACGGCGAGTCGGAATCCGGTCGGATGAATCTTCTGTCCCATGTCGTTCCTTCCGGTGTCCTTACTTGTCGCCGACGGTGACGTAGATGTGGCAGGTCTGCTTCTCGATCTTGCAGCCGCGGCCCTTCGCGCGCGCGTGGAAGCGCCGCATCGAGGTGCCCTTCTCGACGTGGATCGTCTTGACCTTGAGCTCGTCGACGTCGGCACCGTCGTTGTGCTCGGCGTTGGCGATCGCCGACTCGAGCACCTTCCTGACGATCTTCGACGCCTTCTTCGGCGAGAAGGCGAGGATGTTCAGCGCCTGCTCGACCGGCTTGCCGCGCACCATGTCCGCGACCAGCCGGCCCTTCTGGGCCGACAGGTGCACGCCGCGCAGGATGGCCTGGGTTTCCATGTTTCGTTCCCCTTAGCGCCTCACCGGCGACTTCTTGTCGGCGGCGTGGCCCTTGAACGTGCGGGTCAGCGCGAACTCGCCCAGCTTGTGGCCGACCATGTTCTCGTTGATGAACACCGGCACGTGCTGCTTGCCGTTGTGCACCGCGATCGTCAACCCGATGAACTCGGGCACGACCGTCGAGCGGCGCGACCAGGTGCGGATCGGTTTCTTGTCCTTCGTGGCCAGCGCGACGTCGACCTTGTGCATCAGGTGGGCGTCGACGAAAGGCCCTTTCTTGACTGAACGTGCCATAACTTACTCGTCACTCACCTGTTTACTTGCGGCCGCGGCGCTGCACGATCATCGTGTCGGTGCGCTTGTTGCGGCGGGTCTTGAAGCCCTTGGTCGGGACACCCCACGGCGACACCGGGTGGCCGCCGCCGTTCGAGCGCCCGCCGTGCGGGTGATCGACCGGGTTCATGCAGATGCCGCGAACGGTCGGGCGGATGCCGCGCCAGCGGTTCGCGCCGGCCTTGCCGATCGTGCGCAGGCTGTGCTCTTCGTTGCCCACCTCGCCGATCGTCGCGCGGCACTCGATGTGCACCTTGCGGATCTCGCCCGAGCGCAGCCGCAGCTGCGCGTACGCGCCTTCGCGCGCCAGCAGCCGCACCGAGGTGCCCGCCGAGCGCGCGAGCTGCGCGCCCTTGCCCGGCTGCATCTCGATGCAGTGGATCGACGAGCCCACCGGGATGCTGCGGATCGGCAGCGCGTTGCCCGCCCGGATCGGCGCCTCGGCCCCGCTCATCAGTACCGCGCCCGGAGCGATGCCGCGCGGCGCCAGGATGTAGCGACGCTCGCCGTCGGCATAGCACAGCAGCGCGAGGTGCGCGCTGCGGTTCGGGTCGTACTCGATGCGCTCGACCTTCGCAGGAATTCCGTCCTTGTTGCGGCGGAAATCGACGATCCGGTAGTGCGCCTTGTGGCCACCGCCCTTGTGCCGCGTGGTGATGTGGCCCAGGTTGTTGCGCCCCGAGCCGCGCTTCTTCGATTCGGTCAGCGCGGGCACCGGGCTGCCCTTGTGCAGGCCCGGCGTCACGATCTTCACCATCGCGCGACGACCCGGCGAAGTCGGTTTCGTCTTGACGACCGGCATTTAGATTGCCTCCGCGAAGTTGATTTCCTGGCCCGGCTTCAGGTTCACGTAGGCCTTGCGCACGTTGCGCCGGCGGCCGTTGTAGCGACCGAAGCGCTTCTGCTTGCCTTTCTGGTTCAGCACCTGCACCGAATCGACCTGGACCTTGAACAGCAGTTCGACCGCCGCCTTGATCTCGTCCTTGGTCGCGTCCTGCAGGACGCGGAACGCCACGTGGCCGCTCTTCTCGGCGACCATCGTCGCCTTCTCGGAGACGATGGGCGCCACGAGCACCGTCATCAGACGTTCATGGTTCATCCCAGCATCTCCTGGACTTTGGCCAGCGCCGGCCTGGTGATCAGCACGTTGCTGAAGTGCACCAGCGACACCGGGTCGGCATAACGCGGCTCGACGACCAGCACGTGCGGCAGGTTGCGCGACGCGAGATAGAGGTTCTCGTCGAGGTTGTCGGTGATGACCAGCACCGACTTGCCGTTCAGCCCCATGCCCATCGCCTTGATCTTGTCGGCGAGCAGCCTGGTCTTCGGAGCCTCGATCTCGAGGTTCTCGATCACCGCGACGCGGTCCTCGCGCACGAGTTGCGAGAGGATCGAGCAGACGCCCGCGCGATACATCTTGCGGTTGACCTTCTGCGAGAAGTTCTCGTCGGGCGAATTCGGGAAGATCTTGCCGCCACCGCGCCACAGCGGGCTGGAGGTCATGCCGGCGCGCGCGCGTCCGGTGCCTTTCTGGCGGAACGGCTTCTTCGTCGAGTGCCTGACGGCGCCGCGATCCTTTTGCGCGCGGTTCGCGCTGCGGCCGTTGGCGCGAAAGGCGACGACGACCTGGTGGATCAGCGGCTCGTTGAAATCGCGGCCGAAGATCGTGTCCGGCGCCTCGACCTTCGCTGCAGGCTGGCCCTTGGCGTCGAGCAGTTTCAGTTCCATTGGCTTACGCTCCTCGCGCCTGGTTCGCCGCGCGCTTGCCCGGGGCGGACGTGCGCACCGCAGGAATCACGACGACGTTGCCGTTCTTCGAGCCGGGCACCGCGCCGCGCACCATCAGCAGGCCGCGCTCGGCGTCGACGCGGGCGATCTCGAGGTTCTGCACGGTGCTGGCGACCGCGCCGAGATGGCCCGCCATGCGCTTGCCCGGGAACACCCGGCCCGGATCCTGCGCCATGCCGATCGAGCCCGGCACGTTGTGCGAGCGCGAGTTGCCGTGCGAGGCGCGGCCGGAGCCGAAGTTGTGGCGCCTGATCGTGCCGGCGAAGCCCTTGCCGATCGAAGTGCCGTGCACGTCGACCTTCTGGCCGGCCGAGAAGATGCCGACCTGCACGACCGCGCCCGGCTTCAGCTCGCCGAGCGCCTCGGGAGCGACACGGAATTCGCGCACGATGCTGCCGGCCTCGACCCCCGCTTTCGCGAAATGTCCGGCCTGGGGCTTGGTGACGCGGGTGGCGCGGCGCTTGCCGTAGGTGACCTGGACGGCGCTGTAACCGTCGTTCTCGACGGTCTTGATCTGGGTGACGCGGTTCTCCGACACGTCGAGCACCGTCACCGGGATGGAGTCGCCATCGTCGGTGAAGATGCGCATCATGCCGACCTTGCGTCCCACAAGGCCAAGGCTCATTGTTTTCTCCGATCCCGGCTGCGATTGGCCAAGTGTGATGCACCGGGTGCCGTTGCGCAAGGCACGGCGCCCTGAAAAAAGACAGCGATGATAGCAGGCGCTGGGCCGCGTGGCAACCCGCCCCGCCAGGCTCGAACGGACGCCCGCCGGCCGGAAGGCGCCGTCAGCCGCGCCAGCCCTCGGCCTGCTGGACGTAGATCTTCACGTCGACGCCGGCCGGCAGGTCGAGCTTGGTCAGCGCGTCGATCGTCTTGTCGGTCGGATCGACGATGTCCATCAGCCGCTGGTGCGTGCGGATCTCGAACTGGTCGCGCGACGTCTTGTTGACGTGAGGCGAGCGCAGCACGTCGTAGCGCTGGATCCGGGTGGGCAGCGGCACCGGGCCGCGCACGACCGCGCCGGTGCGCTTGGCCGTGTCGACGATCTCGGCTGCCGACTGGTCGATCAGCCGGTAATCGAAAGCCTTCAGGCGGATACGGATCTTCTGGTTCGACATGTCTTGCTCCAAAGAACGGTGCGGCCGAGCCGCGGACCAAAGAACGATTCGTCTTACTCCAGGACCCTGGCGACGACGCCGGCGCCCACGGTGCGTCCGCCCTCGCGGATGGCAAAGCGCAGGCCCTGCTCCATCGCGATCGGCGCAATCAGCGTCACCGTCATCTTCACGTTGTCGCCCGGCATCACCATCTCCGTGCCCTCGGGCAGCGCCACCGACCCCGTCACGTCGGTCGTGCGGAAGTAAAACTGCGGCCGGTAGTTGTTGAAGAACGGCGTGTGCCGACCGCCCTCGTCCTTCGACAGCACGTACACCTCGCACTCGAACTTCGTGTGCGGCGTGATCGACCCCGGCTTGGCCAGCACCTGGCCGCGCTCGACCTCCTCACGCTTCGTGCCCCGCAGCAACACCCCCACGTTGTCGCCCGCCTGCCCCTGGTCGAGCAGCTTGCGGAACATCTCCACGCCCGTGCACGTCGTCTTCATCGTCGGCTTGATGCCCACGATCTCGATCTCGTCGCCCACCTTCACGATCCCGCGCTCGACACGACCCGTCACCACCGTGCCACGGCCCGAAATCGAAAACACGTCCTCGATCGGCATCAGGAACGTCCCGTCCACCGCACGCTGCGGCGTCGGAATGTAGCTGTCCAGCGCATCGGCCAGCGCCATGATCGCCTGCTCGCCCAGCTCGCCCTTGTCACCCTCGAGCGCCTTGAGCGCCGACCCCTTGATGATCGGCACGTCGTCGCCCGGAAAATCGTACTTGCTCAGCAGCTCCCGAACCTCCATCTCCACCAGCTCGAGCAGCTCCGCATCGTCGACCATGTCGCACTTGTTCATGAACACCACGATGTACGGCACCCCAACCTGCCGGGCCAGCAAAATGTGCTCGCGCGTCTGCGGCATCGGACCGTCGGCCGCACTGACCACCAGAATCGCTCCGTCCATCTGCGCCGCACCCGTGATCATGTTCTTCACGTAGTCCGCGTGACCCGGGCAGTCCACGTGCGCATAGTGCCGCGCCTTCGTCTCGTACTCCACGTGCGACGTGTTGATCGTGATCCCCCGCGCCTTCTCCTCCGGCGCGTTGTCGATCTGGTCGTA
>MEED01000049.1 GCA_001724855.1 Lautropia sp. SCN 69-89
GCCTTCAGCCCGCGCTGCACCTGACGGTAGTCGTTGTGCGTGCTGTAGTCGTCGACGTCGCTGGTCGGGGCGCCGGTGGCGTCGAAGCGCATCGGCGCAGACCAGAACGTGGTGTCGTCCTCGTACTGGTAGAGCACCGCGAGCAGGTTGCTGCGCTCGTCGATGTCGTTCGAATACGTGAGGTTGTAGCGGGTCAGGTCGACGTCGAACATCCGCGTGTAGCCGCGACCTTCGCGCACGCCCGCCGGATCGAGCCGGGCGGCGGTGACGCCGGTGACCGTGCCTTCGCGGTCCCTGAAGCGCGCGGACTTCTCGAAGCCGAAGCTCAGGTCGCTGCGGCCGTCGAGCGCGTACTTCAGGTTGCCCGACCAGGTCCGCGCCCAGGTGTTCGACAGGTGATAGAAGCCGTCCTGTTCGCGATCGCTGTATTGCAGGTGGCCCGATACTTCGTCGCTCGCGAAACCGCCGCGCACCAGGTAGTGCCCGTAGCCGAACGATCCCCGGTCGGCCTCCATCTTCAGGCCCTTGTAACCGGCGCCACGGCGCGTGGTGATGACCACTGCGCCCGCCAGCGCGTCATCCCCGTAGAGGTACGAGGTGCCGCCCTTGATGACCTTGATGCTCTCGATGTTGTCGAGGTCGATGTTCACCTTGCCGGTGCGCTCGAAGACCGGCACGCCGTCGACCACGATCGCCACGCCGGGCTTCTCGCCCATGTAGCGCTGGTTCTCGACGCCGCGCAGCTTGATCTTGATGGTTTCGCCGTCTCCGTTGAGGTCGGCGGTGATGCCGCTCACCGAGCGCAGCACCTCGATCAGGTTCCTGGCGTGCTGGTCATCGACCTGCTCGGCGCTGAAAGTGGTGGAGGAGACGGGATCGGTGGCGGTGGAACTGAACCGGTCGTCGATGGCCGAGCCGGTGACGGTGATCGTATTCAGGGTGGTGCCGTCGGTCGCGGGCTGGGCCCACGACGACGCGGCGACCAGGCTTGCGAACGCAGCGCAAGGCAGGCTGTGGCGAATGTGCACGATGAGGGTCTTTCCCGATGCAGTGACGCGGGCGCGCGCGCCGCAGGCGCACGCGCAGGCCGATGCCCGCCGCTTGGGCGGGCAGCAGTTGCCGGATCAGGAAAGGACCGGAGGTGCCCTGGGCTGGGCCGAATGAATGGGCCGGGATGCGAGCGGCGCCTCAGCCGCGCATACGACGGGCCCGGAAGAAGGCTGCGCAGTCGGCACGAAGCCCTGCGCCGAGGCGGGCAGCGCCGCGAAGTGCGCGAGCAGGCAGAACGGACAGTCGGCCGGTTCGGCAACGGCCGGGCGCTCGGACGATCCGTCGTCGCCCGCGTCCACCTTCACGAACTTCAGGCCGGTGGACGTGCAGACCGCGGTGAGCTGCGAATCGGACGACGGATCGCCGGGGAACGCGTGGCCGAGGGTGGGCGCGAGCGCGCCGAACAGCATCGTCGCAACGACGATCCAGTTCAGCATTCGCGCGACGCCTGCGCGCATACCCGACACGTTCATAAGGTCGATTCTACATGACGCTCTGGCGCCGAAGGCAAGCCCGCCGATGCGCACATCCACGACATAGAATGCCCGCGATGAAAAGGAGAACCCCCGCGCCGTCGCCGCCTCGCGATCCCGCCGGGCTCGATCGCGAATACAACGCCCGCGCGGCGATCCCCGACTCCGCCGGCATCTTCGCGCGCTGGGCCGACGAGGCGGCCTCGGTGCGCCGCCGCGCCACGGTGCTCTGCGACATCGCCTACGGCGACACGCCGGCCGAGCAGCTCGACTTCTTTCCGGCGGCCGCGCCGGGAGCGCCGCTCTTCGTGTTCCTGCACGGCGGCTATTGGCGCTCGCTCGACAAGTCGCACTTCTCGTGGCTGGCTCCGCCACTGGTCGAAGCCGGCATCAGCGTGGCGATCCCCGACTATGCGCTCGTCCCCTCGGTGACGATGGAAACGCTGGTCAGGCAGGTGCTGGGGGCGCATGCATGGCTGTACCGCCATGCGTCGCGCTATGACTTCGACCGCCGCCGCATCGTCAGCGGCGGCCATTCGGCCGGCGGCCATCTCGCGGCAATGATGCTCTGCGCGCGCTGGAAGCGCTGGGGCACCGACCTGCCGCACAAGCTCGTCCGCGCTGGCCTGTCGATCAGCGGCCTGCACGATCTGGCCCCGGTGGCCGCGGCGCCGTTCCTCGCGGGCGACCTGCGGCTCGACGCGCCGGCGGCGCGGCGCCTGAGCCCTGCCGCGATGCCGCCGGTGCCGGGTACGCGCCTGCTGGCCGCTGTCGGGCAGCTCGAGAGCGGCGAATTCCATCGGCAGGCGAACCTGCTCGCTGCGGCGTGGCCGGCCGGCGCGGTCGAGGTGCTCGAGCTGCCGGGACGCCATCACCTGTCGGTACTCGAGGCGCTCGCCGAGCGCGACCATCGGCTGCACGCCGCGACGCTGGCGCTGTGCGCCGGCACGAACCCCTGAGCGCGGCGAACCGTCGAGTGCGCGGCGTCGCGGCCTGGCGTCGCGAGCTTGCCCGCCCGCAGACCTATTCGTCGTTCGCGGCCCGCCCCCGGTTGGCGCCTTCGAGCACGCGCAGCAGTGACGAAGTATCGTCGCGGCCCCAGCCGTTGCCGACGAGCGCGTTCAGCTGCTGGGAGACGATCGCCGCGGCGGGCAACGACACGCCGAGTGCCTGCGTCGCCTCGATCACCAGCCCGAAGTCCTTCTGGTGCAATCGCGCCTCGATGCCGGCCGCGAAGTCGCGCGCGGCCATCTTCGGGCCCATCAGGTCGAGCATCCGGCTGCCGGCCATTCCGGCCTGCAGTGCAGGCAGCATTCGCGACGGATCGACGCCGTTGGCCGACGCGAACAGCATCGCCTCGGCGATGCCTTCGATGTTGATCACCTGCACGATCTGGTTGCAGGCCTTCACGACTTGTCCGGCCCCGTGGCCGCCCACGTGCGTGATCGTGCGCCCGACCCGCTCGAGCAGCGGGCGCGCGCGCTCGAGCACCGCGGCGTCGCCACCGACGATGATCGACAGCGTGGCCTGCCGCGCACCCACCGCGCCGCCCGACACGGGGCAGTCGAGCATGTCGACGCGCTGCTGCGCGAGCCGGCGCGCGAACCCGCGCGTGGCGACCGCGGAGATCGTCGAAAAGTCGATCACGATCGCGCCCGCTTCGGCCGCAGCGGCGGCGCCGTTCTCGCCGAACAGCACCGACTCGACGTCGGCCGTGCCGGTCACGTTGGTGCAGACGAAGTCGGCGCCACGCGCCGCCTCGGCCGGTGTCTGCGCGTAGCGCGCGCCGCGCGCCAGCAGCGCCGCTGCCGCCTCGCGCCGGCGCACGTGCACCGCGACCTCGTGGCCCGCATCGAGCAGGTGGCCGATCATCGGCGCGCCCATCGCCCCGGCACCGATGAATCCGATCTTCGACATCGCGTTCTCCTGCTACAGGTGGCTAGCGCAATCGTGCCGCCTCGGCGCGGAACTCCCTGAGCACCTGCTCGGGATCCGGCAGCCCGCGCGCCTTCGCATCGACGATCCACTTGTGCTCGAGCGGCGCTGCGCGCGCACGGATCTCGTCGACGAAGGCTTTGCCGGCGAGCGTCGTATGCACGCCGTTCGCCTGCATCAGCGCAACGCCGCGTCGATCGGCCTGGTCCCAGGCGCGCCCGAACAGCGTCGCCGCGTGCTCGCCCGACAGTCGTTCGATGGCAGCCTGGTCGGTCTTCGAGATGCGCTCCCAGACAGCCTGGTTCATCACGAATGCGAAGCTGGTGTTGTACAGGCCGCCCGGGACGATCGTGCAGTGGTGGATCGCTTTTTCGAGACGCAACGAGGAGATCGACTCCGCCGGCGAGAAAGTGCCGTCGATGGCGCCCGAGGCGAGCAATTCGAGGGTCTCGGACGCGGGTTTCATCACCACCGTTGCGCCGATCGCCTTGCCGATGTCGCTGACCGTTCCGCCGTCGACCCGGAAACGCAGGCCGGCCATGTCGGCGAGCGAGGCGACCGGTCGGCGCGCATTGCAGATCTGGCCGGGCCCGTGCGTGAAGACGGCGATCACCTTCAGGCCACGATGGTCGTTGAGTGCCGCCAGGTGTCTCGCGAAGATCCTCTGGTACGCCAGCGACGCGGCCTCGGCGGTATCGCCGGCAAACGGCAGTTCCGCGATCTGCGTGATCGGATACCGGCCCGGCGTGTACCCGTGCACCGAGAACGACAGGTCGGCCAGTCCGTCGCGGACCGCGTCGAAAGTGCCCGGCGGCGGACTCACCGGCCTGGGCAGCGGGCTGCAGCGCACGCGCAAACTGGTGGCTCGTTCCACTTCCTGGCACCACTTCGCCTGCGACTGCGACAGCGGATGCGAAGCCGGCAGCCAGCTCGAGGTCTGCAGCGTGACCGGTTGCGCGCTGGCGGCCAGCGGCCAGGCCGCCGTGATCGCGACCAGCCAGGCCAGACAGGTCGCCGCCAGTGGCGATGCGACGCGCGCGATCGCCCGGGCAGTTGCAGACGGCGCGGCCGACGGCAAGACGACGGACATGGCGCTCGGGCGCATGCGGTTTCGACTCTCCTCGACATGGGGGACGGCAACGCGCCGGACGGCGCGGCCATCATCGGCCAAGGATAAGCGCAGCCGGAGCGCCCGCGGCGCCCCGCGCGGGCCTGCTCGCATCGGGACTTACCCGAGGCTTGGGCCAAGGGCCCTGCGCACGGCGGGGGCTTCAGCGCCGCTGCGTGAGCCGCTCGAGGCTGCGCCGGTCGACGCCGGGGGCGAACAATTCGATGAAGCTGAGCGCAAATCCGCGCAGGAACGCGTCGCGACGGACCGCCAGCCGGACGTGGTTCATGCCGAACAGCGCGCCCGCGGGCATCGCGACCAGGCCGCGGTCTTGCACCGCGTCGTAACCGAGCCCGGTCATGATGCCCACGCCGAGGCCGAGCCTGACGTAGGTCTTGATCACGTCGGAGTCGATCGCGGCCAGCACCACGTCGGGCCGCAGCCCCGCGTCGGCGAACGCGCGGTCGATGCGGCGGCGGCCGGCGAACTCCTCGACGTAGGTGACCAGCGGATACTTGACCAGCGCCTGCAGCGACAGCGGCTGCCCGGCCAGCGGATGCTTCGAGGGCACGACCGCGACGTGCTCCCATTCGAAGGCCGGGATCGACACCAGCCCCTCGGCCTCCTCGGGCACTTCGGTGGCGATCGCGAAATCGGCCTCGCGCGAGATCACCGACTGCGTGATCTGCCTGGGGCTCCCCTGCAGCAGCGTGAGCCGCACGGCCGGATAGCGCTTGCGGAATTCGCCGACCACTGCGGGCAGTACGTAGCGCGCCTGCGTATGAGTGGTGGCCACGCGAAGTTCACCCGCGTCGCGTGCGCGAAAGTCGGCGGTCACCCGTTCGATGCCGTCGAGCTCCGCGAGCACGCGCTCGGCCCGCGCCAGCACTTCCTTGCCCGGTTCGGTCAGGCCGAGGATGCGCTTTCCGTGGCGCACGAAGACATCCACGCCGAGTTCGGCCTCCAGCTCGAGGATGCCGCGCGAGACCGCCGGCTGCGAAGTGCCGATCGCCATCGCGGCGCGCGTCAGGCTGAAATGCTGGCGAGCCGTCTCGCGCACGAAGCGCAGTTGCTGCAGGTTCATCGTTCAGCGCCTGTTCACAGGCTCTGGCGCCGGCAGGCGCGCTCGGGGAAATACCGGTCGCAAAAATAGCAGGCACCCGAGGGCAGCCAGCGAGGCAGCGCGTAGTAGCGCTGGCGCACCGCGTCGAGCACGCGATCGCGGTAGACCGGGTAGCGAAAGCCGTGGCCTTCGACCAGGTGGAACACCGCACCGCGGATCGAGACGTCGCGCAGCGTCACGCGGTCGAAGTACGGCTCGTACTCGGCAGCCGACACGTCCTTTCGCCTGACGATCAGGATGTCGCGGCCGTCGAGCGCGCGGAAATCGGTCAGGATGTCGTCGTGGCGCGCGTGGCTCGTGCCCGGCCCGAACACCAGCACGTGCTCGCCGAGCGCGTAGCCGATCGTCGCGGCCGGCGAGTAGCCGTCGGAGGCGATCGCGTAGCGGCCTCGCCAGGGTGCGAGCGCGCGCGCGAGTTCGTCGGCGTGCACCGTCATGACCACGCCCTGGTAGTTCGACAGCGACCGGAACGCCTCCGTGGGCACCAGCGCGAGCGCGCCGATCACCACCCAGTGCGCCGCAGCGATCAGGCCGGCGGCTGCGAGCGCGCCGGCACGTGCGCGCGCGCCCGACGACAGCACGAACCAGAGCACCGCCGGCAGCACGAACGTCGCAAGCCAGTGCAGCCCGATCGTCTTCACCAGCGACAGGGCCGCGAAAGTCGCCAGCGGCGCCAGCGCGAGCCAGCGCAACGAGGCCCGTTCCTCGCGCGCCGCCTGCGCCGCCTGCGCCGCCACGCCGTCGGTCCGCCCGGTGAGCAGGCGCCATGCGATCGCCGGAGTGAGGACGTAGGCCACGGTGAGCAGGTACAGCAGCGGCGTGCGCCACGACAGGCCGGCGTCGCCGTGCCGGTTGACCAGGTTGAACATCACGTTCGGCCAGCAGTGCTGCGCGTTCCAGGCGATCTGGATCGCGGCGCCGGGCAGCGAGCCAGCGACGATCAGCGCTAGGCCGGCCAGCGAGCGGCGATCGGGCCTTCGGATCGTGTCGAGGAAGATCGCGAACGCCAGCAATCCCGCGAAGTACTTCGACAGCAGCGCCCCGCCCAGCGCGAGGCCCGCCAGCAGGAAGTCGGCCATGCGGCCACTCGCGCGCGCGCGCAGGTAGAGCGCCACCGTCAGTGCGCCGAACAGCATCAGCGGAATGTCGGTGGTGATCGCGACGTTCCAGGCGTTCAGCGGCACCAGCAGCAGCAGCGTGGCGCCGGACCAGGCGAGCGCTTCGCCGTGCCGACGCAGCAGCCGCCAGCCCACCGCGGCCACCAGCGGCGGCGCGAGCAATGCGGGCAGGCGCAGCACGAAGCGGTGATGGGAGACGGCGTCCAGGGCCGCGAGCCACCAGCCGATCATCGGCGGATGGTCGTAGAAACCCCAGTCGGGGTTCTGGCCCCAGAGATGGAAATACGCCTCGTCGCTGGTGAACGGCAGCGCGGCGGCGAACCAGGCGCGCAAGACCGTGATCAGCGCGAGCACCAGCAGGAAGCTGCGCCGCGCCGATCGCACGTCGGCGAACGCGCGCTCGACGAAAGCGATCATCGGGTAGCCGCCGGCAGGCGTGCCGGCAAAAAAAACGGCGCACATCGCTGTGCGCCCCGAAATGGCAGCATGGCTGCCTCTCCTCCTCCTCGATTCGAGCAGGCCACACGCGTCAGCCCTGGTTGGGCGAGGCGCGCGCGGCGGCCTGGCGCAAATGCTAATTCACCACCGGGCCCCGCGTCCACGGAAATCTTCATCGCGGCACGCCACACAGGACGGCAGGCTCGACCGGTCAACGCGCCCGGTCTACCCAGGCGAGCATGCCGAGCGCCAGCGCGAATGCGCACATGCTCGGAATGCTGACCGACAACAGCGGTGGCCAGGTGTTGAGCAACCCGAGGTGTGAGAACAGCCCGTTCAGGAAGTGAAAGGCGATCCCGAGCATGATGCCGGCGAAGACCTTGTAGCCGATTCCGCCGGCGCGCGCCTGCAGGTACGCGAACGGCAGCGCGAGCGCCATCATCACGATCACCGCCAGCGGATAGACGAGCTTCCTGGCGAGGGCGATCTCGTACTGCGCCGAGTTCTGCCGGTTCTCCTGCAGGTGGCGGATATAGCGATACAGGCTGAGCGCAGACATCCGGTCGGGCTGCACCAGCAGCACGCCGAGCAGCCCGGGGGTGAGGTCGCTCTTCCAGAGGAGCTCGGCCGGCCGCGACTGCTCGGCGTGCAGCACCGGTGCGTCGGCTCCGACGCGAGCCTCGACGAAGCGCGTCGAATCGACATCGGTGAGCCGCCAGGCATCGGGGGGCGCATAGTGAGCGACCCGGGCGTGGACGATCTCCGAAAGCCGCATCTCGGCGTCGAACTCGAACACGCGCACCTCGCGCAGCGTGCCGTCGGGCAGCAACTCGCCGATGTTGACGAAGCGCAGCCGCTCGACTTCTCCGCCGGAGCCGCGTACCGAGTCCTTCAGCCACAGGCCGGAGCGGAACTGCCCGGCCACCGAGGCGCCGATCGCCGACAGCCGCAACTGCTGGGCCAGGCGCTCGGCCGCCGGCGAAACCACTTCGCCGACCAGCGCGGTGAGGATCGCGATGACCAGGCCGATGCGCGCGACGGTGACCAGCGCCTGCCGCCGTCCGAGGCCGGCGGCGCGCATCGCGGTGAACTCGGAGTTCGCGGCGAACTGCGCCAGCGCGTAGATGGTGCCGATCAGCGCGACGATCGGCATCAGCTCGTAGACGTGCGCCGGCAGCCCGAGCAGCACGAAGGCGAGCGCGTGCTGCAGCCGATAGCCGCCGCGGCCGACGTCGTCGAGTTCGTTGATGAAGTCGAAGAACGCGAACAGCGCGAGGAAGCCGAACAGCACGAACACCAGTGCAGCGACGACCTGCCGCCCGAGGTAGCCGCGCAACGTTCTCATGCGCGCGAGACCAGCCGGCGCAGCGGGCGGCGCGGCAGCGTCATGCGCCGCCAGAACAGCAGGCCGGCCAGTGCCAGGACCGCCGCATGCAGCACCCAGGCGCCGATCCCGAACGACAGCTTCTCCCCGGAGATCCAGGCCTGCACGAGCGAGGTGAGGTTGCTGTAGGTGACGTAGACCAGCAGCGCCACCAGCAGGTTGATCGAGCGGCCCACGCGCGGATTGATGGCCGAGAGCGGGATCGCCAGCAACGCCATCAGCAGCGCCGACACCGGCAGGCTGATGCGCCAGGACAGCTCGCCCAGGTGGCGCGGGGTGGGATCGCGCAGCAACTCCAGCGTCGGCTTGACCTTGGCGCGCTGGTCGGCGAGCGCGGGACTGCGCGACTCGAGCCTGAGCCCGTAACGCTCGAACTCCATCAGGCGGAAGTCGGGCCTGCCCATGCTGCCGTCGTAGCGGCGGCCGTCCTCCAGCACCAGGAAGCGCGTGCCGTCGCGTTCGTTCTCGATGCGGCCGCTGCGCGAGACCACGACGGTGACCAGGTCGCCGCGCTTCTGCGTGACGAACACGTTGCGCACCTCGGTCTGCGCCTCGTTCAGCTCCTCGACGAAGAACACGCGGTTCGCCGACACCGATTCGCGGAATCGCCCGGCCGAGACCTGCGAGATGTCTTCGCGCTGCGCGAAACGCTGCTGGTAGTCGCTCGCCTGCCGTTCGGCCCACGGCGAGACGAAGAACGCGATCACCGCCACCACCAGCGCAATCGGCCCCGCAAAGCCGAGCACAGGCCTCACCCATGCGGCGAGGCTGCGCCCGCTCGTGAACCAGATCACCATCTCGGAGTCGCGGTAGGCGCGCGTGAGCGACATCAGCACCGCGATGTAGATGGTGAGCACCAGCAGCACCGGAAGGACGGTGATCGCGTTGAACGCGATCAGCGGCAGCACGCTGCCGGTATCGACGCGCCCTCCGGCCGCCCGCCCGAGCAGGCGGATCAGCGACGTCGTCAGCATGATGACGAACAGGGTCGCGAAGACGGTGCCGGCGAGGTTGACGAGGTCGCGCCGCAGCGCCTTCGTGAAGAGCATAGCCTCGTATAATCGACCGGTTCGAGACGAAAAAGAGCGAGCGATGCAATTTAGCACACGGACGACACCTCCCGGACGCATGCGCGCCGACTGCGCGCTGGTGCCGGTCCTCGCGGGCAAGGAACTCACCGCAGGCGGCAAGGAGATCGACGCGGTACACGGCGGACGCCTCGCGAAGATGATCCGCTCGGGCGACCTGCCGGCGAAGGCCGGCTCCACGCTGCTGGTGCAACTCGACGGCCACCTGCCGCGGGCGCTGCTGGTGTCGATGGGCGAGGCGCGCGAATGCACCCCCAGGGCGTTCACCGACGCGGTGCGCGGCGGCCTGCAGGCCGCCGGGCAGCTGGCGGCCGACGAAGCGATCTCGCTGCTGCACGAGGCGCCGGTGGCGAGCCGCGACACCGACTGGAAGCTGCGCGCGCAGGTGCTGGTGGGCCGCGAGATCGCCTACCGCTTCGAGACGCTGAAGACCAAGCGCGAAACCCGGCCGGTGCGCCCGAAGCGCGTGGTGCTGCCGGTGCCCTCTGGCGGCGGCTCGGGCGCCGCCGTCGCGCAGGCCATCGCGATCGCCAACGGTGTCGACATGGCTCGCGACCTTGGCAACCTGCCGGCCAACCACTGCACGCCCACCTATCTCGCCGACACCGCGAGGAAGATGGCGCGCGAACTCGGCCTGAAGGCCGAGGTGCTCGACGTGCGCCAGATGCAGGCGCTGAAGATGGGCGCGCTGCTGTCGGTGGCGCGCGGCTCCGAGCAGCCGCCGAAGCTGATCGTGCTGCGCTACCAGGGAGCGGGCGCGAAGCAGCCTCCGATCGCGCTGGTCGGCAAGGGCATCACCTTCGACACCGGCGGCATTTCGCTGAAACCCGCCGCCGAAATGGACGAGATGAAGTTCGACATGTGCGGCGCGGCTTCGGTGCTCGGCGCGATGCGCACCGTCGCCGAGCTGAAGCTCAGGCTCAACCTGGTCGTCGTCGTGCCCACCACCGAGAACATGCCCGGAGGGCGCGCCACGAAACCGGGTGACGTCGTGGCGAGCATGTCGGGACAGACCGTCGAGATCCTGAACACCGACGCCGAAGGCCGGCTGATCCTCTGCGACGCCCTCACCTACGTGCAGCGCTTCAAGCCGTCCACGGTGGTCGACGTGGCCACGCTCACCGGCGCCTGCGTGATCGCGCTCGGCCACCATCACTCGGGCCTGTTCTCGCCGAGCGACGCGCTGGCGACCGAACTGCAGGAGGCCGGCCGCGACATCGGCGACAGCTGCTGGCGCATGCCGCTCGACGAGGAATACCAGGAGCAGCTGAAGTCGCCTTTCGCCGACATGGCCAACATCGGCGGGCGGCCGGCGGGCTCGGTCACCGCGGCGTGCTTCCTGTCGCGCTTCGCCAAGGGCTACGACTGGGCGCACCTCGACATCGCCGGCACCGCCTGGAAATCCGGCGCGAGCAAGGGAGCCACCGGCCGGCCGGTGCCGTTGCTCGCCAACTTCCTGCTGGCGCGCGCGCGAGGCTGACGCCTTGACCCGCGTCGACTTCCACTTCAACGCAGCCGACAAGCTGGGCTACGGCTGCCGGCTGGTGCGCAAGATCTATCGCGCGCGCCACAAGGTCCTGGTGTGGTGCGACGACGCGGTGCGGCTGGACGAGTTCGACCGGATGCTCTGGACCTTCTCGCAGCAGGACTTCATCCCTCACGTGGGCGCGGGCGACCCGCTCGCCGCCGAGACGCCCGTCCTGCTCGCGGCCGAGCCGGTCGAGACGCCGTTTCACGAAGTGCTGGTGAACCTCGGAAGCGCGATGCCGCCAATGTTCAGCCGCTTCGACCGGCTGATCGAAGTGGTCGCCTCCGGGGAAGCCGACCGCGAAGCCGCGCGCGAGCGCTGGCGCTTCTACCGCGACCGCGGCTATCCGCTCGAGCGCCACGATCTCGCGCAAGCCCCGGGGGCGGCGTGAACACCGGCGACGACCTCGAGGGCCTGGCCGGCAAGCCGAGGACGGCGGCCGCCGCGTCGGTCGAAACCGGCGACGACGCGATTCCGCTGCTCACCGAGGTCGTCGAAGTCCCGCGCTACGACAGCAGCGAGCTGCCGCGCACGCTCGTCGAGATCGACTGGGCGCAACTCGCGATGCGCGTGCGCGAGAACGTGCTCGAGGGTCTGCTCGGGCGCTCCGACGCGCTGCTCGACGAGCAGCTGCGCACGAGCCTGCAGGCGGTGATCGGACGGGCCACCGAGTCGCTGGCCGCCGACCTCGGCACCACGCTCGAGCAGCTGATCCGCGACCTGGTCGCGCGCGCAGTCACCGAGGAGATCACCCGGGTGCACGACGAGATGATCCGCGCGCGCGGCGGCGTAGCCCCCGACCAGGGCTGGCCCGAGCCGCAGATATGATTCCATGTTTAATCAAAGACTTGCGAACATGACCGCTGAGACTCCGTCGGCAGGCTCGCCGAATGCCGCTTCGGGCACTCGCGAAGCGCTCGCGAAGAGCTTCGAGCCCGCCGACATCGAGGCGCGCTGGTACCCGATCTGGGAGTCGCGCGGCTACTTCGCCGCCGGCAACGAACCCGGCGCCGAAGCGTTCTCGATCCAGCTGCCGCCGCCGAACGTCACCGGCACGCTGCACATGGGCCACGCGTTCAACCAGACGGTGATGGACGCGCTCACGCGCTACCACCGCATGCGCGGTGCCAACACGCTGTGGCTGCCGGGCACCGACCACGCCGGCATCGCGACGCAGATCGTCGTCGAGCGCCAGCTCGACGCACAGGGAATCTCGCGCCACGACCTGGGCCGCGAGCAGTTCGTCGAGCGCGTCTGGGAGTGGAAACAGCAGTCCGGCTCGACGATCACCGGCCAGATGCGGCGCATGGGCGCGTCCACCGACTGGTCGCTCGAATACTTCACGATGGATGCGAAGCTGTCCGAGGTCGTGAAGGAAGTCTTCGTGCGATTGCACGAGCAGGGACTGATCTACCGCGGCAAGCGGCTGGTGAACTGGGACCCCGACCTGCTCACCGCGGTGTCCGACCTCGAGGTGGTCAGCGAGGAGGAGGACGGCCAGCTCTGGCAGATCCGCTATCCGCTCGCCGACGGCAGCGGCTCGATCACCGTGGCCACCACGCGCCCCGAGACGATGCTCGGCGACACCGCAGTGATGGTCCATCCCGACGACGAGCGCTATGCGCCGCTGGTGGGCAAGTCGGTGCTGCTGCCGCTGTCGGGCGAAGCCGCAGACCCCGCCTTCGAGGGCGCAGGCCTGGCGATCGACGAACTCGCCCGCCGCGGCAAGGCACTCGGCTGGCGCGAGATCCCGATCATTGCCGACGCCTACGTCGAGCGCGAGTTCGGCACCGGCGCGGTCAAGGTCACGCCCGCGCACGATTTCAACGACTACGCGGTCGGCCAGCGCCACGGCCTGCCGACGATCGGCGTGCTCACGCTGGATGCGCGCATCAACGAGAATGCGCCGCCGAAGTACCGCGGCCACGGCCGCTTCGACGCGCGCCGCATGATCGTCGCCGACCTCGAGGCGCTGGGCCTGCTCGACTCGGTCAAGGCGCACCGGATGATGGTGCCGCGCGGCGATCGCACCAATGCGGTCATCGAACCGATGCTCACCGACCAGTGGTTCGTCGCGATGAGCAAGCCGGCGCCCGCCGACTCGCTGCTGGCCGGCAAGAGCATCGCGCAGCGCTCGCTCGAGGTGGTCGCCGACGGCTCGATCCGCTTCGTGCCCGAGAGCTGGACCACCACCTACAACCACTGGCTGACCAACATCCAGGACTGGTGCATCTCGCGCCAGTTGTGGTGGGGCCACCAGATCCCGGCCTGGTACAAGGCCGACGCCGACGGCCAGCCGATCCACGACGGCACGGTGTTCGTCGCGCGCAGCGACGCCGACGCGCGCGCGCAGGCCGACGCCGCCGGCTGGAGCGGGCCGCTGGTGCGCGACGCCGACGTGCTCGACACCTGGTTCTCGTCGGCGCTGGTGCCGTTCTCCAGCCTGGTGGATCCGCAACAGCCGTTTCGCGACGGGCGCCCGAACCTGCTGCCGCGGCTCGCGCAGTTCCTGCCCTCGTCGGTGCTGGTCACCGGCTTCGACATCATCTTCTTCTGGGTCGCGCGGATGGTCATGATGACCCTCGCGTTCACCGGGCAGGTGCCGTTCCGGCACGTCTACGTGCACGCGCTGGTGCGCGACGCCGAAGGCCAGAAGATGTCCAAGAGCAAGGGCAACACGCTCGACCCGATCGACCTGATCGACGGCATCGCGCTCGATGCGCTCGTGGCCAAGCGCACCTGGGGCCTGATGAACCCGAAGCAGGCGGCGTCGATCGAGAAGCGCACGCGAAAGGAGTATCCGCAGGGCATCCCGGCATTCGGCACCGACGCGCTGCGCTTCACGTTCGCGTCGCTGGCCGGGCCGGGACGCAACATCAACTTCGACCTGAACCGCTGCGAGGGCTACCGCAACTTCTGCAACAAGCTGTGGAACGCGACGCGCTTCGTGCTGATGAACTGCGAGGGCCGCGACTGCGGCTTCGCGCCGCATCGCGCCGACGAGTGCACGCCCGGCGGCTACCTCGACTTCGGAACTGCCGATCGCTGGATCGTCTCGCAGCTGCAGCGCACCGAGGCCGAGGTGGCAAGGCACTTCGACGACTACCGCTTCGACCTCGCTGCGCGCGCGATCTACGAATTCGTCTGGAACGAGTACTGCGACTGGTACCTCGAGCTGGCCAAGGTGCCGCTGCAGGAAACCGCCGGCGACGCAGCCGGCCAGGCGCGGGCGCGCGCGACGCGGCGCACGCTGCTGCGCGTGCTCGAGACGGTGCTGCGGCTGGCGCACCCGATCGTCCCGTTCATTACCGAGGAACTCTGGCAGAAGGTCGCGCCGCTGGCGATGCGCTACGGCGAGCGCGGCGTGCAGACACTCTCGGGCAGCGCGCTCGACGAGGCGCTTGCGGCGCGGCGCCATTCGATCATGACGCAGCGCTATCCGCAGGCCGAGGCCGGGCGGATCGACGAAGCCGCCGAGCGCTGGGCCGCCGAGCTGAAGTCGATGGTCGATGCGTGCCGAGCGCTGCGCGGCGAAATGGGCGTGTCGCCGGCGCAGAAGCTCCCGCTGGTCGCGGCCGGCGACGCAGCGCGGCTGGCGCAATTCGCGCCGTACCTGCGCGCGCTCGCTCGCCTGGAGGCGGTCGAGATCGTCGCAGAGCTTCCGTCCGGATCGGTCGCGCCGGTGCAGATCGTGGGCGACGCCCGGCTGATGCTGAAGATCGAGATCGACGTGGCGGCCGAGCGCCAGCGAATCGACAAGGAGATCGCGCGCGTCGAGGGCGAGATGCGCAAGGCCGAGGCCAAGCTCGGAAACGCCAGCTTCGTCGAACGCGCGCCCGCGGCTGTCGTCGAGCAGGAGCGCGGGCGCATCGCCGCGTTCGGCACGACGCTGGAGCGGCTGCGCGAGCAGCGGGCGCGGCTGGGGTAGACGCGGGATCCCGAATGCGGTGACCGGCAAGCCGCCGCAACGCCGGTCAGGAATCGTGCTGCTGCGGCTGCGGCCGCAACGGAAGATCGACGAACTCGAACGGCAGGTTGCGTGCGCGCATCCAGTCGGCCACCGCCAGCCCGGTGCCGGCGCGCCACGGCCTGAGCCGCTCCGGCGCCACCATCCGGTACTCGACCAGCTCCTCGGACAGGCGCACGCTGCCCGACGCCATGACGTGGTAGGCGACGATCAGCTCGTTCTTGCGGGTGAATTCGTAGACGCCGATCAGGCTGGCGCGCTCGACGTCGAGGTTGGTTTCCTCCTTCACCTCGCGGGCGATGCCCTCTTCCGGCGTTTCGCCGGCCTCGAGAAAACCGGTGATCAGCGCGAAGGTCTTCGGTGGCCATGCGGCGTTGCGCGCGAGCAGGATCTGGTCGCCGAGCTGCACCAGGCCAGCCACCACCGGCGCCGGATTGTTCCAGTGCGTGAAGCCGCAGGCGGGGCAGGCCTTGCGCTCGCGACCGGCGATCGCGCTCACCGCCAGCAGGCTGGCGCAGTTCGGGCAGTATCGATAATCCGGATGCAGCATGCTGCGAGTATAGGACTGCCCGCCGCGTTCAGACGAGTCCGAGCGCGCCGGCGATCGCTCCGGCACCCATCAGCCACAGCGGGTTGCGCCGGCTGAACAGGAAGAACACCGCTGCCGCGACGGTGAGCAGCGCGAGCTTCCAGTCGGTGTCGTTGGCCACCGCGATGATCCAGCCCGCCGCCAGCGTAAGTCCGATCGCGATCGGCGACAGTCCCTGGCGGATCGCGCGCACCAGCCGCGAGTCGCGATGCGCGGCCTGCAGCCGGTTGCCGTACAGGCAGACCAGGCTCGACGGCAGCAGGATGCCGACGCTGGCAAGCAGTGCGCCTGCGCCGCGAGCGGCCTCCCATCCGAGCAGCGTCACGAACAGGATGTTCGGGCCGGGCGCGGCCTGCGCGAGCGCGATCGCATCGACGAACTGGGTGTGCGAGAGCCAGCCGCGCTCCTCGACCAGGTAGCGGTGCATCTCGGGCGAAGTGCCCAGCGCGCCGCCGATCGCCAGCGGCGACAGCGACGCGAAATGCATGAACAGCGCGAGCAGGTCGGCGTGGCTCATCGCCGCGGCTCCCGCGCCGGATCCTCCGGGCGCGTCGGATCGTCGTCGCGCGTCGGATCGTCCTCGCGCGTCGGGACTTTCTGCGCGCCGGCGCCGGCGGCGCGCCAGGCCAGCACGACTGCCAGCGGCACCAGCACCGCGAGCACCGGCACCAGCGGCCAGCGCAGCACGCCCAGCGCAACGAAGGCCGCCGCGCCCAGCGACAGCCAGCGCGCCGGCTGCGATCGCGCGAGCTTGACCGCGGTGGCGATCAGCAGGCCCGCCGCCACCGCCGCCATCGCCGCCACCGCGCGCTGGACCCAGGCAATCTGCGCCAGCTGGCCGTGCACGATCGCCAGCGACAGCACCAGCGCAGCCGGTACCGCGAGCATGCCGGCCAGCGCGACCAGTGCGCCGCGCCAGCCGAAATGACGATCGCCGAACATGATCGCGAGGTTGCAGACGTTCGGTCCCGGCGCGAGTTGCGCGAACGCCAGCATCTCGAGGAACTCCTCGCGCGTGAGCCAGCGCCGTTCCTCGACCAGCACACGCTGGGCCCACGGCAGCACGCCGCCGAAGCCGTGCAGCGCCAGCCGGTTGAAGACGCGGAACAGTTCGGACAGCGACGCGGGCGCCGGCGCGCCCGCCCGGTGCTCAGGAACGCGGTTCATCGTCGGTTCGGGCCGGGCCGGCGCGGTGCGCCGACCGCGTTCAGGCGCGCTCCCGCACCCAGTCGGCGACGCCGGCCAGCGCCGCCGGCAGCTGCGCCGGTTCGCTGCCTCCGGCCTGCGCCATGTCGGGGCGCCCGCCGCCCTTGCCGCCCACCTGGCGCGCGACGAAATTGACCAGTTCGCCCGCCTTGACCTTCGCGGTGGCGTCGGCTGTGACACCCGCGATCAGGCTCACCTTCGCGCCGTCGACTGCCGCAAGCACGATCGCGGCGCTCTTGAGCCGATCCTTGAGCTTGTCCATGGTTTCGCGCAGGCTCGCGACGTCGGCGCCTTCGAGCGTGGCCGCGAGCACCTTCAGCCCCTTGACGTCGACCGCCTGCCCGGCGAGGTCGTCACCCTGCGAAGCCGCGAGCTTCGACTTCAGCCGCGCGAGCTCCTTCTCGAGCGCCTTCGCGTGATCGAGCAGCTGACCGATCTTCGCGCCGAGTTCCACAGCCGGCGCCTTGAGCGTGGCCGCCGCGTCGGCGACGCGCTGGTCGAGTTCCCGCACCCAGGCGAGCGCGTTCTCGCCGGTGACCGCCTCGACCCGGCGCACGCCGGCCGCGACCCCGCCCTCGGCGACGATCTTGAACAGGCCGATGTCACCGGTGCGCGCCACATGCGTGCCGCCGCACAGTTCGCGCGACGAACCGATGTCGAGCACGCGCACCGAGTCGCCGTATTTCTCGCCGAACAGCGCCATCGCGCCGGCCTTCACCGCGTCGTCGAAGGCCATCACGCGTGCCTGCGTCGCGGCGTTGCCGAGGATCTCGCGGTTGACGATGTCCTCGACGCGGCGGATCTCGTCGGCGCTCAACGGCGCGCCGTGCGCGAAGTCGAAGCGGGTCTTCGCGGCGTCGACCAGCGAGCCCTTCTGCTGCACGTGCGGGCCCAGCACTTCGCGCAGCGCCTTGTGCATCAGGTGCGTGGCCGAGTGGTTGCGCATCGTGCGCGCGCGCCGTTCGGCGTCGACGATCGCCTCGACCGTATCGCCGACCTCGAGCGTTCCGCTGGCCAGCCGTCCGTGGTGGCCGAACACGTCGGCCTGGATCTTCTGCGTGTCGGAGACCGCGAAGCGCACCGCGCCGTCGGCGGCGGCGAGTTCGCCGGCATCGCCCACCTGGCCGCCCGATTCGGCATAGAACGGCGTGCTGTCGAGCACGACGACGGCCTCCTGTCCGGCATGAATCGCCGCCACCGAGGCGCCGTCGACGTAGAGCGCGAGCACGCGAGCCTGCGGCACCGCGAGCCGGTCGTAGCCCTGGAAGGCGGTGGCGGCGCCCTCGTAGTCGAGACCGGCCGCCGCGCGGAACTTGCCGGCCGCGCGCGCCTGCTCGCGCTGCCGGTTCATCGCCGCCTCGAAACCCGCCTCGTCGACCGCGACGCCACGTTCGCGGCAGACGTCGGCGGTGAGATCGAGCGGGAACCCGAAGGTGTCGTAGAGCCGGAACGCGGTCTCGCCGTCGAGCTGCCCGCCGCCGGCGGCGAGCGCCTGCTCGAGGATCGCCATCCCGTGCTCGAGCGTCTCGCCGAACCGCTCCTCCTCCTGAGCCAGCACCTGCGCGACGCGCTCGCGCGCCGCGACGAGTTCGGGATAGGCGTCGCCCATCACGCGCGCCAGGTCGTCGACCAGCTTGTGGAAGAACGGCTGCCTGCAGCCCAGCTTGTAGCCATGCCGCAGCGCGCGCCGGATGATCCGGCGCAGCACGTAGCCGCGGCCCTCGTTGCCCGGGATCACCCCGTCGACGATGAGGAAAGCGCAGGCGCGGATGTGGTCGGCAATCACACGCAGCGACGGCGTCGCGAGGTCGGCCACGCCGGTCTCGCGCGCGGCTGCGCGAATCAGGTCCTGGAACAGGTCGATCTCGTAGTTGCTGTGCACGTGCTGCAGCACCGCCGCGATGCGCTCGAGTCCCATGCCGGTGTCGACGCACGGATGCGGCAGCGGCGTGAGCGTGCCGGCCGCGTCGCGGTCGTACTGCATGAACACCAGGTTCCAGATCTCGATGTACCGATCGCCTTCGGCGTCGGGAGATCCGGGCGGCCCGCCGGGGACCTCCGGGCCGTGGTCGTAGAAGATCTCGCTGCACGGGCCGCAGGGGCCGGTCTCGGCCATCTGCCAGAAGTTGTCGGACGCGTAGCGCGCGCCCTTGTTGTCGCCGATGCGCACGATGCGCTCGCGCGGAACGCCGATCTCGTTGGCCCAGATGTCGTAGGCTGCGTCGTCTTCCTGGTAGACGGTGACCCACAGCAGCTCGGGCGGCAGCCTGTAGACCTGCGTCAGCAGCTCCCAGGCGAAGCCGATCGCCTCGCGCTTGAAGTAGTCGCCGAACGAGAAGTTTCCGAGCATCTCGAAGAACGTGTGGTGGCGCGCGGTGTAGCCCACGTTCTCGAGGTCGTTGTGCTTGCCGCCGGCGCGAAGGCTGCGCTGCGCGCTGGTCGCGCGCTTGTACGGGCGATGCTCGCGGCCGGTGAACACGTCCTTGAACTGCACCATGCCGCTGTTGGTGAACAGCAGCGTCGGGTCGTTGGCCGGCACCAGCGGGCTCGATGCGACGATCGTGTGCCCCTTCGATTCGAAGAAGCGCAGGAATTTCTCTCTGATCTCGGCCGACTTCATGGGGTGCCCGGTCAAGCTTGCGGTTGTGCAGCGAATTGATTTTTCAGCGGAATTTGCGATTCTACCGAAATGCGGGCGGAAAAATGGCGCGCGCGGGGCACACCATTCCCCGAAGCAGCGGCCCGTGCGTTCGCGTAAGGTTGCGCCCATGAAAGCCGCCCTGAACGGAATCCGCGTCCTCGACCTCACCCGCGTGCTCGCCGGGCCCTGGTGCTCGCAGAACCTCGCCGACCTCGGCGCCGACGTGATCAAGGTCGAACGTCCCGGCGCCGGTGACGACACCCGCGCCTGGGGCCCGCCGTTCCTGAAGGATCGCGAGGGACGCGACACGGCCGACGCCGCCTACTACCTGGCCGCCAACCGCAACAAGCGCTCGATCGAGATCGACCTGGCCTCGGCCGCCGGCCAGCAGGCGGTGCGCGAACTGGCCCGGCTGAGCGACGTGGTGCTCGAGAACTACAAGGTCGGCCAACTGCGCAAGTACGGACTCGACTACGCGAGCCTGGCCGCGGTGAATCCGCGCCTGGTCTACTGCTCGGTCACCGGCTTCGGCCAGACCGGACCGTGGGCGCACCGCGCCGGCTACGACTTCATCATCCAGGGGCTCGGCGGCCTGATGTCGATCACCGGCGAAGCCGACGAGCGCCCCGGCGGCGGCCCGCAGAAGGTGGGCGTCGCGGTCTCCGACCTGATGACCGGCATGTACGCGACGCAGGCGGTGCTGGCCGCGCTGCTGCATCGCGAGCGCACCGGCGAGGGCCAGTACATCGACGTCGCGCTGCTCGACGTGCAGGTTGCGATGCTGGCCAACATGAACACCAACTTCCTGGTGAGCGGACAGCCGCCCAGGCGCTGGGGCAATGCGCATCCGAACATCGTGCCGTACCAGGCGTTCCGCGCGGCCGACCAGTGGATCGTGGTGGCGGTGGGCAACGACGACCAGTACCGGCGCTTCTGCGAACTCGCCGGGCGGCCCGAACTGCACCGCGACGAACGTTTCGCGCGCAACAGCAACCGGGTGCGCAACCGCGAGACCCTGGTGCCGCTGATCGCCGAACTGATCGGGCGGCGGCCCGCCGGATGGTGGCTCGAGGCGCTCGAGCGCGCCGGCGTGCCCTGCGGCCCGATCAACGACCTGCGCCAGGTGTTCGACAACGAGCAGGTGCGCGCGCGCGGACTGCGCGTCGACGTCGAGCGCGAGGATGCGGGCCCGGTGCCGCTGGTCGGAAGCCCCCTGAAGATGAGCGCGACACCGCCGAGCTACCGGCTGCCGCCGCCGCGGCTGGGCGAGCATACCGCGCAGGTGCTGCGCGAGCTGCTCGGCTACGACGACGCCGCGATCGCCGCGGTGCGCGGCGGCTAGAGCCCTGTTCAGACTACGAAGGAGAACGCCGATGACCGACCATCCCGCATTCAGCGGCCCGCGCCGCCGTTTCGCTGCCCTTGCCGGGCTGCTTGCAGCCGTGCTGTGCGCCGGCACTGCGCCGGCTGCCGCGCAGGAATGGCCGAACCGCCCGATCCGCTTCGTCGTCCCCTATCCGCCGGCCGGGCCGCTCGACCAGGTCGCCCGCGCGCTCGCCGAAAAGCTGCGCGACTCGCTCGGACAGCCAATGGTCGTCGAGAACCGGCCCGGCGCCGGCGGCAACATCGGCGCCGACCTGGTCGCCAAGGCCGCGCCCGATGGCTACGCGATCGTGATGGGGGCGGTGGCCACGCACGCGATCAATCCGTACCTGTACGCGAAGATGCCGTACGACGCCAATCGCGACTTCACGCCGATCACGCGCGTCGCGACGGTCCCGAACGTACTCGTGATGAACCCGCAGACCGCCGAGCGGCTCGGCGTGCGCAGCCTCGGCGACCTGATTGCCTACGCTCGCAGGAATCCGGGCAAGCTGAACTACGCGTCGGGCGGCAACGGCAGCGCCGGTCACCTGGCCGGCGAACTGCTCGAGGCGCAGGCTGGCGTCAGCATGGTGCACATTCCTTACGGCGGGGCGGCACCTGCGCAACTCGGCCTGCTCGCCGGACAGACCGACCTGATGTTCGACAACCTGGCGTCGGCGACGCCGCAGATCCGCGCCGGCAAGCTGAAGGCGTTCGCGGTCACGACCGCGCGGCGCAGCAGCTTCTTCCCGGAACTGCCGACGGTCGCCGAGAGCGGGCTGAAAGGCTTCGACATCAGCACGTGGTTCGGCGTGTTCGCACCCGCCGGCACGCCGAAGCCGATCGTCGATCGCCTGAACGCGGAGTTCACCCGCGCGCTGTCGGCCCCGGACATCCGGGAGCGACTGGCGCGCATGGGCGCGGAGGCCTCGCCGATGAGTTCCGAAGACTTCGCCGCGTTCGTGCGCTCCGAGCAGGCGAAGTACGAGCGCGTGGTCAAGGCTTCCGGGGCCCGCGTCGAATAGACACCATGGTCGCCCGCGCATTGGCGGGCGGCCGGTCTCCTGAGTCGTAGGTTGCGCGACGGACCGTCGCCGCGCATGGATTGTGGAATCCACGCATGGTCCGATCGGGACCGGCGCACTATCATCAGGGTCTTTCGCGCGTCGACCCCCGCGTCGGCTGCACGAATGCACGAAAAGAACGACGGAGACCGCGCCGATGCGCATACGCAACCAACGCGACTTCTGGTCCGGGGTGATGTTCCTGGTGCTGGGGGTGCTGTTCGTGATCTTCTCGCAG
>MEED01000050.1 GCA_001724855.1 Lautropia sp. SCN 69-89
TCACTAGCCGCTGCTGCTGTCCACCGGACAGACTCAATCCGCTGGAATCGAGCCGGTCTTTAACCTCGTCCCACAGTGCCGCGCCTTTCAGAGAACGCTCCACCGCCTCGTCGAGCTGCGCTCGGTTGTTCACGCCGTGCAGTCGCAGCCCGTAGGCGACGTTTTCGTAGATCGACTTCGGGAACGGGTTGGGCTTCTGGAACACCATGCCCACTCGACGACGCAACTGAGCCACGTTGACCTTGCGGTCATAAATGTTGCGGCCTTCCATTGAGATGCTGCCTTCGATGCGGCATCCATCGACCAGATCGTTCATTCGATTGAAGCAGCGCAGCAGCGTCGACTTGCCGCAGCCGCTGGGGCCGATGAACGCGACGACGTGGCCCTTCGGGATGTTGATGTTGACACCGTGCAACGCCTGCTTTTCTCCGTAGAAGAGCTTGAGGTTTTCTACGGACAAGGCAACCTCAATCTCGTCCAGAGGTGCAACGGGAGTCGCTAGGTGGTTCACCTTGGTCTGGATTTGAATGGTGGCAGACGCCGGGCTGGAAATATCGGACATGGGCTGTGTCTCCGAAGGATTGGGGGTTTCGTCCATGTGCTCAGACCGATTCAAGGCCACGGAACTTCTCGCGCAGCCGGTTGCGGAGCCGGATTGCAAAGAGGTTCAGCACCAGGATCACGATCACCAGCAGCAAGGCGGTCGCATAGACCAGTGGCCGAGCGGCTTCGACGTTGGGACTCTGGAAGCCCACGTCGTAAATGTGAAAGCCCAGGTGCATGAATTTGCGCTCCAGATGGATGTATGGAAAGTAGCTGTCCAGGGGCAGCGTTGGGGCCAGTTTGACGACGCCTACCAGCATGAGCGGCGCTACTTCACCGGCCGCGCGAGCCACCGCGAGAATGAGCCCGGTCATCATGGCCGGGCTCGCCATAGGCAACACCGTGCGCCACAGCGTTTCTGCCTTGGTGGCCCCCAACGCCAGGCTGCCCTCGCGCACCGAGCGCGGCACGCGGGCCAGACCTTCTTCGGTCGAAACGATCACCACCGGCAATGTGAGGATGGCCAGTGTGAGCGATGCCCAGAGAATGCCCGGGCTACCAAAAGTCGGCGCCGGCAGGGCCTCCGGGAAGAACAACTGGTCGATGTTTCCGCCCAGGAAATAGACGAAGAACCCCAGGCCGAACACCCCATAAACAATCGAAGGCACGCCCGCGAGGTTGTTCACTGAGATGCGAATTAGCTGCGTCAATGGTCCCTGCTTGGCATATTCACGGAGGTAGATCGCCGCGATCACGCCAAAGGGCATCACGATCACCGACATCATCAGCACCATCATCACCGTGCCGAAGATGGCTGGGAAGATGCCGCCTTCGGTGTTGGCTTCCCGCGGCTCGTCGGTGGTGAAGTCGGCCAGCTTGCGTGCGTAGAACCCGACCTTCTCGACCAGACTCATTGCGTTGGGCCGGTACACGTCGGCCACTACGCCAAGCTTGATTTCCACCTGCTTGCCGTCCATCACCTCTGCCACTATCGTGTCGCGGCCGATGTCGGTGCGCAGGCCCTGGAGCTTGGTCTGCAATACAGAAAACTGCTCGTCGTACACGGCTTTACGCGCGGCAAGGTCTGCCTTGAGTGCTTCCGTGTAGCGGCCGGCGAGTTCAGCACGGCGCTGCTCCAGTCGTAGACCCTCGATTTTGTGGTTGACGTCGCCGATCTGGTTCTTCTCGATCTTGTAAATCTGCTGGAACAGCGACTCGGCGCGCGTAAAGCGCGTCAGCAGTTCAGGCCATGCCGCTTCGCCGCTGGCCACCACTTGGCCGTTTTCCTTCACGGCTTTCAGATGGCCATAGAAATTGCCCCACTCACGGCGCTCGATGGTGATGAGATCTGCAGGGTAAGCAATGGTGCCCAGCAACGGCTCCGGGAACCACCGGAAGTCCACTCCGGTCACGTCACGGTTACCCAGCTTGAACAGCAAGCGGTCAACGAAAGGCTGGTTACCTTCGATCTTGAAGCCCGCCTCCACCAGCCGACGCATGGACACCTCTTCGCGCTCGCGGACCTCGCCGATCAGGCGCGATATCTGACCGTCCTTTTCCTTGTAGCTTGTTTCAGCAACGGCCTTGGGCCAGAAGTGCCCCAGGCCGCGCAGTGCAGTCAATGCCAGCACGCCAGCCACGGCCAAGACGGACAGTGCCACGGCGCCGGCTGTCAGCCATATCCACGGAGAGCCAGATTTGAACCAGTCGCGCATGATGCTTGTGTCCCTCAAACAGTTTGGTATTTTTCGCGCAAGCGCTGGCGCAATATCTCCGCCGTGGTGTTGACGACGAAGGTGAAGGCGAACAGCACCAAGGCCGCCAGGAACAGCAGGCGGTAGTGCGTTTCCCCGACGCCGGCCTCGGGCATCTCGACGCCGATGTTGGCCGAGAGGGTACGAAAGCCCGAGAACAGGCTGAAATCCATCACCGCTGTGTTGCCGGTGGCCATCAGCACAATCATGGTTTCGCCTACGGCTCGACCCAGGCCGATCATCACTGCCGAGAAGATGCCGGGGCTCGCGGTCAGCAAAACCACGCCCATCATCGTCTGCCACGGCGTCGCCCCCAGCGCCAGTGAACCCGAAGTCAGATGCTTGGGCACGCTGAAGATCGCATCCTCGGCGATCGAGAAGATCGTCGGCGTGACGGCGAAGCCCATGGCAATGCCCACAACCAGCGAGTTGCGCTGCTCATACTTGATGCCGAGCTGGTTGCTTAACCAGTTCGGCATGTCGCCGCCGAAGAAGCTGGCCTCAATGGGGTGCCCAAGTTGGAAGATCAACCAGACGCTGAGCGCGATCACTGGCATCAGCAGCGCAGCCTCCCAACCTTCCGGCACCAGGCCGCGCAGACTCTCGGGCAGCAGATGCCAGGCGTAGGCGGCCAGGAGCACACACATCGGCAGCAATACCAGGCTGAGCAGCACGCCGGCCAAGTTGTTTTCCACCAGCGGCGCCAGCCACAGGCCGGCCAGAAAGCCGAGTACCACGGTCGGTAGCGCCGCCATGATCTCGATCGTCGGCTTGACCGTCGTGCGCATCTTCGGCGTCATGAAGTAGCCGGTGAAGATGGCCCCGAGAATTGCCAAAGGCACGGCCACGAGCATGGCATAAGTGGCGGCCTTGATCGTGCCGTAAGTCAGGGGCGAGAGGCTGAACTTGGGTTCAAAGTCGGAGTTCGATGCCGACGATTGCCACACGTAGTCCGGGCGTTCGTAGCTCTCGTACCAGACCTTCTGCCACAGGCTATGGAACGACACCTCGGGGTAGTGGTTGTCCACCTGAGCCGAATAGATTTTGCCCGCCGCATCCTGCGCTAGGTAGCCATTGCCTCGTGGCGGTACGGCCAATGCGATGAGGGCCTTGTCGCTGAGCTTGCGCGTGAACAACTGGCGCTCAGAGGTAGCGTAGTAGCTGCCGAGCGTGCCTTGTTCGTCGCCCGCGATGAAGCCCTTTCGATGAAATTCCGGTGCTAACGCGGTGATCGCTGTCGGCATGGCAGGGAACTCGCGGATATGTACCAGCTTGAATTCGTTGCTCGGCTGGCGCACCAGGAACCATTGCATCAACTGGCCTTTGTCGGTGCCAACGATGATCGAGAAACCACCGCTGAGCATCGTCATGGCAGTGACACGTTGGCCGTCAGGCAAGAGATTGATCGTCTCCAGCAACCGAGCCTGCGATTTGTCGCTGATATCGAAGCGAGACAGACTGCGGTCGCCGTGCAGCACATACAGTTCGCGCTGCTTCGACTCGATGACCATCTGCCGGATGTCATTGGGCGCGTTGGCGATTTCTGACTGTTGGAGCTGGCTCTTCGTCTCGCCCGTCATCAGGTTGGTGGTGACGTTGACAGCCGACACCAGCAGGCGCCCGTCCTGGGTCAACACGACGATCGTGGAGCCAGCGTCCGACTGCTGCACGCTGAGCTGCTGGATGGCTTGTCCGCGCGGATCGGCAGCTAGCGGCTCGTTGCCCAGGGGATAGCTGATCGATGGAGTAATCAGCCGCTTGCCGTCGGGAAAGGTCGCCGCGAAGCCGAGCTTGGCCAGGATCACGCGCCCGTCAGAAAGTCCGTAGCCAACGGTGTACGTGCTGCGCTCACCCTGGTCGAAACTCGTGAACGTGGCGCCGGCGGGCAACGGAACCTGGTCCTGTGCCAGCACAGCGCCCGTGTCAAAAGAAAAGAAGTCGATAGCGCCTTGCGCGCCAACGCGAACACCGATTTCGCGTTGTTCCTCCGAGGTCAGCGCTGCTGTGCGCTGGCTGGTTACTCCGGGTGCCGCAAAGCTTGCTTCAGCAGTCACGCCTGGCGGCATGAACAAGGGCACCACGACACTGGCCAAATAGAAAAAAATGGCCGACACGGCGATGATGACGCTGATACCGCCCACTGACATCACGCGCTTGAAGATGGCGTCCTTGAGCATGCGGCCGCCCATCGCTTCATCAGCGGTGAGCGCGGTTTGGTCGGCTGTCGTCGTGTTCATGCTCGGTCTACGGTTGAGATGCCAATGTGAAAACTACAGCGGGCAAGCAACAGATGCTGCCTGCCCGCGAGCGGGACTGTTCTGCAAACTATTTCGATGCCGAGCGAATGGCCTTGAACCGTTCCATGGTGGCGGTCGGCCGGCCTTTGGCCATGCTTTCCTTGTTCATCACCCAGACGATGGACGCGCCGTTGGGCCCAGCGCCAATGTCGGTGAATGCCAACGCCACTTCGCCGTGTTCGATGAAGTCATTCATGTCCTTCAGCGTGTGGAACACGTAGAAGCGACCATCCTTGAACACCTCGCCGTGGAAATCACCGGACGCCGGCGTCTTCTTGTCAATCACGCGCTCGGCCAGGCTCGGCGCGTTGGCTTTGACGTCATCGTTGGTGATTCCGAACACCAGCGTGCGGCCGCCGGGGCCTTCGCCGATGCGGGTGCGGGTGAGAGACACCTCGGAGTGTTCCAAATACTGGAAATAGTTCTTGGTATCGCCAAAGACGTAGATGCGCTCGTCTTCGGGCAACACGATGAACAGTTCGCGCGCAGCCTCGGCCGATACGACTGCCGGTTGGACAACGGGTGCCGCGGCTGTCGCCGACGCTGCCGGCTTTGCGGCAGCGCCAGGAGTGACCGCCGGATCGCTCGCGCAGCCCGCCAAACCGAAGACTGCTAGCATCGGGGCCAGCGCCAGGGCACGGCTCAGGCTAATGATGTGCATGCTGTGCATATTGGTTTTCTCCTTGAGTCACTGAAAGTCAGTCGCGGCGACTTACCGATCATTTGGTCAACGACTCCGCAGCCTTGGCGGCTAGTGGGGCGGGCATCGGAACGAAACCATCCTTGACCACGACGCGCTGACCTTGCTGTGACAAGACCATCTTGAAGAACTCGCGCTCCAGAGGCGGCAACGGCTGGTTGGGCTTCTTGTTGACGTACACGTACAGCAAGCGCGCCAGCGGGTAGGTGCCGTCGATGGCATGCACAGCGTCAGCCGCAACGAAGGGCTGTCCCTTCTTCTGCGACAGCGGCAACGCACGAACACCCGAGGTCTTGTAGCCGATGCCGGAGTAGCCAATAGCGTTGATCTGCGTGGCCACGCTCTGGACCACCGATGCCGAACCCGGTTGCTCGGCCACGTTGCGCTTGAAGTCGCCCTTGCACAGCGCCACGTCCTTGAAATAGCCGTAGGTGCCGGATACCGAGTTGCGGCTGTACATGGCCACGTCGCGGTTGGCCCATTCACCTGTCATGCCGACTTGACCCCACTTCGTGATGTCCGTCGCATAGCCGCACTTGCGGCCAACGGACAGGATCGCATCGACTTCCTCAATGCTCAGGCCCGGGATCGGATTGTCTTTATTGACATAGACAGCGAGCGCGTCGATCGCCACTGGCACAGCGAACGGCTTGTAGCCGTGCTTCTTCTCGAAGCTCTCTACTTCGCGCGAAGACATGAGGCGGCTCATCGGCCCGAAGTTGGAAGCACCTTCCGTCAATGCCGGCGGTGCCGTCGAGGAGCCGGCGCCCTGAATCTGGATGTTCACGTTGGGGTAGAGGCGCTTGTACTCCTCGGCCCACAAGGTCATCAGGTTGTTCAGCGTGTCGGAGCCGACGCTGGTGAAGTTGCCGGAGACGCCCGCGGCCTTTTGGTAGGTCGGGAGCGCGGGGTCGACTTGAACGGCCTGGGCATACACGGAGCCGGATGACAGAAGGGCAATGCCGGCAGCCAACGAGAGGAGCGAAGAATTCAGTTTCATGGATAGGATTCCTTTTGGTTGAGGTAACAAGACAACTGTGCGTGGTGGCTACTTGATGTTTTGGGTCCAGTAGGCTTCGACCTGCTTGACCAGCCCATCGGGCAACGGGACGTAGTGCAGGCGTTTTGCGTTCTCCTGGCCCTGTTCGAGCGCCCAGCGGAAAAATCGAAGGGCTTCCGCCGACTTGTCGGCGTCGGGAGAACTCTTTGGCATCAACACGAACGTCGTGGCGGTGATCGGCCAGGACTCCTTGCCAGAGGCATCAGTCAGTACCTCGTAGAAGTGCGGCTCCTTCCATGTGGCGTTGGCGGCGGCGAATTGGAAGCTGTCGAGGGAGGGGCTGACGAAGACACCGCTTTTGTTCTTAACTTTTCCGAACGTCATCTTCTTTTGCATTGCAAAGGCGAGTTCAACGTAGCCAATGGAGCCTTTGATGTACTCCACATTGCGGGCAACGCCTTCGTTGCCGTTGCCCCCAGTACCCGTCGGCCACGCCACGGTGGTGCCTTCACCGACTTTGGCTTTCCACTCCGCGCTGACCTTCGAGAGATAGTTCGCCCAGTTGAAGGTGGTGCCCGAACTGTCTGATCGGTGTGCCACCATGATCTTCAGGTTGGGCAGCTTCGCGTCTGGATTCAGAGCAGCGATGGCGGGGTCGCTCCAGTTCGTCACCTTGCCCAGATAGATGTCGGCAAGGAGTTCACCCGTGAAGTTGAGTTGCCCAGGTTTGATGCCATCCAGGTTGACAACCGGCACAACGCCCCCGATCACCAGAGGAAACTGGCTCAGCCCTGCGGCTTGAAGTTCGTCGGGCGGCAACGGCTTGTCGGAGGCCCCGAAGGTCACCACGCGCTCCTTGATCTGCCTGATGCCACCGCCTGAACCAATGGCCTGGTAACTCACTTTGGCGCCGGTCTTGGTGTTGTAGCTGGCGGCCCAACTCAGCATGATCGGGTGGACGAAGGTCGAACCCGAACCGTTGATGTCTGTAGCCTGCGCCAGCGGTGCCCATAACGAGGCTGTCAGGGCCAGCACGGCGGCTTTCGAGGTTAGATAGAGTAGAGAAGAACTTTTTTGCATGGCAGTGGCTTTCGTTGTGGTCGTCACTGGGGTTTAGTCAGGCTGGCCCTCTGCTGGCGAGTGCGCGCAGTCGCCCGTGCAGAGCGATGAAAAGACGGTTGCGCACATCGAGGCGTCACCGTTGCAGCAATCGGCAAGCAGGTATTCCAGAAGCCATCGCATGCCTGCCAAGTCGGCGCGGTAGATGACGGTTCGCCCCTGCCGGGTGCTGGTCACGAGCTGTGCCCGGGACAGGATGGCCAAGTGGCCTGAGGTCGTGTTCTGAGGGCATTGCATTGCGAGAGCGATCTCGCCGACGGTCCTGCCGCAGGGTTCGTGGCTGACCAGGAACTTGAAGATCGCTAAGCGAGTTTGCTGACCCAATGCCGCCAGCGCACCGAGGGCACGCTGCCCCGACGCTCCGAGCGATTCAGAGGGCGCGGCGGTAGGCAGGGCGGCTTCATTCATGGCGGCACCTAGATGTCGATATATCGGGATAGCTGGACATGTTGACACTTTGGAGGGAAAATGTGACAGGGGTATGACAGAGCCGTCGCGGCGCTAGCGGTAAGCCCACGGCTCGGCGGATGTCCGCCCCAACGAGGCCGCGCAACGGTACTTCGTGGCATGTGTCAATGAGCCGCTGCGCAGTTGCGGTGTCGAGTTGCGCGAGACCGGCTCGGAAGGCGGCTATCCGCCTATTGCCTCATCGTCTTCGTCGCGCTCGGCCTGCCGTCGGTGCGGACGCGGGGCGAATGCATCTGCGCACCATCCGGGATGGTTCTCATCCGATACGGATGCGATGCTTCGGCACCCATGCGGCTCCCTTCGATCAGATGGATCGATCACATCAATGGGGAGAGAGCATGAACTTACGCCATCTTCGCTGCTTCATCGCCGTGGCCGAGGAACTGCATTTCGGCCGAGCTGCTCGGCGCCTGCACATCGAACAATCTCCACTGTCGCGCACGATCCGCCAAATGGAGGCGAACCTAGGGGTGTCACTGCTCGACCGCTCGCCACGCCGTGTTCGTCTCACGCCGGCGGGACAGGTCTTCCTGGAGGATGCCCGGCGCGTGCTGGTGGCCTTTGAACAAGCTCAGACCAAGGCGCGCGCCGCGGCAAACCATCGGAACACGCTACGCATCGCGCTATCGGGCGACGTTGGGCAGGCCCGCTTGTCGGCGTTGCTTGCGCTTTGCCGGGAGGAGGCGCCACGGGTCGGCATTCGGATATTTGAAGCGCCATTGGCGCAGTTGGTGGGCGGGCTGCGCAGCGATTTGTATGACGCGGGTCTTGCATTGGCTGGTGAAGTGGATTCTGGCGTCATCGCCATGCCGGTGTGGCGAGACCCGCTGGTGGTAGCTCTGCCCGCCCGGCATCCGCTGCTGGCTTTCAAGGAAGTGCCGCTGAAAGAGGTGGTGAACTATCCGCTGGTACTGTGCAATCCCCAACTCTGCGAAGGTTGCAGCCAGCAATGCGAACTGCTGCTCCGCACGGTGGATGCGCAGCCGACGGTGGCCGAGTACGTCAGCACCCATTCCTTGATGCTGGCCCTCGTGGCCGCCGGCTACGGCGTGGGCTTTTCGAGCGCGGCGCATTTGGCTGGTTGCCATCAGGCCGATGTGGTGGTGCGTCCGTTGGCCGAGGAAACCGCCTCACTGACAACCTATCTGCTACGGCCTGAAGGCGAAATCATGGAGCCGCTGCGGCAGTTCATCGACCGCGTTGAACGTGTCGGACGCCCGCAAGGCGCCGATCAACGCCCGATGTGACGCGAGGATTTTGAACGGCGCGATTCCTTTTCGGTCTGGCCCGTGACCCGAATTGCATCGGCGACCGACCTTCTGCGTCACCGGCATGTGTGGCGAATCGGACCTATGTGCCCGGCATCAAGCAAGGCGCTCTCAAGCTGCATAGGTCACTGCAGTGACGCAGAACGCATGAGCCTGTGCTGGATGCAAAGCGGCTCAGCCGGAAGACGCATTGGCGCTTTACCCAAACCGTTTACCTACGAAAACTTTGCCCTGGTTTTCCGGTAAAGCGCGGCATCCTTTCCTGATCGAATTTGGGTGCGCGATTTTCAAACCGTTGCGCCGGTAACAAGATTTTTCACGGGTGCATTATGGTGGAGGCGTGGCGGGCACCGCAAGGAGTGTTTGTCCGCGCGCAACGCTCGGCGATATCGCCGAACCCAACGTCTATCACGATGCCGACCGGCCCGCGCTTCATCGGGTTCTTTGGGCAATCGCTGCGCTCATATGGGTCGCGCGCGCTTGCCATGTGTCGATCCGACGAGGGGAAGAGCGCGATATGCCGAAATCGAGCAGCCACGCCTTTGGCGCGAAGACATACTACCGCCCGATCGAGGCGGCCATCCGTTGGTGCGGTCTCCTGCGCTTCGAGCAGCGCATCTTGGAAGCGCTGGGGCAGCATGCTATGCCAGAGCCCGGCGAATTTCCGCGCTGGCCGCTGCTGCGCCTGTATGCCGAGCGTATTTTCGACGCGCTGACGCATGGCGAACTGCCCGGCGGCAAGGCCGGCATCGTGCTGGGCTCACAGCGGCCGGCGCTCGATGACCCGGAGTTGACCGTGCGCCATGTGGATCTGAAAGCATGGATGTCGCAGTTCTACCCCGGCGATCGGCCGGGGTTCTTGTTTGACGGCATCGAACGCGCGGTGCACCCAGCGGTGAGCGTGGACACGCTCAACATCCTGCTGGCCGATCGCGAAGCGACGAAGACGCGACTTGCCGAACTCGCCCAGGTGCATGAAACGCTGCGTACCGCGCACGAAGCCCTGGCGAAGGAACATGCCACGCGCGCGACCGACGACGAACAGTCGCGCGAGCTTGGCCTGCGCAGCGAGACGACTTAGTCCGCCCTGAACAATCCGAGAATGCTGGAGTGGTGCGGCTTTCTGCTTAAAACTGCGTGACGGCATTTGCAAGGATCGAGATAATACGAGCGGGTTTTCTTGCAAATTCTGCGAGGTTTTTCATGGGTCCGCTGCCGTCCAATCCGTCATCCAGCGAGCTGTTCCGTCAGCCGTTAATTGAGATGCTCAATCCGAAGCATCCGCTGGTAAAGCTGGCCGACGTGATTGACTGGCCCACGATCGAGCAGTCCTTTGGCGCGCACTTTGCCAGCACGCGCGGGCGTCCCGCGCTGCCACCGCGGCTGGTGGCCGGTCTGCTATACCTGCAGCATGCGTATGACTGTTCTGACGAAGCCGTCGTCAATACCTGGATCGAGAATCCGTACTTCCAGTACTTCACCGGCGAGACCTACTTCCAGACCGAATTGCCGATCGATCCGTCGAGCCTGACGCGCTGGCGGCAACGCATTGGCGAAGAAGGCGTCGAGACAATGCTGGCCGCGACCATTGATGCGGCCCGCCGCATCGGGTTCGTGAAGGCGGCCAGTGTCGACAAGGTCATCGTTGACACCACGGTCATGCCTAAGGCGGTGGCATATCCGACCGACAGCCGGCTCTTGGAGCGCAGCCGCCAGCAATTAGTCAAGCTGGCCGCTGAACAGGGATTGTCACTGCGGCAGAACTACAACCGGCAAGCGCCAAAGCTGGCCGCGCAGGTCGGCCGTTATGCGCATGCCAAGCAGTTCAAGCGAATGAAGAAGACGCTGCGCACGTTGAAGATGCGCGTGGGTCGGGTGCACCGCGACGTCAGTCGGCAACTCGACCAGCTCGCGTCGCCAGTACGCGCGAAGGCGGAAGATCTGCTGGCGCGCACTCGCCGGGTCCTGACGCAGCAGACCAAGGATAAGCACAAGCTGTATGCACTGCACGCGCCGGAGGTGGAATGTATCAGCAAGGGCAAGGCCAGAACGCCGTACGAATTTGGGGTGAAGGTCAGCATCGCGACGACGTTGAAAGAAGGACTGGTGGTGGGCATGCGCTCAATGCCAGGCAATCCGTACGATGGCCATACGCTGTCTGAGACGCTGGAACAGGTTGGGATACTGGCTGAGCGCGCACCGACGACGGCGATCGTCGACAAGGGTTATCGCGGTGTCGAGGTCGAGGGGGTGAGGATTCTGCGCTCAGGACAGAAACGTGGGATCACACGCACGTTGAAGGCGATGATCAAGCGGCGCAGTGCGATTGAACCCACGATTGGGCACATGAAAATGGACGGGCGACTCGGACGCAATCCGTTGAAAGGCGTGCTCGGGGACGCGCTGCATGCAGTGCTGTGCGGCGCCGGTCATAATCTGCGACTGCTGATGAAGCAGCTGCAGATTTTTTGCGGCGACATTGGCAAGTTGCTCCAGGAGTTGATTGCAGCAGTGCAGCGGCGAGTTGCTGCAATCAACGCGTGCACTGCTTGAAAACCGAATTATTCAGGACAGACGACTTACCTCAACATCATCGGTGGGCTGCTGACGCTGCTGCTGGGCAATTCGCCGTCAGGCGCGGCCTATTCGTCGTTCCGCAGCATGGATGCCGTGGTCAGCGCGCTGCTCGCACACCACGAAGGGCGGCCGGGTCTCAGCGAGCGGACGCTGTGGAGCAAGCTCGCGCAGGCGCGGCGCCACCTGGAGACGTCGCGCTGACGACGCGGCCAGCATGATGCCGATGCTGTGCACTGCAATTGCAGTCGCGGCTTCTGCAATTGCAGTGATTTCGACGACCGCGGTGTATTGAATACGAGGCACTTTCCGAACAGCGCCAGTGAGCGTCAAGGAGTGTCTCTCATGTCTTCGCAGATCACCGCGCCGGCCGCGCAGACCGAGCATCGCATCCTGCGCCGCGCCGAAGTCGAGGCCAAGACCGGCTTCAAGCGCGCGCATATCTACAGCCTGATGAAGGAAGGCAAGTTTCCCAAGGCGCTGCGCCTGGGCGTGCGCGCCGTGGGCTGGGACTCGATGGAGGTCGAGCAGTGGATTGCCGATCGCCTCAACGAGCGCGCCTGACGCTTTTCCTCGGTACATGCCATTCAACCGGGAGAAGCCCATGCAGGTGGTGTCCATCATTTCGACCAAGGGCGGCGTGGGCAAGACGACCACCGCCGCGAACCTGGGCGGCTTCGCGGCCGACGCCGGGCTGCGCGTGCTGCTGCTGGACCTGGACGTGCAGCCCACGCTGTCGAGCTACTTCACGCTGGCCGAACGCGCGCCGGCCGGCATCTACGAGATGCTGGCGTACAACGAGCAGCGCGCCGAGCAACTGGTGTCGCGCACCGCCATCGTCGGCTTGGACCTGGTGCTGTCGAACGACGACCGGGGCGAGCTGAACACGCTGCTGTTGCACGCACCGGACGGCAGATTGCGGCTGCGCCACCTGCTGCCGACGCTGGCGCCGCGCTACGACCTGCTGCTGATCGACACCCAGGGCGCGCGCAGCGTCCTGCTGGAAATGGCGGTGCTGGCCTCGGACCTGGCGCTGTCCCCGGTGACGCCGGAAATCCTCGCGGCCCGCGAGCTGCGCCGCGGCACCTTGCAGCTCATCGAGGACATCGCACCGTACCGTCATCTGGGCATCGAGCCGCCACCGCTGCACCTGCTCATCAACCGCGTGCATCCGGTGTCATCGAACGCGCGGCTGATCCAGCAGGCATTGCGACAGGTGTTCCAGGGTCACGTCGGCGTGCGTGTGCTGGATACCGACGTGCCGGCGATCGAGGCGTATCCACGTGCGGCGACGCGCGGCCTGCCGGTGCATCGGGTGGAGTACCGCCAGCCGGCGGGCCGCTCGGCACCGGCTGCGCTGGACACCATGCGCGCCCTCGCTGGCGAGCTGTTCCCCGAGTGGAAAGAGCGCTTCGCGCTCGTCACCGGCCGAGGGAACGCGGGAGGGGCCGGCCATGGCCAGCGCGCATGAACTGGCGCGCGGCCACAAGCGGCTGCGAGCGCTGATCGAGTTCGCCCTGGGTGAGGGCTGGAAGGTGGTGCGCACCCGAGGCGGACACCTTCTGTTCACGAAGCTGGGCTGCGCGCCGATCTACACCAGCTCGACGGCGAGCGACCACCGTGCGGAGCGCAATGCCCTTGCGCAGCTTCGCCGCGCCGACCGCCAGGCGCAGGTAGCCGAGGCATCGCCGCAGGAGCGCGGCCATGGCTGACATGACGCCGGATGACATGGCCGCCAAGCTGCTGGCCTCGGGCTTCGAGCGCAGCGGCCCTTCGGCCGCAGCCTTGACCGACCCGATCGCCGACACGCCGATGGTGGTGACGCTGGACCAGTTGCGCCCGTATGACCACGACCCGCGCGTGACGCGCAACCCGGCCTACGAAGACATCAAGGCCTCCATCCGCGAGCGCGGGCTGGATGCGTCACCCGCGATCACGCGCCGGCCCGGCGAGCTGCACTACATCATCCGCAACGGCGGCAACACGCGCCTGGCGATCTTGCGCGAGTTGTGGAGCGAGACGAAGGACGAACGCTTCTTCCGCATCCCCTGCCTGTTCCGTCCCTGGCCGCAGCGCGGCGAGGTAGTGATGCTGACCGGCCACCTGGCCGAGAACGAGCTGCGCGGGGGCTTGAGCTTCATTGAGAGAGCCCTGGGTGTGGAGAAGGCGCGCGAGTTCTACGAGCAGGAAATGGGACGGGACAGCGGCCAGCCACTGTCGCAGAGCGAGCTGGCACGCCGGCTCACGGCCGATGGCTTTCCGCTGCCGCAGTCGCACATCAGCCGCATGCAGGACGCGGTTCACTACCTGCTGCCGGCGATTCCGAACTTGCTGTACGGCGGGCTCGGCCGGCACCAGGTCGAACGGCTGGCGGTGTTGCGCAAGGCCTGCGAACGCACTTGGGAACGCCGTGCGCTGGGCCGCAGTCTGTTGGTGGACTTCGCCACGCTGTTCCAGGACGTGCTCGCGCAGTTCGACGCGCAGCCCGACAACTTCTCGCCGCAGCGCGTGCAGGACGAGCTGGTCGGCCAGATGGTCGAACTGCTGGAAGCGGACTACGACACGCTGGCCCTGGAGATCGACGACACGGAGAGCCGACAGCGCGCGCTGACCAGTGATCCAGCGCCGCCAGCGGCACGACCTGCGGCGCCGACCGCACCTGCGCCCGAGCCGCAGCGGTCTTCGTCGCCGCCATCGACGCCGGCTCCGTCAGTGCAGCCAGCAGCACCTTCTCCTTCCACATCGTCGGGCGTCGGTCTGGTTGTACCCGCCGTCGGCACCGAAGGTATGCATCAGGACGGGCAACGCGACGAGCGCCTGCAAGGCCACATCGTCTCCCCTGCACCGACCACCGAGCGCCTGCAATCCATACAGCGCATGGTCGCCGACCAGATGGGCGACAAGCTGCCCGACTTCGATGTCGACGCGCTGCGCGCCATTCCCGTACAGGCAGGCGGGCTCTATCCAATCTCGGACGTCTGGTACATCGAGCCCGGCCTGGACGTGCCGGATCGGCTGCGCGTGCACATTGCGCAGTTCGCGCGCGAGATCGCCGAAGAGGCCGGCGTGGCCGAGCAGGTCGAGTCCAGCGACGGCGGCATCGGCTTTGCCTGCGTCGCGCCGCCGGCAGCGCGCGCGATGCCACCGTTCGCGCGGGCCGTGCTGACGCTGCTGCAGGCGCTGTGCGCCGCCCGTGTCGCAGCCGGGCTCGACCGCGCCCGGCTCGCCGATGATCTGGCGCCCTTGCTGTACGGCTCAGGCGCCTATCCGCGCCTGAGCGATGCCGGGCTGGTAAAGCTGTTTCGGCTGCTGCGCCTGGCACGGCGGCTTGTGGATCTGGAATCCGGTGCGGGCGCCAGCGCCGCGCCCGGCCATGGCGCCTGAGCGGAGACCAGCCATGTCCGCACCGCACCCGCTCAACCAGGCCGTGATCGCGCAGGCGCTGCACGACCTGCGCAACGGGCAACTGCGACGCTGCAAGGCCATGGGCTTCGGCGAGGAAGAACTCGATGCGCTGAAGCATCCCGAACTCGTGNGGCCATGGGCTTCGGCGAGGAAGAACTCGATGCGCTGAAGCATCCCGAACTCGTGAGCATGCTGGTCAATGCCACCGTCTCGTGGTGCTCGGTGTCGGTCAACCGCGAGGTGCTCAAGCGATTGCTGAGCCAGGTGCACGACGTGGAGCGCGAGATCGCCACGGTCGACCGCATGCTGCGCCTGGGTGCCAGCACGGAGATGGTCAGCCGCTTCTACGGCCTGACGCACCAGGAGGTCGCCCTTCGCCGCGACATCCTCGGCCTGCCCAAGCGCAAGGGACGGCATCCGGTGCTGGACGAGGCGCAGGACACGGCCCTATGGAAGCGATGGAAGGCCGGCGTCACGGAGCGCAGCATCGCGCTGGACGACGAGATGGCGATGCTGGCGCTGACCATGGACCTGGCCGAGACCTTGACCTTGCCGATGTCGGTGATCTGGTCGGCGATACGCAACTGGATC
>MEED01000051.1 GCA_001724855.1 Lautropia sp. SCN 69-89
TCGTTGAAGAACATCGCCTGCTTCAGCGACGGCGTCTCGCGCATCAGCGTGTCGAGTTCGCTGCGCAGCGCGATGTCGCACAGGGCCGCGGCGACCTTCGCCTTGGCGACCACCGGTGCGAGATCCTTCGCGCGCAGCAGCGGCATCGTCGGCACGGCCACCAGCCCGGCCTTGATCGTCGCGAGCAGGCAGGCCGCCATCATCGGGTTGTTCGTGCCGCGCAGCAGCACCCGGTTGCCGGGCACCAGACCCATGCGCTCGCGCAACGCATGCGCGATCTGGTTCACGCGCACGTACAACTGGTAATAGGTACAGATCGCCGCATCGGTGCGCAGCGCGATTGCGTCGCCGAAGCCGCCCTCGACCATCCGGTCGAGCAGTTCCACGGCCGCATTCAGCCGCTCCGGGTACTGAGTATCGGGCGACTGGGGCAGGTCCGGCCATCGCTCTGGAGGCGGCAGGTTGTCGCGGGCGAAGGTGTCGATGTGCGCGGATCGGTGCATGGGTCGATTCCTGCGGTCAGGAGCGCCGGCGTGCCGGGGCAGGGGCTTTGAATTCGCGTGCCGTGCCGGCCAGCAGGCCGGGCTTGAGCTTGCCGAGCAGCCGCAGCAGCTGCTGCTGCTCGTCGCGCGACAAGGCTTCGAACAGCGTGACGACCCAGCGTTCGTGGGCGGCAGCCATTTCGGCGAAGCGGCGGCGTCCGGCGGCCGACAGCTTCAGGCGGATCGCGCGACGATCGTCGGCGACCGGCTCACGCGTGATCGAACCTTCCGCCTCCAGCTGATCGGCCAGGCCGGTGACGTTGCCGCCGGTCACCATCAGCCGTTGCGAAAGCTCGCTCATCCGCAATCCCTGGGGATGACGGTCGAGCTGCGCGAGCAGGTCGAAGCGCGGCAGCGTGCTCTCGAAATCGGTGCGCAGGATCTGCCGGACGGATGCCTCGATCAGGCTGGTGCAGGTGAGCAACCGGAGCCACAGCCGCAGCGCGGTGTGGTCGTGCGCCTGCAGGCGCGTTTCGTGATCGAGCGGCGAGGGGGCTTGGTCGTCGGAAACAGGCATGCGCACAGTTTAGGGTTGAACTGTTCGCATCTCAAACAAACCGACCGGACAAAAAAAAGCGCCGGGTTGCCCCGGCGCTTTGAGACCTGCTTCGTGTACCGGCGTGAGCCGGTGCGCGATCAGAACAGGTGGCGGATACCGACCGCGACACCCTTCGGATCCGCGCCACGCGCTCCGGCGGCAACGGAGTTGTCGGAGGCGAGGATCGAGAAGTTCCCGGTGCTGTTGTTGCGCATCATGCCGTACGTGGCGTACAGGTTGGTGCGCTTGGACAGCGGGTGAACGTAGGCGATGCCGAAGCCCGTGCCTTTCGGGTCGCTGCCGCCGGCAACCGGGTTGTCGACTTTCAGCTGCATGACTTGCGCCAGCAGTTCGCCGGTGCCGAGCTTCACGCCTGCGCCGAGGCCCAGACCTTGCAGCTTGTCGCCACCCGCCACGACTGCGGTACCGTCCGCATCCGCTACACCGTAGGTGAGCGTGAGGCGGAACGCGCCGAAGTTATAGCCGGCACCGATACCGGCCTGCTTGACGGCGTCGCCCAGGACGTTGTTGACTTCCTGGTAGTAGGCCTGAACGGTCAGCGGGCCGCCGGCGTAGACGCCCGACAGACCCCACGCATCGCCGCCGCCGCTGTCGGTGGTGGCGCTGTCGAGCAATTCACCCTCGGCGTACATCGCGCGCAGCGTGATGCCGGAGAACGTGCCCGTGTAGTGGATACCGTTGCTGGCACGGGTCGTGACACCGCCCTGCGCGGTGTAGGTCAGCCAGTTGCCCAGCAGCCCGTAGCCCATGACGTCCGTGGTGCCCGCGGCCGAGAAGCCCGGGGTGTAGTCACGGCCGAGGCGCACTTCGCCGAAGCCGCCGGCCAGGCCGACGACTGCACGACGCTGCCAGAACGCCGAACGCGAAGCGATGTCGCTGTCGCTCAGGCCCTGGTCGAGCTGAACACCCGCTTCCAGGTTGAACGTGGCCTTCAGGCCGCTGCCCAGGTCTTCCGTGCCGCGGATGCCGAAGCGGCTCGTCGACTGGTAGCCCGAGTTGACGACCATCGTGTTCGAATCGCCGGGGCCGTCGTTGTCGTTCCAGCCCACGCCGACGTCCGCGATCCCGTACAGCGTCACGTTCGTCTGCGCGAACGCGGCTGCCGGCAGAGCTGCCGCGACAGCCACTGCGAGAAGTGATTTCTTCATTGAAGGTTCTCCTAGGTTTCTGAAATCAATCGACGGCCTCCACGCCGCCGCAACTCCCCGAAGCGGCTGGTGGGCCTTCCCCGGTCAGAAGTCCTGCGTATTCTCGCCAAATTCGGGGAGGGGGCAAAGCTGGGCACCTTTCGGCCGTTGTTTTTTTGGGTATCCTGTCGTTCTCCAGCAACAGTCGGGCGCCAGCCATCGATGCCGCCCGCGGCCAGCCCCGAGGTCGCGTGACCGATGCCCGCCCGCGAATGTGACGGATCTCACATGACGAATGGATTCAGGCGCCAGGGCGCCGTCGATCGGCTGTTTTCCGGCGCCTGTCGGGCGCTGGCTGCGCTGAGCGGTGCCGCACCTGCGGCGCGGCCCATGCCGGTGGCCGGCGGCGACCCGACCGAGCCGGCCGGGCCGGCCGAGCGCCGGCTCTCGGGCGCCCTGATGAGGGTGAACCACGTCGGGGAGATCTGCGCCCAGGCGCTCTACGAGGGTCAGGCAGCGGCGACCTCCGATCCGCGCCTGGCTGACGAATTCCGCCAGGCCGCGCGCGAGGAGGGCGACCATCTGGCCTGGACCCGCGAGCGGCTGCGCGAGCTCGATGCCCGTCCCTCTCTGCTCAATCCGCTCTGGTACGGCGGCGCACTCTTGCTGGGCCTGGTCGCCGGTCGCGCCGGCGACCGGCTCAGCCTCGGCTTCATGGCCGAGACCGAACGGCAGGTGGAGGCGCACCTGGCCGGGCACCTCGAGCGGCTGCCGGCTTCGGACCTGCGCTCGCGGGCGATCGTGGTCGCGATGAAGGACGACGAAATCCGGCACGCGCAGAACGCGCTGCGACTGGGCGGCGCCGAACTGCCGGCGCCGGTGCGCGGGGCGATGCGTGCGGCCGCGAAGGTGATGACCGCGACCGCGCACTACATATAGGGAACCCAGCGGATAGGGATCCCGTGGCGAGATCCGGCCGTCGCGTCTCAGGAATCCAGCAGTGCCGTCAATCGCGCGAGGGCGTCCGCGACGACCTCATCGGGCGCACGTTCGATCCTGCGCGCCTTGCGCGCCGTCAGGTCGAGCATGCGGATCTTGTTCACCAATGCCGCCCCCTGCGTCTTGCAGCCGCTTCCAGTCAGGCTTACCGCGAATCCGGCGTAGCGCGAGAAGTCGCCCCCCTGGGTGATCGGCGCAACCAGGACATCGCCGAGACGATTGAAATCCCTGGACGTCAGGACGAGCGCCGGACGAGCGCCGCGCTGCTCGTGCCCCACTGCCGGATCGAGCGGAACGTGCACCACGTCGCCGCGCTCGAAAACCGGCATTACCAGACTTCCTGGCCGACCGGCTTCGCGCTTTCCCAGAGACCGAGGTCGGCGGGAGGGGCGGCCGCAAGGTCGCATTGGGCGATCAGGTCGGCCAAACGGTACTTGCGCTTGCGCGCCAGAACGATCGCCCCGTCGTCGGTGGTGTCCAGCGTCATCGCCTGGCCGGCGCACAACCGAAGGTCCCTCAGCACGGAGGGCGGCAACACCGCAACAGTGCTGTTGCCATATTTGCGCAGGACGATTTCCATGGGGCGTGTGTGAGACGACAGTAGGCCGATCTTCAGTATGACGGACCCTCGAGTCTTGTCAATCATTGTTGAACATTGCGCGATTCATCAATCCTCGACGATTTCCCAGTCGTGCGTCAATTCGGCCGTTTTGCCTAGCATGATCGACGCCGAGCAGTACTTGTCGTGTGAAAGGCGGATCGCCCGCTCGACCACGTTCGGCTTGAGCGCGCGGCCCCGCACCACGAAGTGGAAGTGGATCCGGGTGAAGACCTTCGGGTCGGCCTCGGCGCGCTCGGCGCGAAGCTGCACGTCGCAGCCGCGCACGTCCTGCCCGCTGCGGCTGAGGATCACGACGACGTCGGATGCGGTGCAGCCGCCGGCGCCCAGCAGCACCATTTCCATCGGGCGCGGTCCGAGGTTGCGCCCGCCGGTCTCGGGCGCGCCGTCCATCACCAGCGCGTGTCCGCTACCGGTCTCGGCGACGAAACTCATGCCGCCCGGGCCGGTCCATTTCACCACGCATTCCATCGCCGCTCCTGTTGGTTGCCGCCGCGGGCCGATTGTAGTGCCGGGCCTGGGGCAGTGACGCGTGCCGGGTTTGCCGCGCTGCCGCATCCTCGACCCCTTGGCCGCGTCGATTAGAGGGTTTTGTCGAAATCCGGACCGAAGCGGTTCACAGGGCTGGTCGGTCGAAAAATCATCGATATTTCATAGGCTTGCGAACTCTCCCTGCACCGCCAGGGCGAGCCTCGATCGGCCCTTGCCTGATTGGGGCCGTGCCGCATCTTGCAATGCACAAACCAGTTCGCTATTATTCGAGTTGTCTCCTCCACCCTCCTCCTTTGGTGGATTCAGCCCGGACCTCTGCGTCCGGGCTTTTTTTTGAATTGCGGCGATCCAGCGCAGGTGCCGGCATGAATCTGGCCTTTGACGCCCATTCCCGGATTCGGCTAGAATTTAAGGCTTTCCGCGCTCCCCTCCACAAGAGAGAGTCATGAAGACGTTTTCCGCCAAGCCGCACGAGGTCAAGCGCGACTGGTTCGTCGTCGACGCCAGCGACAAGGTGCTCGGTCGGCTGGCCACCGAGATCGCCCTGCGCCTGCGGGGCAAGCACAAGCCCGAATTCACGCCGCACGTCGACACCGGCGACTTCATCGTCGTGGTCAACGCCGCGAAGCTTCGCGTCACCGGCAACAAGTCCGAAGACAAGAAGTACTACCGCCACAGCGGCTACCCCGGCGGCATTACCGAAACCACCTTCGGCAAGATGCAGTCGCGCTTTCCCGGCCGCGCGCTCGAGAAGGCGGTCAAGGGCATGCTGCCCAAGGGGCCGCTCGGCTACGCGATGATCAAGAAACTCAAGGTGTATGCCGAAGGCACGCACCCGCATTCGGCGCAGCAGCCGAAGGTCCTGGAGGTCTGACGCGATGATCGGCGATTACTACTACGGCACCGGCCGGCGCAAGACCTCGGTCGCGCGGGTGTTCCTCAAGCGCGGAACCGGCAAGTTCGTCGTGAACGGCAAGCCGCTCGACGACTATTTCGCGCGCGAAACCGGCCGCATGGTCGTGCGCCAGCCGCTCGATCTCACCGACAACATCCGCAGCTTCGACATCATGGTCAACGTCGCCGGCGGCGGCGAGTCGGGCCAGGCGGGCGCGGTTCGCCATGGCATCACCCGCGCGCTGATCGACTACGACGCGGCGCTCAAGCCCGCGCTGTCGAGCGCCGGGCTGGTCACGCGCGACGCGCGCGAGGTCGAGCGCAAGAAGGTCGGCTTCCACAAGGCGCGACGTCGCAAGCAGTTCTCGAAGCGCTGATCCGCGCACGCCCTGCGCGATACCGCGCGCTTCGGGAACAGGCCGCCTTGCTCTGCAGGCGGCCTTTTTACATCCGGCGACCCCATCCGGGACCCCCGTAGGCATCCACGGAGTCGAACATGATCAAGGTCGGAATCGTAGGCGGCACCGGTTACACCGGCGTCGAACTGCTGCGGCTGCTGGCGCAGCATCCGCAGGCGGAACTGCTGGCGATCACTTCGCGCAAGGAAACCGGGATGCCGGTGGCCGAGATGTTCCCGTCGCTGCGCGGCCGCGTGTCGCTGGCTTTCTCCGATCCGGCCCAGGCGCCGCTCACCCGCTGCGACGTGGTGTTCTTCGCCACTCCGCACGGCGTGGCGATGTCGCAGGCGCGCGAACTGCTCGCTGCCGGCGTCAGGGTGATCGACCTTGCGGCCGACTTCCGGCTGAAGGACACCGCCGAGTTCGAGCGCTGGTACAAGATGCCGCACGCGTGCCCGGACATCCTGGCCGAGGCGGTCTATGGCTTGCCCGAGGTGAACCGCGAGGCGATCCGCAAGGCGCGGGTGATCGGGCTGCCCGGCTGCTATCCCACCTCCGTGCAGCTGGGCTTCCTGCCGGTGCTCGATCCGGCGACGGTGGCTGCGGCGGGTAGCGACGTGGTCGAGCGCGACAGCCTGATCGCCGACTGCAAGTCCGGCGCGTCGGGTGCGGGTCGCAAGGCCGAAGTGCACACGCTGCTGGCCGAGGCCGGCGACAACTTCAAGGCCTATTCGGTGAGCGGGCACCGGCATCTTCCCGAGATTCGTCAGGGCTTGCAGGCGATCGCCGGCAAGCCGGTGAACCTCGTGTTCACGCCGCACCTGGTGCCGATGGTGCGTGGCATCTTCTCGACCCTCTATGCGCGGCTGACGCCGGCAGGCCGCGGCATCGACCTGCAGGCGCTCTACGAGAAGCGCTACGCCGGCGAGCCCTTCGTCGACGTGATGCCGGCCGGCTCGATGCCCGAGACGCGCTCGGTGCGCGCTTCGAACACCGTGCGCATCGCGGTGCACCGCCCGCCGGGCAGCGACCTGCTGATGGTGCTGGTGGTCGAGGACAACCTCGTCAAGGGTGCATCCGGGCAGGGCGTGCAGGCGATGAACCTCATGTTCGGGCTGCCGGAAGGCACCGGGCTCGACCAGGTGCCGGTGCTACCATGACCTGGAGTGAAGAAGAGACTGCTCGTGCGGCGTCGCTCGGTGAGCGCCGCCAGGATGACTGTTCGACGGCACGTGCCGTGGCCGTTGCGGCTTGCGTCGCTTGCGCTTGCCGTGGCCGTGGGCGCGGCGAGCGGCATGTGGCTGTGGCGCGCCGCGTTCGACGACGCCGCGATCGAGCGTGATCGGCTCGACGCGGAGATCGCCAGTCTGCGCGACCAGCTCGCCGACGAGCGCGCCGAGCGGTTGCGCCTGACCGACGCGCTCGTTCCGTCCGACAGCGGTCTGCGCATCGACCAGGTCGCCGCCCAGCGCCGCGAGCAGCAGTTGCGGGCGCTGGAAGCCGAGAATGCCGAGCTGAAGGCCGACCTTGCCTATCTCGAAAGCCTGCTGCCGGCTGCCGATGCGCAGGGCCCGGTGGCCATTCGTCGGTTCGAGGTCGAGCCCGATGCCGGCGAGCCCAACCGGATGCGCTATCGTGCCCTCCTGATGCAGGCGGGCCGCGCCGAGCGGCTCTTCTCGGGGTCGCTGCAGCTGCTGGTGACCACCGTGACCCAGGGGCGCACCAGGATCCTGAAGCTGCCCGACGATGGTCCCGCCGACGCGCGCGAGCGCATGAAGCTGTCCTTCCGGCGCCTGTTGCGGGTCGAAGGCCACTTCAGGGTGCCGGAGGGCGCGGTGCTGAAGTCGGTGCAGATGCGCGTGCTCGAACGGGGCGTGCTGCGCGCCGAGCAAAGCGCCTCCCTCTGAGCGAGGAGTCGCGATGTTCGGCAGGAAGAAGCTCAACACCGGCACGATCGATTGCCTGATCGGCGCCGGCACCGCGATCCGCGGCGATGTTCGTTTCAAGGGTGGCCTGCGCATCGACGGAGAGGTGTGCGGCAACGTGATCGCCGAGGAAGGCGAGCCCAGCATGCTGGTGCTGTCGGAGAACGCGCGCATCGAAGGGCAGGTGCGTGCGGCCCACCTGGTGGTCAACGGCACGATCGTGGGTCCGGTGCAGGCCGACGAGTTGCTCGAGTTGCAGCCGAAGGCACAGGTGAGCGGCGAGATCCGCTACCGGGCGATCGAGATGCACCACGGGGCGATCCTCGACGGCGCGCTCGCCCACCTCGGCGGGCAGGAGCGCCCGCACCTGGAGCTGGCGAGCAGCAACGAATGAATTGCCCCGACACTGGCGCGGTTTCTGGCCGCATCCTAAAATGTCGGGCCAACTGGAGGTTATCTCGATGAGCGCTGTCGCCGAAATGCCCGCACCGCTGCTGTTCACCGAAAGCGCGGCCGCCAAGGTCAAGCAACTGATCGACGAGGAGGGCAACCCGGCCCTGAAACTGCGCGTGTTCGTGCAGGGCGGAGGCTGTTCCGGCTTCCAGTACGGTTTCACCTTCGACGAGGAAACGAACGAAGACGACACCGTGATGGAAAAGGCCGGCGTCACGCTGCTGATCGACGCGGCGAGCTTCCAGTACCTGGTGGGCGCCGAGATCGACTACAAGGAAGACCTGCAGGGCGCGCAGTTCGTCATCAAGAATCCGAACGCCAGCAGCACCTGCGGCTGCGGCTCGTCGTTCTCCTGATCAATTCCGCGGCCGCGGCTCGGCCAGCAGGCCGAGCACCCGCGGCCCGCGCGCGCCGGTGACCGACGCGAGGTTTCCGGCCATTCCGTCGATTCGCCGCGCCGCCAGCCAGGCGAAAGCGGCCGCTTCCACTGCCTGAGGATCGACGCCCAGTGCCTGTGTCGTGGTCACTGGCGCCGGTGCGGCATTCACGGCGAGCCGCTCCATCAGGAACCGGTTGCGCGCGCCGCCGCCGCAGACGAACACCCGCTCGGCACCCGATTCGCGGCAGGCCTGCCCGACCGTGACTGCGGTGAGTTCGACCAGCGTCGCCTGCACGTCGCGCGGGTTGCGCCCTGTGCCGGGCGCCCCGCTGGCCGGGCCGGCGACTGCGCCAGCGGTCAGCGAACGGTCGAGCCAGCCGGGGTCGAACAAGTCGCGCCCGGTGCTCTTGGGCGGGGCCAGCGCGAAGTAGGGTTCGGACAGCCAGTTCGCAAGCAGCGCCGCATCGACCTTTCCGCCGCGCGCCCAGTCACCGTCACGGTCGAAGTCGGCGCCGGTATGGCGCCGGCACCAGGCGTCGAGCAGCGTGTTGGCCGGGCCGGTGTCGAAGCCGGTGACGGGTTCGGACGCGCCGAACGCCGGCAGCACGCTGATATTGGCGATGCCTCCGAGGTTGACCACCGCCCGGCGCTCGATGGCATCGCGGAACGCCTCGGCGTGGAAGGCCGGGGCCAGCGGTGCGCCCTGGCCTCCCGCGGCAACGTCGGCTGCCCGCAGGTCGCAGACCACCGCGATTCCGCAGGCCTCGGCGAGCCGCGCCGGCTGCAGCAGCTGGATCGTGTAACCGAGCTCCGGACGGTGCCGAACGGTCTGGCCGTGCGCGCCGATCGCGGTGACCGAGGCGGCCGGGCAGCCTGCGCCGGCCAGCAGATCGGCGACGACATCGGCGTAGACGCCGGCGAGCGCGTTGGCCGCCAGCGCCGCGCGCGCCAGTTCGTCGGCGCCGGGCGACTGCAGGGTTTCGAGCTCGCGGCGAAGGTCTTCGGGAATCGGCCGGCTGGCGAAGGCGGTGGTGCGTAGCGCGCCGGGCGGCTCGCCGATTTCGAGCAGCGCGCCATCGACCGCATCGATGCTGGTGCCCGACATCAGGCCGATGAAGCGGCGCACGGCGTCGGGCGCCCCGGGGCGGGGTCTACTCGAAGCGGGCGAGGCGGACGATGCCGTCGGCCTGGGCCAGGCGGGTGCGCAGGCCGGCGGTGCGCGCGGCGAACTGCGCGCGCTCGGAGGCGTCGAGCGGCGCGGCCGGCGGCAGCACGACCGACAGCGGATCGACCTGCTCGCCGGCCACCTTGAATTCGTAGTGCAGGTGCGGGCCGGTGGACCAGCCCGTGGTGCCGACGTAGCCGATCACCGCGCCCTGGGCGACTTTCGCGCCTTTCGACAGCCCCGGCGCGAACCCGTTCAGGTGTGCGTAGAGCGTGGAGATGCCGTTGCGGTGGCGGATCTCGACGAGGTTGCCGTAGCCGCGCTGCTGGCCGACGAACTCGACCACGCCATCGCCGGAGCTGCGCACCTTCGTGCCGATCGGGGCGGCGAAATCGACGCCCTTGTGCTCGCGCGTGTATTTCAGGATCGGATGCATGCGGGCGTGGCTGAAGCCCGACGAGATGCGGCTGAACTCGACCGGATGCTGCAGGAAGGCCTTGCGCAGGCTGCGGCCGTCGAACGAGAAGTATTCGCCGCGCTCGGAGCCCTCGCGGTCGAACCAGACGGCCTCGTGGCGGGTGCCGTTGATCGTGAATTCGAGCGCGAGGATGCGGCCGATCGTCGGCGGATCGAGGCTGTCGGACTCGCGGATCGCCTCGTAGACCACGCGCAGCAGGTCGCCGCGGCGCAGGTCGCGATTGAAGTCGACCTCGCCGTCGAGGATGTCGGCGATGCGGGTGGCGACCGCTTCGGGAATGCCGGCGGCGTCGATCGCCGCGAACAGCGAAGTGCGGATTTCGGCGACCGCCACCGCGACCTGCCGCTCCAGCGCGATCGGTTCGTCGCTGGCGGTGAAGCCGTCGTCGACGCGGCGGATCGTCACCCGGCCGGTGGGCTGCACGGGTTCGTCCGACTCGCTGTCGAGATGGGTGTAGCGGTACTGCAGCGACTGAACGCGCCCGGCCTCGTCGATCAGCGCGTTGACGGTACGCCCGGCCTGCAACTGCATCAGCTTGCGCGCCTGGCGGTCGGCGGCGATGAATTTCTGGAAATCGACGTCGGTGGCGCCGAGCCGGTCGAGCAGCGACGCGAGCGTTTCGCCGCGCCGGATGCGCTCGGATCGGGCGTACTGCTGCAGCGACGCGGGCTCAGCCTCGGCCGACCGCAGCGCGGGCGCGATCGCCACGCTCTCGACGATGGTCTGCAGCGGGGGCAACTCGACTTCGCGCAGCGGCGCCGTGCCGAAAGCAGTGACCGCGGCCAGGGTGAGCGTAACGGCGACTGCGGTCGCCACTTTCGGGAAGCTGGGCAGGGCAGGCGGGCTCATCGGGCTGACGGGTTCTTTCGATGCTCAGGTACGGCTGCGTCGCCGGGGCCGTACGAACCCTCGGCTAGAATCTTGCCCTTCGGCCCGGTGCCTGTAGCGGCGCCGGCGGCGCCGCCCGGCCGGTCGGGGGACAGCGGCCGATTCTACCGGATGATTCCAGGAAACCTGTCACGAAATGACGATGAACGGCCCAAACACCCCGACGGGCCCGGCTCCGGCGGCCTCCGGGGCCCCGGTCTGGCCGGTGACCGACCGGACCCGTGAGGCGCTGGCGGTCAGCCTGCGTGGCTGCGAGGAGCTGCTGATCGAGTCGGAATGGCTGGCCAAGCTCGCCCGCAGCGAGGCCACCGGCAGCCCGTTGCGGATCAAGCTGGGGCTGGACCCCACCGCACCCGACCTGCACCTGGGCCACACGGTGGTGCTGAACAAGATGCGCCAGCTGCAGGATCTCGGCCACCGGGTGATCTTCCTGATCGGCGACTTCACCGCGATGATCGGCGACCCCTCGGGCCGGAACACCACGCGGCCGCCGCTCACGCGCGAGCAGATCGAGGAGAACGCGAAGACTTACTTCGAGCAGGCCAGCCTGGTGCTCGATCGCGAACGCACCGAGATCCGCTACAACTCCGAGTGGTCCGACCCGCTGGGCGCCCGGGGCATGATCCAGCTGGCTGCCCGCTACACGCTCGCCCGGATGATGGAGCGCGACGACTTCACGCGGCGCTTTCGCGCCGGCCAGCCGATCTCGGTTCACGAACTGCTCTATCCGCTGATGCAGGGCTACGACTCGGTGGCGCTGAAGTCCGACATCGAGCTGGGCGGCACCGACCAGAAGTTCAACCTGCTGGTGGGGCGCGAACTGCAGCGCGAGTATGGGCAGGAGCCGCAGTGCATCCTGACGATGCCGTTGCTCGAGGGGCTCGACGGCGTCGAGAAGATGTCGAAGTCGAAGAACAACTACGTCGGCATCACCGAGGCGCCCGAACAGATGTTCGGCAAGCTGATGTCGATCTCCGACGAGCTGATGTGGCGCTACTATGAGCTGCTGTCGTTCCGCTCGCTGGCCGACATCGCGCAACTGCGCGAGCAGTGCGCCGCCGGACGCAATCCGCGCGACGCGAAGGTCATGCTGGCGCTGGAGATCGTCGAGCGCTTCCACTCGCGCACGGCCGCCGAGGCGGCGCTGGCCGGATTCGAGGCGCGCTTTCGCCACGGCGCGCTGCCCGAGGACATGCCCGAGGTGGTGCTGCACGGCGCGCCGATGCCGATTGCGCAGCTGCTCAAGCGGGCCCAGCTGGCGCCGTCGACCACCGAGGCGAACCGCAACATCGACCAGGGCGGCGTGCGCATCGACGGCGAGCGGGTCGCCGACAAGGCGCTGAAGCTGGCCGCGGGTAGCTACGTCGTGCAGGTGGGCAAGCGCAGGTTCGCGCGGGTGAGGCTCGAACCGGCGGCCTGATCGTGCGCCGCGGGGTGCCCGGATCGCCGGCAGGGGGTATGGTTCGGTTGGGGGCCGCGTAACCGGGCGGCCAGGGAGAATGAATCGATGAGAGTCTTCAGTGAATCCTTCGCCGACGGCCAGCCGATCCCGGCCGAGTTCGCGTTCTGCCGCATCGACCCGAAGTCGCACGTGACGCTGTCGGGCAACCGCAATCCGCAGCTCTCCTGGTCGGGGGCGCCGGTGGGCACGCGCTCGTTCGCGATCGTCTGCCACGACCCCGACGTGCCGAGCCGCGGCGACGACGTGAACCAGGAGGGGCGCGAGATTCCGGCCACGCTCAAGCGCGTCGATTTTTTTCACTGGGTGCTGGTCGACCTGCCTGCGAGCCTCGACTCGATCGCCGCCGGCGAGTACTCCGACAAGGTCACGCCCAAGGGCAAGTCGGGGCCGGCGACGCGGCACGGCGCACGCCAGGGCATCAACGACTACACCGGCTGGTTCGCCGGCGACCACGACATGGCCGGCGACTACTACGGATACGACGGCCCGTGTCCGCCGTGGAACGACTCGATCGTGCATCGCTACGTGTTCACCGTCTACGCGCTCGACGTCGAGCGCGTGCCGCTGATGGGCCGTTTCAGTGGCGCCGATGCGCGCAAGGTGATCGAGCATCATCGGCTCGGCGAGGCGTCGATCACGGGCACCTACACGCTGAACCCGCGGCTCGCGTCGGGACGGGCTTGAGCGCGCCGGCCTCGAACGCGCCCGGTTCGAGCGCGCCGCAGCCCCGTCGCCCGCACACCGAGCTGGTGCTGATCCGGCACGGTGTCACCGCCTGGAACCGCGAGCGGCGCTTCCAGGGGCAGATCGACATCGGGCTCGACGAGGAAGGGCTGGCACAGGCAGCGCTCACCGGCCGTCGGCTGGCGGCATGGCAGGTCGACGCGGTCTACGCGAGCGACCTCACGCGCGCTCGCCAGACCGCCGAGCCGATCGCCGCTGCCCGCAGCCTCCCGATGCGCATCGAGCCGCGCCTGCGCGAGCGCCACTACGGAAGCTTCGAGGGCCGCACCCACGAGGAGCTCGAGCGACTGCAGGCCGACGCCTGGCGGCGCTGGCGTCAGCGCGAACCCGATTTCGCGCTGCCCGGCGGTGGCGAGTCGCTGCGCGCGTTCCATGCGCGCGTGGCCGCGGCGCTGGGCGACCTGGCGCGGGCCCATCCGGGGCAGACGGTCGTTGCGGTGACCCATGGCGGCGTGCTCGACATCGCCTACCGGATCGCCACCGGCATGCCGCTGGAAGCGCCGCGCGGCCACGACCTGCTCAACGCCAGCCTGAACCGCATCCGCTGGGACGGCAGCGCATTCAGCCTGCTCGCGTGGGCCGATGTCGCGCACCTCACTGCCTCGCGGGAAGCGCCGCTCGACGACGTCGAGGCGCGGCGCCGACGCGATCCTTTAGAATCGCGGGTGCCGCGTGATACCGGCGCCACCAGGTGACCTCCATGTTCGACCGCAACCACGGTATCTCTCTCACCGACCCCGAGCTCTGGAACGCGATCCGGCTGGAGAACCAGCGCCAGGAAGCGCACATCGAGCTGATCGCTTCCGAGAACTACGCCAGTCCCGCGGTGATGGCCGCACAGGGCAGCCAGCTCACGAACAAGTACGCGGAGGGCTACCCGGGCAAGCGCTACTACGGGGGCTGCGAGCACGTCGACGTGGCCGAGTCGCTGGCGATCGAACGGCTCGAGCGGCTGTTCGGCGCCGAGTGCGCGAACGTGCAGCCGCACTCGGGCGCGCAGGCCAACGAGGCGGTGTTCCTCGCCTTCCTGAAGCCCGGCGACACGATCATGGGGATGAGCCTCGCCGAGGGCGGCCACCTCACCCACGGCATGGCGCTGAACATGTCGGGAAAGTGGTTCAACGTCGTCTCGTACGGGCTGGACGAATCCGAGGCGATCGACTACGACGCGATGGAGCGCAAGGCCCACGAGCACAAGCCGAAGCTGATCATCGCCGGTGCTTCCGCGTACAGCCTGCGCATCGACTGGGAGCGCTTCGCGAAAGTGGCGAAGGACGTCGGCGCGCTGCTGATGGTCGACATGGCGCACTATGCGGGGCTGATCGCCGGCGGCGTCTATCCGAACCCGGTACCGTATGCCGACGTCGTCACCTCCACCACGCACAAGAGCATGCGCGGGCCGCGCGGCGGTTTCATCCTGATGCCCGAGCGCCACGAGAAGGCGATCAACTCGGCGATCTTCCCCGGCCTGCAGGGCGGTCCTCTGATGCACGTGATCGCCGCCAAGGCGGTAGCGTTCCACGAAGCGCTGCAGCCCGCGTTCCGGACCTATCAGCAGCAGGTGGCGGCCAACGCGCAGGTGCTCGCGCAGACGCTGATCGAGCGCGGGTTGCGCATCGTCTCGGGTCGCACCGAGTCGCACCTGATGCTGGTCGACCTGCGCGCGAAGAGAATCACCGGCAAGGAAGCCGAGCGCCTGCTGGGCGAGGCGCACATCACCTGCAACAAGAACGCGATTCCCAACGACCCGGAAAAGCCGATGGTTACCAGCGGCATCCGGCTGGGCACGCCGGCCATGACCACCCGCGGCTTCGGCGAGGACGAGGCGCGGCTGGTCGGACACCTGATCGCCGACATCCTCGACCATCCGGACGACGCGGCGAAGCTCGCGACGGTGCGCGAGAAGGTCGGGCAGCTGACGGCGAAGTTCCCGGTCTACGGCTGA
>MEED01000052.1 GCA_001724855.1 Lautropia sp. SCN 69-89
TCGCCCCTCCATCAACAATCCGGAATCAGCCGCGCCCGCAAAAATGGACTTGTTTGTGGACTTAAAAGTCCCGGCTGTAGGCGGATCGCAGTGGACTACTGCAGACCGTCAAAGAGAGGAAAAGTCTTTGTGCGGCAACGACTTGCAGACTCTCTTGGACTTCTGCGGAAGTCCGCAGATTGATACAGTGGAGCGGGTGAAGGGAATCGAACCCTCGTATGCAGCTTGGGAAGCTGCCGTTCTACCATTGAACTACACCCGCGCGGTGCGTAGTGTACCGTGGAGCCGCCGCCCGGGCCACGGCGGGGACGACAGTCGAATGAACGGCTTGATCGCGACGGCGGGACGATGCCTGGCGTGGGCGGCGATGGCGCTTTGCACCGCGTGCGCGAGCCTGCCCCCGCCACCGGCCAAGCCGGTCGAGCAGGCCTGGGCGCAGCCCGAGGCCACCGAGCTCGGCAGTCTGGCGGCAGCAGCGGCCCCCAACCTGCGCTTCTCCGGCTTTCGACTGCTTGCCTCGGGCGAAGACGCGCTGGCCGCGCTGGCCGCTCTCGCCGACCACGCACAGCACACGCTCGACCTTCAGTACTACCTGATGCGCGACGACGCGTCGACGCGGGCGCTGCTTCGGCACGTGCACGGCGCCGCGCAGCGCGGCGTGCGCGTGCGCGTGCTGCTCGACGACCTGAACACCGCGGGGGCCGACGACGCGCTGATCTGCCTCACCCGCCACCCGAACATCGAACTGCGGCTGTACAACCCGTTCCCTGCCGGCCGCGGCTCGACGCTCACGCGCGTGCTCGCGTCGATCCGCGACCTCCGGCGCGTCAACCAGCGGATGCACAACAAGCTTTTCGTCGCCGACAACGCGATCGCGGTCACCGGCGGGCGCAACCTCGGCGACGCCTACTTCGTGCAGAGCCTGGCGAGCAACTTCGTCGACCTCGACGTGATCGCCGCGGGGCCGGTCGTGCGCGACCTGTCGGCCTCGTTCGATCGTTTCTGGAACAGCGATCTCGCCTGGCCGCTGCAGACCCTGGATGCGAAGGCGCTGGTGATCGATCGCCGTCTGCTGCTGATCGGCTCGATGAACATGGATCCGCGCTCGGCGCGCCTGAACACCGAGGTCGCGCTGGCGATCCGCAGCCCGCTGCTCGCCGCAGAGGTCGTACGACTGTTCGACGACGTCGCCGGCAGCAGCAGCTACCGGCTGGAGGCGCTCGCCGACGGTCAGCTGCGCTGGATCGGGCCGCCTGGCACGCCGACGTTCGAAGGCACGGAACCCGACGCCGGGCTCGGAACGCGGCTGCTGCTCCTGCTGCTGGGCCCGTTCGCGCCCGACGAACTGCTCTGAAGTGCCCCCCGAACCAGCGCTCGCCCACCCTTCCAGCTTCCCCGCGCCGAGGGCCCGAAACGGAATGGCCCGACGGCCGCGCGTGAGACAATCGCGGCATGGAAATGATCGTGGTCAACGGCGAGAAGCGCCCCTTGCCTGCGCGCGGCACCGTTGCCGCGCTTCTCGGTGAACTCGGGCTGACCGGGCGCCGCATCGCGGTCGAGCGCAACGGCGAGATCGTGCCGCGCAGCCGCCACGACACCGAAGCGCTCGCGCCCGGCGACCGCCTCGAAATCGTCGTCGCCGTCGGCGGCGGATGAACGAAGACCCATGATGAATGCACCCTCGGATACCCTGAGAATCGGCCGCCGCGAGTTCGGTTCGCGCCTGCTGATCGGCACCGGCAAGTACCGCGACTTCGACGAAACCCGCGAAGCGGTCGAGGAAAGCGGCGCACAGATCGTCACCGTGGCGATCCGCCGCACCAACATCGGCCAGACCGCCGGCGAGCCGAACCTGCTCGATTTCCTGTCGCCCGAGCGGTTCACGATCCTGCCGAACACGGCCGGCTGCTACAGCGCCGACGACGCGGTGCGCACGCTGCGGCTGGCACGCGAACTGCTCGACGGGCACACGCTGGTCAAACTCGAGGTGCTCGGCGACCCGAACAACCTGTACCCGAACATGCCCGAGACGCTGAAGGCGGCCGAGACACTGGTGCGCGAGGGCTTCGAAGTCATGGTCTACTGCAGCGACGACCCGATCCAGGCCAAGCGCCTCGAAGAGATCGGCTGCGTCGCCGTGATGCCGCTCGCCTCGCTGATCGGCTCGGGAATGGGCATCCTCAATCCCTGGAACCTTCAGCTGATCATCGAGAACGCGCAGGTGCCCGTCATCGTCGATGCGGGGGTCGGTACGGCGTCCGACGCAGCCATCGCCATGGAACTCGGCTGCGCCGGCGTGCTGATGAACACCGCGGTCGCTGCCGCCCGCGATCCGATCCGGATGGCGCGCGCGATGCGCAAGGCAGTCGAGGCGGGGCGCGACGCCTACCTCGCCGGCCGGATGCCTAAGAAGTTCTACTCGGCGACACCGTCGTCGCCCATCGGCGGAACGATCGGTCCGGCGCGCGCCGCGTCGTGAGCGCCGAAGCGCATCCGCACATCCGCAGCTTCTCGGGGCGCCGCGGCCACTTCACCGCCGGCCAGCGGCTTGCCTACGAGACGCTGCGCGAGCGCTGGTGCCTGCCGTACCGCGGCGAACCGATCGATGCGCAGGCCGTCTTCGGTCGTGAAGCACCGCTCGTCGTCGAGATCGGCTTCGGAATGGGTGAGACCACCGCGCAGATCGCCGCGGCCGATCCGGAGCGCGACTTCCTCGGCATCGAGGTCTATCCGGCCGGGGTCGGCAGCCTGCTCGCGCGGATCGAGGCAGCGGGGCTGCGCAACCTGCGGATCGTGCAGCACGACGCGGTCGAAGTGATCCGCGACATGATCGCGCCCGGCATGCTGGCCGGCGTGCACGTCTACTTCCCCGACCCCTGGCCGAAGAAGCGCCATCACAAGCGCAGGCTGATCCAGCCGCCGTTCGTCGCGCTGCTGGCGAGCCGCCTCGCGCCGGGTGGCTACCTGCACTGCGCGACCGACTGGGAGCACTATGCGGTGCAGATGCTCGACGTGCTGTCGCGCGAACCCTTGCTCGCGAACAGCGCCGGCGAGACGGAGGTCAGCGAGACCGCCGCGCAGTGTCGCGGCTTCGCGCCGCGTCCGCCGTGGCGGCCGCTCACGAAGTTCGAGTCGCGCGGCCTGAGGCTCGGCCACGGCGTCTGGGACCTGCTCTTCGTGCGCCCCTCGTTCACACGTCCTTAGCCCGCCCACTCGACCACGCCGCTGGCCGCCGTGGCCAGCACCACGACGCCGAAGGCGATCCGGTACCAGGCGAAGGGCACGAAGTCGTGCGAGGCCACGTAGCGGATCAGCCAGTGCACGCAGGCCAGCGCGCTGAAGAACGCGAACACCAGCCCCACCGCGAACATCGGCACGTCGCCGGCACCCAGCAGGTGCCGGTACTTCCAGCTGTCGTAGACGCCGGCGCCGATCAGCGTCGGGATCGCGAGGAAGAACGAGAACTCGGTGGCGGCCCGGCGCGACAGGCCGAACAGCATCCCGCCGATGATCGTTGCACCCGAGCGGCTGGTGCCCGGGATCAGCGCGAATGCCTGCGCGATGCCCAGACGCAGCGCATCGGCCGGGCCCATCGCATCGACCTCGTGGATGCGCGCCGCGGCCAGGCCACGCCGCTGGCGCGACTCGACCCACAGGATGACGAGGCCGCCGACGATGAACGCGATCGCCACCGGCACCGGCTTGAACAGCCAGGCCTTGATGTGCTTCGCGAACAGCACGCCGAGCACCGCCGCCGGCAGGAACGCGATCACGACGTTGGCGGCGAAGCGCTGCGCGCGCGGCTCGCGCGCAATGCCGGCGACCGTCTCGACGATGCGCGCGCGGTAGTACCAGATCACCGCCAGCATCGCGCCGGTCTGGATCGCCACGTCGAACATCTTCTCCTTTTCACCGGCGAAGCCCAGCAGGCTGCCGGCCAGGATCAGGTGCCCGGTGCTGGAGATCGGCAGGAACTCGGTCAGGCCCTCGACCACGCCGAGGATCGCCGCCTTCACGAGCAGCGGCAGTGCGTAGAGCAACTCAAGCACGCGGCCACCACGCGTGGAAGTGGTGGACCGGCCCGTGCCCGGAGCCGACGTCGAGCCGGTCGGCCTGGCGCAGTGCCTCGGTCAGGTATTGCTTGGCCTGGCGCACCGCCGCCACCGGTTCGATGCCGTGCGCGAGCAGCGCCGCGATCGCTGCCGACAGCGTGCAGCCGGTGCCATGGGTGTTGCGCGTGGCCACGCGCGGCGCCGACAGCTCGATCATCCGGTCGCCGTCGAACAGCAGGTCGGTGGCGTCGCCGGCGAGGTGGCCGCCCTTGAGCAGCACGAAGCGCCGGCCGTCGTCGCGCAGCAGGCGGCGCAGCCGCTCGGCCGCGCGCTGCATCTCCTTCAGGTTGTCGGCCGGGCGCGCGTCGAGCAGCACGCCCGCCTCGGGCAGGTTCGGCGTGAGCACGGTCGCCAGCGGCAGCACCGCCTCGATCAGCGTCGCGATCGCCTCGCGGCCGAGCAGTGTGTCGCCGCTCTTGGCGACCATCACCGGGTCGACCACCAGGTGCGGCAGCCGCCCCGCCGAGATCGGCGGCGCGAGCCCCTCGGCCACCGCGATCGCGATCTCCGCGGTGCCGAGCATGCCCACCTTGGCGGCGTCGATGCGCACGTCGGCAAACAGCGTATCGAGTTGCAGGCGAACGAACGGCGGCGGAACGCCATGCACGCCGGTGACCCCCTGCGTGTTCTGCGCGGTGAGCGCGGCGACCACCCCGGTGCCGTAGGCGCCGAGCGCGGAAAACGCCTTCAGGTCGGCGAAGATGCCGGCGCCGCCGCTCGGGTCGATGCCTGCGACGCTCAGCGCATTGGGAGGGGACGGACGCTTCGGGGTGTTCACGGTGCAAGGACGCGAGGACGGTGGCGGCACGGCCGCCCGGAACCGCGATGTTACCCGCCCCTCGCCCGCCGGCGCGCGCGGGCCGCTCGGGCTCGCCTCGCTGGCGCTCGACAGCCGACCCGGCTGCTCAGCCGATCGGCCCGCCGCGCCAGGCCGCCAGCAGCGGCACGCGCATCTCGTCGTCGCTGGTGCCGCCGTGCATGCCGACGAAGCGATGCACACGCTCGCCCGCGACATGGTCGACCAGGGTCACGGCTCGCGTCGGCACCAGGATATGCGTGCCGATTCGGCCCGCGATCGGCAGCGCGTCGAGGTGCGCGGAATCGAATCGTCCGAACCAGCCGTCCCGCAGCAGCGCGGCCGACTCGTGAACCTCGAAGGCGTCGTCCAGGCAGGCCGCAACGATCTCGGCAAAGCGGTCGCGCCGCCCCGCGCGCACCTGGCAGAACGGCACGCGCGGTTCGCCGCACAGCGGATGCTCGAGGCATTCGGCGATGGCCGGAAAGTCTTCCAGCCGGAACTGGTCGCGCTCGGCGATGTCGAGGAAGCCGTGGTCGGCCGTGGCGAGCACCAGCGCATCGACGCCGCGCAGCCGCTCGACCAGCATCGCGAACCAGCGGTCGAATTGGCCCACCACCGCGCCGGCCGCCTCGCTTTGCCAGCCGGCTTCGTGGCTGGTCGCGTCGAAGTGCGGCAGGTAGACGAAGACGCTGGCGCCCCCGGCGTCGGCACCCGCGCGCAGCGCATCAAGCACCATCGGCGCGATCTCGTCGAGTCGCGCATACGCCAGCCGCGACGAACCGCCGTAGGCGTGCCGCGAATACTCCGAATCGGCGATCTCGCGCGGCAGGATCGCGAACGACGGCACCGGCGCGCGTGCCACCCATGGCTGCCATGACCAGGTATCGGCGGCGCGCACGGTGCGCCGCCGCTGGCCGCGCAGGTCCATCGGCAGCGTGCGCACCACCGCGCCCGCCTGCGGCGACCAGATCATCCAGGCCGGGTTGCCGTGCTCGGCCGGACACGCGGCCGTGGCCAGCGAGGTGAGTGCCGGCGCGGTGCTGGATGGAAAGACCGAATCGAGCGTGCGCAACCGGTGCGCGGCCAGCGCGCCGCGCGGCGCATGTGCAGCGAGCTGGCGTTCGCCGAGGCCATCGAACAGCACCGTGACGACCGAGCCGGCGGCAGCGAGCGCCTCGTCGAGGATCGGATCGCGCACCGGCGGCAGCGTGGCGCCCACGCCAAAGCGGCCGGCAATGCCGGCCGCAAGGTTCACGATGCCGGAACCCGTCTCGAACGCGTGCGGGAGAACGAGGCGGGATTCGCGCCGCGGGCGAAACGCTTCAGTAGCCGTATCCGTAACCGCGCCCCCGATGGTCGTGGCGATCGTGCCCGCGCCGCCAGCCGGGCCGTTCGTAGTACACCGGACGCGGCGCCACGTACACCGGACGATACACCACCCGCGGAGGCGCCTCGTAGACGACCCTGGGCGCCGCGCGGTAGACCGGCACGGGTGCGTAAACGGGTGCCGGCGCATAGACCGGGGCCGGCGCATAGACGGGGGCCGGAGCCGGGTAGACCGCCGCGCCCCCGTAAGCGTACCCGCCGCGGTGACGGTGGTCGGACGCCGCCGCGGCGCCGGCCGCCGCGCCGATGGCACCCCCGATGATGGCGCCGTCGCGTCCGCCCAGCGACTGGCCGATCACCGCGCCCGCTCCGCCGCCGATCACCGCACCCAGCACCGAGTCGGAAGCCTGCGCGGTGCCGGTGGCCAGCACGCCCGCCGACAGCGCGGCAGCGGCGGCAACGATCCGGAAGCGTTTCAGGGACTGGTTCATTTGGGACTCCTCGTCACGGTGGGGCCCGGGGTGGATCCCGCTACGCGGAATGCCAATCGCCAGGGCATGGCTTGCACACTACCGACGGCCGGCCGGCCTGCCCAGACGCAAACCTGCAAGAACGGTAACTGGGTGTAACCCGACCCGGGTGAAACGCGCATATCGCTGCCGGTCGTGGCCGGCTTAGGATGCCCCGGGGAGTCTGTGGACCGAGGCACATCGATGCGAGTTCGACGCCTGCCGATCGCGATCGCGGCGGTGGCCGGGCTGCTGGCCGCTGCCGCGGTCGTGTTCGTGGCCAGTTTCGACGTCAACCGCTACAAACCCGAACTGGTCGCGGCGGTGCGCGATCGCACCGGCCGCGTGCTGTCGATCGACGGCGAATTGTCCCTGTCGCTGCTTCCGCGTCTCGGGCTCGCGATCGGGCCGGCGCGCCTGTCGGGTCCGGGTGGGCACGGCGAGTTCGCGCAGTTCGATGCGGCGCAGGTCGGCATCGCGCTGTGGCCGCTGCTGTCGCGACGGCTGGTGATCGAGCGCGTCTCGCTCGAAGGCCTGAAGCTCGAGGCGGTGCGCCGGCGCGATGGCAGCACCAACTTCGACGATCTGCTGCGGCGCGCGCGGGGCGCGGCTGGCACCGACGCCCATCCGGCGCCTGCGGCCGCAGCGGCGGCGCTCTCGGTCGCCAGCCTGCAGCTGCGGCAGGCCACGCTCGGGTGGCGCGACGAGACCAGCGGCCGCGAATGGCGCCTGCAGCAGGCCGACCTGGAGGCCGGACGCATCGCCAGCGGCACGCCCGGCTCGTTGCGCCTGTCGGGTCGCCTGATCGGCAAGCGGCCGCTGACCGACCTGGCGATCGAGCTTTCGAGCGGCTACACCGTCGACTTTGCGACGCTGGCGACGCGCCTGGCCGGCTTCGACCTGAAGGCGCGCGGCAAGGCGGGAGGCGCATCCACGCTGGATGCGCGACTGCGCGGCGAGTTCGTTGCGGATCCTGCGCGCGGGCCTTTCGAGCTTTCCGACCTGAACCTCGTGCTGAGCGCCGGCCACGACATCGCGGGCTCGTTCGCCGGCCACGGCAGCATCGATCCGGAACGCGAAATCGCGGCGCTGTCGCTGACCGGAACGCTCGACGGGTCGATGCTGCACGCGAAGATCGCCACCAGCCGCTTCTCGCCGATGGCGATCCGCTACGAGCTGCAGGCCGATCGCCTCGACCTGGATCGCCTTCGCGCTGTGCTCGAAAAGCCCGCGGCAGACGCCACCGTCGAGGGCGCAGGCAGCGAGACCGATGCGCACACCGACGAGCATGCGCGACGAGGCGACACCGCCGTCCTCCCGGCGGCGCTCGCCGGCCTCGAAGCGAGCGGCAGCGTGCGCATCGGCGCGCTGACGCTGCGCGGCGTCCATGCGAACCAGGTGACCGCGGAGATCCACTCGGGCGCGAACCGCATCGAGCTGACACGGCTTGGCGCCGCCGTGTTCGGCGGAGCGCTCGACGCCCGCGCGACGCTCACCGGCTCGGGCCGGCACGCACTGCAGATGCGGCTCGCCGGCGTGGACGCCGGGATGGCCCTGCGCGCGCTCTTCGGCCGCGACGCGCTCGACGGACACGGCGACCTGCGCATCGACGTCACCGCCAGCGGGGGCACACCGGCTGCGCTCGAGCGATCGCTGGACGGCACCGCGGCGCTGTCGCTGCGCAACGGCGCGATCGTCGGTGTGGACCTGGCCGACGCGATGCATCGCCTGCAGCGGGCGCTGGCCGCCGTACGCGGCGGGCTCGCGGCGATCGAACAGGCCTCCGGCGCCCGCGACCGGACCGCGTTCTCGTCGCTCGACGCAAGCTTCGCGATCCGGCACGGCATCGCGCACAACAACGACCTCGACCTGCGCTCACCGCTGCTGCACGTGACCGGCTCCGGCGACATCGACCTCGCTCGCAAGCGCATCGACTACGCGGTCCAGGTGAAGCTGTCCGAGTCGTCGTCCCCCGGCGATCCGGCCGGGCTGGCCGCGCTGCGCGGCCTGCCGGTGCCCGTCCGGCTGCGCGGGTCGTTCGAGGCGCTGTCCTGGAGGATCGATCCCGCCCCGCTGGCGATCGACATCGCGAAGCGCGAACTCGCGCGGCGCCTGCAGCCGCCGCTGCCGCGCCGCAGATGAGGACGACGGTCGGTTGACGCATGCCTGCCGCAATGGGAAGCTCGACGTCATGCAGCCGATCCCGGCCATCGACCCGCGCCACGACGTGCTCATCGTCACCGACGTGCAGAACGACTTCTGCCCGGGCGGCGCGCTGGCGGTCGCCGATGGCGACGCGGTGGTGCCCGCGGTCAACGCACTGGCCCGCCGCTTCGAGCACGTGGTGGTTACGCAAGACTGGCACCCGCCCGGGCACCGTTCGTTCGCGAGTTCGCACCCGGGGCGTGCGCCGTTCGAGACCATCGAACTCGACTATGGCCCGCAGACGCTGTGGCCCGACCACTGCGTGCAGGGCACGCTGGGCGCCGCACTGCACGCCGGCCTCGAACTCACGCGGGCGGAGCTGCTGATCCGCAAGGGATTCCGGCCCGACATCGACTCGTATTCGGTCTTCTACGAGAACGACCGCACCAGTCCCACCGGCCTGGCCGGCTACCTGCGCGAACGCGGCTTTGCGCGCCTGTTCATCTGCGGACTGGCCACCGACTACTGCGTCGCCTGGTCGGCGCTCGACGCGCGGCGCCTGCATTTCGACGCGGTGGTGCTGCTCGACGCATGCCGCGCGATCGACCTCGGCGGCTCGCTGGAGCGCGCACTCCAGGCCATGCGCGAAGCCGGGGTGACGCTCGCGCAGGCGAGCGAACTGCGCTGAAGCACCCGGCACAACCGCCCCGACGACCGCCGTCGCGCACCACTGGCCGGACGATGTCGCCCCGAAGCATTCCCATGCTGCTCGCGGTCGCCGCCGCGGCGATGTCGATCGCAACCGCGCAGGCCGATCCGCCACCGGCCGTGCTGGTCAACACGCTGGGCATGCGCTTCGTGCTGGTGCCGGCCGGCGAGTTCACGATGGGCAGCGACGAGTCGCCGGACGCGCTGGCTGCGGCCTACCCAGACCTCGAACGCCGCCGCTTCGAGGAGATCGGCGACGAGGCGCCCGCGCATCGGGTGCGCATCACGCACCCGTTCTACCTCGGCCAGCACGAGGTCACCGTCGGCCAGTTCCGGCGCTTCCTGGCCCGATCCGGATACGTGCCCGAATCGGTCGCCGACGGCACCGGCGGCTACGGCTACGACCCCGGCTACGATCCGTCGAAGAGCGCGCGCCGCGACGCTTTCGACGGGCGCAACCCGAAGTACTCGTGGCGCAACCCCGGCTTTCCGCAGGGCGACGACCACCCGGTGGTCAACGTCACCTGGAACGACGCGATGGCGCTGGCACGCTGGCTCGGCGAAACCGAAGGCGCGACGTACCGGCTGCCTACCGAGGCCGAATGGGAATACGCGTGCCGCGCCGGCACGCGCACCCGCTATCACTCCGGCGACGATCCGGGCGCGCTGCTGCGCGCGGCCAACCTGTTCGACGAAGACGCGAAACCGTACTGGCCGCGCTGGAGCGCGCATGCGCTGGCCGGCCACGACGGTTTTGCGTTCACCGCGACGGTCGGAAGCTTCGCCCCCAATGCGTTCGGCCTGTACGACATGCACGGAAACGCCTGGGAATGGACCGCCGACTGGCACGACGAGCGCTACTACGCCCACTCGCCGACGGACGACCCGCCCGGCCCCGCCACCGGCACGGTGCGCGTGCGCCGCGGCGGCTCCTGGCATACCTGGCCGTTCTACGCGCGCTGCGCGTACCGCAACTGGAACACGCCCCAGACCCGCTATACGCTGGTAGGCATGCGCCTGCTGCGTGAGGCCGCGGCGGCGCCCCGCGCCGAAGCCGGCCGATCTTTCCGTATCATGGCGGCCACGATCCAACCCGAACCAGGTCACTGACCCGATGCATTTCACTCCGAAGGCGAGCTACGGATACGACGAACTGATCGAGTGCGGGCACGGCCGCCTGTTCGGCCCGGGCAACGCCAGGCTGCCGCTGCCGCCGATGCTGATGTTCGACCGCATCACCGAGATATCGGCCACCGGCGGCGCGTTCGACAAGGGCTTCGTCGCCGCCGAGTTCGACATCCGGCCCGACCTGTGGTTCTTCGGCTGCCATTTCGAGGGCGACCCGGTGATGCCGGGCTGCCTGGGCCTGGATTCGCTGTGGCAGATGCTGGGTTTCTTCCTCGGCTGGACCGGCGCGCCGGGTTCCGGACGCGCGCTCGGCCTGGGACACCTGAAGTTCACCGGACAGATCCTGCCCGAGACGCGCCTGGTGCAGTACCGTATCGACATGAAGCGGATCATCAGCCGGCGGCTGGTGCTCGGCGTGGCCGACGGCGTCGTCATGGCCGACGGCAAGGCGATCTACGAGGCCGCCGACCTGCAGGTCGGATTGTTCGACAATCCGAAATCGCTCTGAGCGCGACGCGAAGGAGCACCTCCATGACTGAAGCGAACGGTACGCGCCGGGTCGTGATCACCGGCCTGGGGATCATCTCCTGCATCGGTCTCGACCAGGACCAGGTCCTGCAGTCGCTGCGCACCGGCCGGTCGGGCATCACGGCGGTTCCCGAGTATGCCGAAATGGGCTTTCGCAGTCAGGTGGCGGGCCGCCCCGACATCGACCTCGACGCCGCGATCGACCGCAGGCTCAAGCGCTTCATGGGCGACGGCGCCGCCTACCTGCACCTGTCGATGGAACAGGCGATCGCCGACGCGGGGCTCGAGACCTCCGACGTGGTCAACGAGCGTACCGGCATCGTCGTCGGCTCGGGCGGGCCGTCCACGCGCAACCAGGTCGAGGCGGCCACCATCTGCAAGGAGCGCGGGCCGAAACGCGTGGGTCCGTACATGGTGCCGCGCTGCATGTCCTCGACCACCTCGGCGACCGCAGCGACCAACTTCCGCATCAAGGGCGTGAACTACACGATCTCCTCGGCCTGCTCCACCTCGGCGCACTGCATCGGCAACGGCACCGAGCTCATCCAGTGGGGCAAGCAGGACATCGTGTTCGCAGGAGGCGGCGAGGAACTCGACTGGACGCTGTCGGTGCTGTTCGACGCGATGGGCGCGATGTCCTCGAAGTACAACGACCGTCCCCAGGCCGCCTCGCGCGCCTACGATGCCGACCGCGACGGCTTCGTGATCGCCGGCGGCGGTGGCCTGGTCGTGCTCGAGGAACTCGGCCACGCGAAGGCGCGCGGCGCGAAGATCTACGCCGAAGTCACCGGCTACGGGGCCACTTCCGACGGCGCCGACATGGTCGCGCCCAGCGGCGAAGGCGCGGTGCGCTGCATGCGCAACGCACTGCGCACCGTACGCACGCCGGTCACCTACATCAACAGCCACGGCACCAGCACGCCGGCAGGCGACATCACCGAACTGAACGCGATCCGCGAGGTGTTCGGGCGCCCCGACGAGGCGCTGCCCTTCGTCTCGTCGACCAAGTCGATGACCGGCCACTCGCTGGGCGCCACCGGCGTGCAGGAAGCGATCTACTGCCTGCTGATGATGAAGCACGACTTCGTCGCCCCCAGCATCAACATCGAGCGGCTCGACGAAGGCGCCGGCGCGATCCCGATCGCGCGCCAGCGCATCGACGGCGTGAAACACCAGACGATCCTGTCCAACAGCTTCGGCTTCGGCGGCACCAACTGCACGCTGGCGCTGTCGCGCTACGAGGGCTGATCGTGGGCGAAGCGATCGCGACCGGCGCATCCGCGCTGATGCAGGGCCGGCGCGGATTGGTCATGGGGGTGGCCAACGAGCGCTCGATCGCCTGGGGCATCGCGCGCACGCTGCGCGCGCACGGCGCCGAACTGGCGTTCACCTACCAGGGCGACGCGATGAAGAAGCGCGTCGCGCAGCTGGCCAGCGAGGCCGGATCGGAACTGGTGCTCGACTGCGACGTCGAGCGCGAGGAGTCGATCGACGCGAGCTTCGACGCGATCCGCGCGCGCTGGGGCGCGCTCGACTTCGTGGTGCACGCGGTGGCGCACTCGAGCCGCGACGAGCTCAAGGGCCGCTACGTCGACACGACGCTCGCCAACTTCCTGCACACGATGCACGTCTCGTGCTATTCGTTCACCTCGGTGATGCGCCGCGCGGCCGCGCTGATGCCCCGCGGGGGCGCGGCGATCACGCTGAGCTACTACGGCGCCGAGAAGGTGATGCCCAACTACAACGTGATGGGCGTGGCCAAGGCGGCGCTCGAAGCCTCCACGCGCTACCTCGCGGCCGACCTGGGTCCGCAGGGCATCCGCGTGAACGCGGTCTCGGCCGGACCGATGCGCACGCTCTCCGGGGCTGCGGTCGGCAGCGCGCGCGCGATCTACAAGTACAACGTGCTGTCGGCGCCGCTGCGCCGCGGCGTCGAGCTCGACGAGCTGGGCGGCACCGCGCTGTACCTGCTGTCGGCGCTCGGCGGCGCGGTCACCGGCGAGATCCACTACGTCGATTGCGGCTTCAACGCGCTGGGGATGCCGCAGAACCTCGACGAGGTGCTCGCGGCGATGGGGCAGGGGCCGTCAGCAGACTGAGGGCGACGCGTCGCGGCAGTCGGCGGCGAGCCGCGGGGCGGCGCCGACTGCCGCTCTGGCAGCGTTGCTGGTGTTCGGACCGAAGACGGGGCTCTTGCTCACGAACGCCACGACGGTATCGGCAAAGGCGCGGGCCGGGTGTCGCGGGCGCGCCCTGTGCGCAGCCGAGAAGCGCAGCAGCACCGGCGGCGCGCGCAGCGCGCATCGTCCATCATTCTCGCGGCGATCTGTTTGAGCGGAGCTCGCGCAGCGAGCGCAGCGAGTTTCGCCGCGCCAGCCGGTG
>MEED01000053.1 GCA_001724855.1 Lautropia sp. SCN 69-89
GGCGGGCTGTTCTCGTCCGACTTTCGCGCGCCCGAGCGGATGTTCGCGACGCTGATGCAGGTGGCGGGCCGTGCCGGGCGCGATCCGCAACGCGGGGGCACGGCCGAGGCAGCTGCCGCGGGCGACGGCGAGCGTGGCGACTGCGACAGCGGTGGCGACCGCGCCACGCCGCCCGGCCGCGTGATCGTGCAGACGCGCTTTCCCGACCACCCGCTGTTCGAGTACCTGGCGCGCCACGACTACGCGGGCTTCGCCGACTCGCAACTGGCCGAGCGTCGCGATGTCGGCCTGCCGCCGTATCGCTTCCAGGCACTGCTGCGAGCCGAGGCAGCGACGCAGGCCGAGGCGCTGGCGTTCCTCGCGCAGGCGAGGGGGCTGGGCGAGGCGCTGCAGTCGCAGGCGACGCCGCGAGGCCTCGCACGCGCTTCGGCCGGGGCGTTACGCGACGATGCGGTCGCGCTGCTCGATCCGGTGCCGATGGCGATGAGCCGGCTCGCGGGCCGCGAGCGCGCGCAGTTGCTGGTCGAGGCGAACGCGCGCCGGCCGCTGCACGCGTTCCTGCGCGACTGGCTCGCGGCGCTGCGCGAGTTGCACTCTCAGGCGCGCTGGCAACTGGACGTGGATCCGCTGGAGATCTGAGCGGCGCTCGCGCCGACCAGTTGCCGGTACAGCTCGGGATCGGTGTCGCCCTCGGTGCCGAACAGCAGCACGCGGCTGCCTGCGTCGAGGCCGAGCGATTCGCGCTGTGCAGGACAAGCCGCAGCGCCGATCAGCGCGCCGAGGCCCGCTACCGCCGATTCGCCGGCGACGATGCGCGGATCCCCGAATGGCGCGGTAGCGAGCAGGCGCATGCAGTCGATCGCGGCCTGGTCGGGCAGCGACGCGAAGGCGTCGGCGCCTTCGCGAAGGATTTCCCACGCGAGCAGCGACACCTCGCCGCAGGCCAGGCCGGCCATCATCGTGTCGAGCTCCCCACGCACCGCGACCGGCACGCCGGCGCACGCGCTGCGCAGCAGGCAGTCGGCCTTGTCGGGTTCCACCACGACGGTCATCGGGCGCTCGCCGCCCGCGCGCTCCCAGAAATGGCCGCACACCGCCGCGGCCATGCCGCCGACACCGCCCTGCAGGAAGACGTGGGTAGGCATCGCGTCGTCCCACTGCTGCAGCGCCTCTTCGGCCATCAGCGCATAGCCCTGCATCACGTCGCGCGGGACGTCCATGTACCCCTCGTACGAGGTGTCGGAGATCACGTGGCGGCCGAGCCGCCGCGCGTCCGCATCGGCCTGGCGCACAGCGTCGTCGTAGTTGCCCGGCGTGCGCACGACCTCGGCGCCGAACCGTTCGATCGCTGCCTTGCGGCCCTCGCTGACGTGCTCGTGAATGTAGATGACGCACTTGCAGCCGAACATCCGCGCGCCCCACGCGACCGATCGACCGTGGTTGCCGTCGGTGGCGCAGGTGACGGTGATGTCGCGGACCCGCTCGCGGAACGCGCCGGCCGCGAGTTCGCGCGTGCCGACCCTCGCGCCGGTCTCGCGGGCGATCACCCCTGCCAGCAGGCGGCCCACCGCATAGGCGCCGCCCAGTGCCTTGAAGCTGCCGAGTCCGAAGCGGCTGCCTTCGTCCTTGAACCGGAGTTCGCCGATGCCCAGCGCGGCGGCGAGTCCGCGCAGGTCGTGCAGCGGCGTCACCGCGTAGCCGGGCCAGGACGTGATCTCGCGACGTGCCGCGTCGAAGGCTTCGCCGCCGAGAATGCGCGCACGCTGCGCTCCGTAACGGCCGATGCGGTCGACTCGCGGATTCGGAAACAGCTTGATGGAGACGGTGGGCAGGGTGCGGCGGCTGCTCGCCCAGGCGATCGACGATTCGGGCACGGCGTGGTTTCCTTGCGTTTCGGCGCGTTCAGCGCTCGCCGGGCGGGGACTCGGCAGAAAGCCCCGCCGCGCGCAGCCGGGCGCGCAGCCACTGGACTTCCTCGATCAGGTCGGCGACCAGCGCCGCGAGTTCTTCGTTGGCGTCGAAGTCGCGCTCGAGCGCGGCCATGCGCCGCGCGCGTACCAGCTGCGCACTGGCGAACCGCCATTCGCTGGCGACGCCCGATCCGCATTCGAGCAGGCCGGCCTGCACGCGCATCTCGACCCAGCGGGGTTCGACGGCGCAGGCGCGGGCCAGTTCCTCGAGCGTGAGCATTGCCTCGTCGATCACGGCGCCGCTCAGGATGTCGTCGGATGTCATGGCTCGGACTCCGCTCGTGTTCAACCGCGGCGCGGATCGAAGGCGAGTTCGCGCGCCATCTGCTCGTAGAGCCTGCGAGCCTTGTCGCTGTCGGCCGGCGGCAGCACGACCGCGAGCTCCAGGTACAGCGAGCCGGGCGGGTCGCCGGGAATACCGCGCCCTTTCAGGCGCAGCTTGCGCCCGGCCTGCGAGCCTGCGGGCACGCTCACCTGCACCCGGCCCGACGGCGTCGGGGCTTCGACGGTCGCGCCGAGCGCCGCCTCCCAGGGTGCCACCGGAAGCGTCGCGTAGACGTCGCGCCCCTGGATCCGGTAACGCGGATCGGGGCGGAACTGCACTTCGAGATAGAGATCGCCCGCAGGACCGCCGCCGATGCCCGGCGCGCCCTGTCCGGCGAGGCGGATCTGCTGGCCTTCGGCGAGCCCTTTCGGGATGCGCACGTTGAGCACGCGCTCGTCGGCGACCACGTGGCCGGCGTCGTCGAGTCGCGCGCCGCGCAGCGTGATCGCGCGCGTGGCACCCTCGTACACGTCGGCCAGGTCGATCATGATCCGCGCGTGGTGGTCGCTGCCGCGCATCCGGTGCACGCCGGCCCGCCCCGCGCCGCGCGCCCGGCCCGGATGGCCGAACAGGCTCGAGAAGAAGTCGCTGAAGGCCTCGTCGTGCATCTCCGGCCCGCCGCGATCGGAGAACTCGAAGCCCGTGCCCCAGTCGGGCGGCGGCTGGAAGTCCTGCCCGGCGCCGTAGCGATTGCCGAGTTCGTCGTAGGCGGCGCGCTTCTCGGGGTCCGACAGCACCGCATAGGCCTCGTTGACCTCGCGCATGCGTGCCTCGGCGTCGGCCTCCTTGCTGACGTCGGGGTGGTACTTGCGCGCCAGCTTGCGGTACGCCTTCTTGATCTCGTCGGCCGACGCGCCGCGCGCGACGCCGAGGCTCTGGTAATAATCACGAAACTCCATCGCGCCAAGGCTAAGGCGCGCGACGAGCAGGGTCAAATTTCGTCGGCGCGCGGGAACGCGGACGGGGTCCGATGCATCCAATGTGCGAGACCCGATTTCCACGCACCGCCAGACCGAGGAAGCACTCATGAAACCCGCCGCGGTTTTCGCCCCCGACCTGCAACAGGATTCCGACGCCGCGCTGGCGCGGGCCGTCGCGGCCGGCGACCGGCGCGCGCTCGCCGTGCTGATGAAGCGCTACAACCAGTTGCTGTTTCGCACCGCCCGCAGCGTCCTGAAGAACGATGCGGACGCCGAGGACGCGGTCCAGGACGCCTGGCTGCACGCCTGGCGCGCGATGGGCAATTTCCGCGCCGAGGCGAAACTGTCGACGTGGCTGGTGCGCATCGCGGTCAATGAATCGCTGGGCCGCCTGCGCGTCGCGCGCCGCAGCGCCGACGTGATCCCCCTCGATACCACCGGCGGCGGCCTCGAGCCTTCCGCCCCGGAGGCGAACATGCAGCAGCCCGAATCCGAGCGGCCCGAATCGGTGGCCGAGCGCGGCGAACTGCGGCGCATTCTCGAAGAGCGCATCGACGGCCTTCCCGAAGCGTTCCGCTCGGTGTTCGTGTTGCGCGCGGTGCAGGACATGAGCGTCGACGAAGTTGCCGCCTGCCTGGGCTTGCCCGAGGCTACGGTGCGCACGCGCCACTTCCGCGCGCGCGCGATGCTGCGCGACGCGCTGGCGCGCGAGATCGACGTGGCGGTGGCCGATGCATTCTCGTTCGCCGGCGAGCGCTGTGACCGCATCAGCGCGCGCGTGCTCGCGCGACTCGACGGCGGCTGACGACCGCGGGCCGGCCACGGCCCGATCCCCCGAATCCGGCGCATAGCGCCGCCACGGCCCCTTCCAGTGGGCCGCAACCCTCCTCTTGTCCAACGAAACGGAGCAAAGCCATGTCGTTCATCGTTCAATCCGAAGGTCTCGTCGTTCCCGCCGGTCGCCGCGCGCTGATCGGCCAGTCGGTGCGCCTGCTCTCCGGCGCGGCGGTCGCGCTGCTCGCGGGCCGCCAGGCGCTGGCCGCGGGCAGCAACGACGCGACCGCGCAGGACGTGCGCATCCTGAACACCGCGCTCGGCGCCGAGCTCGAAGCCGTCGCCGCCTATCAGCTGGCGGCCGACAGCGGCCTGCTGCAAAAGCCGGTGCGCGAGCTCGCGCTGACCTTCCAGGGCCATCACAAGGAACACGCCGACCTGCTGGCCAAGACCGTGTCGAAGCTCGGCGGCCGCGCGGTGTCGCCGAAGGAGAAGTACAGCTTCCCGACCGAGACGCTGAAGGCGCAGGCCGACGTACTGCGCTTCGCGGCCACGCTGGAGAAAGGTGCGGTCAGCGCCTACCTGGGCGCGGTACCGCTGTTCGGCAATCGCGACCTGGCGAAAGCCGCGGCCAGCATCCTCGGCGACGAGGCGATGCACTGGGCGGTGCTGCGCAACGCGGTGGGCGAAGCGCCGGTGCCCGGTGCGTTCGTGTCGTGAAGTCCGCAGCACGGCTGCGCGCGGCGGCAGTCGCAGCCGGCTTCGTGCTGGCGGCGGCTTCGGCGGCGATGGCGGCCACGCCCACGGCAACGGCGACGGCAAGGGCGGCATCGATGCCCGCGGCAGCGTCGACGGCGACAACCGGGGGCGCCGCGCATGGTGACGCCGCGCGTGGCGAGCAGATCTGGTCGCGCTGCCAGGCTTGTCACGCGCTGCAGTACGACCGGACCGGCCCGAGGCACTGCGGACTGTTCGGCCGCAAGGCGGGAAGCGTGCCCGGCTTCGACTACTCGCCCGCGATGAAGCGATCGGGCATCGTGTGGAACGCGGCCACGCTGGACCGCTTCATCGCCGATCCGCTGGGCACCGTGCCGGGCACGACGATGGGCTACGCCGGCGTTGCCGACCCGCAGGAGCGTACCGACCTGATCGCGTTCCTGCGCGAAGCGAAGTGCGACAAGGGCGCTGGTTCGGGCCGATAGCGGGGTTGCTAGAATCCGGGTCCGCCCCGGCAGCCCCCCGATGTCCGCACAGCTCAATCCTGCACAGCGCGAAGCGATCCGCTATCTCGATGGTCCCTGTCTCGTCATCGCCGGCGCCGGCAGCGGCAAGACGCGCGTCATCACGCAGAAGATCGCGCACCTGATCGCGTCGGGCTTCAACCCGCAGGCGATCGGCGCGATCACCTTCACCAACAAGGCCGCGCAGGAGATGGCCGAGCGGCTCGGCAAGATGGTGAAGCTGCCCGAAGGGCAGCGCCCGCTGGTGAGCACCTTCCATTCGCTGGGCGTGCAGATGCTGCGCCGCGACGGCCAGTCGCTGGGCCTGAAGCGCAACTTCTCGATCCTCGACGCCGACGACGCGGCCAACATCCTGCAGCAGGCGCTGGGCACCACCGACCGCAAGGTGGCGCGCGCCGCGCAGCACCGCATCTCGTTGTGGAAGAACGCGCTGGTCGATCCCGACCGCGCGGCCGCGGAAGCGAGGGACAGTCTCGAGCACGGCATCGCGCGCGCGTATCGCGACTATGCGGCGACGCTGGCCGCCTACCAGTCGGTGGACTTCGACGACCTGATCGGCCTGCCGGTGCGCCTGCTGCGCGAGCACGCCGACGTCGCGCAGGCCTGGCGCGAGAAGCTGCGCTACCTGCTGGTCGACGAATACCAGGACACCAACGCCTGCCAGTACGAGTTGCTGAAGCTTCTCGTGGGCCCGCGCGCGGCCTTCACCGCGGTGGGCGACGACGACCAGTCGATCTACGGCTGGCGCGGCGCGACGCTCGAGAACCTGAACCGGCTGTCGACCGATTATCCCGCCCTGAAGGTCGTGAAGCTCGAGCAGAACTACCGCTCGAGCGTCAGCATCCTGACCGCGGCGAACCGGCTGATCGCGCACAACCCGAAGCTGCACGAGAAGAAGCTGTGGTCGGAGCACGGCGTCGGCGATCCGGTGCAGGTGGTGCCCTGCGAGCACGACGAGGCCGAGGCCGAATCGGTGGCGATGCGGCTGCAGGCGCACCGCTTCGAGCGGCGCACGAAGTATTCGGACTACGCGATCCTGTACCGCGGCAACCACCAGGCGCGCGTGTTCGAGCAGGTGCTGCGCAAGGAGAAGATTCCCTATGTGCTCTCGGGCGGCCAGTCGTTCTTCGAGCGCGCCGAGATCCGCGACCTGATGGCCTGGCTGCGCCTGCTTGCCAACGACGACGACGATCCGGCGTTCATCCGCGCGGTCACGACGCCGAAGCGCGGCGTCGGCACGACGACGCTGCAGGCGCTGGGCACCTATGCGGGCGAACGGCACGTCTCGATGTTCGCGGCGCTGTTCGAGACCGGCGCCGAGCAGCGCATCGCGCCGCGCCAACTCGAGGCGCTGCGCGAGTTCGGCAACTTCGTCAATCGCATCGGCTGGCGCGCGGCGCGGGAGCCGGCTGCGCAGGTGCTCGACGACCTGCTGAACGCGATCGACTACCGCTCGCACCTGTTCGCGACCGCCGACGACAAGGTCGCGGCGACGCGCTGGCAGAACGTCAGCGATTTCGTCGACTGGCTGAAGAAGCGCGCCGAGGGCGACGGCGCGACGCTGCTGCCGCTCGCGCAGACGGTGTCGCTGCTGTCGCAGCTCGATCGCAAGGACGGCGAGGTCGACGCGGTGCGACTGACGACGATCCACGCATCGAAGGGCCTGGAGTTTCCGCACGTGTTCGTGGTCGGCTGCGAGGAAGGGCTGCTGCCGCACCATGGCGGCGCCGCGGCGGCGACGAGCGAGGCTGGCGAGGAGGAGGCCGGTGATGGCAGGGCGGGTCAGGAGGAGTCAGGCCACGACAGGGCAGGCCAGCACAGGGCGGGCGATGCCCGGGCCGCGACGGTCGAAGCCGCGGCGGCGCGCATCGAGGAAGAGCGCCGGCTGATGTACGTCGCGGTCACCCGCGCGCAGCGCAGCCTCACGCTCACCTGGTGCCGCGAACGAAAGCGCGGGCGCGAGAAATACGCGCAGCTGCCATCGCGCTTTCTCGCCGAGATGCAGCTCGACGCCCGGCCGAAGGCCGCGGCGACGGTCGGCGCCGAGGCTGCGAAGGCGAAGCTGGCCGGCCTGCGGGAGATGCTGGGCCACAGGCGCGCGCAGCCGGGCTGAGCGCCGGCATCGTCTATCCTTCCGGCGGAGCGCCTTTCTTCAGCCTTCAACGGAACCGAGCGACGATGGGACTGTTCAGACGAGACGGGCCGGTGGTCTTCGAGCGCCATGCCTACGGCAGGCGCAGGGCGCGCAGCGTGCCGCGCTGGCTGCTGTGGCTGCTGGCCGGCATCGCGGTCGGCGCCGGCGGGCTCTTCTACGTGCAGGAGGAATACCTGCCGCCGCGGCTCACGCCGGCGGAGTCGCAGCGCCTGCAGGCCCGCGTCGGCGAGCTCGATGCCGAGCGGCAGCGGCTGCAGGCGGCGCTCGACAAGGCGAGCGCCGAAGCGAAGGCCGCGCAGGGCGGCGGCGAGCGGCTGGCCGCCGAACTGGCCGATGCGCGCCAGTCGGTCGAGCGGCTGCGTGCCGATCTCGCGCTGTTCGACGAAGTGCTGCCTCCCGATCCGCGCGGCGGTGCGGTGGCGGTGCGCGCGGCGAAATTCGCCAACGAAGACGGGCGGCTCGCCTATCACGTGCTGCTCACCCGCGAGCGCAAGGGCGGCAAGCCATTCGCGGGCGTGATGGGACTGGCCGTGGCCGGCGAGCGTGCCGGTCGCAACGAAACGATCGACCTCGGCCCGGTCGAAGTCTCGCTGGCCGGCTACCAGCACCTGCGCGGCACCCTGCCGCTGCCGGCGGGGTTCGCCGCGCGCCAGGTGACGATCCGCGTGCTCGACCGCCCGGGCGGCACGCTCCAGGGCATGCGCGTGATCAACGCGCGTTGACGAGCCGGATCGGCGCGCCGTCGAGCCAGGCGGCGAGCGCGTCGACGACGCCCTGGTAGAAGGCCGCGAACACCTGCGCGTTCACGTAGCCCAGGTGCGGCGTGATGGTCACGTTCGGCAGCGCGAGCAGCCGATGGCCGGCCGGCAGCGGCTCGATGTCGAAGACGTCGAGCGCTGCGGCGCCCGGCCTTCCCGCCTTCAGTGCGTCGATCAGCGCCTGCTGGTCGATGAGGCCCGCGCGCGAGGTGTTGACGATCACCGCGTCCGAGCGCATCCGGGCGAGGTCGGCGGCACCGACGATGCCGCGCGTGCGCGCCGACAGCACCAGATGCAGCGAGACGACCGCGCTGGTCTCGAAGAGCTCCTCCTTCGCCACGCGGCGCACGCCGACCCCGGCCGCGCGCGCGTCGTCGAGGTTCTGGCTCCAGGCCACCACGTCCATCCCGAAGGCCTGGCCGGCCCGCGCCACCCGCGCGCCGATCTGCCCCAGCCCGAGCAGGCCGAGTCGTTCGCCCGCGAGGTTGGCAGGCAGCGCGTAGCCGTGGCCCGAGGCGTCGCCGCGCCAGTGCCCGCGCCGTGTGCCACCGTCGGACGGCACGATGCGCTTGGTCGCGGCCAGGATCAGCGCCCAGGTGAGCTCGGCAGTGGAGGCTTTCGACGGCCCGCCCGGCGTGAACGACACCGGGATGCCGCGGCGCGCCGCCGCTTCGTGGTCGACCGCAGCGTTGCGCTCGCCGGTGAAGACCACGAACTTCAGGCGCGGCAGCGCGTCGATCACCGCCGCCGGAAACGGCGTGCGCTCGCGCATCAGGCACACCGCGTCGAAGTCGGCGAGCGCCTCGATCGCGCGTTGCGCGCTGCCGAAGGGCTGCTCGAAGACCACGACCTCGGCGCGGCTGCGGATCGGCTCCCAGTCGGCGGTCGCGAGCGCCGCGCGTTCGTAGTCGTCGCAGATCGCGATGCGCGGGCGCGTCATTCGTATTTCTCCTCGAGCGGCTTCACCGGCCCGGCGAAGCGCTCGGTGCCCGGCTTGCCCTTCAGCGGCGGCAACTCGAACGGCTCGATCGGCACCTTGCGGTCCGGCACCTGGTCGAGCAGGTGGCGGATCAGGTTCAGGCGGCCGCGGCGCTGGTCGTCGAAATTCACGACGAACCATGGCGCGTGCTTCGTGTGCGTGGCCTCGAACATCGTGTCGCGCGCGCGCCCGTAGTCTGCATAGAGCTCGCGCGACTTCAGGTCGATCGGCGAGAGCTTCCAGCGCTTGAGCGGATCTTCGGCGCGCTCGGCGAAGCGCTCCTCCTGGTGCACCTGGTCGACCGCCAGCCAGTACTTGTAGAGCAGGATGCCGTCGTCGACCAGCAGCTTCTCGAACACCGGCACCTGCTTCAGGAACAGCCGGTACTGCTCGTCGGTGCAAAAGCCCATCACCTTCTCGACGCCGGCGCGGTTGTACCAGCTGCGGTCGAACAGCACCAGCTCGCCGGCGGCCGGCAGGTGCGGCGCGTAGCGCTGGAAATACCACTGCGTGCTTTCGCGCTCGGTGGGCCTGGGCAGCGCGACGATGCGCACCTGGCGCGGATTCAGGTATTCGGCGATGGTGTGGATCACGCCGCCCTTGCCGGCGGTGTCGCGGCCCTCGAGCAGCACCATCATCCGCTTGCCGGTGTGCGCGAGCCAGTGCGCGAGGTCGTTGAGTTCGAGCTGCAGCGGCTCGAGCGCCGCTTCGTAGTCCTTCTTCTTCATGCGCTTCATCGCTGGCCCTCCGTCTCGCCCGGACCGGAAGAGGATAGCCGGTCTCGGGCGATCGCGGCGCACCCGCCCGCCGGAGATCCGCGCCGCGCGCCCCTGGGCTATGATCGTCCGATGCCCCGCTCGCTCGACGCCTTCCATGACTCCGACCGCGTGCTGCGGCTCGCGGCCGAGACCTTCTTCGACCATCTGTCGGAGATGTGCGAAGGCATTCTCGTGGTCGACAAGTCGGCGCGCATCGTCTGGGTGAACGATCGCTGGCAGCGCAACATCGCCAGCCTCGGCTTCTCCAACGCCGACGAGATCATCGGCCGCCCGGTCGAGGAAGTGGTGCCGAACACGCTGATGCGCCACGTGGTCGAGACCGGCAAGCCGATCCTGCTCGACATCCTGGAGAACAAGGCGGGCACCTACCTGGTGTCGCGCTTCCCGCTGCACGACGAGTCGGGGCAGGTGATCGGTGCGGTGGGCCTCATCCTGTACGACCAGATCGAGACGCTGAAGCCGCTGTTCGGAAAGATGGGGCGGCTGCAGAGCGAACTCGCGCAGGCGCAGAAGGAGCTCGCGCGCCAGCGCCGCACCCGCTATACCTTCTCGAACTTCGTCGGCAACAGCGAACGCGCGCTCGAAGTGAAGAGCCGCGCGCGCCGCGCAGCGGTGCTCAACACCACGGTGCTGCTGCTCGGCGAGACCGGCACCGGCAAGGAATTGGTCGCGCAGGCGATCCATGCGGCCTCGACGCGCGCGCGCCATCCGTTCATCGCGGTGAACGTGGCCGCGATCCCCGAGACGCTGCTCGAGGCCGAGTTCTTCGGCGTGGCGCCCGGCGCCTACACCGGCGCCGACCGGCGCGGGCGCGACGGCAAGTTCAAGCTGGCCGACGGCGGCACGCTGTTCCTCGACGAGATCGGCGACATGCCGCTGGCGCTGCAGGCCAAGCTGCTGCGCGCGCTGCAGGAGCGCGAAGTCGAGCCGCTGGGCTCCAACGCGGTCTCGCGCGTCGACGCGCGCGTGATCGCCGCCAGCAGCGTCGACCTCGCGACGCTGGTCGCCGACGGACGCTTCCGCAGCGACCTCTACTACCGGCTCAACGTGCTGCCGATCCGGCTGCCGTCGCTGCGCGAGCGGCCCGAAGACCTCGAAGCGCTGTGCGAGCACCTGCTCGAGCAGATCGCACTCGAGCACGAAATGCTGCCGAAGGAAATCGACCGGGAGGCGCTCGAGGCGCTCGCCGCGATGCCGTGGCCGGGCAATGTGCGCGAACTGCGCAACGTGCTCGAGCGCGCGTGCTCGCTATGGGACGGGATGCGGCTGACGATCGAGGCGTTGCGGGAGGTGGTGCCGGAGATCGATGCGGTGGCGGTGCGGCAGGAGACTGCCGTGTTGCGGGGCTCGCCGGGTGCGGGCGTCGAGGGCCGTCCGGTGGGCAGCCGTGCGATCGATGCGCCCGCGGTGCCACCTGCCGACCCGAGCGCGATCGGCGAGACGCACGACGGCGCCGCGACGCTGCCCGAGCGCATCGCCGCGCTCGAGCGCGCGGCGATCCGCGAGGCGCTGCGCGCCACCGGCGGCAATCGCGTCCAGGCCGCGCGCCGGCTCGGCATCGCGCGCGCGACGCTGTATCAGAAGCTGGCGGAGTTTCCGGAGTTGGCCGAGGGCGCGCCGGGCAGGGCCGCCTGACCGCTCGAGGCAGGCTCGTCCCGCGAGCCCGCCGAAGCCTATCCTTTCCCGACGATACTGCTTATCGACCGGCTCGCCACCGCCGGCTACACTCCACCCGAAACTCAAGAGCCTCACCCGAGACAGGTGCCCACCCCCGAGGAACTCGCCCGAGCAGAAATCGACCGGCTGCTGATCGCGGCCGGCTGGCACGTCTGCGACGTGGCCGCCGCCAACCTGCACGCGGCACGCGGCGTGGCGATCCGCGAGTTCCCGCTGGCGAGCGGTTTCGGCTTCGCCGACTACCTGCTCTACGTCGATGGCAAGGCGGTTGGCGTGATCGAGGCGAAGAAGCAGGGCGCCACGCTCACTGGTGTCGAGATCCAGTCGGGCCGCTACGCACAGGGCCTGCCGGCGTCGCTGCCGGCCTGGCGCCGGCCGCTGCCTTTCCTCTACGAGAGCACCGGCATCGAGACCCACTTCACCAATGGCCTCGACCCGGTGCCGCGCGCCCGGAACACCTTCGCGTTCCACCGCCCCGAGACGCTCGCGAGCTGGGTGGCCCCGGCCGCAGGCTTCACGGGCATGACGAGCGGCAGCGGCGATCCGCCGCCCTTCGTCATCGACGAAGGCCTGTCGCCGACCTTCCTCGCCCGCATGCAGGCGCTGCCGCCGCTGGTCACCGAGTGGGCCGACGGCGCGCAGACCCGCCGGCTGTGGCCGGCGCAGCTCGAGGCCATCGAGAACCTGGAGAAGTCGCTTGCCGCCAACAAGCCGCGTGCGCTGATCCAGATGGCCACCGGCAGCGGCAAGACCTTCACCGCGATCGGCTTCATCTACCGGCTGATCAAGTTCGGCGGCGCGCGGCGCGTGTTGTTCCTGGTCGATCGCGGCAACCTCGGTCGGCAGACGAAGAAGGAGTTCGACCAGTACGTCTCGCCGTACAACAACTTCAAGTTCGGCGAGGAGTACATCGTCCAGCACCTGACGAGCAACCAGCTCGACACCACCGCGCGGGTGACGATCAGCACGATCCAGCGCATGTACAGCATGCTGGAGGGGCGCGAGCTGGCCGAGGAAGACGACGAACACTCGACTGCCGAGATCGAAGGGCTCTTCCGGGAGCAGGAGCCGCTCGACTACAACCCGAAGTTCCCGATCGAAACCTTCGACATCATCGTCACCGACGAGGCGCACCGCTCGATCTACAACCTGTGGCGCCAGGTGCTCGAGTACTTCGACGCATACCTGATCGGGCTCACGGCCACGCCCAGCAAGCAGACCTTCGGCTTCTTCAACCAGAACCTGGTGATGGAGTACGGCCACGAGCAGGCGGTGGCCGACGGCGTGAACGTGAACTACGACGTCTACCGGATCCGCACCGAGGTGAGCGAGGCCGGCAGCAAGGTCGACGCCGGCTACTACGTTGGCTACCGCGACAAGCTCACCCGCAAGGTGCGCTGGGAGCAGCTCGACGAGGAGTTCGCCTACGATCCCGAGCAGCTCGACCGCGCCGTGCAGACGCCCGACCAGATCCGCACCCTGGTGCGCACCTTCCGCGACAAGCTGTTCAGCGAGATCTTCCCCGGCCGCACCGAAGTGCCCAAGACGCTGATCTTCGCCAAGGACGACAACCACGCCGAGAAGATCGTGGAGATCGTGCGCGAGGAGTTCGGCAAGGGCAACGAGTTCGCGCAG
>MEED01000054.1 GCA_001724855.1 Lautropia sp. SCN 69-89
CGCCGGTGCCGCCGGTGCCGCCGGTGCCGCCGGTGCCGCCGGTGCCGCCGGTGCCGCCGGTGCCGCCGGTGCCGCCCGTGCCGCCCGTGCCGCCGGTGCCGCCGGTGCCGCCCGTGCCGCCCGTGCCGCCCGTGCCGCCCGTGCCGCCGGTGCCGCCGGTGCCGCCGGTGCCACCCGTGCCGCCGGAGGACGAACCCGGCGGCGCAGTCGCTGCGACGTCGGAGACCGCGACCAGCGAGCCGTCGGGCCCACGCTGTTCGTTCCTGGAAATCGATTCGCCCGGCCCGGGAATCCAGGACGCATCCCCGGAGTCGGTGCTGGCCGACGCACGCGGGGGCGCGCTGCCCGTCCGGCTCGAAGCGTCGATCACGATCGGCGGCAGGCCTTCGACCATGCCCCGACTCGCAGGCATTTCGGCGTTGCCGCTGGGTGGCGCGCTGGCGGAGCCGCCAGATTCCAGCGCTCCCTCCGAGGCTGGTGAATCATCGGCGCCCGGGCTGAACGAAGGCGCGCTGCCGGCCGAGGCGCCTGGGGCGATGCCTGCCAGATCGCCGTTCGGCGTGCTCCGCCATTCGCCCTCCGAGCCCGATCCGCCGGCCAGAGTCGATCCACCTGCCAGAGCCGATTCGCCCGGCGCGGACGTTCCGGCACCCACGACAGCGGAGTGTCTTGCTCCGGTCGAGTCTGTCGCCTTTGCACTTCCACCTGATACATGGGTGCCGGAAGCGGCGCCAGCATGGGTGCCCTCCTGGCTTGCCGAGGGTACACTGGAGCCGCCGCGGGTCCCGTCTGTCAGGGCCGAGGACGGTGCGGTCAGCAGGACGCCTGCGACGACCGCGGGCGACTGGGGCCTCGAGGTGCCGCCAGTTCCCCCGCCGGGAGTGACAGCCTTCGTGCTCCCGGCAGTGCTGCCGTCGCCTCGTGAGGCGGCGGTGCCTGCGGGCGTGACCGCGTCCCCGTGTCCGGGCAGGCGCAGATAGCTGATCGGCCCCAGCACCGGACCCTGGTCGGTCATTCGCGGTGCTGCATCCGGATTGTCGGCCGCCGCGGACTCGCCCTCGCCGACCTCCACGGCGCCCCCGCGTGTGGCGACGACGATGCGCCCGCGAGTGACCGACACGCGCAGGCCCTCGCGGGGGCCCGGTGCGCAGCGCGGGTCGCAGACGGTCTGTTCGGCGACGTATTCGGTACCGCGCACGCCGACCGTTGCAGTCGGTGTCTGCATCCGGTAATCGTCGTGGTTGCGCTTGCCGATCGCGCCGCTGATCGTGCGCAGCGCGCCGCGCACGAGGAAGAAGAAGCCGCGCTGGCTGGGGCCGTCGAATCGGTACTCGTCGATGCGGAAGGTCGTGCCTGGCTGCAGCGAGAAGATCGCCCCGTCGGTGAAGCGGATCTGCACGCGCCCGTCGGCGCCGGTGCGGATGACGTCGCCACTCTCGAACTCGGCGCCCGCGGCAACAGGCGTCGGCGCCGCCGCGCCGCGCTGGACCGTGACGCCGCCCGACGCGACGAGCGCGCGACCGTCGGCGGCGACGGCGGACTGCAGACCCGCCGTCCAGGCCAGCCACACAAGGCAGCACAGCGTGAGCCAGTCGGCCCCGGCGCGGGCGACTCGCCGGATGCTCGGGAGGGCATCGAGAACCGTCATCGTCACTGGAACCTGTAGCGCAAGGTCAGGCCCGCCTGTGCGCGCCGGAAATCGTTCGGACCGAGCGTCGAACGGTTGCGGGTATAGGTGATCGCCGGGGCGATCGACCAGTCGGCTGAAAGAGCCCGTTCGGCTCCCAGGCGCAACTCGGTCTGCCGGTCGCTGCGGGCGACGCCGAAGATCGGTTCGATGCCGTCGAAATCGCGCGCCTCCCAGGAGATCGCGGCGAAGCCTCGCCAGCCGTCACCGACGCCCATGCTCAGGGCGGCGCGAGCACCGACGAAGTCGTACGAGAGGTTGTCCAGACCGCGGCGCGATGTCTCGGTTCCGGCCTGCATGCCGGCCACGAAGACCGGCCGCCGAGCGCCCGCGAGGACACGCGCGAAAGTCAGGCCCAGCGCGCTGCGACGGGCGTCGCGCAGCGACTCCCCCGGAAAGTCGAGCGAGAACGCCTGCACGTAGGCACCGATCTGCGTGCGGGCGTCGACGTCGCACTGCCACTGGCCGAGAGCGCCCAAGGCGTTGCGGAATGCCGAGTCGCCCAACTGGAGGTGTTGGTACTGCGCGAGCATGTTGAACTGGTGGCAGCCGGTGCGGAAGGCGAACCCCGAAGAAAGGTCGAATTGATCCTGGTCCAGTGTATGTGCACCGGGGTAGCGCCGAAGCGAGGCGCGGCCGCCAGTCGTCCACTGCCAGCCGCCACCCATCGGTAGGGCCCAGTTCAGGCCCAGCGCGCCGGCGAAAACGGAACTGCTTCTCGGAAGGCTGATGCCCAGCGGGATCACTGCGGTGCCGTCGGCAAGCACCCACTGACCCGTGGAGCTCCCGAAGTTGACGTTCGAGTCGTAGCCCGTCTCGAGTTCGAGCAGTCCGACCAGGCTGGGCCGCCCGGCCTCGTCGACGCGGCGGATCGCGTCCAGGTAGCGGCCGATGATGCGCCGGGCATCCTCGGGAATGCGCTGCGCGGCGACGGTCTCGAACTCGCGCCGGGCATTCTCGCGCTCGCGCAACGCGAAATAGGCGCGGGCAATCTCGGCGCGCGCCTGCAGGAAGCCGGGCCGCACCATCAGGACGCGCTCGAGGGCGATCACCGCCTGTCCGGGGCGGCCCGAGTCGAGCGCCGCAAGCCCCAGCAGGTAGTCGAAGTCGGGGTCGCCGGCGTAGTCTGCGACGCGGGCTTCGAGCGTCCGGAACGCAACGTCGGCGCGCCCCCCGTCGATCAGGCTGCGCGCGGTCGCGAGCAGTTGCGAAAGCGGGGCCGGGTGAAGCGCCTGCGCGTCGACGCCGCCGGGGGAAGCCGCCACGGCTGGCGCCGGCGATGGTGGCTGCGATTGCGGCTGCGCCAGCGCGGCCGGTGCGACGAGCGCCCACAGCCCTGACATCGCGAGCGAGCGCGCCTTCGCGGCGCGCCGCGAGACCCACGCGCCGGTCGCGTGCGCAGCGAACCTCATGCGCCGTGCACCACCGCCTCGCCGCGCAACGAGTGCGCCAGCGCGGCGGTGATTCGCACGTCGACGAACTGGCCGACGAGGCTTTGCGGGCCTTCGAAGTTCACCACACGGTTGTTGCCGGTGCGGCCGGCGACCTCGCCGGCATCGCGGCGCGACGGCCCTTCGACGAGCACGCGCTGGACGCTGCCGACCATCGCGTCGCTGATCCGCCGGGCGTTGGCGTCGATCTTTGCCTGCAGCTGCTGCAACCGCTCGAGCTTGAGCGCCTGCGGCGTGTCGTCGGCGAGGTCGGCGGCGGGCGTGCCCGGACGGGGGCTGTAGACGAAGGAGAACGAGTTGTCGAAACCGAGCTCTTCGGCGAGGCGAAGCGTACGTTCGAAGTCGTCGGCTGTCTCGCCCGGAAAGCCCACGATGAAGTCGCTCGACAGGCTGACGCGCGGGCGCACCGCGCGCAGCTGCCGCACGATCGACTTGTATTCGAGCACGGTGTAGCCGCGCTTCATCGCCGCGAGGATACGGTCCGAACCCGATTGCACCGGCAGGTGAACGTGGTCCACCAGCTTCGGCAGGCGTTCGTACGCGTCGATCAGCCGCTGCGTGAACTCCTTCGGGTGCGAGGTGGTGTAGCGCACGCGATCGATGCCCGGGAGCTCGCAGACGTATTCGAGCAGCAGCGCGAAATCGGCGGCTTCACCGTCGGGCATCGTCCCGCGCCAGGCGTTCACGTTCTGGCCGAGCAGCGTGACTTCGCGCACGCCCTGGTCGGCGAGCCCGGCGATCTCGACGAGCACGTCTTCGAGCGGGCGCGACACCTCGTCGCCGCGCGTATACGGCACGACGCAGAAGCTGCAGTACTTGCTGCAGCCCTCCATGATCGACACGAACGCCGTGGCGCCCTCGGTGCGTGCCGGCGGCAGGCGGTCGAACTTCTCGATCTCCGGGAAGCTCACGTCGACCTGCGGCTGGCCGCTGGCGCGGCGCCGCGCGATGAGTTCGGGCAACCGGTGCAGCGTCTGCGGACCGAACACCAGGTCGACGTACGGCGCGCGCGCGATGATCGCCGCGCCCTCCTGGCTGGCCACGCAACCGCCGACGCCGACGATCAGGTCGGGCCGCTGGCGCTTGAGCGCACTGATGCGGCCGAGATCGGAAAACACCTTCTCCTCGGCCTTCTCGCGCACCGAGCAGGTGTTGAACAGGATGATGTCGGCGTCCTCGGGGCGGTCGGTCTTGCGCGCGCCCTCCGATTCGGCGAGCACGTCGGCCATCCGGTCCGAGTCGTACTCGTTCATCTGGCATCCGAACGTGCGGATGTAGAGCCGGGTGCTCACGCGCGCTGCCTGCTGCCGGGATGCGCTCGTCGATTCAGCGGCCGCTTGCCGACCGTGCGCGTTCGCGCTCGCGCACCTGCGCGGCCTGGAACTCTTCGGGCGTGAGGAGCCAGACTCGCGAAATGTCGCCGACCGGGTCGCGCTCGACCAGCGCATCGAAGCTGCCCGACAGGCTGGCCGGCATCACGATCATGTTGCGCTGGTCGTAGATGCGCGCGCCGGCGGACAGCCGTACCGACTGGCCGTCGAGCATGGCCTCGGGAAAGACACGCACCGCGAAGCGCCCCGGGCGCGCCGCCTGCGGGAAGCTGCGCGTGCCCTGGGCCGACGCCGGGAGCCAGCAGGCCAGCGCCGCCGCCGCCCCCGCGCGCAGCGCGTGGCGCCTGTCGCGACTCGGGGCGGGATCTCGCGGCTGCAGCAGCATGGTCGATGCGTGCCTTCGTCGGCTGCGTAGAAGAGGGTGGTGGCGCATCAGGGACTCGAACCCCGGACCTGCGGATTATGATTCCGTCGCTCTAACCAACTGAGCTAATGCGCCAGCGAACCCGCGATTCTACGAATCGCTGTCAAAGCGCAATGCGTCCTGCGACCAGCGCGAAGTACCCGGCGCCTGCCTCATTCCGCCAGCCTCGGGAAGCGCACCGATATGCGGGTGCCGGCGCCGTGCCCGCGCTCGGCCGGCCAGGCGATGCCGTCGTCGATCTCGACCCGGGCGCCGTGCTGGGTGGCGATCTCGCGCACGATCGGCAGCCCCAGGCCGCTGCCGTCGCCCGGCGCGCCCGGCATCCGGTAGAAGCGCTCGAACACCATTGCGCGCTCGGACGCGGGAATGCCGCTGCCGTCGTCTTCCACCTCGAGCACGACCTCGTCGGCGTTCGCGAAGGTGCGCACGGTGACGACGCCGCGCTCGGGCGTATAGCGCAGCGCGTTGTCGATCAGGTTGGCGACCAGTTCGCGCAACAGGATCGGCTGGCCGCTGACCGGTGCGGCGGTCTCGTCGTCCTCGACGCCGAAATCGACGTGCCGTTTCAACGCTTCGTCGGCCCATTCCGAGGCGAGCGTGCGCACCAGCCGGCGCAGGTCCAGGGACTCCATCGCCGCCGCATCGCGCAGGTTCTCGGTGCGCGCCAGCGCCAGCAACTGGCTTACCAGGTGCGCGGTGCGCGCTGCGCTGCGCACCAGTTGCATGAGGCTGCGCTGCAGCTGCTTCGGGTCGGTTTCGCGCATCGCGAGCTCGGCCTGCGTGCGCAGCCCGGCCAGTGGCGTCTTCATCTGGTGGGCGGCATCGGCGATGAAGCGCTTCTGAGCGTTCAGGCTGAGCGCCTGGCGGGCCAGCAGGTCGTTGAACGCGTCGACCAGCGGGGCGATCTCTTCGGGGGCGCCGCGCGGGTCGATCGGCGACAGGTCGTCGGGCCGCCGGGCGCGGATCCGGTGCTGCAGCGACTGCAGCGGAGCCAGGCCTCGCGACAGCCCGAACCAGACGAGCCCGAGCGCCAGCGGCAGGATCAGGAACTGCGGAAAGATCACGCCCTTGATGATCTCGTTGGCCAGCTGGCTGCGGCGTTCCAGCGTCTCGCCGACCTGCACCAGCATCCAGCGACCGCTCAGTTCCCCCGCCGCCGAGGGCTTCAGCAGATGCGAGTACGCGACCCGCAACTCCGTGCCGTGCATGATCGCGTTGCGCAACTTCACCCGTCCGACCTCCGGGAAGTCGTACAGACGCGGGCGCGGGAAGTCGGCATCGCCGGCGATCAGGGTGCCGTCGATCTCGAGCACCTGGAAGTAGACCCTGCCATCCTCGTTGCCCTGCAGCAAGTGGGTGGCGGTCACCGCGAGGGGCTCGGCTGCCGGCGCGACCGCTGCCGTCTTCACGTGCTCGAGCAGCACCAGCGTGCGATCGGAGAGCGAGCGGTCGAACGGCGCGTCGGCCAGCGAGCGGGCCACGAGGAAGGTCACGGCCACCGACAACGGCCAGAGCAGCAGCAGCGGCGCGAACATCCAGTCGAGGATTTCGCCGAACAGCGAGCGCTGCTCGTGCGGCCCCGCCGCCTCGCGCCGGCCAGGGCGCGAGCGTGTCTTGCGGTCGGCAAGAGGTGGGCGAGGCGGCGACTCGCGCGTCGCGATCAGGTCGCCGAGCACCGACGGCGCGGTATCGGCCGGCTTCATCCCTGCGCCGCGGTTTCGATCGGTCGTTCGAGGCAGTAACCGAGGCCACGCACGGTTGCGATGCGGATCTGGCATCCCTCGAGCTTGCGGCGCAGCCTGTGCACGTAGACCTCGATCGCGTTGAGGCTGATTTCGTCGCCCCATTCGCAGACGTGATCGACGATCTGCTCCTTGCTGACCAGCCGGCCCATGCGCTGCATCAGCACTTCGAGCAGCCCGATTTCGCGCGCCGAGAGCTCGAGCGGCTGCTCGCCGAGGAATGCGGTGCGACTGACCTGGTCGAACGACAGCGGTCCGCAGCGCAGCCGGCTGCTGCCGCTGCCCATGCTGCGGCGGACGAGTGCGCGCACGCGCGCCTCGAGCTCGGAGAGCGCGAACGGCTTGGCCATGAAGTCGTCGGCGCCCAGGTCGAGTCCGCGCACCCGTTGCTCGACCGAGTCGGCGGCGGTGAGGATCAGCACCGGCACCGCGACGTTTCGCGCGCGCAGCCGCTTGAGGACCTCGAGGCCGGGCAGTCCCGGCAGGCCGAGGTCGAGGATCAGCAGGTCGTATGTCTGCGTTGCCAGTGCGGTGTCGGCATCGCGCCCCGAGGCAACGTGATCGACCGCGTAGCCCGTGCCGCGCAGCGAGCGCAACAGGCCGTCGGCCATGACCTGATCGTCTTCGGCGAGAAGGATGCGCATCCGGGACCCGTCTACGCCGCCCTGGGCGGCCCCGGACGCAAGTGTAGCGCCGCGCCGCTCAGCAACGGGCCAGGGCGTCGCGCAGCGCGTCGCGCGTTGCCCTGGCCACCGCGGCGGCGGCCGAGGCGAAGTCTTCGGCGCGGCTCGCATAGAGGATCGCGCGCGACGAATTGACGATCATCCGCCGCCCGCCGGCGCGCACGGTAGCCTCGATGTCGCCGCCCTGCGCGCCGATCCCGGGCACCAGCAGCGGCAATTCGCCGGCGATCGCGCGCACGCGCGCGAGTTCGGCCGGAAAGGTGGCGCCCACCACCAGGCCGAGCTGGCCGCTGCTGTTCCAGGGGCCCGCGGCGAGCCGCGCGACCCGCTCGTAGAGTCGCTCCCCGCCCACGTCGAGCGCCTGCAGGTCGCTGCCGCCGGGGTTGGAGGTGCGGCACAGCAGGATGACGCCGCGATCGCGCCAGGCGAGCCAGGGCTCGAGCGAATCGAAGCCCATGTACGGGTTGACCGTGACTGCGTCCGCCCGGTAGCGCTCGAAGGCCTCGCGGGCATACTGCTCGGCGGTGGCGCCGATGTCCCCGCGCTTGGCGTCGAGGATCACCGGCTTGCCGGGGTGCGCGCGGTGGATGTGCCCGACCAGCTCCTCGAGCTGGTCCTCGGCGCGCGCGGCAGCGAAGTAGGCAATCTGCGGCTTGAACGCGCAGGCGAATTCGGCGGTGGTGTCGACGATCTCGCGGCAGAATCCGAGGATCGCGCCGGGGCGGCCGGCAAGGTGCGCGGGCAGGCGCGACAGGTCCGGATCGAGGCCGACGCACAGCATGGAGTCGGCCTGCTCCCAGGCGGCCTGCAACGAAGCGACGAAACTCACCGGCTCTCCTTCCCGTTTTCGACGATCCCATTCTATCCAGACGATGAACGAGCCGCTTCGCCTCTCGCCGCGCGATCTCTGGCTGCTGGCGCTGTTGACGCTTTCGTGGGGCGTGAACTGGCCGATCATGAAGGTCGGCGTGAACGAGCTCGCGCCGATGAGCTTTCGCGCACTGACCATGGTCGGCGGCCTGCCGGCGCTCGCGCTCATCGCTCGCGTCGGCGGCGTTTCGCTACGCGTGCCGCGCGAGGAGCGCGGTGAGCTGCTCGTGCTCGCGCTGACGAACATGGTGCTCTGGATCGTCCTGTCGATCTATGCGCTGAAACTGCTGTCGTCGGGGCGCGCCGCGATTCTCGCGTACACGATGCCGGTCTGGACGGCGCTGATCGGCATTGCGGTGTATGGCGAGCATCCGTCGAAACAGCTCTGGATCGGCGTCGGAGCGGCGGCGCTCGGCGTTCTGCTGCTGCTGGGCGGTGAAATCGGTGCGATCGCCGGCCGCCCGCTGGGCATGCTGCTGATGCTGACGGCCGCCGCGATATGGGGGCTGGGCACGCATCTGATGCGACGCAGGCGACTGCGGGCGCACATCCTCGCGATCACCTTCTGGTCGGTGGCGATCGGCCTCGTCGTCTGCGGCGGCCTGGCACTGGTGTTCGAGCGCGACAGCTGGACGCGCGCACCCGGCGCGGCCGGATGGGGCGCGATCGCGTACAACGCCGTCGTCGTCTTCGGCTTCGCCCAACTCGTCTGGTTCAGGCTCGTGACGATCCTGCCGCCGGTGGCGAGCGGGTTGTCGGTGATGCTGATCCCGGTGATCGGCCTGTTCTCGGGAATCGCGATGCTCGGAGAGCGGCCGGGATGGCAGGACTGGATCGCGCTTGTGGCCGTGCTTGTCGCGATGGGCAGCGTGCTGCTGCCCGCTCGCCAGGCCGGCGCGATGCGCTGATCGCACCGGGGGCGGCCAGCCCCCGAAGTGGTGCTCGGCTTCCGAGCGTCGCCCGGTTGCCCGGGCGGCGCTCAGGTTCCGATCGGTGTTTCGTTCTCGAAACGGTCTTCCGGCGACACGGGCGCCGAGTCGGCGCCGGCGGAGAACGAAGCGCCGGGGTAGTGGCGCACCATGTCGTCGCGCACCTGCTGCAGCGGCAGGTCGGACCAGGTGCCGTGGTCGGCCAGGTACTGCATGTGCAGGCGGCCGCGTGCGTCGTGCTCCTGGTAGAGCGCGTCGCCCAGGCCATCGAAATCGGTCGGACGCACGCCGAAGCGCTCGCACAGTTCGATGTTGAACGCGGGCACGGCCTTGACCCAGCGGCCCTCGATCAGCAACGCGGCGTAGCCGTGGTCGTAGAAGATGTCGATTCCGCCCATGCGCGCGCGCAACTTCTCGGTGTTCAGGTGGTTGACCACATCGGCCAGTCCGATCGCCGACGGGATGCCGACCGCGCGCGCGCAGGCGGCGAGCAGGCCGGCCTTCGAGACACACCAGCCGTAGCCGTCCCGGATCACCTGGCTCGCGCGATAGGCGTCGGGCTCGTAGCTGATCCGGTAGGGGTCGTAGCGGATGCGATCGCGCACTGCATAGAACAGGCGCACCGCGCGCGTTCGCGCGTCGCTCGCGTCGCCGATTGCTTCACTCACGAAGCGACGAACTTCCGGCGTCTCGTGGTCGAGGAACCGGGTCGCGGCGAGGTACGGTTCGAGTTCCGGTCCTGCATGCGTGGCGCCGGGCAGGCCCGGCAGGTGAACGACGTTCATCTTTGTCCTCCGTGCGACCATTGTAGCGGCGTCGCGTCCGCGGGCCGGCGAGGTCGCCCGGCGATCTCCGTTACGATTTGCATACTCGAAAGCGAGGTGAATCATGGTGACGAAAAAGACTTTCCTGACCTGCATCGTGGCGTCCACGGCCCTGGCGGGCTGCGCGAACATGACCGAAACCCAGCAGCGCACCGCCGTCGGCACCGGTGTCGGCGCGGTGGTGGGCGCGGCGCTTGGCAGCGCGGTGGGCGGCAGCGGCGGCGCGACGCGCACCGGCGCGGTGCTCGGCGCAGCGGCCGGCGGTATCGGCACCTACGTCTGGTCCAAACGCATGGAGGATCAGAAGCGCGCGATGGAGCAGGCCACCGCCGGCACCGGCGTCGGCGTCTCGCAGACCGCCGACAACCAGCTGAAGCTGGAGATTCCGAGCGACATCTCGTTCGACACCGGCCGTGCCGACGTCAAGCCGAACTTCCAGCCGATCCTCGATCGCTTCGCGCAGACGCTGAACGCGAACCCGGCAACGACCGTGCGCATCGTCGGGCATACCGACAACACCGGCACCGACGCGATCAACGATCCGCTGTCGGTCAACCGCGCAGCCAACACGCGCCAGTACCTCGCGTCGCGCGGCGTCGATGCCGCGCGCATCGCGATCGATGGCCGTGGTTCGCACGAGCCGATCGCCGACAACTCCACGGCGGCAGGCAGGGCAAAGAACCGCCGGGTCGAGATCTACGTGGCCGAGGCTGCCCCGCAGGCCGCGCCGCGCTGACCGCCGGCCGCCTGGGCGCTGCGCCCGGGCCGGCAAGGTCACAACGGAAAAGGCCCGCGCGAAGCGGGCCTTTTCCGTGTTGCCGACAAGGCGTGTGGCGGCCGTGGGGCCGCCACTGCGGGGCTCACATGCCCATGTCGCCCATGCCGCCCATGCCGCCCATTCCACCGGGCATGCCGCCGGCGGCCGGCTTGTCTTCCGGCGCCTCGGCGACCATCGCCTCGGTGGTGAGCATCAGGCCGGCGACCGACGCGGCGTTCTGCAGCGCGGTGCGCGTCACCTTGGTCGGGTCGACCACGCCCATGTCGAGCATGTCGCCGTAGGTGCCGTTGGCGGCGTTGTAGCCGAAGTTACCCTTGCCCTCGAGCACCTTGGCGACCACCACGCTCGGCTCCTCGCCGGCGTTGGCGACGATCTGGCGCAGCGGCTCCTCGATCGCGCGCAGCACGATCTTGATGCCGGCGTCCTGGTCGCTGTTGTCGCCCTTCACCTTGATGCTGGCGCGGGCACGCAGCAGCGCGACCCCGCCGCCGGCCACGATGCCTTCCTCGACCGCGGCGCGCGTGGCGTGCAGTGCGTCTTCGACGCGAGCCTTCTTCTCCTTCATCTCGACTTCGGTGGCGGCACCGACGCGGATGACGGCCACGCCGCCGGCCAGCTTGGCCACGCGCTCCTGCAGCTTCTCGCGGTCGTAGTCGCTGGTGGCTTCCTCGATCTGCGCACGGATCGCCTTGACGCGGGCTTCGATCGCCTTCGTGTCGCCGGCGCCGTCGATGATCGTGGTGTTCTCCTTGGCGACTTCGATGCGCTTGGCGCGGCCGAGGTCCTGCAGCGTCGCCTTCTCGAGCGACATGCCGGTCTCTTCCGAGATCACGGTGCCGCCGGTGAGGATCGCCATGTCTTCCAGCATCGCCTTGCGACGGTCGCCGAAGCCGGGCGCCTTGACCGCGACGGTCTTCAGGATGCCGCGGATGTTGTTGACCACCAGGGTTGCGAGCGCCTCGCCCTCGACTTCCTCGGCGATGATCAGCAGCGGCTTGCCGGCCTTGGCGACCTGCTCGAGCACCGGCAGCAGCTCACGGATGTTGCTGACCTTCTTGTCGTGCAGCAGCACGTACGGATCATCGAGCACCGCGACCTGCTTGTCGGGGTTGTTGATGAAGTACGGAGACAGGTAGCCGCGGTCGAACTGCATGCCCTCGACGATGTCGAGTTCGTTCTCGAGCGACTTGCCGTCTTCGACGGTGATCACGCCTTCCTTGCCGACCTTCTCCATCGACTCGGAGATGATCCGGCCGATTTCCTCGTCGGAGTTCGCCGAGATCGAGCCGACCTGTTCCTTGCTGGTGGTGCACGGCTTGCTGATCTTCTTCAGCTCGCTGGTCAGGGCAAGAACCGCCTTGTCGATGCCGCGCTTCAGGTCCATCGGGTTCATGCCCGCGGCCACGTACTTCATGCCCTCGCGCACGACGGCCTGCGCCAGCACCGTGGCAGTCGTCGTGCCGTCGCCGGCGGCGTCGGAGGTCTTGGAAGCGACTTCCTTGACCATCTGCGCGCCCATGTTCTCGAACTTGTCCTTCAGCTCGACTTCCTTGGCCACCGAGACACCGTCCTTCGTGACGGTGGGAGCGCCGAACGAGCGCTCGAGGACCACGTTGCGGCCTTTCGGGCCCAGCGTCACGCGCACTGCGTTGGCGAGGAGGTTGACCCCATTGACCATGCGGCTACGGGCGTCGTCGGAAAAGAAAACCTGCTTGGCTGCCATCTGCTTGTTCTCCTGGAATCTGTGGATTCGTGCGGCTTACTCGACCACGGCCATGATGTCTTCTTCGCGCATCACGAGCAGTTCGTCGCCATCGACCTTGACGGTCTGGCCGCTGTACTTGCCGAAGAGCACCTTGTCGCCGACCTTCACCGCGAGCGGACGGACCTTGCCGTCGTCGCCCACCTTGCCGTTGCCGATGGCGAGGACTTCGCCCTGGTCAGGCTTCTCGGCGGCGCTCTCGGGGATCACGATGCCGGACGCGGTTTTGCGCTCGTTATCCAGGCGCTTGATGATCACGCGATCATGCAACGGACGGAGTTTCATGCGGGGTAGCTCCCAAGTTATTGAAAAAACACGAGAAAATCACGAAGCCGGGAGGCCGGCTTCCAGTATCCCGGCGGGCGGGTGCAGGACGTTCCGGCGGAACCCGGTCACGTTGTTGTTAGCACTCGTCGCTGGAGAGTGCTGATTGTAGGAACTCGGCGCCGGAATTTCAAGTGGCGGAGGGGCGCGGCACGGGCCTGCCGGCAAGAAAACGGCCGCGCGAAGGCGGCCGTCGGTCGATTCGCGAGCCGGCGTTCCCGAAGGTTGGCCGGCTGCGTCGCGCGGTGTTACAGCGGGCGGATCGCCGAGGCCTGCAGGCCTTTCGGACCCTGCTTGACCGCGAATTCGACGCGCTGCGCTTCCTGCAGGGTCTTGAATCCGTTGCCCTGGATCTCGGAGAAGTGCGCGAAGAGATCCGCGCTGCCGTCATCGGGGGCGATGAAGCCGAAACCCTTGGACTCGTTGAACCACTTGACCACGCCGGTCACTCGATTGCTCATGTTGCGCTCCATTCGATACGCGTTGGGACAAACACCGCAGACGACCCCGTCGCGGCGGCAGACGAATCAAGAGGCACAACCAGGTATTCGAGACGCGCTGCCCGAGGGCAGGCCGGCTTGACACGCAAAGATGATGATCAACTTGAACTGAATGCCCGCGCACAGTAACCGATTCCGGCCGCCTTGTCGAGCGAATTCTTGCGATCCGGATTCGGGCTACTCGGGTTCGACTCCGAGCGCCACGAGAAAGCGCGACACCATGTTGTAGGTCGCGACGGTGCCGACGAACTCGACCAGTTCGCGAGCCGCCAGCGCGCGGGAGAGCGCTTCGAAGCTCGCATCGGACACCTTGACGGCGAGCGTCATCTCGACGGCGACCGCGAGCGCGGCGCGTTCGGTCGCGTCGAACAGCGCTTCGTTCGCGCTGGCGCGCTGCGGCTCGCGCAGCGCCTCGAGCTGCGCGGGCGTGCCGCCTGCCTTCAGGAACTCGGGCGCATGGTGGTGGAACTCGTAGTCGGCGCCGTTGAGCACCGCCACCACGCACATCGCCAGCTCGCGCAGCTTCGGCGACAACTGCAGCCGGGTGCGGATCGCGCCGAGGTAGCCGTTCCAGCCCATCGCCATCTCGGGGCTGTGCAGCAGCATGCGGTCGAGATTGAGCAGCGTGCCGCCGCGGCGCGCGCGCACCGCCTCGACGATCACGCGCGGCTCGGCCAGGTCGGCGGGGACGTAGGGAACGCGGGGCATCGATGGCTCCGTAAGGGGGCGCGGCCGCAGAAAGACCGGTTCAGGCGATGCGCGAGTACGAGGCGCCGCTGGGTGCCTGCGCGAGGTGCCGGTCGAAGGCCATCGCCACCGCGCGCACCAGCAGCCGGCCGCGCGGCGTGACCTCGACGCCGCGTTCGTCGACCCGCACGACGCCCGCCTCGGCAAGCGGCGCCAGCGCCTCGATCGAGCCGGCGAACCAACGGCGGCTGTCGATGCCGCGGCGCGCGTCGAGCGCGGCGAAGTCGATGCGGAAGTCGCACATCAGCGCGTTGATCGCGTCGCGGCGCACGAAGTCGTCGGCGTCGAGCGCGATGCCACGCACCGCCGGCAGCTCGCCGCGCTCGATGCGCCGGTAGTAGCCGTCGAGCAGCTTGTCGTTCTGCGCATAGACGTCGCCGACCGAGGAGATCGACGACACGCCGAGCGCGACCAGGTCGCCGGAGTCGTGCGAGCAATAGCCCTGGAAGTTGCGATGCAGGCGACCCTCGCGCTGCGCGATCGCCAGTTCGTCGTCTTCGCGCGCGAAGTGATCGAGGCCGAGGTGCCGGTAGCCCGCCGCCGCGAACATCTTCACCGCCGTCTCGAACATGCGCGCCTTCTCCTCCGACGACGGCAGGTCGGCTTCGGCGATGCGCCGCTGCGGCTTGAACAGCGCCGGCAGGTGCGCGTAGTGGTAGAGCGCGATGCGGCCCGGCGCCGCGGCGATCGTCTTGCGCAGCGTCTCCTGGAAGCCGGCGTGATGCTGCTTGGGCAGGCCGTAGATCAGGTCGACGTTGATCGAGCCGAAGCCGGCCTCGCGGGCCGCGTCGATCAACTCGACGGTCTGCTCGTACGACTGGATGCGGTTGACCGCCGCCTGCACCACCGGGTCGAAGTCCTGGACCCCCAGGCTGACGCGATTCAGCCCCATCGAGCGCAGCGCGCGCACCCGCTGCGGGCTGACCGTGCGCGGGTCGATCTCGATCGAGTATTCGCCGTCGTCGCGGAACTCGAAGGCGCGGCGCAGCATGTCGATCAGCGCGCCCAGTTCGGCGTCGGGCATGAAGGTGGGCGTGCCACCGCCGAAATGCAGGTGGCTGATCGACTGGCCGCGGCCCGCGAGCGCGGTGACCAGCTCGACCTCGCGCTCGAGCGCGGCCAGGTACGGGAAGACCTGCTCGACGTGCCGCGTGCCGATCTTGTTGCAGCCGCAGTAGTAGCAGATCGACCGGCAGAACGGGATGTGCACGTACAGGCCAAGCGGCTCGCCCGGGCGGGCGGCGCGCGCCGCGAGCGCCTGCGCGTAGCGCTCCGCGCCCACCCGCTCGTCGAAGCGGTCGGCCGTGGGGTAGGAGGTGTAGCGCGGCCCGCGGCCGCCGAAGCGGCGCAACAGCTCGTCGTCGATGATCAGGGGCTCGCTGGCCTGGATGCTCATGGGGATTGCACGCGTTACGTAAGTCTTTGTAATCATTCTCGCATTCGCAGCTCCCAGCGTCTAATCTGGGCGCATTCTCGACACTGCGGGAGGGACGCCGTGAAAAGCTACGTCCGCTTCGGAATCGTGCTCGCAGCCGCGGGGCTGTTCGCGGGCGCGGCCCAGGCGCACGGCAGCGTGAGCTGGTCGTTGAACATCGGCACGCCCGGGTTCGGCCTGTACGCGCCTGCGCCCGTCTATGCGGCGCCGGTGGTCGTAGCGCCGCCTGCCTACTACTATGCGCCGCCGCCGGTCTACTACTACGGACCGCCGTACGCGGTCGCACCGGCCCCGGTGTGGGTGGGACCGCGCCACCGATCGTACCGGCACTGGCAGCGCGACGAATGGCGCCATCGCTACCGGTAAGCGTGCCCGGCGTGTGCTTGCCGGACGGTGCCGGCGCTCAGTCGACCTCCACCGTGTAGTTCAGCGCCAGGCGCCCGCCGTCCGGGTAGACGACCTGGCCGGTCATGTACGAGGCGTCGTCGCTCGCAAGGAAGGTCGCCACTGCCGCCACCTCGTCGGGCTCGCCCAGCCGCCTCATCGGCGTGCGCGACAGCAGCCGGCGCCGCGCCTCGTCGGAGGCCATCACCGCATCTCGTGCGAGCTCGGTGGCGATGGTTCCCGGTCCGATTGCGTTCACCCGTATTCCGTGTGCTGCCAGTGAAAGCGCCATCACGCGCGTGAGCTGGTTCACCGCGCCCTTCGAGACCACGTAGGGCACCTGGTCGGGAATCGCCAGCACCGCGTTCACGCTCGACATGTTGATGATCACGCCGCCGCTGCCCTGGCTGGCGATCTGCCGGGCGGCCGCCTGGCCCATCGTGAAGTACGAGCGCAGGTTCACTGCGAGCACGCGATCGAAGTCGGCTTCGTCGAGTTCGAGGAACGGCGCGGCGTGCGTGACGCCGGCGTTGTTCACGAGGATGTCGAGGCGCCCGAAGCGCGCGACGGCCGCCGAGACCGCTTCGGCGGGCAGGCCGCGCCGCGTCACGTCGCCCGGCACGAACAGCGTCCGCTCGCCGGCCTGAAGTGCGCGGCCCGCGGGCTCGTCGGCATCGACGAAGGCGACGTTGGCCCCCTCTGCGACGAAGCGCTGGACGATCGCCGCTCCGATTCCCTTCGCTCCGCCGGTCACGAGGGCGGACTTTCCTTCCAGACGCATGGACTTGGCTCCAGGGGCGTGCCGGCACGCCCCGGTTCACCGCTGCGGCGGTGTGATAATCGGGTCGATGAGGTGTTCGCGAATCTTACGACGTCTCGTGGCGCTCACCGCGGCCGGCCGCGCGTTGCGGGGCGAATTCCTGCGCAGGGTGCATGCCTGCGGCTGAGCGCTCGCGCACCGCGATCGCCGTCGCGCTGATCGCGTACCTCGCATTCATTGCGTACCAGTCGCTCGGCGGTGCGACCCCGGGCGCGTGCGTGGCCCCGCTGGCGCAGCAGGGCAGCCACCTGTCTCGCGGCGACGGGCTGGCCAACCTGGCCGCCTATCTGCCGCTGGGCCTGCTGGCCGCGGCGCTTGCTGCGCCGCTTCGCGCCCGCATGCTCGCGCTGGGCGTCGCGTTCGCGGCGATTGCAGCCTTCTCGCTGACGATGGAGTTGCTTCAGGCGTGCCTGCCTGGGCGCGTGTCCTCGTGGTACGACTGGGCGACGAACTCCGCCGGCGGCCTGGCCGGATTGATGGCCTTGCCCGCAGCCGTTCGCCTGATGCGAGCGGCACGGACGCGTTCTGCGCTGGCGGCGGCCATCGCGTCGCCCCTGTGGACGCCGGTCGTGTTGTGCGCGGCAGCCTGGATGGCGATGTCGCTCGCGCCGTGGCGCTTCACGCTCGACGTCGGCACGATCCGCGGCAATCTCGCGTTCCTGCGGCATCTCGTCGACGCCGGACCGCTCGAGCCGTGGAAGCTCGCGCGCCACCTGCTCGGATGGACGGCGATCGGCGCCGCATTGCGTGCGCTGGGGGCCGATGTACCGATCGCGTTGCGCCGGCTCGCATGGCTTGCGGTCGCGGCGACGCTCGGTCAGCTGCTGCTCGATGTGCCGGCGCTGTCGCGCGAGGAACTGGCCGGCATCGCGCTCGCATTCCCGGCATGCGCACTCGCCTTCGCGATCGCATCGGGTGCCGCGCTCGCGCGCCTGCCCGCTGCGCTGGCGCTGTCGTCGGTGCTTGCCTACCAGTTCGCGCCGCACGTCGGGCCGGGCAGGCCTTCTCCTGGTGGCCGCAGGTCGGGCGCGGCGGCCTGCTCGGCGCACTCGAGTTCGCGCTGCTGTTCGCCTGGCTGGGCACCGCGCTGTCGCTGTCGCTGCACTGGCTCGTGCTGCGCGGCGAGGAACTGGCGCGTCGGCCGCTGGCCTGGCCCGCCGCCACTGCGGTCGTCCTGATGCTGAGCGAGTTCGCGCAGCGCTGGATACCGGGCCGCAGCCCCGACACGTCTGCGCCGCTCGTCACGGTGCTCGCGTTCGCCGTGGCGTGGGCGCTGGGCGGCGCCGCGCTCAGAGACCCAGTTCGCCCCAGATCGCGTCGATCCGCTTCCTGACGGCCTCGTCCATGGCGATCGCGCGCCCCCATTCGCGCGTTGTCTCGCCCGGCCACTTGGCGGTGGCATCGATGCCCATCTTCGACCCCAGGCCCGAGACCGGCGATGCGAAGTCGAGGTAGTCGATCGGCGTGTGCTCGACCAGCGTGGTGTCGCGCACCGGGTCGACCCGTGTGGTGATTGCCCAGATCACTTCCTTCCAGTTGCGCACGTCGACGTCATCGTCGGTGACGACGATGAACTTCGTGTACATGAACTGGCGCAGGAAACTCCAGATCCCGAACATCACGCGCTTGGCGTGTCCCGGATACTGCTTGCGCATCGAGACCACGGCCATCCGGTACGAGCACCCTTCCGGTGGCAGGTAGAAGTCGACGATCTCCGGGAACTGCTTGCGCAGGATCGGTACGAACAGTTCGTTGAGCGCGACGCCGAGCACCGCCGGTTCGTCGGGCGGCTTGCCGGTGTAGGTGGAGTGATAGATCGCATCGCGGCGCATCGTGATGCGCTCGATGGTGAAGACCGGGAACCAGTCCTGCTCGTTGTAGTAGCCGGTGTGGTCGCCGAACGGGCCTTCGATCGCCATTTCCCAGCCGTTGCGTGCGGCCGGCGGAAGGTCGCCGTTCCAGCCGAGGCTTCGCGCGTTGGCCAGCGTCGCGCTCGCATCCGGGTCGGGGCGGATCGAGCCTTCGAGGACGATCTCGGCCGACGCCGGCACGCGCAGGTCGTTGCCGATGCAGGCGGTGAGTTCGGTCTTCGCGCCGCGCAGCAGGCCGGCGAACTGGTACTCGGAGATCGAGTCGGGGATCGGCGTGACCGCAGCGAGCGTGGTCGCCGGATCGGCCCCGAGCGCGACCGCGACCGGGAACGGTTCGCCCGGATGGCGTGCCGCGTGCTCGCGAAAATCGAGCGCGCCCCCGCGATGCGCGAGCCAGCGCATGATCGTGCGGTTAGGGCCGATCACCTGCTGCCGATAGATGCCCAGGTTCTGCCGCGGCGCGACCGGGCCGCGTGTGACCACCAGCCCCCAGGTGATCAGCGGCGCCGCGTCGCCGGGCCAGCAGGTCTGCACCGGCAGTTGCGCGAGATCGACCGCGTCGCCTTCGTGCACCACCTGCTGGCATGGCGCGCCGCTGATTTCGCGAGGCGCCATGTGCATCACCTGGCGCAGCACGGGCCACTTGTCCCACGCGTCGCGCAATCCCTTCGGCGGCTCGGGCTCCTTCAGGTACGCGAGCAGTTCGCCGGTCGCGCGCAGTGCATCGATCGACTCGGCTCCCATGCCGAGCGCGACGCGACGCGGCGTGCCGAACAGGTTCGCGAGCACCGGCATCGCGAAGGAGCGCGACGCATCGCGCGGCTGCTCGAACAGCAGCGCCGGGCCCTCGGCTCGCAGGACGCGATCGGAAACCTCGGTCATTTCGAGCTTCGGCGAAACCGGAGTAGAGACACGCTTCAACTCGCCGATTGCATCGAGTTGGTGAAGGAAGTCACGCAGGTCTTTGTATTTCACGGGAATATGTCACCGTGGTTTCGCGATATGAATTGTCGCATCGAATCGATTGCACATGACGGGACGAAGAAATTTGACCTTCGCGTGTCGCGTCCATAGAATCGCGCCGGGTTTTCGATCTGCCGTCGCGTGACGGCCCCGCGATCGCACCCACGTGAAGAGTCCCGGCGCAGACCGGGGCCATGCGGCGAGTCCCGCATTCAATGACCAGCAGGCGGCAATGCATCGCCTGTGCGAGAGAGATGAGGCCCGCGCTTCCCTGGTACTGGCGGGCAAAGCAAGAACCGATCGCCTTCCTGGGCGAACCGTACGGCGCAAGCCGGAAGGAGGCTCGATGCTTAAGCAGCGTCAGCTCGGAATATTGTTCGATACGTGCGCGCGCGCCGTCGGTGCGATGCGTCGCCCGGCGTTGGCGGTGCCGATCGCGGTGCTGCTGGTCGCGGGCGCGTTGTCGCTGCACGACGAGACGGGCGCCGATGCACCGGACGACGCGCTGTCCGAGGCCGGCGCAACGGCGCACAACGCGCCGATGTTCGCGAATCTCTTCGCGCCGCGCCATGCGTTGCCGCGGCTGGCCTTGCCGTGGGAGTCCGCGCCGGCGGGCCTGCACGACGGCATCGTGAAGCCGGGCCCGTCGCAGGCCGCGACGCGCCCGCCGCTGCGGCTCACGCCGGAGCAGCAGAAGATCGCGCAGTTCGTCGCGAAGAAGTACCGGATCGCGGTCGGCGACGTGCAGCATCTCGTCGCCTATGCGTATCGGGCAGCGAAGGAGTTCCGGCTCGATCCGTATCTCGTGCTGGCGGTGATGTCGATCGAATCGAGCTTCAACCCCGATGCGCGCAGCCCGGCTGGCGCGCAGGGGCTGATGCAGGTGCTCACACGGGTACATGCCGACAAGTTCGCGCCCTTTGGCGGCGCGTCCGCGGCGTTCGACCCGATGGCCAACATCAGCGTCGGGTCGCGGATCCTCAAGGAATACCTGGTGCGCGAGGGCAGCGTCGAGGGCGCCCTGAAGTCCTATGTGGGCGCGGCGCTGCAGGGGCATGATTCGGGCTATGGCTACAGGGTCCTGTCCGAGCGCGAGCGCATCGCTGCGGCAGCCGCTGGGCGGCCGATTCCAGTGCAGCCGCTGAAGCCGCCGGCGGTGGTCGCCGAGGCCGGCGCAGGCGCGTCGGATGCGTCGGCGAGTACGCTGGTTCCGGGGCCGGCAGGCAGCCGGGCCGTCGTGCCGGCCGCGCTGCGCCCGCCGGACCAGGCGGACGCGCCCGCTGGCGCTTCGCACGGCGATGCTGCAGCGCCGACGCCGGCTGCCGGGCCGATGCTCGACGCGGCCCTCGACATGCCGGCCGCGGCCGATGCGCCGGCGGCGCGCGACGCGCTGTCGCGCACACGCCCCGGATCGCCGGTGCGGCGAGGCTGAGCAGCGCCTGCGCTCCGCGAATGGGCTCCCGGCGCGACGAATGCTGGCGCGCACGGCGCGTCGCTGCGCGTCAGCTTCGAGGGCGCTCGCGCCCCGGCAGGTAACGTTCGATCCGCGCGATGGCCTCCTGCAGCCGGTCCATCGAGTTCGCGTACGACAGTCGCAGGTAGCGCGACGGGTCGTGGTGGCCGAAGTCCTTGCCCGGTACCACCGAGACGTGGATGCGCTCGAGCAACTCGAGCGCGAACTGCCAGCTGTCGTCGCTGTGCGCGCTGCAATCGGCCCAGGCATAGAACGCGCCGTCGGGCGTGACCGGCACCGGCAAGCCGGCATTGCGCAGCGCCGGCACGATGTAGTCGCGACGCCTGCGAAACTCGTTGCGGCGCGACTCGTACTCGGAGAGCGAGGCGGAGTCGAAGCAGGCGATCGCGGCGTGCTGGGCCAGCGTGGATGCACAGATGTAGAGATTCTGCGCGAGTTTCTCGAACACCGGCGCGAGCGCTTCGGGCACCACCAGCCAGCCGAGGCGCCAGCCGGTCATGTGGAAGTACTTCGAGAAGCTGTTCGTGACGACCAGGTCGTCGCCGTGCGCGAGCGCCGATCGCGGCGCGTCGTCGTACGACAGGCCGAGGTAGATCTCGTCGACGATCGCGAATCCGCCGCGCGCGCGCGCTGCCTCGACGATGCGCCCCAGTTCGTCGAACGGAATCGACGTGCCCGTGGGATTCGCCGGCGAGGCGACCAGCACGCCGCGCGTGCCGGCGTGCCAGTGCGACTCGAGCAGCGCGCGGGTGAGCTGGAAGCGCGTTTCGGGGCCGACTGCGACCGGTTGCGGCACTCCGTCGAAGGCGGTCACGAAATGGCGATTGCACGGATAGCCGGGGTCGGTCATCAGCACCGCGGCGCCAGGGTCGACCAGCGCGCAGCAGGCGAGCGACAGCGCGGCCGACGCCCCCGCGGTCACGACGATGCGCGACGGCGCGATGTCCAGGCCGTAGCGCTCGCCGTAGTCGCACGCGATCGCCTCGCGCAGCGCGGCCAGGCCGGTGGCGGTGGTGTATTGCGTGTGGCCCGCGCGCGCGGCGCGCTCGAGCGCCGCGACCACCGGTTCGGGGGCGGTGAAGTCGGGTTCGCCGATGTTCAGGTGGATGACCGGGCGACCGGCCGCCTCGAGGGCGGCCGCCCGCTTGGTCAACTCCATCACGTGGAACGGCTCGATCTGCGCGGTGCGCTGCGCCAGCGGGTAGCGGATGTCCATCGGGCCGACATTGTAGGCCCTGCAGGCGGCCGCTACCGGTAGAACAGTTCCACCAGTCCCATGCCGGTGACCGGCACGTAGGTCACCATCAGCAGCACCGCGAGCAGCACCGCGACGAACCAGACGTTCGTCCTGGTGACCGCCCAGACGCTTTCCTTCGCGATCGAACAGGCCACCATCAGCACACTGGCCACCGGGGGCGTCTGCTGGCCGATGCCGAGGTTGATCGTCACGATCAGGCCGAAGTGCACCGGGTCGATGCCGGCCGCCTTCACCAGCGGCATCACGACGGGCACCACGAGGATGATCGCGGCGGCCGAATGCAGGAACATGCCGAGCAGCAGGAACAGCAGGTTCAGCATCGCGAGGACCGCCCACTTGCTGGCCGTGAGCTCGGTCACTGCCTGCGCCAGCTTCTGCGGTGCCTGCACCTCGGTCAGGTAGACGCCGAGCAGCGCCGAGGTCGCGACCAGCAGCATCACGACCGCGGTCTGCGACCCGCCCTCGATCACCGCGGCGCGCAGGTGCGCGAGGTCGAGCTCGCGATAAACGGCCAGGCCGATGAACAATGCCGCCACCACCGCGAGCGCGGCGCCCTCGGTGGCGGTGACGACGCCGCCGAAGATGCCGCCCAGGATGATCATCGGAAGCGTGAACGCCCACAGCGCCTCGCGCGCGGTGCGCCGTACTTCGCTCCAGCGGAATTCCTGCTCGATCGGCAGGTCGTAGCGGTGCGCGAACCAGTAGGCCACCGCCATCAGCCCGATGCCGCCGATGATGCCGGGGACGATGCCCGCGACGAACAGTTGCACGACCGACGCCTCGGCCATCACCGCGTAGAGGATCATCGGGATCGACGGCGGGATGATCACTGCCAGCGTGGCCGCCGAGGACATCACCGCCGCGGCGAGCGCCGGCGGATAGCCCTTCTTCTTCATGGCCGGGATCGTGATCGAGCCGAGTGCGGCCACGTCGGCGACCGCAGACCCGGAGATCTCGGCGAAGAACAGCGAGGCGCCGATCGACACCATCGCCAGCCCGCCGCGCACGAAGCCGAGCAGCGCGCTCGCGAACGCGATCAGCCGCGAAGAAATGCCCGACGCGTTCATGATCGCGCCGGCCAGGATGAACAGCGGGATCGCCAGCAGCGGGAAGTTGGTCGCGGCGTTGTACACCACGATCGGCAGGTTGGGCAGCGTGGCCGTGCCCTGCACCAGCCAGATCGCCGCGATCGCGACCGCGCCGAGCGCGACCGCGATCGGCACGTTCAGCAACACCAGGCCCAGCACGCAGGCGAACAGGAGCAGCATCTCCACGTTCGTGGCTCCTCGGGATGTCTTTGTGTTTCCGGGAGAGCGCCGCGGGCGCTCAGTGGGAAGCTTCGCGTGCGGCACCCTCGGCGGTGGCACCGTGCGCGCGCTCGGCGCGCGCCCAGGCCAGCGCCTCGGGTAGCGTGAGCAACTCGGCGACGATGATCAGCACCGCCGAGATCGGAATCACCGACTGCGCGTACGACACCGGCACCGAAGGCAGGCTCACCAGCGTGTCGGTGGCGAGCACTTCGAGCACCTGCCAGCCGATCACGCCGAGCAGCGCGAAGAACCCGATCACCAGCGCCTCGACCACGATCGTGACCGCCAGGCGCGGCCCCGGCGGCATCAGCGCGACCAGCTCGGGACAGCTGATGTGGCCGCGCTTCGCCGCCGCGTAGGCCGAGCCGTAGAAGGTGAGCCAGGCGAGCAGGATCGACGCGACTTCGTCGTACCAGACCAGCGAGTGGCCGATCGTGCGGAAGACGACGCCGACCGTCACTTCGACGGCCAGCACGGTCATCAGCGCGATGACGATCCATTCGAGGATGCTTTCGTAGAGCCTGCGCAGCTTCAGCATCGGGTCGCCTCCCGCCGGACCACCTTCGTCACTTGCCGAGCTCGATCGCGCGATCGATCAGTTCCTTCGCGCCCGCGACCGCCTTGCCGAACTCCTCGTAGGTCGGCTTGCTGGCCGCGATGAACGCGTTCTTGTCGACCTCGTTGACCTGGATGCCGCTCGCCTTGATCTTCTCCAGCAGCTCGGTCTCCTGCTTCTGCGCGGTCTCGTAGACGTAGGCCTGCGTCTCTTTCCCGACCTGCTCGAGGGTGGCGCGCACGTCGGCCGGCAGCGTCGCCCACTTGCGCGCGCCCGCCGTCAGGTAGCCCGGCGTGTAGACGTGGCCGGACAACGACAGGTATTTCTGCACTTCGTGCAGCTTGGCGCTGTAGATCTGCGTGAACGGGTTCTCCTGTCCGTCCATCACCCCGGTCTGCAGCGCGGTGAACAGCTCCGAGAACTTCATCGGGCTCGGGTTCGCACCGTAGGCCTTGAACATCGCGACGCGCCACTTGCCTTCGGGCACCCGCAGCTTGATGCCGGCGAGATCCTCGGGCTTGCGGATCGGCCTGCGGTTGTTGGTGATGTGGCGGTAACCGTTTTCCCAGACGGCGACGATCTTCAGACCCTTCGCCTCGGCCGCGGGTGCGAGCTTCGGCCAGACGATCTCCTTCTCGATCAGGGCCATGTGCTTGCGGTCCTTCACGAGATAGGGCATCTCGAAGATGCCGAAGGTGTCGACCTCGCTGCTCATCACCGTCTGCCGAGCTTGAGCTTCTGCAGCATCTCCTTGTCGCCGCCCAACTGGCTCGAACCGAACACCACGATCTTCGCCTTGCCGGCGAGCTTCGCGTTGGCGCGTCGCGCGAACTCGTCGGCGCTCATCTGGAACAGCGATCCGGGCTCGCCGACGTGGCCCAGCTTGAGTTCGACTTCCTGGGCGGCGGCGCCCGGCGCGGATGCGCCGAGGGCGACTGCCAGTCCGAGCGCGGCGCCCAGCGCGCCACGCAGTGCGAACCGGCGTTGCGTGGTCGCCGGATGGCCGCCGGCGGCGGCAGGGGTCTTCGCGGGGTGTGTCATGGTCTCCTCCTTCTCCTCGTCGGGTCGTTCCTGGGCGGGTTTCAGGCGGCCTCGCGCTCGACGCGCCCGGCCTTCGGGGCCGATGCGGCCAGGCTGTCCATCGCTGCCTGCACGCCGCCCTTGCGATGCGGCACGCCGCCGAGCCCGAGCGCCATCTCGACGCCGCCCAGCGTGCCGAGCAGCGTCAGGTCGTTGAAGTCTCCCAGGTGGCCGATGCGGAATACCCGGCCGCTGAGCTTGCCCAGCCCCTGGCCGAGCGACAGGTTGAAGTTCTCGAGCGCGTTGCGGCGCAGCGCGTCGGCGCTGTGCCCGTCGGGCATCAGGACCGCGGTGAGCGCGGGGCTGTGGCCGTCGGGATCCAGGCAGAGGATGTCGAGCCCCCAGCCGCGCACCGCCGCGCGGGTCGCCTCGGCGTGGCGCAGATGACGCGCGAACACGTTGGGCAGGCCTTCTTCGAGCAGCATCGCGATCGCTTCGTGCAGGCCGTAGAGCAGGTTGGTGGCCGGGGTGGACGGGAAGAAGCCGTTGGCATTCGCCGCGAGCATCTCGTGCCAGTCCCAGTACGATCGCGGCATCCGTGCCAGTTTCGCCGCCTCGAGCGCCTTCGCGCTGACCGCGTTGAACGAGATGCCGGGCGGCAGCATCAGTCCTTTCTGCGAGCCGGCCACGGTGACGTCGACGCCCCACTCGTCGTGCCGGTAGTCGATCGAGCCGAGAGAAGAGATCGTGTCGACCATCAGCAGCGCGGGATGCCCGGCGCGGTCGATCGCGCGGCGCACTTCGTCGATGCGGCTGGTGACGCCAGTGGAAGTCTCGTTGTGCACCACGCAGACCGCCCGGAAGCGGCGATCGCGATCGGCCGCGAGCCGCGCCTCGATCGCCGCGGCGTCGACGCCGTGGCGCCAGTCGCCGGCAATGAACTCGACGGCGAGGCCGAGGCGCTCGGCCATCCGCTTCCACAGCGACGCGAAGTGGCCGGTCTCGCACATCAGCACCGCGTCGCCGGGCGACAGCGTGTTCACCAGCGCGGCTTCCCAGGCCCCGGTGCCCGAGGCCGGAAAAATGATCACCGGGCCTTCGGTCTGGAAAATCCGGCGGATGCCGGCGAGCACCGATCTGCCCAGTTGCTGGAACTCCGGGCCGCGGTGGTCGATCGTCGGATAATCCATCGCCCGCAGGATCCGGTCGGGGACGTTGGTCGGACCCGGAATCTGCAGGAAGTGGCGGCCCGACGCATGGCCGTTCAGGGAAAGACCGTTGGAGAGCTTCATCGGAGGCCTCGGGACGGAGCGCTGGGCCCCGGAAATGCTTGCCTTGGCAGAGTTTGTATGCAAAATTGCGTGCTGGCAAGCCGGGGTTCAACCCTGAACGGCCGATATCTTCAGGTTTTGTATGCAAAATCCGGCCGAATCGATCGCCTCCGGCGAGCGCCGCCCGCTGCATGAAGAGGTGGCCGAGTGCCTGCGCGAGCTGATCACGGAGGGCAGGCTGTCCCCGGGCGCGCGGCTCAACGAGCGGGTGCTGTGTGAGCAGATCGGGGTTTCGCGCACGCCGTTGCGCGAGGCGTTCAAGGTGCTCGCGGCCGAGCGGCTGGTCGAACTGAACCCGAACCGGGGCGCGAGCGTGGTCGCCCTGTCGCGCGGCGACGTCGAGCAGCTGTTCGAGTTGATGGGCGCGCTCGAGGCGCTTTCCGGCGAACTCGCCGCTGCGCGGCGCACGCAAGGCGAGGTCGACGAGATCCGCGCGTTGCACTTCGAGATGCTCGCGGCGCACGCGCGCCGCGACCTGCCGGCCTAT
>MEED01000055.1 GCA_001724855.1 Lautropia sp. SCN 69-89
TGGCGCGCGACCTTCTGCAGCAACTCGATCAGGATGCCGCGCTCGGCCTCGCTCAGGTGGCGCAGCACGTCGTGCTCCATCGTGCGCGAGATCTCGATCGCCTTGCGCGCCAGCGCCGCGCCCTTGCGCGTGAGGTGGATCACCTGCGAGCGCCGGTCGGTCTGGCTGCGCACGCGAGTGAGCAGTTCGCGCTGCTCGAGGCGGTCGAGCAGCGTCGTGATGTTCGGTGCCGACACCGCCAGCGCCTGCGAGAGCTGCTTCTGGGTCACGCCGCGGTTGTGCACCACGAGCGACAGCACGGTGAACTCGACCGTGCCCAGCTGCAGCGGCTCTCCGATGTTCTTCAGGAACACCTTGCGGATCGGGATGTTCGCCTGGGCCAGCTGGTAGCCGAGCAGGTGCTGCAGGCACGACTGGTCGAGCCCCTGCTTCGCGTCGGTCGCGTCTGCAGGCGCGGGATGCCCGGGGCTCATGCGGGCCCCCCGGGCAGCGGCGCGGCGCCGGCCCCCAGATAGGTTTCGACGATCCGCGAGTCGCGCGCCAACTCGTCGGCGCGCCCTTCGAGCACGATCTCCCCGGTCTCGAGCACGTAGCCGTAGTCGGCCACCTCGAGCGCCGCGCGCGCGTTCTGCTCGACCATCAGGATCGTGACGCCGGTTTCGCGCAGCCGCGCGATCGCGCCGAAGATGTCGCGCACGACCAGCGGCGCCAGCCCCAGGCTCGGTTCGTCGAGCATCAGCAGCCGCGGCTCGCCGATCAGCGCGCGGCCGATCGCCAGCATCTGGCGCTCGCCGCCCGACAGGGTGCCGGCCAGTTGCGCGCGGCGCTCCTTCAGGCGCGGGAACAGTGCGTACGCGCGCTCGAGTCCTTCCCCGGGGCGTCGCCGACGGCCGCGAAGGCGCCAGCCGCCCAGCAGCAGGTTGTCCTCGACCGGCATCGAGCCGAACAGCGCGCGTGTCTCGGGCACCAGCGCGATGCCGAGCGCGACGCGGTCCTCGAGCGCGGCGTTGCCGAGGTCGCGACCGTCCCACGCGATGCGCCCGCGCGACGGCAGCACGCCCATCATCGCGTTGAGCAGCGTCGACTTGCCCGCACCGTTGGGACCGATGACCGTGACCACGCTGCCGGGCGCCGCGCGCAACGACAGCCCCACGAGCACCTCGGCCTTGCCGTAGCCGGCGTGCAGGTCCTCGACGCGCAGCAGGTCCGGGCTCACGCGCGCCTCCTCAGTGCTCGGTACCGAGATACGCGGCGCGCACCGCGGGGCTCGCCTGAACCTCGGCGGGCGTGCCCTCCATCAGCTTCGTGCCGAACTCCATCACGACGATCCGGTCGGTCAGGTTCATCACGAAGTCCATGTCGTGCTCGACCAGCAGCAGGCTCACGCCCTCCGCCCTGAGTTGCCGCAACACGCCGGCCAGCGCCCGCTTCTCGAGATGGCGCAGCCCGGCCGCGGGCTCGTCGAGCAGCAGCAGGACCGGGTCGGTGCACAGCGCGCGCGCGATTTCCATCAGCCGCTGGCGACCCAGCGCGAGGTTGCCGGCCAGCTCGTGCATCTGTTCGACCATGCCGATCCTCGCGAGCTGGCGCTCGGCCTCCCGGAACAGCCGCCGCTCGTCGGCGCGATCGAGCCGCAGCATCGCGCGCGCCGCGCCGCTGCGCACGCGCAGGTGACCGCCGAGCGCGACGTTCTCCAGCACCGTCATGCCGGGCATCATCTTCACGTGCTGGAAGGTGCGCGAGATGCCGCGCAGCGCGATCTCGCGCGAACGCAGCGCCGTGATGTCCTCGCCGCGGAAGCGGACCGCACCGGCGGTCTTGGCCAGCACCCCGGTCACCAGGTTGAAGGTCGTCGACTTGCCGGCACCGTTGGGGCCGATCAGGCCGACGATCTCGCCCGCGCGGATCGCGAAGCTCACGTCGTTGACCGCGACCAGCCCGCCGAACTCCTTGCGCACCGCATCGACATCGAGCAGCGCGTCGCCGGGCGCGGGCCTCGGGCGCTCGGCGAGCAGCGGCGCATCGGCCCAGTCGCGCGCGCGATGCGGCGTCGGGACCCATCGGGAGACGAAAGGCCAGAGACCCTGCGGCGCGTACTTCAGGACCAGCACCAGTGCGATGCCGAAGACGACGATCTCGAAGTTGCCGGCGGCGCCGATCAGGGCCGGCAGAAGCACCTGCAACTGGTCTTCGATCAGCTTGACGACCGCGGCGCCGGCGAACGCGCCCCACACACTGCCCACGCCGCCGATCACCGCCATGACCAGGTACTCGATGCCCCAGCGGATTCCGAAGGGCGACGGATTGACCGTGCGCTGGAAGTGGGCGAACAGCCAACCCGAAACCGCCGCGAGCAGCGCGGCGATCACGAAGACCTGCACCTTGTAGCGGAAGGTGGAGATGCCCATCGCTTCGGCCATCACGACGCCGCCGTTGAGCGCGCGGATCGCGCGTCCGGCGCGCGAATCGAGCAGGTTCGCCAGCGCCACCGCGGCCGCGAGCGCCGCGCCCCAGATCAGGTAGAAGATGTTGCGGCCCTCGGTGAAGTCGATCGCCCCCAGCGTGATCGGCGGTACCCCGAGGATGCCGTCGAACTTGCCCAGCCACTCCATGTTGGCCATCGTGTAGTTCAACGCGAGGCACCAGGCGATCGTGGCCAGCGGCAGGTAGTGGCCGCTCATGCGCAAGGTGATCCAGCCGAGCAGCAGCGCGCTGGCGCAGGTGAGCGCCAGGCCGATCGGCAGGTTCAGCCAGGGCGACAGGCCCGCCGCGGTCGAAAGGTAGGCGGTGGCGTAGGCGCCGATTCCGACGAACGCAGCCTGCCCGAACGAGGTGAGGCCGGCGATGCCGGTGAGCAGCACCAGCCCCATCGCCACCAGTGCATACAGTCCGATGTAGTTCGCCTGCGTGATCCAGAAGTCGGGCACCGGCAGCTGCGGGGCCACGATCGCCAGCGCGACGAAGGCACCGAAGATCGCGGTGCGCAGCGGCACGCGCGCGCCCCGCGCGGCTGCGGCGGCCGGCGCGGCCGGGATCATGCCGTCACTCCTCGTCGGCGTGCGGATCGCGCAGCGAGCGCCACAGCAGCACCGGCAGGATGAAGGTGAAGACGATCGCCTCCTTGAACGCGCTGGCCCAGAACGAGCTGAACGATTCGAGGATGCCCACCAGCAGCGCGCCGGCCATTGCCGCCGGATAGCTGGCCAGGCCGGCGAACACCGCCGCGACGAAACCCTTGAGCCCGATCAGGAAGCCGCTGTCGTAGAACACGGTGGTGGTGGGCCCGATCAGCAGCCCCGACAGTGCCCCGATGAACGCGGCCATCGTGAACGACAGGCGTCCCGCGGTCTCGGCCGGAATGCCCATCAGGCGCGCGCCGAGCTGGTTCACCGCGGTGGCGCGCAGCGCCTTGCCGTGCAGCGTGCGCTCGAAGAACAGCCACAGCATCACGATCAGCGCGGCGGTGGCGGCGAGGATGATCAGCGCCTGGCCAGACACCGACAGCGCGCCGATGGAAAAGCGCGCATCCCAGAAGCTCGGATTGCGAAAGCCCTCGGCGCCGAAGAAGAACAGCCCCAGTCCGGTGAGCGCGAAGTGCACGCCGACCGAGACGATCAGCAGCACCAGCACGCTGGCCTCGGCCAGTGATCGGAAGGCCAGCCGATACACGAGCGGCCCGAACGGCGTGACCAGCGCCAGCGTGAGCAGCGCCTGTACCAGCAGCGGCGGCTTCTGCGGCGCCAGCCAGATCGCCAGCGCCGACGCGGCCACCGGGAATGCCAGCGTGCGCAGGGCGCGCACCGCCGCCGCCGCCGCCGGCCGGCGCGCGCGCAGGTCGGCGACGAGGTCGAGCAGCGCCGCGGCACCGGCCAGGCACAGCAGGAACCAGACCGTGCCCGGAACCTGCCCCGCCTGGAACAGCCCGACGGTGAGCGCGCCGAACGCGACGTACTCGCCCTGCGGGATGAAGATGACCCGCGTGACCGCGAACAGCAGCACGATCGCCATGGCCAGCAGCGCGTAGATCGCGCCGTTGGTCACGCCGTCCAGCAACAGGATGCCGGCAACCGTGAAGTCCACGCCGGGCTTGCCCCGCCTGCTCGCGCGCCCGCCCTGGCTCCTACTTCTCGACCTGCCAGTCGCCGTTGACCACCTTCAGCACCACTGCGCTGTCCTTGGTGTAGCCCCAGTGGTCGGTCTTCGTGTAGTTGAGCACGCCCTGCGAGATCGGCAGCGGACCGAAGTTCTCCATCGCGTCGCGCAGCGCCGCGCGGAACTCCTTCGTTCCGGGTTTCGCCTTCTGCAGCGCCATCGGCACGACCTTCTGCAGCACGAGCAGCGTGTCGTAGGTGTGCGCGGCGAACTGGTTGCGCATGCCCGCGCCATAGATCCTGTCGTACTTCTGAACATAGTCCATCGCCGGCTTCTTCGACGGATTGTCGTCGGGCAGTTGCTCGGCGACCGTTGCCGGGCCCGAGACGACGTAGCCGCCCTCGACGTCCTTGCCGCCGACGCGCATCAGGTCGCGCGACGCAGCCGCGTGCGTCTGGTAGATCTTGCCCTTGTAGCCGCGCTCGACCAGCGCGCGGTGCGGCATCGCCGCGCCGGAACCGGAGGCCACGACCAGGATCGCATCCGGGTTCGCCGAGACCAGCTTCAGCGCCTGCCCGGTCACGCTGGTGTCGGTGCGCTGGAAGCGCTCGACCGCCGCGAGCTTCAGGCCGGCCGCCTCGGCCACCGCGCCGAACTCCTTCAGCCAGCTCTCGCCGTAGGCGTCGATGTAGCCGAGGAAACCCACGGTCTTGATGCCGTGCTTCTTCATGTGCGCGACCATCGGATGCGCGATCACCGTGGCCGAGTGCGCCATCCGGAAGGTCCAGGTGTCCTTGCCGGGCGGCAGCGGCGGCGGCGAGAGCGCGATCTGCAGCGTGCCGGACTCCGCGGCCACCTCGGCCATCGCCACCGAGATCGGCGTCGTCGACGAGCCGAGGATCACGTCGACCTTCTCGTCGGTCACGAGGCGGCGCGCGTTCTTCACGCCGGTGGATGGGTCGGTCGCGTCGTCGAGGACGACGAGCTTCACTTTTTCTCCGGCGATCGTGTCGGGCCAGAGCTTGAATCCGTTGTTCACCGGAATGCCCAGGCCCGAGGCCGGGCCGGTGAGCGACAGGACGACGCCGATCGTGAGTTCGGCGCGCGCGCTCAATGCGACACCGGCCACCAGGCCGGCCGCCAGCAGCTTCATTGCGGTTTTCATGCCTCGTCTTCCTCCAGGTTGCAGGTCTTGTCGTGATTCATTCCTGCTGCGGCAGCAGGATGTCGTTGTCGGCGGCAACGGCGCGGTACAGCGCGTCGACCAGCGCCGCGCGATGGCGCAGCACCGCCCGCTGGTTGATCGAACCCTTGTCGGTGACCTCGTCGCGATCGATCGACGGCGGCGCGGCCATCACGTGCGCGCGTGCCACCCGGCTCGCGCTGCCCGTTCCGTCGCGCCACATCCGGTCGAGCAGCGCCTGGAAGTGCGCGCGCACCGTCGGGTGGCGCAGCACTTCTTCGGCCCCGGTGTCTTCGGCGAGGCCGGCGAGCTTGCGGCATTCGTCGATGCGCGGGAACACCAGCATGCCGACCTCGTCGCGGTCGAGACCGGTGATCACCGCGTCCTGCACGCAGGGCGCGCCAGCGGCGATGATGCGCGCGCGCAGCGGGCCGACGCTGACGAAGGTACCGGTGGACAGCTTGAAGTCTTCGGCGATGCGGCCGTCGAACATCAGCCCTGCGCCCGGGTCGGCCGGATCGATCCACTTCGCCGCGTCGCCGGTGCGGTAGAAGCCCTCGTCGTCGAACGCGTGCGCGGTGGCCTCGGGCAGGCGCCAGTAGCCCGGCATCACGTTCGGACCGCGAAAGCGGATTTCGTTCTTGCCGTCGACGGGGACGAGCTTCACCTCGACGCCGGGGCACGGCAGGCCGATGTGGCCCGAGCGCACCTTCCCGGCGCGCAGTGCGAACGTGCACGAGGGCGCGGTCTCGGTCATGCCCAGGCCGGTGATCATCGGGATGCGCTCGCCGACGGTCTGCTCGGCGATGCGGTCGAGTTCGTCCCAGACCGGCTGCGACAGCCCGGCGCCGGCGAACATGAACGCCTTCACGCGCGCGAACAGCGACTTGCGCAGCACGTCGTCGTCGCGCATCGCCGCGACGATCTCCTCGAAGCCTTTCGGCACGTTGAAGTAGACGGTGGGCGAGATCTCGCGCAGGTTGCGAAGCGTCTCGCCGATGCCCTGGGCGGTCGGCTTGCCGTCGTCGATGTACAGCGTGCCGCCGTTGTAGATCGTGATGCCGGTGTTGTGGTTGCCGCCGAAGGTGTGGTTCCAGGGCAGCCAGTCGACCAGCACCGGCGGCTCGTCGGCCAGGAACGCCATCGCCTGGCAAAGCATCTGCTGGTTGGCGCACAGCATCCGCTGCGTGTTGATCACGCCCTTGGGCACCCGTGTGGAGCCCGAAGTAAACAGGAACTTGACGATGGTGTCCGGGCCCACCCGCGCGTGCGCGGCGTCGACCGCGGCGCCGGGCGCGGCGGAAAGCAAAGCGTCGAACGGCGTGGCCGGGCGGCCGTCCACGCGGCCTTCGGCCATCACCAGTTCGATGTCCGGGTCGACGACTGCGCGGATCGCCTTCGCGTATTCGGGCCCGGAGGCGAACACCAGCCCCGGCGTGGTCGAGTTCAGCACGTGGCGCAGCTTGCCGTAGTCCTGCGACAGCAGCGAATAGGCCGGCGAGACCGGCGTGTACGGGATGCCGGCCCACATCGCGCCCAGCGCCAGCGACAGGTGTTCGAGATCGTTGCCCGAGAGGATCGCGACCGGACGCTCGGGCGACAGGCCGCGCTCGACGAGCGCCTGGCCGATCGCCCGGGCGCGCTCGCGCATCTGCGCGTAGCCGATGCGCCGCCATTCGCCGCCGCGCTCGCGCCGCGCGGCCAGCGTGCGATCGGGCGCCAGGCGCGCCCAGTGCTCGAGCCGGTCGGTGAGCCGCTCGGGATAGGGTCCGAGCGGCACGGCCGAGCGCAGCCGTTCGACGCCGTCGGGAGCGCGCCGGTGCTCGGCGTCCAGGCAGGCGGCGACCCGCGCGTCGCGGTAGCGCGTCACGGCTTGCCCACCTTGCGCGCCCTGCCTTCGAGGAACGCGCGCATGCGGTCCTTGGCCGCCGGCTCGGCCTGCGCGATCGCCGCCACCAGCGACTCGACGAACAGACCGTCGGACTGGCTCATGTCGGCGATGCGCGGCAGCGCGTGCATCACCGCGAAATTCGACATCGGCGCGTTCTCGGCGACGCGGCGCGCCAGCTCCATCGCCTTCGCCATGCCCTGGCCTTCGGCGACCCGGTACTGCGACAGTCCGGCCAGTTGGCCCTCGTCGGCGTCGAGCACCCGGCCGGTGAGCATCATGTCGGCCATGCGCGAAAAGCCGATCAGGCGCGGCACGCGCGCCGATCCGCCGCCGCCGACGAACAGCCCGCGCTGGCCCTCGGGCAACGCGTAGATCGTACTGTCTTCGGCCACGCGAATGTGTGTCGCGCTGGCGAGTTCGAGCCCGCCGCCGACGACCGCGCCGCGGAGCACCGCGACGACCGGCGCGCGGCCGAACTGGATCTGGTCGAACGCGGCGTGCCAGAAGCGCGAATGCGCGATGCCGCCGGCGACGCTGTGGCCGGACAGTTCGGAGAGGTCGAGCCCGGCGCAGAAATGCTCGCCCTCGCCGCTGAGCACGATCGCGCGCACGCTGTCGGGCAGGTTCAGGAAGCAGCTATGCAGCTGCGCGATCAGCGGGTCGCTGAGCGCATTGCGCTTGGCCGGGCGGTTCAGCCGCACCGACGCGATCGCGCCGTCGATCTCGATCTTCAGCAGGTCGAGGTGCTGCAACAGCTCGGGGTGATCGGGTTTCGCTGCACGCATGAACAGGGCGCCCAAGGGCGCAGCCGGCAGGGTTGGCCGAGGCTCGGCGGAATTCGGTTATGAGTATTAACTAATTTCCCGGAACCAGAACTGGGGTTTTCCCGAACCCCGCCCGGCCGGCGGGCACACCGGTCCGGGTTGCGGTGCATCATCGGGGCATTCCTGCGCGCATCGGTCCTGCGCCTGCCAGATAGTTATCGTTCGTAATCATTTGCCGCCGCGCTCCCGGCGGCCGGGAGCCCGCCGTGAACACCGCCGACCTGGTCGCGATCGACATCCACACGCATGCCGAAGTCTCGTGCTGGAACCCGTTCGATGCCTATGGCGAGGAGTACGACCGTGCGGCCGACAGGTACTTCCGCTCGAACCGCCGCCCGACCATCGAGGAGACGATCGCCTGGTACCGTGAACGCAAGGTCGGTCTGGTGATGTTCACCGTCGATGCCGAGTCGCACCTGGGGCGCCGACGGATTCCGAACGAGGAGATCGCCGAGGCGGCCAGGCGCAACGCCGACATGATGATCGCGTTCGCCAGCGTCGATCCGCACAAGGGGAAGATGGGCGCGCGCGAAGCGCGGCGGCTGGTGGCCGAGCACGGCGTGCGCGGCTTCAAGTTCCACCCGACCGTGCAGGGCTTTCACCCGAACGACCGGATGGCCTGGCCGATCTACGAGGTCGTCGCCGAGCACCGTCTGCCGGCGATCTTCCACAGCGGGCATTCGGGCATCGGCTCGGGCATGCGCTGCGGCGGCGGGCTGCGGCTGGAGTATTCCAACCCGATGCACCTGGACGACGTGGCGATCGCGTTCCCCGACATGCAGATCGTGATCGCGCACCCGTCCTGGCCGTGGCAGGACGAGGCGCTGTCGGTGGCGATGCACAAGCCGAACGTCTGGATCGACCTGTCCGGATGGAGCCCGAAGTACTTCCCGCCGCAACTCGTCCAGTACGCGAACACGCTGTTGAAGGACCGGATGCTGTTCGGGTCCGACTTCCCGCTGATCACGCCGGAGCGCTGGATGAAGGACTTCGACGAGGCGGGCTTTCGCGACGACGTGAAGCCGCTGATCCTCAAGCGCAACGCGATGCGCCTGCTGGGGCTCTCCTGAGGCGCTCGCTCAGTCCGCGGCGGGCGCGGCCGGCCGGCCCCGCAGCAGCAGCACCAGCGGGAGCGCCGCGAGCGTGACCCACGTCATCATCCGGAAGTCCTGCAGGTAGGCAAGCGTCGCCGCCTGCCGCGTCACTTCCGCGTCGAGCAGCGACAGGCCCAGCGGCGTGCCGGGATCGACCACGCCGTTCGACGCGGCGGCCCGCAGCGCGAAGCTGAACGGCTCGATGAATTGCGCGAGCCCCGCGTGATTGGCCTGCGTGTTGCTCGACAGCATCGTGATCACCACCGAGACGCCGATGCTCATGCCGATGTTGCGCACCAGGCTGAACAGCGCCGTTCCCTCGGTACGCAGCCGCGGCGCCAGTGTCGAGAACGCGACCGTCGACAGCGGCACGAACAGGAAACCGAGGCCCAGCCCCTGCACGATGCCGGTGCGCACGACGTCCCAGCCGGTGATGTCGAGGTCGAACTGCGTCATCTCCCACTGCGAGAACGCGGCGAGCAGCAGCCCGGCCACCAGCTGCAGGCGCGCGTCGACGCGCCCCGACAGCCGTCCGACCAGGAACATCGAGAACATCGTGCCGACGCCGCGCGGCGCGAGCAGCAGGCCCACGTCGACGACCGGATAACCCATCAGGTTTTGCAGGAACGGCGGCAGCAGCGTCATCGTGGTGAGCAGGATCATCCCGACCACGAAGATGAACAGCAGTCCCACGCTGAAGTTGCGGTCGCGAAACAGCGCCGGCTCGATGAACGGTTGCGCGTGCGTGAAGATGTGCACGACGAACAGGTACAGCCCCAGCCCCGCGAGCATCGCCTCGACCACGATCTCGGTGCTCGCGAACCAGTCGAGCGTGCCGCCGCGGTCGAGCATCATCTGCAACGCGCCGACGCCCAGGCTGAGCATCGCGAAGCCCGCCAGGTCGAAGCGTCGCCGTGTGTCGAGTTCGGTCTCGCGGACGTACAGTCCCAGCCCGAACCACGCGAGCAGCCCGAACGGCAGGTTGATGTAGAACACCCAGCGCCAGTCGTAGTACTCGGTGAGCCAGCCGCCGAGCGTCGGGCCGAGGATCGGGCCGACCATCACGCCGAGCCCCCACAGCGCCATCGCGGGGCCGTGGCGCTCGCGCGGATAGGTGTCGAGCAGCACCGCCTGCGACAGCGGCACCAGGCTCGCGCCGAAGACGCCCTGCAGCAGGCGAAACAGCACGATCTGGGTCAGGTTCATCGCTGCGCCGCAGAGCATCGAGGTGATCGTGAACCCGACGATCGACGCCATGAAGATCCGCTTGCGCCCGAAGCGCGCCGACAGGAATCCGGTGAGCGGCATCACGATCGCCGCCGCGACGATGTACGAGGTCAGTACCCACGAGATCTGGTCGTAGGTGGCGCCGAGCGAGCCCTGCATGTGCGGCAGCGCGACGTTGGCGATCGTCGTGTCGAGCGCCTGCATGATCGTGGCCAGCATCACCGAGACGGTGATCGGCCCGCGATGGACGGGCGCGTGCGCGGCGGCGCCGGACCTTGCGACGGCGCTCATCGGGCAACCCTCAGTTCAACGACAGGCCGAGCAGGCTCCGGCGATGGCCGGTATCGACGCGCACGACCGCGCTCAGGCCGGCGCGCAGCCGCGGCATGTCGGGCTGCGGATCGAGCTGGATCCGCAGCGGCACGCGCTGCGCGATCTTCACCCAGTTGCCGGTGGCGTTCTGCGCCGGGATCAGCGAGAACTCGGCGCCGGTGGCGGGGCTCAGGCTTTCGACCTCGCCGCGCCAGACGCGACCCGGGTAAGTGTCGATGCGTACCTCCGCCCGCTGGCCCGGATGCACGTAAGTCAGGTCGGTCTCGGGGAAGTTGGCCTCGATCCACGGCGCTTCGTCGGCCACCAGCGCAGCGGCCGTGGCGCCGGCCGCCACGTACTGGCCGGGCTTGGGCAGCCGGCTCACGGTGCCCGCCAGCGAGGCACGGACTTCGACACGGGCCAGGTCGAGTTCGGCCTGGCGCAACTCGGCCAGCGCGCCGAGATAGGCCGGGTGGCGCTCGACCGGCACATTGGGACCGCCGCCCAGCGCAGTCGCGATCCGCGCGAGGTCCTGCTCGTTGGCAACCACCTGGTCGGCCGCGAGCTGGCGGCTCTGGCGCGCGTCGTCGAGCTTCGAGGCGGAGATGAAGTTGCGTGAAGCCAGGTCCGCCTGGCGCTGCTGTTCCTTCTCGGCGAAGACCAGCTTCGTTCGCGCCAGCGCGATCTGCGCCTGCTGCTCGCGATAGCTCGCTTTCATCGCGGCAAGGTCGGTGCGCGTCTGCGCGAGCTTCGCCTGCGCCTTCGCGACGGCGACGCGAAACGGCGCGGAATCGAGGCGGAACAGGGGTTGTCCGGCCGCCACCGACTGGTTCTCCTGGACCATCACCTCGGCCACGGCACCGGACACTTCGGCGCTCACCGGCACCTTGTCTGCCTTCACGTAGGCGTTGTCGGTTTCCACGTAGCGCCCGCCCGTGAGCCAGACGACCGCGACCACGAGCGCGGCGATCGACGGGGCGACGACGAGCAGCAGCACCCGCAACCTGCCGCGCCGACCGTTCGCATCGCGCGGACGAGGCGCCGGCGCCGGTGCCGCCGGCGCGTCGGGTGCGAGATCGGGGACGTCGCTCATGGCGCTGCAGCGCGCGCCGCGTCACTGCCTCGCATCGCGTCGCCCCCGCTCGTCGCGAGGTTGTCGCGCATGCGCGCGAGCGTGGCCGACAAGGCGGCGGCCTGCACGGTGCCGATCTCGCGCAGCGCGTCGGCGCGCACCGAGGCGCCGACCGCGCGGATCGCCTCGAGGTGCGGCCTCGCCGCCGGCCGCAGGAACAGCCGGTACGCGCGGCGATCGTCCGGATCGACGCGCCGCTCGACC
>MEED01000056.1 GCA_001724855.1 Lautropia sp. SCN 69-89
CTCGACCAGCTGCCGGCCCACGGTGTAGAGCGGGTTCAGCGAGGTGAGCGGATCCTGGAAGATCGCGCCGATCTCGCGTCCGCGCACCTTGCGCATCTGTGCTGGCGGCAGGTTGTCGATGCGCCGGCCCGACAGCAGGATCTCGCCTCCGGCAATGCGCCCAGGCGGTTCGAGCAGGCCGATGATCGCCGCGCCGGTCAGCGACTTCCCCGCGCCCGATTCGCCGACCACGCCGAGCACCTCGCCCGGCGCGATCGAGAACGATACGTCGTCGATCGCCACCAGCGTGCCGCGGCGCGTGGAAAACTCGACGCGCAGGTTGCGCACCTCCAGGAGAGAAGCGGGAAGGGGATCCGAGCGAGAAGGGAGAACGGAGACGGGGGAAAGGGCGGGCATGACGTGGGGCGGCGGGTTCGTTCGGGCTGTGCAGGTTCAGCGCAGCCTGGGGTTGAGTGCGTCGCGCAGCCAGTCGCCGAGCAGGTTTACCGACATGCAAAGCAGCACCAGGGCGAGGCCCGGGAAGACCACGAGCCACCATTCGCCCGAGTAGAGGAAGTTGTTGCCGTTGTTGATCATCGTGCCCAGCGACGGCGAGGTCGGCGGCACGCCGACGCCGACGCCGACGCCGAGGAACGACAGCGTCGCCTCGGTGATGATCGCCTGCGCCACGTTGATCGTCGCGATCACCAGCACCGGTCCGAGCACGTTCGGCAGCACGTGGCCGGTCATGATCTGCCACGGCCGCACGCCGATCACCCGCGCGGCCTGCACGTACTCGCGGTTCTTCTCCACCAGCGTCGAGCCGCGCACGGTGCGCGCGTATTGCACCCAGTTCGCCAGCCCGATCGAGCCCACCAGCACCCCGATCGCCAGCCAGTCGCTGTGCGACTCGCGCGGCAGGACCGCGCGCGCCGCACCGTCGATCAGCAGCGCGATCAGGATCGCCGGGAACGACAACTGCACGTCGGCCACGCGCATGATGAACGCATCGAGCCGCCCGCCGACGTACCCCGATACCAGCCCCAGCGTGACCCCGAGCAGCATCGCCAGCAGCACCGAGGCCACCCCGACCAGCAGCGAGATCCGCGACCCGTACAGAATCGTCGACAGCACGTCGCGCCCCTGGTCGTCGGTGCCGAACAGATACGACCAGCGTCCCTCGTCCAGCCACGCCGGCGGCAGCAGCGAGTCGTTCAGCGACAGCGAAGCCAGGTCGAACGGCCGGTGCGGCGCCACCCACGGCGCAAACAGCGCGCCGACGATCATCGCCACCGCGACCACCGCCGCACCGATCGCCACCGGACTGGTACGAAACCCGTACCAGAGGTCGCCCGCAAAGAACCGCCGCAACGCGCCCGGCGGTCGAGTCACCACCGCCGCCCGCACCCGACTACTTCACCACCACCCACTTGAACAGGTTGAAGTTGTCCGGCAACTGCACCACCGAAACGTTCTTCCTCATCCCCCAGGCCAGCGCCTGCTGATGCAGCGGCAGGTGCCCGACTTCGTCCTGGTGGATCTTGAACGCTTCGGCAATCATCGCGTTGCGTTTCGTCTGGTCGGTCTCGGACTGCACCAGCTTCGTCAGTTCGTCCACCCGCGCATTGCTGTATCCGCCCAGGTTGAACTGCCCGCGGCCCGACGGGTCGGGCGTGCCGATGATCGCGTTCAGCACGTTGTGCGCGTCGTAGGTGGCCGGCGTCCAGCCCAGCAGGTAGAACGACGTGTTGCGCGACAGGATCTTCGGGAAGTAGGTGCCCTTGGTCTCGGCCTCGAGGTTCACCTTGACGCCCACCCGCGCGAGCATGCCCGCCACCGCCTGGCAGATCTCGCCGTCGTTGACGTAGCGGTCGTTCGGGCAGTTCATCTTCAGCTCGAAGCCGTTCGGATAGCCGGCTTCGGCGAGCAGCTTCTTCGAAGCCTCGGGGTCATGGGGCAGGCGCTTGTTCAGCTCGGCCGGAAAGCCCTTGATGCCCGGCGCGATCATCAGTGCGGTGGGCGTGGCCGCGCCGCGCATGATGCGCGTCTTGATCGCCTCGATGTCGATCGCCTGGAAGAACGCGCGGCGTACCCGCACGTCCTTGAACGGGTTCTTGCCCTTGACGTTCGAGAACAGCAACTCGTTGCGCGCCTGGTCCATGCCGAGGAAGATCGTGCGCAGCTCCGGCCCCTGCATGATGTTCAGGTTCGGGTTCTGCTTCAGGCGCGCGACGTCCTGCACCGGCACCGGCTGCATGAAGTCGATCTCGCCCGAGACCAGCGCGGCCACGCGCGTCGCGTCGGCGCCGATCGGCGTGAACACCACCTCGTCGATGTTGGTCTCGACCTTGTCCCAGTAGTTCAGGTTGCGCACCAGCACCGTGCGCACGCCCGGGTCGCGCGACTTCAGCCGGAACGGGCCGGTTCCGTTGGCCCGGAACGAGGCCGCGTTCTCGATGCCCTTGCGCTTGTCGACCGGCTTGTCGGCGCGATTTTCCTCGCACCACTTCTTGCTCATGATGTAGACGAGCGAGATCACGTCGGGAAGGATCGGGAACGGGTTCTTCGTCACGATCTCGACGGTGTCGGCGTCGACCTTCCTCACCTGCGCGATGTCGCTGGTGTACGACTTCATGTCCGAACCGTCGCCGGCGGCGCGCGCGAACGTGAACAGCACGTCGTCGGCGGTGAACGGCGTGCCGTCGTGGAAGGTCACGCCGCGCCGCAGCTCGAATCGCCAGGTGGTGGGGTTCACCTGCGTCCATTTGGTGGCCAGCCCCGGCACCAGGCCGAGCTTCTTGTCGTGCGCGACCAGCGGTTCGTAGATGTTCCCGGTGAACGACAGCTGCAGCGACTCGTTCAGCGAATGCGGATCCATCGACAGCGCATCGCCCTGGTCGGCGATGCGGATGGTCTTCGCCTGCGCGGTGCCGGCGGCCAGCGTGCCGACGGCTGCGCCGAGCGCGAGGCTCGTGGCGATCGCAAAGGCGAGCTTGCGCAGGGTAGGCGCCGTGGCAGGTGCATGCGTGTGGGTCATCTCGGGTCTCCTCGTCGGATCTTCGTCTTCGGGTGGTACTCGGGGTGGGCTCGTTCTGGACACCAGCGGGCCGGCAGCCTCAGCCGGTCGATCCCATCGGCATCGCCTGTTCGGCCAGGCGAGCGAACAGCGCCGCGCCCAGCGGCAGGATCGCGTCGTTGAAATCGTAGCGGCTGCCGTGCAGCAGGCAGCCGGTTTCGGCGCCACCCTGTCCGATGCGGAAGTACGCGCCCGGGCGCACGCGCAACATGAAGGAGAAATCCTCGGCGCCCATGCTCGGTTCGAGGTCGCGCACCACGTGTTCGGCGCCGACCAGCTCTTCGGCGACGTGCGCGCCGAACAGCGCCTCGCGCCGGCTGTTGATCGTCGCCGGATAGATGCGCTCGTACAGCACCTCGGCGGTCGCGCCGAAGGCGGCGGCGATCGACCCGACGAGCGCGCGCAGCCGCTGCTCGATCATGTCCTGCGTCTCGGCCCGGAAGGTGCGCACCGTGCCGACCAGTTTCGCCTCGTTCGGGATCACGCTCATCGCGCCGGGGTGCCCGGCCTGCATCGAGCACAGGCTCACCACCGCGGAGTCGATCGGGCTCACGTTGCGCGAGACGATCGACTGTGCGGCGGTGATCACGTGCGCGGCGACCAGCACCGGGTCGACCGCCAGGTACGGATGCGCGCCGTGCCCGCCTCGCCCGGTGATGGTGATCGTGATCCGGTCGGCGGCGGCCATCATCGGCCCGGGCCGCACCGCGAACGTGCCCGGCGGCAGCGCCGGCCAGTTGTGCATCGCATAGACGCTGTCGCAGGGAAACCGCTCGAACAGGCCGTCGTCGATCATGGCCTGTGCGCCGGCGAAGCCCTCCTCGCCGGGCTGGAAGATCAGGTGCGCAGTGCCGTCGAAGTCGCGGTGCTCGGCCAGGTAGCGCGCCGCGCCGAGCAGCATCGTCACGTGGCCGTCGTGGCCGCAGCCGTGCATCGCTCCGGCCTTGCGCGAACGGTGCGGGAGGTCGTTCTCCTCGTGCATCGGCAGCGCGTCCATGTCGGCGCGCAGGCCGATCGTGCGGCTGCTGTGCGTCTGTCGGCCGCGGATCACCCCGACCAGTCCGGTGCGGCCGATGCCGCGATGGACCTCGTCGACGCCGTAGCGCGCCAGCTGCCGCGCGATCAGCTCGCCGGTGAAGTGCTCCTCGAAGCCCAGCTCGGGATTGGCGTGCAGCGCGTGGCGCAGCGCGGTGAGGTCGCGGTGCCAGCCGCGCAGCGTGGCGAGCACGCGCTGCGCGTCCGGCTGGCGATCGGTCGTTGCGGCCACGGGAGGTTCGACGGTGCTCATCGGCTACGCTTTCACTGCACGGCTGCCGCGCGGTCGGCGCGCAGCCGCGGGTCGACCGCGAAGTACAGCATGTCGACCGCCAGGTTGATCGTCACGAAGACCAGCGCGATCAGGCACAGGTAGGCCGCCATGATCGGAATGTCGGCGAACTGCACCGCCTGGATGAACAGCAGCCCCATGCCGGGCCACTGGAACACCGTCTCGGTGACGATCGCGAACGCGATGATGCTGCCCAGCTGAAGACCCGTGATCGTGATGACCGGCACGAGCGTGTTCTTCAGCGCGTGGCCGAAGTGCACCGTGCGCTCGGGCAACCCGCGCGCGCGCGCGAACCTGACGTAGTCGCTGCGCAGCACCTCCAGCATCTCGGAGCGCACCAGCCGCATGATCAGCGTCATCTGGAACAGCGCGAGCGTGATCGCCGGCAGCAGCAGGTGCGCCAGTCCGTCGCGGGTGAGCAGGCCGGTGGTCCACCAGCCGATCGCCACGGTTTCGCCGCGGCCGTACGAAGGCAGCCAGCCCAGCACGACCGCGAAGAGCAGGATCAGGAAGATGCCGATCAGGAAGGTCGGCAGCGAGACGCCGATCAGCGAGCCGGCCAGCAGCAGCTGCGACAGCACCCCGCGCCGGCGCAGCGCGGTGTAGACGCCCAGCGGCACGCCGATCGCCAGCGCCAGCAGTGCCGCCGCGAGCGACAGCTCGAGCGTGGCCGGGAAGCGCTCGCGGATCAGCGTCGACACCTTGCGCCCCTGTCGATAGGAAAGGCCGAATTCGCCCTGCACCGCGTTGCCGAGGAAATGGGCGAACTGCAGGTGGAACGGGTCGTCGAGGCCGAGGTCGCGGCGAAGCTCGGCGCGCTGCTCGGGCGTGGCATCCTGGCCGAGCATCGACAGCACCGGGTCGCCGACGTACTGGAACAGCGCGAACGCGATGAACGCCACCGCCAGCATCACCATCGCGGCCTGCACGATGCGGCGGACGACGAAGGCGAGCATCGCGGGCGGGGTGCGCTACGGCCGGGGCAGGCGGATGCCGGGGCGCGACATTCAGCGCGGCGCCAGCCAGCGCTCGGCCAGGTGGACCCAGTACGAGGCCCCGATCGGGATGAGCTCGTCGTTGAAGTCGTAGTTCGGGTTGTGCAACGTGCACGGGCCCAGCCCGTGGCCGGCCTCGCGGTGCGCGCCTTCACCGTTGCCGATCACCACGTAGCAGCCGGGCTTCTCGAGCAGGAAGTAGGCGAAGTCTTCCGAGCCCAGCGTGGGCTCGAACTCGAACACGTTCGCTTCGCCGACGATGTCCTTCATCACCTCGCGGCAGAACTCGGTCTCCTTCGCGTGGTTGATCGTCGGCGGGTAGTTGCGCACGAACTCCAGCTCGGCGGTGCAGCCGAAGGCCGCGGCGGTGTGCTCGACCAGTGCGCGCATCCGCTGCTCGACCAGGTCGATCGTCTCGACGGTGAAGGTGCGCAGCGTGCCCTGGATCTCGGCCGTGTCGGGCACCACGTTGGTGGCCTCGCCCGCGTGGATCATCGTCACCGACAGCACCGCCGCCTCGATCGGCCGCTTGTTGCGGGTGATGATCGTCTGGAACGCCTGCACCATCTGGCAGGCCACCGGCACCGGGTCGACGCCGTTGTGCGGCAACGCCGCATGCGAGCCGCGCCCGCGGATCGTGACCTTGAACTCGGTGGACGAGCCCATCACCGGGCCGGCCTTCAGCGCGAACTGCCCGGCGGCGAGCCCCGGCCAGTTGTGCATGCCGAAGATCGCCTCCATCGGGAATTTCTCGAACAGGCCGTCGCGGATCATCTCGCGCGCGCCGCCGCCGCCTTCCTCGGCGGGCTGGAAGACCAGGTAGACGGTGCCGTCGAAGTTGCGCTGCGTGGCGAAATGCTTCGCGGCGGCCAGCAGCATCGCCACGTGGCCGTCGTGGCCGCAGGCGTGCATGCGCCCGGCGTGCTTCGAGGCGTGCGCGAAGCGGTTGAACTCGGTCATCGGCAGCGCGTCCATGTCGGCACGCAGGCCGATCGCGCGCCGCGAGGTGCCGGCCTTCACGATGCCCACCACGCCGGTGCCACCCAGCCCGCGGTCGACGGGAATGCCCCATGCGCCCAGGCGCTCTGCGATCAGGTCGGCGGTGCGGAATTCCTCGAACTTCAGCTCGGGATGCGCGTGCAGGTCGCGGCGGAAATCGCGGAGCTCCGCGTGAAAATCGACGATCTGTTCGACCAGTTTCATGGGGCAGCTCGAAGGCGCGGGCGCGATGGCGATAGATTAGCATTCGCACATGAGTGCCGCCGGCCTTTCCACCACTGGACACCCGATACCCCCCGAGGCGCATGTCGGCCCCGGCGCGCGCGGCGCGGCTGCGGTGTTGCGCCGTCTGGCCGCGGTGTTGCGCAGGCTGGCTCTGCCGCTCGCGTTGCTTGCGCTGCTCGGCGGCTGCTCGTCCTGGCGCGAAGGCCCGAGTTACTACTGGCAATCGATGGCCGGCCACCTCGCAGTGATCCGCGAGGCGCGTCCGATCGACGAGCTTCTCGCGGGGCCGGCGCTCGACCCCGAGCTGCGGCGCAAGCTGGAAGAGGTGCTCGCGATCCGCCGCTTCGCGTCGGCGCAGCTCGCGCTGCCGGAGAACGGCAGCTACACCGAATATGCCGACCTGAAACGCCCGTTCGTCGTCTGGAACGTGTTCGCGACACCCGAGCTGTCGCTGAAGCTGAAGGAGTGGTGCTTTCCGGTCGCCGGCTGCGTCGGCTACCGCGGTTATTACGACCTCCAGGACGCCGAGCATTTCGCGGCCCGGCTTCGCGCCGAGGGCTACGAAGCTTTCGTGCGCGGCGTGCCCGCGTATTCGACGCTGGGCTGGTTCGACGACCCGGTGCTCAACACCTTCGTGCGCTATCCGGATGGCGAGCTCGCTCGCCTGGTGTTTCACGAGCTCGCGCACCAGGAGCTCTACCTGAAGGGCGACACCACCTTCAACGAGTCGTTCGCCACTGCGGTCGAGCAGGCCGGCCTCGAGCGCTGGCTGGCCGCGCGCGAGGCGGCAGGCGCCGATCCGGCGCTGCGCACCGAGTGGCAGCGATTCGCCGCGCGGCGCGAGCAGTTCCTGGCGCTGCTCGCGCGGCACCGCAAGGCGCTCGAGGCGGTCTACGCATCGGATGCGGCCGACGACGAAAAGCGCGCGGCCAAGGGGGAGATCTTCGCGGCACTGCGCAGCGACTACGAAACGCTGAAGCGGCAATGGGGCGGCTACGCCGGCTACGACCGCTGGTTCGCGCAACCGCTCACCAACGCACACCTCGCGTCGGTCGCCACCTATACCGCCCAGGTGCCGGCCTTCCGCGCGCTGCTCGCGCGCGAGCACGGTAACCTGCCGGCCTTCTACGCGGCCGCGCGCCGCCTGGCCGGGATGCCGAAGGCCGAGCGCGAGCAGGCGCTGGCGGCGCTCGCGCCGCCGGAGGGCGAGCCGCGCCTGGCCAGGCAGGCCGGCCGAAATCCTGTCGCGCAGGCCGCCGGGCATCGGCCCGGGCAGGGCGGCCCGCGCCCGACGGCGCAGCGCGAGCGGCCTTTGACCGCGCTCAGTCCGGGTGCTGCCGATTGACGGCATAATCGCGCCCGAGTGCAGGATCCGGCGGCGGGCCGCGTTCCGCTCAACACGATTCAGAGAGCCGACCATGGACCGCTTCTGGTTGAAGAGCTACCCGGCGAGCGTGCCGCACGAGATCGACCACCATCGCTACGAGTCGGTGGTGCAGATCTTCGACGAGGCGTTCGCGAAGTATCGCGAACGCAAGGCGTTCGTCGGCCTGGGCAAGCCGATGAGCTACGGCGAGCTCGACGATCTGTCCAAATGCGTCGCCGCCTGGTTGCAGTCGCGCGGCCTGCAGAAGGGCGACCGCGTCGCCGTGATGATGCCCAACGTCCTGCAGTACCCGGTGGCGATCGCCGCCGTGCTGCGCGCCGGCTACGTCGTGGTGAACGTCAACCCGCTGTACACGCCGCGCGAGCTCGAGCATCAGCTGAAGGACTCCGGCGCCCGGGCGATCTTCATCCTCGAGAACTTCGCGACGACGCTGCAGCAGGTGCTCGCGCGCACGAAGATCGAGCACGTGGTGCTCGCGTCGATGGGAGACCTGCTCGGTTTCGCCAAGGGCACGCTGGTGAACTTCGTCGTACGCCACGTGAAGAAGATGGTGCCGGCCTTCGAGCTGGCCAACACCACGCGCTTCAACGCGGTGCTCGCCGAGGGAAGCCGCCTGGCGCTCGAGCCGGTGACGCTGGCGCACGAAGACGTCGCGTTCCTGCAGTACACCGGCGGCACCACCGGCCTGGCCAAGGGCGCCACGCTGGTCCACCGCAACATCGTCGCCAACGTGCTGCAGGCCGAGGCCTGGATCCAGCCGGCGCTGAACAACCCGAAGAAGGGGCCGCCGCCCGAGCAGCTCGTGTGGGTCTGCGCGCTGCCCCTCTATCACATCTTCGCGCTCACTGCCTGCCTGCTGATCGGCATGCGGCTGGGGGGCCTGAACATTCTCATTCCCAATCCGCGCGACCTGCCGGCGCTGATCAAGGAGATCCGGCCGTACAAGTTCAACCTGTTCCCGGCGGTCAACACGCTGTTCAACGCGCTGGCCAACAACGCCGAGTTCGCCAAACTCGACTTCTCGCAGCTGCGCGTTTCGCTGGGCGGCGGCATGGCGGTGCAGGAGGCGGTCGCGAAGAAGTGGCTCGCGGTTACCGGTTGCCCGATCTGCGAGGCCTACGGCCTGTCGGAAACCTCGCCGGCGGCCACCGGCAACCCCACCGACACCGACGTGTTCACCGGCACGATCGGCCTGCCGTTCCCGTCTACCGAAGTCGCGATCCTCGACGACGACGGCAAGCCGGTGCCGCTGGGCGAGCGCGGCGAGATCGCGATCCGCGGCCCGCAGGTGATGGCCGGCTACTGGGGCCAGCCCGGCGAGACCGCGAAGGTCATGACCCCCGACGGCTTCTTCAAGACCGGCGACGTCGGCATCATGGACGAGCGCGGCTACACGCGCATCGTCGATCGCAAGAAGGACATGATCCTGGTCTCGGGCTTCAACGTGTATCCCAACGAGATCGAGGGCGTGGTCGCCAGCCACCCCGGCGTGCTCGAAGTGGCGGCCGTGGGCGTGCCCGACGCGAACTCGGGCGAGGCGGTGAAACTCTTCGTGGTGAAGAAGGACCAGAGCCTCACCGAGCGCGACCTGATGCAGTACTGCGCCGAGAACCTCACCGGCTACAAGAAGCCGAAATACATCGAGTTCCGCGTCGAACTGCCCAAGACCAACGTGGGCAAGATCCTGCGGCGCGAACTGCGCGACGAGGCGCTCAAGAAGGCAGCCTGATCTAACGGGCGAGCGACATCCGCTTTGGCCTATGCCGCTTGCGGCATGGGCCGGACTTCCTGCTTCACCTTGTCGCCGATCTCACGCTCTGCCTTCCGCAGATCGAACGAGCTCTGCAGGTTCAGCCAGAACTGCGCGGTCGTTCCGAAGTAGCGTGCGAGTCGGAGCGCGGTGTCGGGGCTGATCGAGCGGCGCTCGCGTACGACGTCGTTGATCCGGGGAGCCGGGACCCGAAGCTGGATCGCAAGCGCGCTTGCGCTGATCCCCAAGGGCGTGAGGTACTCCTCCCGGAGGATCTCTCCCGGATGAATCGGCCGCATTCTGTTCCTGGTCATGATTGAAGTCTCAGTGATAATCGACAATCTCGACTCGAGCGGGGCCGGCGGGTGTCCAGACGAAACATACCCGCCACTGGTCGTTGATCCGGACGCTGTGTTGTCCAGTTCTGTCGCCACGCAATGCCTCGAGGCGATTGCCCGGCGGGGAGGCGAGATCCCTCAGTTCCACGGCGTCGTCGAGCATCTGCAACTTCCTCTGCGCGACGGTCTCGATGTTCCGAAACCGTTTCGGAACAGCCCCCTGGTAAAGCGATTCCGTGTCTGCGCACCGAAACGATCGGATCGCCATCTGGAAGGATACACCGCTGAGCGTTAAATGGGAGGCGTTATAGCCTGACCGGACGAGCTACGGTCTGTGGTTCGACGCGTCGGCGACGTCGGTTTCGGCGAAATCTGCGCCCTCGAAGAAAAGCGGGATGCGTCGTTCGCGGCACAGTGCGTACGCGAACAGGTCGCCGAAATTCAGGCGCGCCCGATTGCCCATCCCCTTGCCGAATTCGACGAAGCCTTCGCGAATCCGTTCGACAGCCGGCAGATCGACCGCGACGACCTCGATCCCGTAGGCGAGCAGGAAGCGATCGAGATCCTCGATCGCTTCAGGGCCGCGTCTGGCCAGCAGAAGGATCGAGATCTCGGCCAGGGTTCCGGCGCTGATGCACAGGCGCTCATAGCGCTCGAGAGCGTCCAGCCATCGATCGGCCTGTGCTGCGTCATCGAAGATTGCGTACAGCACCGATGTGTCGAGTGCCGCTTCCCCGGTACGCGAGCCGGCGTGGTGCCTCGTCACCTGGGCAACCCGTCGGCGTCGTAGTCGATGATTTCGTCGGATCCGCGCTCGTCGCGGACCGGCTTCGCGCGATAGCGCGCGAGGATGTCGCGCACCTCGTGCCGCGGACTGCGGACGGCCCGCAGGCGTGCCGCCAGCGCTTCCTCGAGCAGCACGATGGCCTCCTGGTTCACGGACCGCCGATGCAACTCGGCTTCGCGCGCGATCAGTTCCTTGACGCTGCCCGGCAGCTTCTTGATGAAGAGCTCGGTATCCATTCCAACTCCCTAGAGGTATCAGAATGGTAGCGAAACGGTACCTTCATCGCAAGCGAAGTGCCGGGTCCGGGCCCTGGCCGCCATGCGAAGTTCGACCGCGCAACCTCAACCGGCCCGCAACCGGAACCGCTGCAGCTTGCCGGTCTCCGTGCGCGGCAGCGATTCGCGGAATTCCACCGCGCGCGGGTACTTGTATGGCGCGATCGTCTGCTTGACGAAGTCCTGCAGCGCCGCGGCCATCGCCGCGTCGTCCCGGTAGCCCGCCTTCAGCACCACGAAGGCCTTGACGACCTGACCGCGCTCCTCGTCGGGCACGCCGATCACGCCGCATTCGGCGACCGCTTCGTGCAGCATCAGCGCCGCCTCCACTTCGGGTCCGGCGATGTTGTAGCCGCCCGAAACGATCATGTCGTCCGAGCGCGCCTGGTAGTAGAAGTAGCCGTCGGTGTCCATCGTGAAGGTGTCGCCGGGCAGGTTCCAGCCCTTCTTCACGTAATTGAGCTGGCGCTCGTCGGCCAGGTAGCGGCAGCCGGTCGGCCCCTTCACCGCGAGCTTGCCGACCGTGCCGGGCGGCAACTCGTTCATCTCGTCGTCGACGATGCGTGCCTGGTAGCCCGGCACCGGCTTGCCGATCGCGCCGCGACGCACGGCATCGGGCGGCGACGAGATGAAGATGTGGATCATCTCGGTCGAGCCGATCCCGTCGATGATCTCGATGCCGGTGGCCTCCTTCCACAACTGGCGCGTCGCGTCGGGCAGCGCCTCGCCGGCCGACACGCACTTCTTCAGCGACGACAGGTCGAAGCGACCCGTGATCGCCGCCATCTGGCGGTACATGGTCGGCGCGGTAAACAGCACGCTCGCGCGGTGGCGCTCGATCGCGCCGAGCAGCGTCTCCGGCGTGCCTCGTTCGAGTAATACCACCGAGGCGCCCACGCGCATCGGAAAACACAGCATGCCGCCCAGCCCGAAGGTGAACGCGAGCGGCGGCGTGCCGCAGAAGACGTCGTCGGACTGCGGGCGCAGCACGTGCCGCGGAAACAGGTCGCACATCGCGACGATGTCGCGATGGAAGTGCATCGTCCCCTTCGGCGTGCCGGTCGTGCCCGAGGTGAACGCGATCAGCGCCACGTCGTCCTGCGCGGTGTCGCAGGCCGCAAAGCGCGTCGGCATCTCCGTGAGGTGGGTTTCCAGCGCATCGGGCGCGCCGCTGCCGTCGTTGAAGAACATCGCCTGCTTCAGCGACGGCGTCTCGCGCATCAGCGTGTCGAGTTCGCTGCGCAGCGCGATGTCGCACAGGGCCGCGGCGACCTTC
>MEED01000057.1 GCA_001724855.1 Lautropia sp. SCN 69-89
GCGCCATCGACTGAGCTATCTGTTGATCGCTCGTCTTGGCCAGTGCCCCTGCTGCGGAAGGGCAGACGTAAAGCTACTCTTGTGACACAGTAAGACTAGTGCACATGAAACGTATCGCCGACAAGCTGTTCGGCGACGACTATCAATGGAGCGTGCTCGGTGCGGGCCGCCACCAGCTGCCGCTGGTGACCCAGGCTGCATTGATGGGCGGTCATGTGCGCGTTGGGCTGGAGGATTCGCTGTCGCTCGGCGCCGGCCGCCTCGCGACATCGAACGCCGAACAGGTATCGAAGATTCGGGGCATTCTCGAATCGCTAGGGCTGGAGGTCGCAACACCGGACGAGGCACGACGGATGCTCGCTCTCAAAGGGCGGCAGCACGTGCTTCTGCCCTGAGACGCATCCGCAGCGAATTGTCCCGCGCTTGAGTCGCCAAGCCAAGTCCAGGAAGCACCGCTGTATCCGGTCCAATGCCGAAGGACGTCGACTCTCAGACACCGTGGGTAGTCCCGTAGCCGGCCGCTGCAGCGTCTCGTGCCGGCCAAGGAAAAGCAGCGAGTTAGCTGCGTCAATTTGCAGCAATCGCCACAGAACATTCGCCTGCACGATTCGGTCGGCACTACGGTCTGGCAGTGTTCGGGCTCAGGGGCGCCGGAACGCTGATCCCAACAACACGACCTGCCCGTGGTCGGCTGCCGCCGCCAGATAACCATCGAGCATACGCTGGACCCAACGAGCGCGTCACGGGCACTGCACTCGGCTCCAACTCCGGAATCGGCCGGCCATCGTTTGGGAACGGCGTGATTCCCATTATGCCAAGAACGGCATGAATCACTTCTCACATGTCATTTGTCCCCCCCCCGACGCTCCGCGAGAATTCCGTCGAACATAGACGGCGCGCTGGCACGGGAGCCGCCACCGAAGGAGACAAGAATGCGTGGAAGTGTCGATCCCGACTGCGCGGCCATGGTCAAGGCCGCCCGCTCGGCCGGGGCGAAAGAGATTCATGAGATGGACGTGCTACAGGCGAGAGAGAACATGCGCGCCCGCAGAAGCGCGACGCAATTGCCGCCTCGAGCCATCGTGCGCAGCGACGATCAGGTCGCGACAAGCGAGGGTCGGTCCGTGAGGGTTCGGATCTACCGACCGCCGCACGCATCGACCGACCCACTCCCCGTTCTGATCTATTTTCATGGCGGCGGATGGACAGTCGGCGATCTCGATGTCTATGACTCCATGCTCCGCGATCTCAGCGCGGCCGCCGCGTGTGCCGTGGTGTCGACTGACTACCGCCTGGCGCCCGAGCATCCGTTCCCTGCGGCGATCGAGGATGCGTGCATCTGCGCGCAGTGGGTCAAGCAGCAGGCGGGTACCCTCGGCTTCGATGCATCGAGGATCGCTGTCGGTGGAGATAGCGCCGGGGGAAATATCGCGGCAGTCTTGGCGGGCCTGCATGGAATCGAGCATGACACCCGGTTCATATTTCAACTGCTCGTCTATCCAAACACCGATCTGCGCGCTTCGGGCCCTTCATACGAAGAGCCTCAGGAAGACCAGATCATCGATGCTGAAGCGATCAGGTGGTTCATTCAAAAATACTTGGGGGACCAGGATGCGCGCGAGAACTGGAAGGCCTCGCCTCTTCTTCAGTCCGACATGTCGAAATTGCCAGCAGCCTTGATCATCGCGGCAGGCTTCGATCCGCTGAGAAGCGAAGGCCGCGCCTACGCCGACGCATTGTCAGCTGCCGGAGTCAAGCTGAACTACGTGTGCTTCGAGCGCCAGATACACGGCTTCTTCCTCATGACACGGATCACCTCCGAAGCGGGCCTGGCGCAGGCGTTGGCGGCCGAGAGCCTCAGGGCGGCCTTCGACACCCATGCAACCCCCTGCGTGTTCCCCGACCAGCGCCACGTGACTTCTTGACCACCACATGATCAGCCACATCCAAGCAGCCGTGCTTCACGAGCCCGGCGACACGCTCTCCATCGAGCAACTCGAGCTGGCGCCGCTGCGAAACGACGAAGTGCTGGTGAAGCTCGCCGGCACCGGCATCTGCCACACCGACCTCACAACGATGAGACGGCCCTTCCCCACAGCGCAGTCGATCGTTCTGGGCCACGAAGGCGCCGGCATCGTCGCGGCCGTCGGCAGCCACGTGAGTCGGCTGGCGCCGGGCGATGCGGTCGTGATGAGCTACAACGCCTGCGGCCGATGCCGCAACTGCGTCCGTCAGGCCTCCATGTACTGCAGGAACTTCTTCGGCAGCAACTTCCTGGGCCAACGGGAAGACGGAACCACCGCGCTGTCCCAAAGCGGCGTCCCGGTCCGCAACAACTTCTTCGGGCAGTCCTCGTTTGCCAGTCATTCGGTTTGCCGGGAGTTCAATGCCGTAAAGGTGGAAACCAAGACGCCACTGGCCATGCTGGGCCCGTTGGGGTGCGGCATCCAGACCGGCGCGGGCGCCATCATCAACGTGCTCAAGCCGGCGTTCGGACAATCGCTGGCGATCTTCGGCGCCGGATCCGTGGGGCTGGCGGCGCTTCTGGCGGCGAAGGCGATCGGCGTCGGCACGCTCATTGCCGTGGACATCGATGCGACGCGCCTGAAGCTGGCGCTGGAGCTCGGCGCAACCCATGTGATCGATCCGCGCAAGGATGACCCGGTCGCCGCTATCCACGCCATCACCGACGATGGCGTGGATTTCAGCTTCGAGACGACGGGAAATCCCGTGGTGATGCGAGCTGCGGTAGAGAGCCTTCGGGCACTCGGACAATGCGGCCTGGTCGGCGGCACGCCGCCAGGCACGGAATTCACGCTCGACGTGCGTGACACGATGACCCAGGGCAAGACGATCAGAGGCATCGTCGAAGGTGACGCCAATTCACATGCCTTCATCCCCGAACTCATCAAAATGCACGAGCAAGGCAGGTTTGCCTACGACAAGCTCATCCGCTTTTATCCATTCGAGCAGATCAACCAAGCGATCGCGGATTCCGCTTCCGGCGTTGCCGTCAAGGCGATCGTCCGATTCGATCGCTGAGACCCAGAGCGGAAATCCGGGGCACGACCAGAAAATTTGGAGACCTGAATGAAGACGATAGAAACAGACTACTTGATCATCGGCGCCGGTGCCATGGGAATGGCCTTCGTGGACGTACTCCTGCGCGAGACATCGGCCACTTTCGTCATCGTGGACAAGTACGACCAGCCTGGCGGGCACTGGAACACGGCGTATCCGTTCGTCCGCCTCCATCAACCTTCCGAGTTCTATGGCGTTGCGTCCAAGGCGCTCGGCGCACGACACATCGACAAGGTGGGATGGAACGCAGGACTCTATGAGCTGGCGTCGGTTGGCGAGGTCTGTGCCTATTTCGATCAGGTCATGCAGCAGCAGTTCCTGCCATCCGGCCGGGTCACCTTTCTCCCGATGTCGGAGTACCGCGGAAACGGTCGAGTAGTCTCGCTCGTGTCCGGCGAGCAGATTGATGTGGCGGCGCGCCGCACAGTGGACGCGACTTACATGCGCGTGACCGTCCCTTCAATGCGCGAACCGCCCTACGCCGTCGATGAAGGCGTGGTCTGCATCCCGCCGAACGAACTCCCAAAAAGAGCCGCCCATTTTCATGGCTACACGGTCGTCGGCGCCGGCAAGACCGGCATGGACGCTTGTCTTTGGCTGCTCAAGCAGGGGGTGGATCCGGGTCGCATCACATGGATCACGCCACGTGACTCCTGGCTCGTGGACCGGGGGCTCACGCAGCCGGCCGAGCAGTTCGCGGAGTCGACGCGCGCTGTCATGGCCGGGCAGATGCAGGCGATCTCGTCGGCAACCTCTGTCTCCGATCTCATGAAACGAATCAACGGCTGCGGGCGACTGCTCAAGCTGGAGAGGGCCGATATTCCTACGATGTATCGCTGCGCAACAGTCTCCAAGGCGGAAATTGAGCAGCTGCAGCGCATCGAGAATGTTGTTCGGCTCGGCCGCGTCAGACGGATCCGGCGCGACGAGATCCTTCTGGATGCAGGGGCCATCGCCACCGACCCACAGACGCTCTTCGTCGATTGCACCGCCGATGGCCTCGAGAAGCGTCCGATCGTCCCCGTCTTCTCAGACTCACGGATCACGCTTCAGGCGCTGAGATCGTGCCAGCAAGTCTTCAGTGCGGCCCTCATCGCACACATCGAAGCCGCATACGAAGAAGAAGACCGGAAAAACGACTTGGCGACGCCGGTCCCGCACCCGGACACCGACGTCGATTTCCTTCGAGTCACGATCGCGAATGCGCAGAACCAGATAAAGTGGGACTCCGACCCCGCACTGCGCGAGTGGCTGAGCCAATGCAGGCTGGACATGTGGGGAAAGCTGATGCCGGTACCGCTTGGCCAATCGCCGCAGGACGACGCCCTTCGAGCAAGTCGAAGAGCCGCCGCCGAGGCGATGTGCAGAAAGCTCGACGAACTCCTGGGTTCCGAATCATGAGCGCCGACAGACGCGCACGCCTGAACGGAGTTGATGTCGTCTATCGGGAAATCGGGGAGGGGCCGCTGGTCATCTGCCTCCATGGTTTCCCTGATTCTCCGGACACGTGGGCGGACGCAGCGAGGCAGATCGCATCCGACGGGTACCGCGTGGTGTCCCCTTTCCTGCGTGGGTATGGGCCGGCGGGCTCGGCGAGCGATGGCTGCTACATGGCGTGGGCGGGTGCGGAAGACATCGCCGCGCTGATCGGGCATCTAGGCGAGAAGCAGGCCCGTCTCATCGGTCACGACTGTGGCGCTTCCGTTGCACACGCCGTCGCGGCCGTGCATCCCGAGCTTGTCTCGCAGCTCGTGACAATGTCGGTTCCGCACGGACGCGCACTGTTCTCAGCACTCGTCAGCGACCAGGCGCAGCAGCGCCGAAGTTGGTATGTCTTCTTCTTCCTGAGTCCTCTCGCCGAACTCGGCCTGCAGCACGACGACTATGCGCTGATCGAGCGTCTCTGGAAGGACTGGTCCCCCGGCCATGCGGTCCCCATGGACCACGTGCGGTCCGTGAAGGCGATGTTCAGCGAGGGCGAAACGCTGAAGAATGCCCTGTCGTTCTACCGGCAGACGCATCTTCCTTCTCACACGCAGACGGGTTGGGCGGCCGCCGCCGACAGGGCGCGCGCCATGATCTCGGTGCCCACACTGTACTTGCACGGTGCCAACGACAACTGCATCGGCGCCACAGTCAGCGAAGGAGTCGATCAAATGTTCACCGGGCCCTTCCGTCGTGTCCTCGTTCCGAAGGCCGGTCATTTTCCGCACCTGGAGAACCCCCAATTCTTCGTCGAAGAGGTAAGGCGATTCTTCGCTTCGGCCTAGTCGATGGCAATTCGGATTCATGCGGTCGACGGTATGAATCGACTCTCCGAATTCATTTCTATTCAACAGACTTCATTCGGAGAATGTGACTTCGCACTGAAGGAGCACGTTGTCGTTGTTCCATTCGTGACGAGCGTTCGTCGAATTAACTCTCGCATTTCAAGAAAGTAGACAACCATGACCGGAAGATTGAAGGGCAAAGTCGCTGTCATCACGGGTGCCGCAGGCAACATCGGACTCGCCACGGCGGAGCGCTTTCTCGCGGAAGGCGCCAGCGTGATCGCGGTGGACCGGAACACCGAAGGGTTGAAGGCCATCAAAAACTCGACTGCGGACAATCTGCTCGCCATCTCGGGCGACGTGACATCGGAAACCGATACCTTAAGCCTTCTGGAGGCGGCAACGAAGCGCTTCGGAAGAATTGACATCTTCTTTGCCAATGCGGGCGTCGAAGGCGTCATCCGGCACGTCCCCGACTATCCGATGGATGCCTACGATCGGATCATGGAAGTCAATGTCAAGGGTGTGTTTCTCGCCATGAAGCACATTGCCCCCCATATGAGCGAGGGCGGAAGTTTCATCGTCACGTCGTCGATCATGGGGCTCATCGGAGTCCCAGTGAACGGACCGTACGCGGCGAGCAAGCATGCCGTGGTGGGCTTGATGAAGTCCGCCGCGATCGACTTCGCCCCTCGCAAGATCCGATTCAATTCCGTCCATCCGGGACTGGTACAGAGCGAAATGTTCAACCGGCTCGTGCAGGACTACGAGGATCCCGAAGCAAAGCGCAAGGCTGCACTCGGCAGCATCAAGCTGGGACGATGGATCGTACCGGCCGACATCGCGAATGCCGTCCTGTTCTTCGCCAGCGACGACAGCAGCATGGTCTCCGGCCAGACGCTCGCGATCGACGGCGGCCAACTCCTCTAGACCGCGCGAAGATCCTTCGTTCGCCACGCTGTGAGCGCCGCGACATCCGGCGCTCGCGCCCTTGCCTGTTGAATGCCGAAGCCCTCGTCCTTCGGCGAAATAATTCCATGAACCACAATGAGACTTCAAATGATGTGCGGGTCGCCATCATCGGCGCCGGATTTGCCGGGCTGTGCATGGCGGTGCAACTGCGCAAGCACGGGATCGAGGATTTTGTCATCCTCGAGCGTGCCGCGGACATTGGCGGCGTGTGGCGAGAGAACGTCTACCCCGGCGCTGCTTGCGACGTCCCGGCCGTGCTCTACTCCTACTCCTTCGAGCAGGGCTACCCCTGGACCCAGGCCTACCCGCCCCAGGCTGAGATCCTGGGGTATATGCGACACGTGGTCGAGAAGTACGACCTGGCGAAGCATCTGAGATTCGGCGTCAAGGTCTGCGGCGCCAGCTTCGATGCAAGTGCTGCGCGATGGACCGTGGCAACCCTCGGCGGCCCGCGATTCTCCTGCGCGGCGCTCGTTCCGGCCGTCGGTATCTTCAACGAACCCATGACGCCTTCGATCACCGGAATTGCCGACTTCGAGGGCGAGATCCTCCACTCGGCGCGATGGCCGCGGCAGGCAGCACTGGACGGTCGTCGCGTCGCCGTCATCGGCACGGGCGCCAGTGCGATCCAGATCGTTCCCGAGGTTGCCAAGCGCGCGGCGGAACTCACGCTGTATCAGCGTACGGCACCCTATGTCGTGCCCAAGGCGACGATCGATCCGAGCGATGCGGCCGCGGAGCGTGCGCGCGTCTTCGCCGAGTTCGAGATCGCGGCCCGCCGGCGCTCGGATTTCGAGGTGACAGCAAAGGCACAGGCGGCTTTCGCAGACTATCTGGCCAACCAGGTTCCGGATCCGGTCTTGCGGGCCAAGCTGACCCCTCCGTTCGTGATGGGCTGCAAGCGCACCCTGTTCTCGAATCACTGGTATCAGGCACTTCAGGGCGATAACGTCCATGTCGAGACGGAAGCGATAGAGAAGCTCACGGCCAACGGTATCCTTGCGCGCAACGGCACCCAACGACCATTCGATGTGATCGTCTTTGCGACTGGGTTCGATCCATCGAACTACCTGCCCGGCATCGACGTCGTTGGATCGAAGGGCCGCAAGCTCAACGACACATGGCATGAAGGCGCCGAGGCCTACCTCGGCATCGCAGTGCCGGGATTCCCGAACATGTTCCTCATGTATGGCCCGAACACGAACGTGGCAGGCAGCATCATCTACATGCTCGAATGCCAGGCGGAGTACATCGTCAAGGCGCTGGAGCTGATGCACGCGAGGAACACGGGCACGATGGAAGTCACAGAGGAGGCCTACCGCGGCTACAGTGACACGATCCAAGCGCAGCTGTCCGATTCCACGCTGGCGGCGTCGCACTGCCAAAGCTACTTCATGAACGCCGCAGGTCGCATCGTGACCAACTACCCGGGCACCTCACTCGACTATCGTCACGCGACGGAGATCGTCGATCCATCCTGCTTTCACTTCGGCTGAAGCTTCACCATGACACTCGAATCCTTCGATCCCACCGCGGTCCGCTATCCGGCGACCAACTTCGTCCAGGGCACTGTCTTGGCAGGCGACGCCGATTCATACGAAATCCTTCGGCCGTCGGATGGAAAGCTCGCGCGTGTCGAGCAATGCGCTTCCGTCGAACTCGTCGACCGGGCCATTCAATCGGCCCGGCTGGCATTCCGCAAGTCGGGTTGGGCGCAGCGTGCACCGCGTGAGCGAGCACGCGTGTTCGCGAAGTGGGCATCCCTGGTCGTCGAGCACGCCTCCGAGTTGGCGCAATTGGAGTCGGTGGTCTCCCCGCGGCTCTACAGCGATGCCCACATGTGGGACATAAACAATGCCGCAGAACTCATCCGCTTCAGCGCCGAGGCCGCGGACAAGCTGGAAGGCCAGACACTCGCCACGGCCGCAGACGCATTGAGTATGGTCGTGCGGGAGCCCTATGGCGTGGTGGCAGGCATCACACCGTTCAATGCGCCGATGGCGCTGGCGGTCACGAAGGTAGCTCCGGCCCTGATCGCAGGAAACGCCTGCGTCATCAAGCCTTCGGAGTTCACGCCGTACTCGCTGGTCAGAATCGCGCAACTGGGCCATCAGGCAGGGCTGCCAGAGGGACTGTTCAACGTCGTGTCAGGCTCCGGTGGCAGCACAGGCAGTGCGCTGATCAAGCATCCCGACGTTGACTACGTGAGCTTCACTGGCTCGACCACGGCGGGTGCGCGGGTCATGGCGGACGCCGCCCTGGCCGGCGTGAAGCCCGTGAGCCTGGAGCTTGGCGGCAAGAGCCCTCACCTCGTGTTCGACGATGCCGGAGACATCGACACGCTCGCAGAAATGATAGTCGGCAGTTGCACGCGCAACGCAGGTCAGGTCTGCTTCACTGGCTCACGCCTGGTGGTGCACAAGAGCCTCGCGGATCGGCTGATCGAACGCATGCGGGCCATTATGGTCGACATCAGGCACGGACCCACATGGGACGTCACTTCAAGAATGGGACCCATCATGTCCGAGGCCCAAGGCCGGCGTATCGAGGACATCCTGGCGCGCGCGACGGATGCAGGCACGCGCGTTCTGACGGGCGGGCGGCGTGCGGAAACGCCCTTCGGGGGCGTGTATTTCGAACCGACCATCCTGCTCGCCGCCACGTCCGACAGCCCCGCAGTTCGCGAGGAGTTCTTCGGGCCGGTGTTGACCGTACAGACCTTCAGCGAAGACGATGAAGGAATCTCCCTGGCCGGGCATCCGATGTTCGGGCTGGCCGCGGGTATCCACACGAAGAGCCTGGAGCGCGCCTTGCGGGCCGCCCGCAGCATCTCGGCGGGCTCGGTCTGGATCAATCACTACGGCCCCGTTCCGGACTACAACAGCCCGTTCTTCTCGCCTCACAAGCAGTCCGGACTGGGACAGGAGGGCGGAATGCCTGGGGTGCAAAAATACTTGAAATCAAAGGCGATCCGGCTCAAGCATGGCTTCTTCGCCTGAGCCATCGATTCGCGACGGACGCAACGACTAGATCGCTTCTTGTAAGCACTGCTTGAACATTCTGTTCAGCACCTCCTTTTCACCCCTCAGGTTGAAGCAGCACATCGGTCCGCTGACCAACTCATCCTTCTGATTGATCATGCAAACTCGACCAGATTCGACATGGTTTCGCGCTTGGCGCCGAGAGGTGATCCACAGGCAGTCGTCCTGCTGGAGTAAGGAAAGCGCCACCTGCCCGCGGCTGATTTCTATGTCCGGCAGGTTCGCATGACTCGCCTTTCGGTGCACCGCGAGAACGCGATCCAGCTTGCCGCGCAAGGGGTTCTCCATCTGTGGGAGCAGCCATCGTTCCTGCGCGAGTTCCTTCCACGTGACTTTCTCGCGGCCGGCCAGGCGATGCCCGGCCCCGCACAAGGTCTGAGGGAACTCGTCATACAGCGCTAGCACTTCCACCTTGCTGAGATCGACGGGGATTTCAGCATGACTCAGCATCACGTCGATCGATCCGCTGAGAAGGTCGGCATACAGGTCGCCGCCCATCGCTTCGGTCAGCTTGAGTCTGAGATTCGGCATCATCCCGTTCAGGGACCTGATGGCGCGAGCCAGCAGATCCGTGGCGAAGGTCGGCAGAACGCCGATCCGATATTCCTCGCTGCCGGACCAGGAGCCGCGAAGATCCGACTCCGCCTCTTCGATCTGCGCGAGGATGCGGTGCGCGTGGTGCACCAGCCTCAGCCCGGCGGACGTAGGCACCACGCGCTTGGTGCTCCGATCGAACAACCTGGCGCCCACCAACTCCTCCAACTGAGCCAGCATTCGCGAGGCCGCGGGCTGTGTGATGTGAATCAGGTCCGCCGTGCGGCTGAGATGTCGCTCCTTTGCGAGCGTCACGATGAGGCGCAATTGTTTAAGAGAGAGAACCCGTTCAAAAGTGCTAGTAGTGGTCATATATACCAACAATGACATGAACGAATTCTACGATTTCATTTCACGAAATGCGCTTCGACTCCAACAATGGCGGCCACCAACGACAAGGAGACACAATGAAAATGAATCGCCGCCAGGCCATGGCCATCACGGGCGCCGCGTTGACGGCCGGAAGCCTGCCGTCGTTTGCGCAAGACAGCTACCCAAAGAAGGCGATACGCATCGTACTGCCATGGGTCGCTGGAACGCCGGGAGACACCGCATTGAGAGCTGTGGTCGAACGCATGTCCGTTGATCTAAAGCAGCCCATCTACATCGACAACAAGAGCGGCGCCACGGGGACCGCGGCGATGCCCGAAGTGCTGCGAGCTCCCGCCGACGGCTATACCCTCTTTCACATGAATTCCTCGTCTCTGGTGGCGCCGCTGCTCTACCCTGCCGCCAATATCGACTACGTTCGAGATTTTGTCGGCATCGGGCCCTTCAGCTCGATATTCTCCGTATTGGCCACGAGCACGGCCCAGCCCTTCAAGACCGTTCCTGAACTGGTCGCCGCCGCCAAGGCGAAGCCCGGCGCACTAACGTACGCATCCGCAGGAAACGGGTCGCCGCCTCATCTTGTCGGCGAACTGTTCAAGCAGGCTGCAGGCGTCGATATTCTTCATGTCCCGTATGCACAGGTCTCACAGGCTCTTGCCGATTTGACAACGGGTCGCGTGGACATGATGTTCATGGGGGCGCCGCTTGCGGTCCCCCAGGTGACGGGAGGGCGCCTGCGAGCGGTTGCCGTGACGAGCGCGCAGCGACTGCCCTGGATCCCGGAAATCCCGACCTTCGTGGAGGCGGGATACAAGGATGTCGTGTTTCGACAGTTCGACGGATTGCTGGCACGAAAAGGCACGCCGCAGGGTGTCGTGGGCATTCTCGGCGCAAGCCTTCAGAAAGCCCTTGCAACGCCCATGGTTCAAGAGGTGTTCCACAAGAACTCGATCGAAGTATTCTCGCAGTCGTCGCAGGACTTCGAGAAATACCTCGCCGTCGAATCTGTCAGATGGCTGTCGTTCGGCAAGCGCATCGGCATCTCGGCAGCCTAGAGACTTGCCCTCGGTCTCGGCCTGGACGCGCACCGGGCACCACCCGTTTCTTACCCAGGCAAGCGGCCGGCCGCCGCCTTCAGTGCTTGCGCAAATGCCAGCGCACTGGGCTTCGGCTGCGTTCCGCGACGCGACACTGATATGGTCGCTCCCTGTCAAGGGCACGGGACTGTCATTTGTTAGACCAGTGGCTCGGGGTGATGCGGCACAAGTCTGCTGCTGCGACGATGGATCAGACTGATATCCGTGGGTTGGTTACCGTCTTGTTCCCCTGCACGAACGGACGCACCTTCCTGGGTGAGACGAGTCGTACCTCATAGCCCAATCCAATCAGAGCTCGACCCCAGTCGTGTGCGCCGCCGCAAGCTTCCATGACGACCAGCGCAGCAGCGTGATTGGCAAACCACTCCAGCATCCT
>MEED01000058.1 GCA_001724855.1 Lautropia sp. SCN 69-89
GGTGCCGTCACCAGCGTTGTCGCTGGTCTTGGAGGCCACTTCCTTCACGAGCTGGGCGCCCATGTTCTGCAGCTTGTCCTTGAGTTCGATTTCCTTGGCCACGGACACACCGTCCTTGGTCACGGTGGGGGCGCCGAACGAGCGCTCCAGCACCACATTGCGGCCCTTGGGGCCCAGGGTCACTTTGACCGCGTTGGCCAAGATGTTCACGCCTTCAACCATGCGTGCGCGGGCTTCGCCGCCGAAAACTACGTCTTTTGCTGCCATGTTTGGCTCCTAAATTCTGAAAATCGTTAAACGGATAACGGGTTGTGGGGAAAGAAAGCGTAGCGAGCAGGTGTCAGGCTAGGCGCACGGAGCGCAGCAACCGGAACGTACTTCCTGTACGTGAGGATTGCGAGCACCGCGCAACGACGCCTGGCGCCTGCACAGTAGCTTTATTTCTCCACAACTGCGAACAGATCGTCTTCCTTCATTACCAGCAGCTCATCGCCGTTGACCTTGACGGTCTGGCCCGAGTACTTGCCGAACAGAACGCGGTCACCGACCTTCACATTCAGGGCGATCACGTCGCCCTTGTCGTTCTTCTTGCCGGGGCCGACGGCCAGCACTTCACCTTGATCGGGCTTTTCAGCGGCGTTGTCAGGGATCACGATGCCGGAGGCAGTCGTGGTTTCGCTTTCGATACGCTTGACGATCACGCGATCGTGCAGAGGGCGAAGGTTCATTGCAATGCTCCTGTTTTCAGTAAAAAGCTGACGTACTCAGCGCCTGGAGGCCCAGGCGCTACCAAACTTCCGGCAGCCGAGGCGGTGTTAGCACTCGTCTGCGGTGAGTGCTAATGATACGGGCATTCCGCCCCATTTCAAGAGCCCGGATGCACGTCTGAGATATTTGCTTACGGTTCGAGGCTGCTGAAAGGGGGCCTTACAGCAGTGTGTAACGACCGAGCACCTACAATCTTCGGGACGTGTGTTGGTGGGCAATTGCGTCAAGCGCGCGTGTGCAACTCCCAGGGTTGCAGTGGCCCAACCATCTCTTCTTGCTCTCAGCTCGCATATTTATACGCATACATATATATGTAATGTGGGTGCGCAGAGCCTTACCCGTCCAGGAATCTGATGGTGTCCTTGCAATTCACAACCGCGCTGATGGGCATTGGCCTTGCTGCGCTGATTCTGTATCTGATCCGCAGAGATCATCTGTACGTCATGCACGGCCTGTTTTGGGTGGTGGTGGCAGGGGCTGCGGCGGTGCTGGGGGCATCGCCCGGGCTGATCGACTGGCTGGCTCTGCTGCTGGGCGTGAGCTACCCCCCCACGCTGCTGCTGTTGCTGGTGTGCATGGTCTTGCTGATCAAGGCCCTGCACAGCGACATGGTCAATACCCGCATTGAGCGTGATGTACGCCGGTTGAACCAGCGGTTGGCACTGTTGGAGGCCGACCTTCTTCAAAAGCCAACCGAGGTCCCCCAAGATCAAGACCCGCTCTAGCCTTATGACTGAATCCCTGAATTTGCTGTTGCCTGTGGTTCTGTGCGGTGGCTCCGGCACGCGCCTGTGGCCACTGTCTCGTGAAACCTATCCCAAGCAGTTTTTGGCCTTGGCCGGTGCGCGCACCATGCTGCAAGACACGGCCCTGCGCCTGCAAGGGCTGAACCAAATCCCCGTGGCGAAGGCGCCGGTGCTCGTCTGCAACGCAGAGCACCGCTTTCTGGCAGCCAGCCAGCTGATGGAGGCCGGCATACACGGCGCGCGCATCGTGCTGGAGCCTGCGGGCCGCAACACCGCGCCCGCGCTGACTCTGGCCGCCTTGCAAGCGCAGGCCGAAGAAGGTGGCGACCCGGTGCTGCTGGCCATGCCCGCTGACCACGTGATGGCCAACCTGCCCGCATTTCACAACGCCATCGAGCAGGCGTTTGCCATTGCCATCGGCGGCGCCATGGTGACCTTTGGCATCGTGGCCGACAGGCCAGAGACCGGATACGGCTACATCCAGTGCGGCGAATCGGTGAAGGGGGGCGGTGCCCACCACATCGCCAGCTTTGCCGAAAAACCCGACGCAGCACGCGCGCAAAGCTACTTGGACGCTGGCAACTACCTGTGGAACAGCGGCCTGTTCATGGTGCGCACCAGCGTGTGGCTCAAGGCCATTGAAAGCTGCCGCCCCGACATCTTTGCCGCTTGCTCAGCCGCCATGGCCGATGCGCAAAAGGACGTGGACTTCATCCGCCCATCCACCGAAACCTTCAGCGCATGCCCCGCAGACTCCATTGACTATGCCGTGATGGAGCGGCTGCCCACCCGCCCCGACCTGGGCATCCCAGCCTGCGTGGTGCCGCTGCAGGCTGGCTGGTCTGACTTGGGCGCGTGGGATGCCCTGTGGCAGGTGCGCGAGCAAGACGCACAAGGCAACGCGCAAGTGGGCGACACCATCCAGCACGGCTGCTCCAACTCGCTGCTGCTTTCGAGTAGCCGCCTCGTGGCCGGCGTGGGGCTGGACAACATCGTGGTGGTAGAAACCGCCGACGCCATCCTGGTGGCGGACAAACGCCAAACCCAGGACGTCAAGCAGATCGTGGGCAAGCTGCGTGAAGCGGGCCACGCCCTTACACAAACGCATCGCAAGATCCATCGCCCCTGGGGCTGGTACGACAGCATCGACAGTGGCGAGCGCTTTCAGGTCAAGCGCATTGTGGTCAACCCCGGTGCCAGCCTGAGTTTGCAAATGCACCACCACCGGGCTGAACACTGGATTGTGGTCAAGGGCACGGCCCAGGTTACGAATGGGGACAAGGTCTTTTTGCTAGGCGAAAACGAATCCACGTTTATCCCGCTGGGCCATGTGCATCGACTTGCAAACCCCGGAAAAGTGCCGCTAGAGATTATTGAAGTGCAATCGGGCAGCTACCTGGACGAGGACGATATCGTGCGGTTTGAAGACACCTATGGTCGGGTGGTACCCGCGCCACGTACCGACGCCGAAGGGGAGGGCTGACCCGTGCCCGGCCTACCTATGCTCAAGGCCTTGTGGGCCTACCGGGGCTTTGTCTGGAGCAGCGTCATGCGCGAGTTTCACGGCAAATACCGCGAATCCTTGCTGGGCGCGTTCTGGTCCGTTGCAAATCCGCTGACCATGATCGTCATCTACACCGTGGTATTTGGTCAGCTCATGCGCCCCAGCCTTGCGGGCCATGAGCAAACGCCGTTTGCATTCAGCATCTATCTGTGTGCTGGGGTCCTCACATGGGGGCTGTTTGCAGAGATGCTCGGGCGCCTGAACGGCGTGTTTATCGAGCACGGCAACCTGATCAAGAAATCCAACTTTCCGCGCATCTGTTTACCAGCCATCGTGGCCACTTCGACGCTGGTCAACTTTGGCATTGTGTTTGGCTTGTACCTCGCCTTTCTGGCCCTCATCGGCCACTGGCCTGGCTGGGCCCTGTTGGCGGTGATTCCGCTGCTTGCCTTGCAGGTGTTATTCACCTTGGGACTCGGCATTTTTCTGGGCACGTTGAACGTATTTTTTAGGGATGTAGGCCAGCTTACGGGCATCGCGGTTCAGTTCTGGTTTTGGCTCACACCGATTGTCTATATGTTCGACTCATTGCCAGCCCCTGCGCGTGCTGTGCTGCGATTTAATCCGATGAACTCCCTAGTTAGTTCTTATCAGACATTGTTCCTGAACCAACGGATGCCAGATTTCAATAATTTGATTCCATTTGCCGTGCTAACGATATCTCTATTGATAGCAGGAGGATGGTTTTTTATTTCGCGCGTGGGCGAACTGGTGGATGAGCTTTGATGGAAAAAAGTATCGTTGTTGCAAATATCAGCAAGGCGTATAAGCAATATCCCAGTAAATGGGCGAGAGTGCTTGAGTGGGTTACCGGGCGATCTCAGCATAAAAAAAACTGGGTACTGCAGAACATCAACTTTACCGTCGAACGGGGTGAAGCCATTGGAATTGTGGGTGCCAACGGCGCAGGTAAAAGTACGTTACTGAAAATAATCACGGGAACGACCCAACCGACCATCGGTAGCGTTTTTGTCAGCGGGCGCGTAGCTGCCTTGCTTGAGTTAGGCATGGGATTCCACCCTGACTTCACGGGGCGCCAGAACGCATTAATGGCCGGTCAGTTGCTTGGTTATGGAACTGACGAAATTAGATCGTTAATGTCGGAAATTGAGGCGTTTGCAGATATTGGGAATTACATTGATCAACCGGTGAGAATTTATTCGAGTGGGATGCAAGTGAGGCTCGCTTTTGCTGTGTCAACGGCTGCTCGTCCGGATGTTTTAATTGTTGACGAGGCCCTCTCGGTCGGTGATGCAGCTTTTCAGAGAAAATGCTTCAGACGCATTGAAGATTATCGAAATGCAGGCACCACATTGCTATTTGTTAGCCATGATATCGAAGCAGTGAAAAAGATATGTGACCGCGCAATTTTTATTAATTGTGGGGCGATGGTTGAAATTGGAGTGGCGAAAAAAGTCTGTGATACTTATGAACGAGTACAGTTTGGGTCGAAAAAATTTGATAAGAAAACGCAAAAAGATGTAGAGTCATTGTACGACCCTTTGCTAAATTCAAATAGTGTAGAGATGCAGTATGGAAGTCGGCGCGCGGAGATTGTAAATGTCAATATAGTGAACGAAGAGGGAGATGTCACAAACGTGATTCCGGAGGGGGGGCGTATATGTATTAGTTACGAAGTGGATTTTAAAGAGTCTGCGGAAGCTGTCAATTTCGGGATGATGATTAAGTCGCTCGACGGTATTTGTGTCTATGCGATACATAGAAATGCAAAAATTAATACTAGAAAAAAATCTTTCCGAGATGGAGATTTCGTTCAGGTCCAATTTAATTTGAATGCAAATTTGGTCCCCGGAACATACTGCCTTAATGTTGGCTTGACGAGAGAGGTTGATGGCGCTGAAGAAATGCTGCATCGACGAGTGGACGTCTTGATATTTCGTGTTATTGGGGGTCACCCCTATAGTTCGTCCGGGTTTGCAAACATGTTTGGCGTTGTCCAAGTGGAGAGTAAGTGATAGTTGTCGTGTCGGGAATGCAGAGAAGCGGATCCACTTTTTCCTATAACGTTGTGCGAGAGCTCCTTGAGGTTCGGGGAGGGGTCTCCGTGTACTCCTCTAATTCAATGAATGATTTGTCTGCCGGGCCGAGTGAAATCGAAAATGCTATTTTTAAAAGTCATTTTCCCGACGAAATGATTAATGCATTTTTGGTTAAAAGAGCTATTCCATGCGTTTGTACAGTCCGCAAGCCAGAAGATGCTATCGCTTCATGGATGAGTGTTTTTGGTTTTTCATTGGAAGAATCTGTTTCTATGTATGCAGCCTGGCTCTCATGGCATAAAAAAATGCATAGATATATGTTAAATATTCACTATGATGAAATTGATGATTATCCTTGGCTTGTGATTTGGAAGATTAGCCGATATTTATTGAATGGTTGGAGTTGCGCGGAGATTTATAAAATCTGGAATAATAATCGAAAGGCAAAGGTGTATGAAAATTCCAAAGCTTTAAATATTGCAGAAAGTGTTGATATTGGTTTTAGTTTTTATGATAAAGTGAAATTTTATCATCGCCATCATGTGTCGTCTATTAAATCAAGACGCGCAACTGAGCTGCTGAGTAAAGAGCAATTGTCTTTTATTCGAACTAGTCTTCATCAATATATAAATAAAGATGGTGAGTATCAGTGGGGGTGAGGTAATGATTTCTTACGCCCAAAACTTTGAAGATGTGATATTAATGCGCGCCCTCTCTGGAATAGAGTTGGGATGCTACATTGATGTCGGGGCTGCTTGGCCTGATCAGCATTCAGTAACGAAAGCATTCTATGAAAATGGTTGGAACGGAATAAATATTGAACCAAACCCTATTTTTTTTGGCATGCTGGAAAGTCGGCGTCCCCGCGATAAAAATATTTGCGCGGCCGCTGGACGCACATCAGGATCGCTTGAGATTAATTTCTTCGAGGAAACGGGACTTTCTACTCTTGTTGACTATATTGCTGAAAAAAATAAAGCGTCTGGGTTTTCATTCGTTCGTAGCACTGTACCGGTTACGACGCTCGATACCATTTGGCAGAGCTTTGTACCCCAAGATCAGGATGTGCATTTTCTAAAGGTGGATGTTGAGGGTTTCGAGCGATCTGTATTAGAGGGAAATGACTGGAGGAAAAATCGGCCGTGGATTGTGCTTGTTGAAGCAACACTTCCTCTATCTCAAATAGAGTCATATTTAGATTGGGAGCCAATCTTAATCAATGCCGACTATATTTTTGCTTATGCTGATGGGCTGAATAGATTTTACCTTGCGCAAGAGCGATCTCATCTAATTTCTTCATTTAAGTATCCTCCCAATGTATTCGATAATTTTAAAACCGATATTCAAGTTGAACTTGAAAGAAGAATTCTACAGTTTGAACTGGATTTCAATCGATTGAGTGAAAAATTAGCTGTGTTGGAACGCAGGGCAATAAGTTCGGAAAATGGCATTTCTGAATTGCGCCAGAGTGCTTCATGGCGTATCACACTTCCCTTAAGGTGGACAAGTGGTCTTGTGTTTGATTGTTTATCCGCCGTGCGTCAAGTTATAAATAGATTAATTTGTGGTGCGATAGAGAGTTTCCAACTTCCATTGGCTCACGTGATGAGAGCAGTGCTAAATAGGCCCCTAGTTAGCTATCGTATTAATAAATGGTTGTTGCACTACCCCGCCTTACACCAGCAATTGGTGGGCGTAGCTAAGCGTCATGGAGCTTTGTCAGACGAGCCAAAAGAGGGACGATTTAAAGCTAAACATCAAGAGAACATCCCATTAGGCCTGAGTGACATCACGCCGCGTGCACGCTGTATCTACGCAGATCTTATCGCTGCCGCAAAAATTCATGGGGAAAATCATTAATGCGCATCCTTATCGATATGCAGGGCGCTCAATCCGCCAGCCGACATCGTGGCGTTGGACGTTACACCCTAGCCCTCGCGTTAGGTATGGCGCGCCATCGCGGACGGCATGAGGTTTTGCTGCTGCTTAATGGGATGTTACATGAAACTATTCGCTCGATCCGCGACGCCTTTGCTCCATGGCTACCAGCAAAGAATGTATATGTTTGGCATGCACTCAGCTCTGTCAATGCCAGTAACCCAGAAAATTCGACGCGCCGTGATATTGCTGTCTTGATCCGTGAAGACGCCATTCGAAAAATTCAGCCCGATGTCGTGCACATTACTAGCTTATTCGATGGTTTTTACGATAATGCAGTACACGATATTCCGGAATATAGGAATATTCCAATAGCTATCACGTTTTACGATGCCATTCCACTGATTCAAGCTTCAACTTATCTTGAGCATGACAATGTATATCGTCAACATTACTTGAGATGCATTGATCAGGCTAAGCGAGCGGATTTATTGCTTGCCATTTCGGAAGCTGCGAGGTTAGAGGGCATCGCACACGTGCAAGAGGCGCCTGATCGTGTCGTCAATATTTCTGCCGCCGCAGACCCATGTTTTCAGCCTCGATCATATACATCCGAGCAGATTAGCGACCTTAAACGAAGATTGAATATTCGCCAGCCCTTTGTGCTGTATTCGGGCGCCACAGATGAGCGTAAAAACCATCGTGGTTTAATTAGTGCATTTGCACAGCTGCCGGAACCATTGCGAAACCGGCATCAACTTGTCTTGGCAGGTGGATTGCCCGATGAGCACAGGCTGCAATTCCAAGCGCATGCGCGTGACTGTCTACTTGCACCGAACGATGTCGTGATCACCGGCCGGATCAGCGATGAAGACATGGTTCAGCTGTATAACTTGTGTGCGTTGTACGTTTTTGCTTCTTGGCATGAAGGCTTTGGTTTGCCAGCGCTTGAAGCAATGGCATGCGGTGCAGCCACCATTGGTGCTGACAGCACAAGCGTACCTGAAGTCATAGGTTGGGAGCGGGCGCTATTCAACCCTTGCGACACGGCGGACATCGCAAAGAAAATGGAAGAAGCTTTGACGGATGCTCACTTCCATGAAGCCCTGCAATCGCATGCACGCACGCAAGCTTCTAAGTTTTCTTGGGATAAATCGGCGCAGTGCGCAATTACTGCATTGGAAAATTTAGTTGCTAGGGCGCGAACCGTGGATACAACGTCGTATTCCCCGGCCGAGCTAGAAACAGACTTGATAGTCAAAATCGCGAAGCTATCTCGGACCGATCACGCTTTGAATATCTTTGGTCTATCGCAAGCTATGGCGCGGAATGCAAAATCTGCCAAACCACAACTGTTAGTCGATGTGTCTGAGTTAATGCAGCGCGATGCTAAAACTGGTATTCAACGTGTGGTACGAAGCATATTTTATGAGTGGCTGGCCAATCCACCAGCTTCATTCGAGGTTCGCGCTGTTTATGCTACCGCAGAAAATATTGGTTATCGGTATGCAGATCGCTTTGCACAATATCTTACGGGGTTGGCGCTAGTAAATAATATTTCATCGGATGCGCCAATTGATTATGCGAAAGGCGATGTATTCCTAGCGCTAGACATGCAACCTCAGGTGCAATTTTTTCAAGAGGACTTTTACCAGCAATTGCGCGACAGCGGGGTGGATGTTCGCTTTGTGCTTTATGATCTGCTGCCTATCACCATGCCGCAGTACTTTCCAGAAGGTGCCAGAGATAACCACGAGCGCTGGGTAGAAGTTGCGGCCAAGACTGACGGTCTGATATGCATATCAGAAACCGTGGCTCAAGAGTTTGAGCAATGGCGCCAGCACCATTTGCCAACAGCTATGCCTAGGGTGGACTGGTTTCACATGGGGGCTGATATCGTAGGCGCAAGCCCGTCCCGAGGTGTCCCAGTTGAGACGGGCGCTATTTTAAATCAACTCTTGGAGTGCCCCACCTTTATCATGGTGGGTACGCTGGAGCCCCGAAAAGGGCACGCCCAAGTCCTAGATGCGGCTGATGCGCTATGGAATTCGAAGCGAAAATTCAACCTAGTACTGGTTGGAAAGCAGGGTTGGCGTGTCGACGCATTGGCTAAGCGCTTGCGCAAACATCCCCTAATAGGAAAAAAGCTTTTTTGGTTGGAAGGGATCAGCGATGAATACTTGGAGAAGGTGTATGAATTTGCTGATTGCCTTATCGCTGCATCGTTTGGAGAAGGTTTTGGTTTACCATTGATTGAGGCCGCGCAGCACAAAATTCCAATTATCGCTCGCGATATTCCTATATTTCGTGAAGTTGCTGGTGATTGTGCGACGTATTTTACAGCTGATGGCCCTAACGAACTCAAAAAAACCATTGAAAATTGGCTCGATGGGTATATCGCTGGGAGTGTGAGAGATTCATCAGCCATCCCTTGGTTGAGTTGGAATCAGAGCGCTAATCGATTGTTGCAAATAATTGAAAAAAATGTATGAATTCGAAGCACTGTTCTTCCGTAGTGTTGCAAAAAGTATCTGCGGTACTTCTTTGAGTACATGTTTTTTAGATATTTCTGAATAAAATCACGTTATCGCATTTATCCGAAAAATATTATTATGTTCAATAAATTGCGAAAGCTTATCTTGCGTGCGCGTAGTGTTAAGTCGTTAAATATGGCTGCTCGAGATTTGATTGCGTCCTCCATTCGGAGGAAATATTCAATTTCTGAGCTGGACAAGTTTGTTCATGATGTTGATGTAAAAGGAGGGGTTGCATCTCCAAATGCTGCGGAGGTGGTGAGAAAGTTCGAGCTGGATATATCTTATGATGAATTTTCAAAATTGGATCCATTTTCTGAGGAGTATATTGCAAAACAAATTTCTGTTTACAACGGAATATCAGGCCGACTGCTTAATCAAGACGTCAACGAACATACAGCTGTGCCGGACAATCGTCATGCTGCTAATCCTTATGGTAGCGGTGATATCGCTTTCATTGCCAAGCACTCAAGAACGATTCAGAATATGGTCATGCTTGCTGACTTGAAGCCTGGCGCGCATGTTTTGGACATGGGTGCAGGATGGGGGCTAAGCACCGAGAATATCGCTTTTACGGGGGCTAAGGTAACTGCCGTCGATGTAAATAGAGATTTTGTTGATTTGATAAGATACCGAGCTGAGCGCAGAAATTACGATGTCATGGCCATAGCTTCATCATTCGACGATTTTTCGCTGAATGACAAAGTCGATGCGATATTTTTCTATGAATGTCTGCATCATTGTTCTGATGTCGTTAAGCTACTGAAGAAATGTGGGGAATATCTTAAAGCGGATGGCAAAATAATATTTGCTGGCGAGCCCGTGACGTCTGCTTGGTGGGGGAGAGGGCATTGGGGCATGCGTCTTGATGCCGAATCGGCTTACGTAATGCGAAAATTTGGATGGTTTGAAACTGGCTGGTCTGAGGAATTTATTAGAAGTGCTTTTGAACGCGCTGGCTTTCGATTGAAATTGATCGCAGGAATTGGCTTGGATCACGGCTATATCGGATATGCGTCGAGAGTTGAAAACTATACTGATGCTGCATTGATGAGTGCTATTTCGTTGGTTGCTCCGCCCCACTGGCCCGCCGTCTCGTAATGGAAATAAAATGAAGAAAGCGATTGTTACCGGAATTACCGGTCAAGATGGCGCCTATTTGGCAAAGCTATTGCTGAAAAAGGGCTATAAAGTTTACGGAACATTTCGGCGCACTAGCTCTGTAAATTTTTGGCGAATTGAAGAGCTTGGTGTAAAGGACCACCCAAACCTGCACCTCGTTGAATATGATTTAACGGATTTGTCATCGAGCATTCGTCTGTTGCAGGGTTTGGAGGCGACCGAGGTATATAACTTGGCTGCACAAAGTTTTGTAGGGGTTTCGTTTGAACAGCCCTTGACTACGGGTGAGATTACGGGTTTAGGTGTCGTTAACTTGCTCGAAGCGATCAGGATCGTCAATCCGAAAATTCGTTTTTATCAAGCCAGTACATCTGAGATGTTCGGTAAGGTGCAGGCCATTCCTCAAAGAGAAGATACGCCATTTTACCCACGTAGTCCTTACGGCATAGCTAAGGATGTCCTGAACAACTCGGTTTCGCGCGTGCTACGAGACTGAGTTTTTCATCTGGCGCAATGGAGACCGTCTTTCCAGCGGTTCCGCCTTGTTT
>MEED01000059.1 GCA_001724855.1 Lautropia sp. SCN 69-89
CTCGAAGCCGCAACGCTTGAGCATCGCGCCGCCCTCGCGGGCGTTGTAGAAGCTCACCATCGCGGACAGGAACATCCGCTGGCCGCTGCTCAGGACGCCGAGGGCATCGTTGAGCATCAGCAGCTTCGGCCGCAGATCCCACTTGGTGGTGGCACGCTGCAGGCCCTCGCGGGTGCCGTCGCCGAACCATTCGGCACCGGCGATGTGGACGCCGCGTTTCCATGCCTCGAAGAAGGCTTGGGGCGCGACGGCGAAGTGCTGGTGTTCCAGCTCGATCTGATCAAGTACCTCTTGAGGCAGGGCACGGTTCATGACATGGGCTCCGGGTGGTTGATTCACGGGTTGAAGCGCTGCTGCCAGCGGCCCGTTTGCAGGGCGTGGTCGGCGGCGTGGTGCGAGCGGAAGTAGCTGACCGACTCGCGCGAGACCGGGCCGTCCGCATCGGCGGTGCCGATGTAGTGGCCGGCTGCGCTGCAAAGCACCTGCAGGGGCAGGCGCTTGCCGACGTAGGCCAGGGCCTGGTAGCCGATCGATTCGGCGCGGGCCTGTTCAGCGCTCATGGGCGCCGATGCGAACGCGAGGGACATGGTTTTCTCCTGGTGGTTGAAATACCGGGAGCACCACGCCCTGACGGGAGCGGAAGACTCCCGAAGGGTTGAACATGAACGGCATCGGCGTCGTGAAACGCCCGTCCGCGGTGGTCGATGCGAAGCGGACTGGTGGGTCGCACGAGAGGATTCCCGCGGCAGCCGAAAGACCCAGGCTGCTGGCATGTGCTGATCAGGTCAGCAACACGTGCCGCAAAGCATCACGCTGGGGCGCGTTCTGCGTCACGGGGGAATCGGTTCCCGCCTCGTCCCTGATTGCTGCCGGGTGTTGTTCAATGATTCGATAAATGTTGTATCATTGAATAATGAACGAGACCCAAGCCATTTCCGCCCTGGGCGCCCTGGCTCACACCCAGCGCCTTCGGGTGTTCCGTGCCCTGGTCGTCGCCGGCCCAGAAGGGCTCACGCCCAGCGTTCTGGCCGACCAGCTCGACGTCGCCCGCAACACGCTGTCCTTCCACCTGAAGGAGCTGGCCCATGCCGGCCTGGTCACCATCGAGCAACAGGGCCGCAACCTGATCTACCGCGCCGACTTCGCCCACATGACCGGGCTGCTCGGCTACCTGACCGAGCACTGCTGCGAAGGCGGCGTGTGCGAGGCCAACGAATCCTTGCGCGCTGCCTCCATGTGCTCTGACGCTGTGCTGCCGCCCCTTTCTTCAACTCAAGAGGCTCTCAAAAAATGAACATCCTTTTTCTTTGCACCGGGAACTCGTGTCGCTCGATCCTCGGCGAAGCCACCTTCAACCACCTTGCCCCGGCAGGGTGGAAAGCCATGAGCGCAGGCAGTCAGCCCACTGGCCAAGTCCATCCTCGCTCGTTGGCACTGCTGGCACGCGAGGGCATCTCGACAGAGGGCTATCACAGCAAATCGTGGGACAACCTGCCCTCGACCCCGGACATCGTGATCACGGTCTGCTCCAGTGCTGCTGGTGAAACCTGCCCGGCCTATTTGGGGCCAGTTCTGCGCACCCACTGGGGCGTCGAAGACCCAGCCCACGCCACTGGCACCGATGAGGAAATCGACGCAGCCTTCGTGACTGCTTATCGCATTCTGCGAGCGCGCATCGAGGCTTTCCTCGCGTTGCCGCTGGCCGACTTGCAGCAAGACAAGGCCAAGCTCAAAGCAGAGCTTGACCACATCGGCACGTTGCTGGCCTGAAACCGAGAGAGGAGCAAGTTACCGATGCAAAAGCAATATCACGAGCTGATCGCGGGCCGCATCTACTTCGGCGGAGCAAGCGACATTCAACAAATTGCCGATGCGGAGCACATTGACGTGGTGGTGGACTTGCGCGAAGAGTCCACGGGTTGTGCGGCGTCAAATCCCGCCCTGATCTGGCGGCAAATCCCGCTCGGGGACAACGCCGACCAGCCGCAAGCCCCACTGTTCAAAGACGCCATACAAGCGGTCGTGTCGGCCTATCGAGACGGCAAAAAAGTGGCTTTCCACTGCGGCGGCGGAAAGGGCCGGACTGGCACCGTGGCCGCTGGTGTTCTGTTGGAGCTTGGCCTGTGCCGCACGCTCGACGAAGCAGCAGCGGCGGCTAAGACGATTCGCCCCGTCGTCAACATCAAGCCCGACCAGCGCGAGGCACTGCTTCAGTTGTATCCCCATGACAAGGAGTGTTGATGATGAAAACGCTACCCATCGTTTGGCAACGGCTAGTCAACACAGAGGGCCGTACCTGTCCCCGATGCCACGGAACCGGAGACGAGATGCTGCACGCTGTGGATCGCCTCCGGGCCGCTCTGGCGCCCCTTGGCGTAGAGCCCCAGTTGGAGACCGTAGAGCTGGACGAAGCATCCTTTCTGGCACAGCCGTCCGAATCAAACCGCATCTGGATCGCCGGCAAGCCCATCGAGGAATGGCTGGATGCCCACACAGGAAGTAGTCGTTGCTGCAACGAATGCGGCGATAACGATTGCCGCACGGTCGAAGTCGCAGGTCAAACCTATGAAGTGATTCCAGAAGAACTACTGGTGCGAGCAGGCGTGATAGCTGCCTCCCGGCTGCTTGATCCGACGCTAACCACATGAGTTAGCCCGCTCGTGCACCTTGCTACACGTTCAACATTAACTTTCCTCGGAGTATCAAATGAAAACGATCCAAGTTTATGACCCGGCTCTTTGTTGCAGCACTGGTGTATGTGGTGTCGAGGTAGACCAGAGTTTGGTTACCTTCGCAGCCGACGTAGAGTGGGCCAAGCAGCAAGGCGTAAAGATTGAGCGCTTCAATCTTGCACAACAGCCCATGGACTTTGCCCAAAATTCGACCATCAAGGCATTTCTTGAAACGGCAGGAGCCGAAGCACTCCCGGTGACTCTGGTTGACGGTCAGTTGGCACTGGCGGGAAGGCACCCCAGCCGCGCCGACCTGGCCCGGTGGGGTGGCATCACCGAAACGAATACCCCGCCCGCACAAGGTGGTTGCTGCTCCGGCAGCCGCTGCTGCTGAATGGAGGAACTGCCCATGCACTTCCTCAATCAACCTCCGCGCTACCTTTTTTTCACAGGCAAGGGTGGAGTCGGCAAGACCTCCATCGCCTGTGCTACGGCGGTACAACTCGCGTCAGAGGGCAAGCGCGTCCTGCTTGTCAGCACCGACCCTGCATCGAACGTGGGGCAAGTTTTTGGGGAAAGCATCGGCAATCACATCACGGCGATCCCCGCCGTGCCCAACCTCTGGGCACTCGAAATTGATCCGCAGGCAGCGGCACAAGCCTATCGAGATCGCATCGTCGGCCCAGTGCGGGGTGTCCTACCTGAGACGGTTGTCAAAGGGATCGAAGAACAGCTTTCAGGCGCTTGTACCACCGAGATCGCAGCCTTCGACGAGTTCACGGCCCTGCTGATCGACTCGACGTTGACCGCAGACTACGAGCACATCATCTTCGACACTGCGCCCACGGGCCACACGATCCGCCTGCTTCAACTGCCCGGCGCGTGGAGCGGCTTCCTCGAAGAAGGCAAAGGCGATGCGTCGTGCCTCGGGCCACTGGCCGGGCTGGAAAAGCAGCGGACCCAGTACAAGGCCGCCGTTGACGCCTTGGCCGATCCGCAGCGCACCCGCTTGGTTCTGGTCGCCCGCGCTCAACGCGCCACCCTTCGGGAAGTGGCACGCACACACGAAGAGCTGGCCGCCATCGGGCTGTCTCAGCAATACCTCGTTGTCAATGGCGTTCTTCCAGCCAGCGAAGCCGCGCACGATGAGCTGGCGGCAGCGATCCATCAACGCGAGCAAGCGGCCCTCACGGCCATGCCGGACGTGCTCAAGGCGCTGCCTCGGGATCGGATCGACCTGAAACCGTTCAACCTGGTCGGACTCGACGCTTTGCGTCACTTGCTAGTGGCCACCACCAGCGGGAGCACCACAAGCTCAATCGAACTGTCTGCCCAGCTCGATGCACCCAGCCTTTCCTCCTTGGTCGATGACATTGCTGTAGATGGACATGGCTTGGTCATGCTCATGGGCAAGGGCGGTGTCGGCAAAACCACCTTGGCGGCCGCCGTCGCCGTGGAGCTGGCTCACCGAGGATTGCCCGTGCATCTGACGACCTCCGATCCGGCCGCCCATCTGTCAGAGACTTTGGAAGGCTCACTGTCTAACCTGACGGTCAGCCGCATTGACCCTCACGAGGAAACGGAGCGCTATCGCAAGCACGTACTGGATACCAAGGGGGCGCAGCTCGACGCCGAAGGGCGCGCACTATTGGAAGAGGACTTGCGATCCCCTTGCACGGAGGAGATCGCGGTCTTTCAAGCCTTCTCTCGCATCATTCGAGAGGCCGGCAAGAAGTTCGTGGTGATGGATACCGCACCCACCGGGCACACGCTGCTGCTGCTGGATGCCACTGGCGCGTATCACCGAGAAGTGACCCGGCAGATGGGCAACACGGGCCTGCACTACACGACGCCGATGATGCAGTTGCAAGACCCGAAACAGACCAAGGTGCTTATCGCCACACTGGCCGAAACCACCCCTGTCTTGGAAGCTGCAAACCTGCAATCCGACCTGCGCCGAGCGGGCATCGAGCCGTGGGCATGGATCGTCAACAACAGCGTCGCAGCCGCTCGTCCTAACTCTTTACTGCTGCACCAACGCGCCTTCAACGAACTGCGGGAAATCGACTCGGTAGCAGCAAGCCATGCCAAGCGCTTTGCAGTTGTGCCCCTCTTGAAGAACGAGCCAGTCGGCGTGGATCGGCTGCGCGACTTGGCACACCACATCACCGAGGAAGCCTGACATGGAAAACAAAATCTACAACGTGCTGTTCATCTGCACCGGAAACTCTGCCCGCAGCATCATGGCGGAAGTCATCATGAACCACCTTGGGCGGGAGCGCTTCAAGGCGTACAGCGCGGGAAGTCATCCTCGCGGTGAGGTTCATCCGATGACCTTGGAAGTGCTGTCGGAGCAATGCTACGACTTGGGTGGACTGCGCAGCAAGAGCTGGACGGAGTTCGCAGAGCCGGATGCCCCGCATATGGACTTCATCATGACCGTGTGCGATCAGGCAGCAGGTGAAGCCTGCCCGGCGTGGCCCGGCCAGCCCATCACGGCGCACTGGGGATTTGCTGACCCCACCAAAATCGAAGGCGACCGGGAAAAGCAGCTCCGTGCGTTCTCCAACGTGCAGTTCCAGATCGCCAATCGAATCCGGCTTTTCATGAACCTACCTATCGAAAAGATCGACCGCATGTCGCTGCAAACCAAGCTCCGCGAGCTGGGACAGCAGCGTGACGCTTAAAGGGGGAAATGCTTTGTCAGCTCAATGTGAAACCGCACAGAAAGGGTCGGCAAGCCCGCCGATGAGCGTCTTTGAGCGCTACCTGACCGTCTGGGTATTCCTCTGCATCGTCATTGGCATTGCCCTCGGACAATTTTTCCCGGCAGCGTTCCAGTCCATCGGCCGCATGGAGATCGCGCAGGTGAATCTCCCGGTGGGCCTGCTGATCTGGGTGATGATCATCCCGATGCTGGTCAAGGTGGACTTCGGCGCACTTCACGAAGTACGCCAACACGTCCGGGGGATTGGGGTCACGCTGTTCGTCAACTGGCTGGTCAAGCCGTTCTCGATGGCGTTCCTCGGATGGTTCTTCATTCGCAACCTGTTTGCGCCCATGCTCCCCGCTGACCAGCTCGATAGCTACATCGCCGGGCTGATCCTACTTGCCGCTGCACCATGCACGGCAATGGTGTTCGTGTGGAGCAGGCTGACCAATGGCGATCCACTGTTCACGTTGTCGCAGGTCGCTCTGAACGACAGCATCATGGTGGTAGCCTTTGCGCCTCTGGTTGGCCTCCTGCTGGGTATCTCGGCCATCACAGTGCCTTGGGACACGTTGATCACGTCCGTCGTGCTGTACATCGTGATTCCCGTCATCTTGGCCCAGCTCTTGCGCAAGCAGCTTTTGGCCAAAGGCCCGGATGTCTTCGAGGCCACGATGGCGAAAATCGGCCCGTGGTCGATCACGGCCCTGTTGGCGACACTCGTTCTGCTCTTCGCCTTTCAAGGCGAGGCCATCCTGAAACAGCCGCTGATCATCGCGCTGCTGGCCGTGCCGATCTTGATTCAGGTGTTCTTTAACTCGGCCTTGGCGTACTTGCTCAACCGCTTGGTTGGTGAGAAACACAACGTCGCGTGTCCTTCGGCCCTGATTGGAGCCTCCAACTTCTTCGAGCTGGCCGTGGCCGCTGCCATCAGCCTGTTTGGATTTCACTCCGGCGCGGCGCTGGCCACCGTGGTCGGCGTGCTGATCGAAGTGCCAGTGATGCTGCTGGTGGTGCGCGTGGTCAACCGTTCGCGCGGCTGGTACGAGCGCCAAGCGTAGTCATGGGCAACACGATTCTGCGCCCGCGTGGCTGGCTGATTCCCGCACTCGGCCTGACGCAGATCGTCGCGTGGGGGTCGATGTTCTACGCCTACGGCGTGCTGATGCAGCCGATGCAGGACAAACTCGGCCTGTCCAAGCCCGTCATCGTCGGTGCTTACTCGGTGGCGCTGCTGATCTCGGGGCTGCTGTCCACTTCGGCCGGCAGCATCATCGACCGTATCGGTGGACGCCTCCTGATGGGCGGCGGGGCATTGCTCGCAGCCGTCATGCTCGCCTGCCTGTCACGGGTACAAGGCGTGGTGGGGCTGTACCTCGTGTGGGCCGGCCTCGGCGTTGCCATGAGCGCAATCCTGTACCAGCCGGCATTCGCTGTCGTCACGCAGGTTTTCGGCAGTGACTACCGCCGGGCGATCACGCACCTGACACTGTTCGGCGGTTTCGCCAGCACGGTGTTCTGGCCGCTGACGCAGTTCCTGTTGCAGCACCTTGGCTGGCGCGAGACGTGGCTGATCTATGCCGCCGCGAACCTGCTGATCTGCCTTCCCATCCATGCCAGCTTGCCTAAGGCGAGCGCCGTCGCACACAGCGCAACACCGGCGCGCACGGACAGCCCATCCCGCAGCCTCGCGGCAGTCGTGCGCGAGCCGGTGTTCTATCTGGTCACGACGGCCATCACGCTCAATGCGCTGGTGTTCGCGGCAATGTCGCTGCACATGATTCCGATCTTGCAGACGCATGGCATCTCTGCGGCGCACGCGGCCTGGGTCGGTGCGCTGGTAGGGCCGATGCAGGTGCTCGGCCGCGTGCTCGAAACCACGGTCGGCAAACGGGCCAGCACGCGCCAGGTCGGCATGGCCGCGATCAGCTTGCTGCCGCTGTCGCTGCTCCTGCTATTCGGCTCCGGGCAATGGCTGCCGATGTATATGGTGTTCGCAGCGCTGTACGGCATCGGGAACGGCGTCATGACGATCGTGCGCGGCGCCTTACCCGCCGAGCTGTATGGACGCGCCGCCTACGGCGCCATCAGCGGCGCGATGGCGACGCCCGTGCAGATCGCCGTGGCCGCCGGCCCCTTTGTCGCCTCGCTGCTGTATGCCGCTGGCAACGGCTATCCCGGCACGCTGCTGGCCCTGGCCGGCATCAGTGCGGCAGGCGCGATCCTGTTCCGCTACGCGATCACGCACCTGCGTCAGCAGGCCGTTCTTCTCTCGAATCAAGGCACCTCGACATGAGCCAAATCACGATCTACCACAACCCCGCCTGCGGCACGTCGCGCAACGTGCTGGGCTTGATCCGCAACAGTGGCGAAGAACCGACCGTCATCGAATACCTGAAAACGCCGCCCGATCGCGACACGCTCAAGGCGCTGATCGCGGCGATGGGCGTGCCGGTGCGTGCGGTACTGCGCGAGAAAGGCACGCCCTATGCCGAACTGAACTTGAGCGACCTGAAATGGAGCGACGAGCAACTGATCGACTTCATGCTTCAGCATCCCATCCTCATCAACCGGCCCATCGTGGTCACGCCACTGGGCACGCGCCTATGTCGGCCGTCGGAAGCCGTGCTCGACCTGCTGCCGCAGCCGCAGCGTGGCGCGTTCAACAAGGAAGACGGCGAGCCGGTGGTGGATGCGGAGGGGCGTCGTGTCTGAATCGCGCCTCGACCTGCCGAACCTCGACGCGGCGCTGTTCCAGCGGCCCGACGCGGAGCGGCTATTCGCTCCAACAAGGGTGCTGCAGGCGCCGCGCTTCCTACTGCTCTACGGCTCACTGCGCGAACGCTCGTTTAGCCGCTTGGCAGCCGAAGAAGCGGCTCGTATTCTCCGGGCGTTGGGTGGTGAGACGCGCATGTTCAATCCGTCGGGCCTGCCGCTGGTGGACGATGCCAGCGAAGATCATCCCAAGGTCAAGGAACTGCGCGAACTGGCGCAGTGGGCCGAAGGCATGGTGTGGAGTTCGCCGGAGCGTCACGGCGCGATGACGGGCCTGATGAAAACGCAGATCGACTGGATTCCGCTGTCGTCCGGTGCGGTGCGCCCGACGCAGGGCAAGACGCTGGCGGTAATGCAGGTGTCGGGCGGCTCGCAGTCGTTTAACGCCGTCAACCAGATGCGCGTGCTGGGCCGCTGGATGCGGATGCTGACCATCCCGAACCAGTCCTCGGTCGCCAAGGCATATCAGGAGTTCGACGAGGCCGGGCGCATGAAGCCCTCAGCCTACTATGACCGCGTGGTGGACGTGATGGAAGAACTGATGAAGTTCACGTTGCTGACCCGCGACGTGGCGCCGTACTTGGTGGATCGGTACAGCGAGCGCAAGGAAAGCGCCGAGGCGCTGTCGCAGCGAGTACGGCAAAGCGCGATTTGACACCGAGATGCTGGATCGAGGATAAGCCTGTAGACGGAACAAACGCCGAAGCCCCGCAAGGCTTCGGCTGAGAGGAATCAATCCACCTGTGGGCTGCAAGCAGGCCAGGCCGTCGTCAAAGCCATTCGCTGCGTCAGCAATCTCACCCGGCCCGTTTCGTGGCTGGGGCCGGCATCCTCTGGCGTGTATCCACACACAAAGGGAACCCGTTTTTTCACCGGCGGGCACCGGCACCGAATACCGTCGACCGCAAGCGGTCTCCTGGCACCTCGCAGCCTTGCGGGCCAAGGCGTCAGGAGACCGCTCGCGGATGGACGCGAACACCTCGATCAGCGGAACCGCGTCGAGCGCGATTCGATGGAGCAATGACCTTCTCGCCCTGCGGCCGTCTCGGGCCAGCAGGACGCGCACACCGTTGCAGAAGGGAACGCGCGCTGGGGAGTCCCGCGCGGCGCGGGAGGTTTGCCCCGCCGTCGGCAGCAGCCGGCGTGGCAGAGGGAGACGTGGGCGTCAGTTCGCCTTGGGGCGCCGACGCTGCGTGCTGGATGTGCGGCCGGATGCGCCGCGCTTGCCTGCCGCAGCATCTTCGACCGGCAGCGTGCCCTTGCAGTCCGGGTAGCGGCTGCAAGACCAGAACGCGCCGCTCTTGCCGGTGCGCTGGCGCATCGGTGCGCCGCACTGTGGGCAGCTCGGCGCGGGCGGCAGCTTGAGGTCGAGCGTGGCGCCGCGGTACTGCTGCACGAGCTGGGCGACCCAGCTCGATTGCTTGGCGATGAAGGTGTCCAGCGTCATCTGGCCGGCCTCGATCATGTCCAGCGCCTGCTCCCATACCGCCGTCGTGCCGGGGTCGGCGATGGCCGCCGGCACGGCGTCGATCAACGTAAAAGCCGCATCCGATGCTCGGATGGCGCGGCCCTTCTTCAAGAGATAGCCGCGGGCCAGCAGCCCGCTGATGATGTTGGCGCGGGTGGCCTCGGTGCCGATGCCCGTGGTGTCCTTGAGCTTCTGCTTCAGGCGCGGGTCGGTCACGAGCTTGGCGACGCCCTTCATGGCTTTGACTAACTCCCCCTGCGTGTAGGGCTTGGGTGGCAGCGTCTTCAACGCCTTCAGTTCGACCTGGCCGACCTGGCAGGCTGCTCCAGCGCGCAGCGTCGGCAGCACCTGGCCGCGCTGTGCGTCCTCGCCGTCACCGTCCTCGGGCTCCGGCGCCGCCAGTACCTGGCGCCATCCAGCCACCGCGATCTGCTTGCCGACCGCCACCAGCGACTGCCCGCCGCACGCGAGCTGCGCCACCGTCCGGTCGAACTCGTGATGCGGCAGGAATTGCGCGAGGTAATGGGCGCGGATCAGCCTGTAGACAGCCAGCTCCTTCTCGCTCATCGCCGAGAGGTTGGCCGGCTCCAGCGTCGGAATGATGCCGTGGTGCGCCGTGACCTTGCCGTCGTTCCAGGCCCGCGAACGCTGCTGGCGATCCAGACGGTCGATCAGCGGCCGCAGGCTGGGATCGGTCTTGACCAGGCTGTCGAGGACGGCCGGCACCTCGGCCAGCATGCTTTCGGGCAGGTAGCCCGAATCC
>MEED01000060.1 GCA_001724855.1 Lautropia sp. SCN 69-89
ATGTCAACCTTAGCCAAGCTGCCAAGAAGGCAAAATCCCTGAAGTACGTCGAAACCGTTGAGGAGGGCGAGAATCTGATCGCCCAGCTGCTCGGACACCGCGACTTTTTCGAGGTGCGACATCTCGCCAAGAAGGGCGCAGCCAGCCGCGACATTGCGCACCTCGACGAATTTGCTATCTACGACCTGTTGCACAAGAAGTCCGTGACCAAGGGCAAACCGTTCCCTCGCGATCTGCCCCGCCAGTTCAATCGTCCTGGAAGGATCAAGCCCTGCAGCTTCTGGATGTGGCGCTGGCCAACTGCAAGCCAGACGAACTGGATTTCGTGGCTCTTGTGGGTAGTCCTGGATCTGGCAAGACGATCCTCGCCAAAGCCCACAGCCTCAAGACAGGTGGCTACTTCATCGACGCGGACCTGTACGCGTGGTGGGCAAAACTCTCACCTCCGCGTAACGTTGCGCCGGCAAACTATCTGGACCGCCCAGCGAAAACGCCCACAACGACCAGCACCAACGCGCGTTTCGTTGCTGCCCGCGAGTGGCAGGCAACCGGTATGGACCAGCGCACCGAGGCCAAGGCCTCAGGAGTCTTTCGTGTCCCTGAACTCGGCTTCCCGATGGATGAGATTGAGGTCATGGAAAGCAATTCTCCGGCTCGGGCACTGGTGCGCAGCAGCCCAACGGTGATCGCCTTCGGGTCTCTAGATGCCGTACAGAAGGCTCTTGACAACGCTTGGCATGCGTACATGGGCGACCAAGCCAAAACAGCCCGTCTGAACTGGGGTGTAGCCCACGTGGTTTGCTTGGATAACATGACAACGCACACGCTGCGCCGTAAGCCGGGATAAGCATTCTGGGGGTCCGGCATATGCCCGAGCCCCCTCCTCAGCTCCAAGGGTCCAGCTTCACTTAGCTGTCTGCCGCGTGCCTGATGAGCATGCAAACCACCTTGTAGCTCTCCATCACCAGAAGCGTGCGGGCCCCTTGATGCACTCCGTGACCAGAGCAGGTTTCATTGAGCGTCAACTTCGTCTTCACACCCGCCGCGTAATTGGCGCTTGCCACATCGACCACCGTGGCGATCAGGTCCACCTGCACCAGCGCGCTACGCGGTACTACCAGGTCATCGCTGGAATCGTTGACGACAGTCAGGTCGATGCGGGGAGTCGGCATGTTGGGGCGCTGTCAGACCATTAAGGTCTTGCCAGTCTTGTTGGCCATATCGCCCATGCTACTTGATGGCCCTGAAGGAAGTCACACACGGGCATGCCCTGGCGCTCCCCCGAATAACACACGAGCCCATGGCCCGCAGTCTCACTTTCCGGTTGCTGGAACGAGTGCATAAACGCAAACCAGAGGCCGGAGGAAAGTGAGCCCGTTGAACAGATGACAGTGGCAACTCTCGGGGATGTGGCCATCATCTCCGACAGCGGGGAGCAGTATCTACGCGCAATCAACACAAAGGGCATGAACCGCGACACGCTGGCAGACAACTTCATTGGTGCAATCCAGGCTGAGCCTTCACGGCATCCCCTGACCTTCCAAAACCCATATCCCGGTGGTCATACGCTGGCTTGTCTCGCAACACACGACTGTTTGCTGAGCCACGTTGTGCTTTTCGGGGTCTTCTACGCCACGTTCATACCGCGCAATCCATCGGGTTATGGCGGCGACTCCAGGGTGTTCTTCATCAACCCGGCATCTAGGGAGTACAACGTTAGCGACTTCAGCCGCGAGGTTGCCGCAGGGCGAATCAAGGGCTTGGGGAGACCTACTTCGCCCAGCGCTTGATGCGGGCTACCAGTCGCGCGATTTCTGGAGGCTCCAGTGGCATTGAGGGAGCAAGTTCGAGACACCTTTCAAGGGTCACATACCCTCGACGCAAGAGCCCCGTGCAAAACTCCTGATCCTTCGGCCTGGCTGCAGCCGCCTTCGACATGAAAAGGTCTTCAACGTCCAAGCACCAGCCAATGAAGCTGTCGGTATTCCCGTTCTGCACCTTCCATAGCCGTTCCTCCCACCCCTGGGGCAGGACTGCAGTCTCTGGGCCCACGCCTTGGGCATAAAACCCGTTCGCAAGGTGAAACTCGGAACCCTCGCCCAGCACCCCTTCGATCTTCTCCGCAAGCTCAGGCGCGTACCTGGGATAAATGTCAGCCTCTGCAGACATCTTGAACTCGGGGTCTGGGTAGGGAATCTTGCCCAGAATGGACTGGCTCCCGATCACAACGAATTCGTACTCTTCGGTGATCGCACCGCTCGCCCGGATCAGATGCTCCAGTTCGTGGCGATTCATGGAAGGGGCCCTTCCGCACCGAGAACAATCCCCTTCTTGAGAGTTGAAACATGACTCAAGATGCTTTCGCGATCCTCTTTCGAGAGCAACGTGGGCAAAGGAGACGCCTGGCGTAGCTCCTGCGCATGTCTCGAACGGCCCAAAACCTTGCTCCACTTCTTCGCCATGAGGATCTTGAGCCACTCTGCGTAAAGGGTGTGCGAATGCGTATTGCCACTTTTCATCCAGCGATTAACAGTCTCCTTGGCTTCCTCGATCAGCTCGGGATTGGCCCGCACCCGCTCCACCGCCTTTTCGTGAAGAACCAGGCTCAACAGATCCTGCGCCTGATGCCGCTTGTTGTCCGCGCTGACCATGATTTGAACCTGAGGCGCTGGTCGATGTGACCGGGCCGCCGCCGTACCAGGCTGCGCTGGATAAACCATATCTCCCGCCAAAAATGCCAAGTCAGCGGCCACGCCTAGAACACCCATCACCCGCAGATAGGTGCCCATGGATGGGCCTGGATCGCCAGCTTCCACCGAAGCGAGTGTCATGCGGGAAATGCCAGCGCGTTCAGCCATCTCGACCGTGGTGAGCTTTCGCGCCTTGCGCAGTCGGCGCAGGCGATCACCCAGCTGCAATAGCAACTGCCGGTGAAGGACGAGAGAATCAGAAGGATCGGGTTTCATTTGGCTAGAATTTTATACAAACTAACTATCAATGTCCATATTTCTAGCCACATGAAAAGGCGCGACCACATAGCTAATGCGACGACAAAGGCTCCTGCTCAATCAACCTTTTGTCATGACATACCAACGCACATGGCCCTCAGGCGGCTGGGGCGCGTCTGGTAACTCGACTGCAGCCACAAGGCGCTGGACCAGCCACATGACCTTCCGGCCCGAGCAAGAGGACCCTTGGCAAGCTTATCCACCACACCATCGTCCCGAATGCCCAAAAGCGGCTGCGGGCACCGCACTGAGCCCCCAACCATGGCGATCTGGGTTCCCAGCGAAGATCGCCCTTGCCCTGCCCTTATCCATGTGGGGCCTCACAAAGATGGCCTCGAAGTCCTCCACAGCCTTCGGACTTGGGGCCATGCGCGTAACGGGCACCTGCGGCTGTGGGCCCGACACAGAGGTACCACAAATGGCCGTCCAGCAGCGCAACGGCAATAGGGATGGCCAGATGCATCTCTGCCCGTAGTTCCCGCTTTTCATGGCATCACGAGAACGTCGCCAATCCGAAAGGACGTGGGCGAAGGTCAGGGACATGGATTCTCCGAATCGGGTGCGGTCGGCTGGCGGTACGTGAGGGTTTGTTTCAGGGGTGCGCGCAATCAGGCATAGGGGTGCCAGGGACACCCCGCATCACCTGCGTGCTCACGCGGTACTGCGCGCCGCGCTTGGTCGTGAGCACAGGGGCGTAGCTGTAACCGCCGCTGTAGAAGCTAGATGGCAGTTCGGCCAGGGAGCCCCCGGCCCGCAGAGCGCTGAGAACCTGGTCGAGTCCAGCAGATTTCATTTGGTGGGGGCGCCACGCTCACCCAATCGTCCTCTACATGGGTATCCTTCGATGCGTCAGTCGTTGCTGGCGCCCCGTTCTGTGGGCCTCTGGGCTGCTTGATGACTCTTATTGCAATTCAATAGCCAATTCAAAGCAGTACGGCAGTTGCTTTGTCAATTTCGATGAAGGAACTGAACCAGCCCAATTCAGCATTTGGATAGCGTCCAATTCGGCATTCAACCCATTCACGGGCTTCCTCTGCTGGGCTCACTTGTCGCTAGGCTTGGGGGGCCTTAGCAGCCGGGACTGGCAAGCGGACGCGTCTGAGCATGTCCGCAATCACGATCATGCGGATGGAGCGCAGGAGCTGGCTTTGTGCGCCGACAGTTTCGCGGGTGGGCGTGCCGTTTGGCCCTGTGGCGTCGCGCATAGTGGCTTCCAGCTTGTCGGCGATGTCTTCTGCGGCCTTATCCAGCTTGCTCACGATCTTGCCGATCTCGCGCGCGGCAGTGACCTTGTTGAGCCCCAGCTCCATGCCGGTTTCAAGGAGCTTTTGGAAAGTCACTTCAGCAAAGAAGGTCGCTCCTGCAACGGGAGTGGCCAGCTTTTCGTTGGGCCAGACGGCATCGCCGTCGCTGTAGACCCGCGTGTGATACACCGCCGTACACAGGAGGTCGTAGAAGGGGGCCACTCGCTTACCCTCCTGATCCACCAAAAACGAGATGTTCTTCAGGTGCGAGTCCGAGTTGCCCACCATCGTGTTGAAGATGATCCAGCGGAACACCTCCAAGCGCGCCACCACTTTGTTTCGACACTGGTCGATGAGTTCGTTGAGCTTGGGGAGGGTGGCGCTCGTGTACTTGTTGAATGCAGGCTCATTGAGCAGCTGGATGCCGTCGAGCGCATGCACGCGGTCGGGTTCGATATGCCCAGGCGTGCGGTCGAAACGCTCGATGATGAACACTGGCTCCGGGAGGTACAAGTGCCAGACACTGGGCACGGTGAGCCCCAACCGAGCAGCCAGCAGCATGGTGAACGTTTCGTTGATCACTGAGTGCGGATAGCCCTCGGCCGTCGAATTCGGCTTGAGGATGTGGGTGGATGGCGTGCCTTTCAGGGGCTCGCTCAATTCCTGGCTCTTCGGATCAAAGAGAACCACCATCTTGTGCTGAGCCCCGGCCAGCGACATGCGCTTGGGGGCATCCTTGTTCAGAGACGCCCTCGGCAGGTTGCGGATGCGTTGAGACAGGTCTTCCCAAGTGAGCGGCTGCATGCCTTTTTCAGGCTGCGGTGCGCCCTCAGCCTGCAGCACCAGGGCCCCAGCCGACTCCATGCCCATGCGCTCCAGCATGCCGAAGGCATCCGCGGATTCCACGTTCACCTCTTTCGCCAGCACCTGGCGCATCAGCTCCTCGGGCAGCAGGTTGTCAAAAAACCATTGCACGGGCCGCGACGATGAGCCGTCCACCTGCCAGTCGGTGGATAGCGGAAGAGACGGGGCCAGAGGGAATGCGCCGGGGCTTGCCAACCAGGTGCCGGCATACTGGAACGCCCAGATGTTGTCGGCATCGCGCAGCGTGCCCACCAGTGCTCCGTTGATGAGGACTTGGAGCGTGCGGGTGGTCATTCACGCACCTTTTTGATGATCATTTTGTTCTCGGTGCTGGAAAGGAGAACCATGTTTGATTTGGGTAAGAAGTGCTCAAAGGCCCGCTTCACAGCGGATGCCTGCGAATCTGGCACCTCCAACAGCACCCGGATACCAAGCTCATCGAGCACCTTGAGCACGCGCCCGAACTGAATGGTGTCCTTGCCCTTCTCCAGGTCGCGCAGGAACACATGGCTTACCCCAGGCACATCCTCCTGACGAATACTGTTGACCTTGCGCATAGCGCGGATGGCCACACCGACGCTCTCAACTGACGTTACCTGTATCTGCATGTACACGCTCCTGAATCTCAATGATCGCTTAGGTTTAAGCCATTATGGACCCTGGAAGTAGTCAAACGCAACGATCTATTCGTTTTTGACCATCACCAGTGGGTTTGAGGCTTAAAACTAAGCGCACCATTCGATTCTGACCTTCAATACATCGTTGAAGCTAGTCTTCGAAGCGAGCGTTGCGAATTTCTAGGATAAGGCTAACGGCAAGCATCCCGGATGCCACCTCTGCGGGAGCTGGTAGCCTGTCATTCTCGAACGCCCCACAATGCTGTGCACCGTCGAATCGAGGAGACAGCGTGAAAGACTGGGGACACCTTTGATCTCGCGCGTCACATTTATCGAATGACGAGTAAGGCGCTCTTCCTAGATCCAGGTACGGTTCTTGTCCCGCTCGTAGGTAACTCTTAACGACTCCCTGCTCACTGTTGCTCAGTCATCGGGAACCAGTTTCTGATGTCGTCGTAATCCTGGTGAGCCCCAAGGATGACAACCGAATCGACGTGGTGTTCCTGGGTGTTCAGGTAAGGGACATTGATGGTGCTGCCCTCCACGAGCTGGCACAGCAATGCGTCCTCATCCATGTTCAGGAGAAGCCTGCATTGAAGGGGGCGGCTTGAGTAGATACCACAGACATCATCCTTCAGGAAGGTACAGGGCTTGCCAAACGCTTCCTGCGTCGCCGCCTTGTAGCTCTCGCTGTCCTCATCCACGTTGGCCATCGTGTACTTCCCTGCCAACGGGTTCATCGGCGCACCGGTTTCCTTGGCGATGACCAGTGCCTCGGCTCTGGAGATCATCACGGCGATATGGCAGCAATGTGAGCAACCCTTGCGGCATGCGGCCAACGGCGCAGCACTGCCCGTGACGCTATCAGCCGCCTTGCGCAGCCATGTCACCCGCTTGGCCACTGTGCCGGCCTTGGCAGCTTGGTCGAGGAGCCGGGATTCCTGCCTGCGATCCACACCTTTGAGCGTCTGCAGCTTGGCCTCCACGCGTTCGCGCAAGCCTTCCCATCGGCGCTCGATGCGCCCCATGACCTCGGGGGCGGAGGTTTGAACCTGCCCACCGGGCACGACGAAGTCACTGTCGGTCTTCATGGCTTTACCCCAGCTCCAATGGGTTCGATGCCTTCATCCAGCGCGGCACAGCCAACATGACGGTGAAGGGGCAAGTTGGGGGCTCATGTGCGGATACTTGGAGTAGTTGGCGCGACTGATGCCAAGAACTGGCCTTCCACCGCTCCAGGATCAGTTTTCGATGAGAAAGTAGCTATCAACCTCCCGACTGCCGTCTCTTCCTTGAGGTGAGCGAACAATTGGAGATCTACAGCATGTTCACGCTGCTCGGCTTCAAGGCGTAGCTTTAGATCCTGTTGCAGCTCGCCCAGGCCATCCAGCACATTGAGCTCATACGGCACGTAGGCGCAGTCGTCCTCGCTGCCCAGGAAGGCACGCGCGCACCGAGTGTCGCATATCGACAGGGCCGACAGGTCCTTGGGGGACACACTACCTTGCTCCATACAAATTCATCAATCTGGCCATTCACGCATACGGTGAAGGTTTCCTGAGCGTAACCAAATTGGGCCATAGCCACATTGGCGTTAGGGAGAAATAGCTCTGACTGGTTGACTGGTCGCGAGCCCTGCAAGCACGCTTTAGAACCCGTTAGCCCCCAGACTTTCCGCTTCCATTGCCGCCATAGACGGTCGTCAAGCCCTTGGCTCCAACTTCCAACTGCTGGTTTTCAGCGTTGACGTTGCGCAAATTCTTGATGACGAGCAACTGGATCCCGATCTCAGCCTGAATCGGTACCGGTATCTGACCTTCGGCAAGAGGCAAGGGCTCCTGTTTCTCTGGATCAGGTATGCCATGTGCCACCTTGAGCAGCGCATGAAGGTCATCTGAATCAGCGGGCGTAAGCACATTCTTTACCAGCAAGAGCGCCGCTCCACCAGGCCTGGAGCCCTTTTGTCCAATCCCATAGTTTCCGCGTCGTCAACATGACCTCTCCTGACTTGTCAGTCATACGATTTCAGTTAATCCATTGAGGCTGGATCTATTGGGTGCTCAATGGCGTTCTCAAACGTGAGAAATTGCCAAGGGGGCGGACATAGAGAAGACTGGCACGCTGGACGGGGAAAGCATCTTCGTGAGGACCGCCTGAATAGAGTCGCCGCGTCCGCTGCGCTCCACAATCTGCTGAAGCTCGCCCACCATGGTCAGCCCCCAAGAAGCCGCCTTCCCCTGATGGGTCAATAGCGTTGGTTACTTCGAGCCCCACGGGGTCGGGGCCCAACGCATCACTAAGCGTGCTAGTACCCTCCTTGGGTCGATGCAATCTGGTTCCTCGGTCAGTTCAATGCACATGGTGACCTGAGTTACAGACGATCGTGGATGCCTCGAGCGCCGGGGCTTTGCCCCAATGATGCTCTTCCCTTGAGCCACCGCAAGCTCTCAATTTCGACGTTATCCAAACAACATTTCAAAAAAGCCAGCTCTGCATTGAACATAGCCGCATAAACACAACGCCCAGAACTTTCAGCGCTGAAAGTTCACCCTCGCACCCGCACTCAATAAAAAACACAAATTAGAAATTTTACAAAAATACAATGCACGAACAATAAATTTTACGCACCAACAAAACCGCGACACCCCACCGATCACGCACTCCCCCACAGGGTCCAACCTTCAATCCTCAGCACCAAAAGCCCCGCAACCAATCGCACCAAAACATAGCGCGCACCAGGCAACACAACACCAAAAGGCCGATCAACAACCACCCCTGACTCAACTTTCAGCGCTGAAAGTCAAGCCATAGAAACGATTAAAGCAACACAGAAGTCGTTTTGCAAAAACGCATGTGCGATAAAATAAACAACATTTTCATTAATTTGTTATTGAATTTCATCTGAGTTTGATACAATCCCCTTCGCGGAGAATCCGGCAAGACTTTCAGCGCTGAAAGTCTGCCAACCTATCAGGAGCAGGCAATGACAGCAAATGTGGAAAAACAACCATTGCGATGAGCCTCGCTGGATCATTCGGGCTTCGCGGATATTCATCACTTGTCGTAGATATGGACCCGCAGGGGACTGCAAGCCGCTGGGCAAGTGCCGCCCCCGAAGAGCGGCCATTTCCAGCTTCTGTGATTAGTCTTGCTCCTATGGAAGGAAAGATGCACAGAGAAGTAAAAAATCACATAGATAAATTTGATGTGATTTTTGTAGATTGCCCACCGGCAATGAATTCTGCAGCCCCCACGTCGGCCATGTTGATCTCTGACTTGGCTCTCATACCGCTGGTCCCGAGTCCGGCGGATATCTGGGCGGCGGAGTCTGCCAAAAAATTGGCGGAGGCAGCACAGGCCAACAACGAAGAGCTCGTCGCACGAGTCGTTGCTAACATGGTCCAGCGCTCGACTTCACTAGCCAAAGAGCTAATTGAATTATTGGAGGAAGATAAAGAATTTCCTCTTCTAAAAACGTCCCTAGGTTCGCGAGCGGCGTTTAGAGAAGCCCAGATTCTGGGGTCAACCGTTCATCAAGTGCCACGCGCCACAGTTGCAATGGAAGAGGTGGAGTTGATGGCAGAGGAAGTGCTTCACCTTTTGCACCTTCCTTCGCGCAAAAATTAAGGACAAAAGATGATTTCCAAAGTCGACCGCAAAGCTGCAATGCGAGCGTCCCTTTCGGCTGAAAAGCGGGATGTAAATGCGCGGTTTGCAGCGGCAGATGCCGTGCTTTCCGAGCGTCCAGGTGGCCTTGGAGGTGTGCCCCCCCCCCAAGTCGTCCTCGATGAGGCACAGGCTGGTCGGACTTTCAGCGCTGAAAATACTGGTCCAGCGCAGCAGCGAATTGTGGCAGCTCCTCTTGATAGAGTGCACGAAAACCCACTGAATGCCCGTCACATCTATGACCCTGACATCGTCAAGGAGCTGGCGGCGTCAATTGCAACTCGTGGTCAACTCGTTCCAGCGTCTGCGATCGCGCATCCGACCATACCAGGTGACTACTTGCTGATCGATGGCCACTATCGAAAGAAGGCGCTCGCTGCAGCTGGTCAACACAGCATCGACCTGGTGATTCGCCCACACGAGGGTGATCTCGAGCTCTATCGCGTGAGTTGGGTGCTCAATGAGGAGCGTAGCGCGCAAAGTCCCTTAGACAATGCATTCGCGTGGAGAAAATTGCTTGATAAAGGCTTAGTGCAAACTGAGTTGCAAATCGCTGAGCTCTTGGGAGTGTCGCTCTCGACGGTGAACAAGACCATTGCGTTGCTGAGCCTTCCGACTGCTGTGCTCGACCGAATGCGCGATCGGCCAGAGAAGTTCGGCGTATTCGTTGGCTATGAGATCACGCTTGCTGCCAAGAAGGTGAGCGAGATAGAAGTGCTTGCATTGGTAAATCGCATCATCGAAGAAGATCTGTCGTCGCGTGAGGTCGGCGCCATACGCGCAAAACTCGATACTGGCGATAAACGCAAGCCTAAAGAAACATCGCGCCAATACAAGATCCAACACACTGGCCAACAGATCGGATTCCTCAAAGAATGGGACTCAGGAAAGGTCTCACTTGAGGTCGTGCTTGCCGATCCAAAGGAGAGGGCAGCACTCGTTGCCGAACTCAGAAGCCGTTTCGGTCTGTTTGACTGATCAAGATATCGGCCAAAAGGTGAGCCTCTACAGGGAGCGAACAATGCTCCCGAAGAGGTCCAAGGGCCCATAGAACGGACTGGAGACTCTCTAGGGACGCGAAAAGGGGGTGACTGTCCTTCCCGCCTTAAACCGAGACCTTTGATAGCCCGTATCGGTCCCTTCTTCTTTCTAAGGTGAGTCTTTACGGGGAGTGCCGCTCCACCGTTGTTTCAGCAGTCGGCCTACCAATCCGTCTCCACCGCCGGAGTGCAGTGCCAGAGCGACCTGCGCTTGCCAATCCTCAAAAGGTGAGCCTTTTCAGGGACTCGTCGCAATCGTCAGCGCGAAGGACCGGGGGAAGCATTCGAACACCCCGATATGTATTAAGGTGAGCTTTTACGGGGGCTAAAGCCAGGCCCGGAAACCGGAGCGAAATGTTTGCAGTCTGCATTCGGCGGATCATCACCCCGAAACTCCCAAAAAGCGCCATATGGATGCCTACTTCATCGAGCCAAAGGGCCTGTAAAGGCTCAAAGGTGAGACTCCACAGGGACTAGAAATGGCGCCCTAATGAGATTCCAGCATCTAGGATGTGTGCACTCACACACAGGGAAGAGTATTTAAAAGCTATCTTGCACACAAAGGTGAGTCTCATCAGGGACCAGCGCGGATGAGGTTCCACTATGCGTAGCCCGCACGGCTCCCTGTAAAGATTGGGTATAGGTGAGCCTTTACGGGGGGCCTGATGAATCTAGGCGATTCTGATTGTGGCTGGGGAGAGGGGCAGGAGTCGTTTTCGATTTGACCTCGTCTGGTGAGCTTTTACAGGGAGCAAGGGAGAGATGCTCTACTGATGGGCAATTGGGCATGGTCGAATTCCTTCTGGACTCTGGTGAACTGGCTGTTCTGCATTGGAATTCACTCGTTAGGCATCCACGCTATTGAGGATTCTTTGTATTGAACATCCTTGGAAACCTTAAATACAATTTAAACATCGCAAAACCTAAGCCCCACGCGGTTTTCCGCCTAGTAAGGTGAGTGGATTCGGGGACCAAGGTGAGCCAATACGGGGAGAGAGGTGAGTGCCCCCGGGGACAGGCAACATCTATGGTGAGAATTAACAGGGACTATAAGTGAGTGGATTCAGGGGCAAAGTGCGCAAAGGTGAGCTTCTACGGGGAGTGGGCGACTCGGTAGCTCCTTGAACTCGCCTAGAGCTCATGATCTTTTTCTTGACGAGTTAGCTTCCACCTAATGATCGGGTTGGCCGAATGAGCGGTCTGCAGCCAAGCGTAGGCTTGCCTCATCACCTACGAAAAGGTGAATCAGCCACAAACCGATACAAAGGTGAACCCTCGACGCTTCCATCGAAAGGTGAGAGAATCGCGCCAAAATTTCACCGATAGATCCGGTCGCATGGCAGCGCG
>MEED01000061.1 GCA_001724855.1 Lautropia sp. SCN 69-89
TGGGCAAGCCCGAGTACAGGAACTGGGGCGCCAAGTGGGGTGCGCTGATGGCCTGGATCGTCAATCAACCGTACTTCCGCCAGAACCTCGAGCTCGGACCAGGGGGAGAGACCGGCCCGGTCAACGACCTGGTTCGCAGCACCACGGAGCGCATCGGTGCGAACGTCATGGGCAAGCGGATGTTCGACCAGGGCGAGGTCGCCTGGCCGGAGGAGGCTCCGTTTCACACACCGGTCTACGTCCTGACGCATGAGAGACGCGAACCCTGGGTGCGCCCCGGCGGGACGACCTTCCACTTCATCGATGACGGGCCGGTGCGTGCCCTGGAGCTGGCTCGGGAGTCCGCAGGCAGCCGCGATGTTCGCATCGCGGGTGGCGCCGACGTGATCCAGCAGTACCTGAACCTGGGTGTCGTCGATGAACTGGAACTCGCCCTGGCACCCGTGTTGTTCGGCGGCGGACGGCGTCTCTTCGAGAACCTGCGCGAGCCCGCGCCGCAGTTTCGCACCGAATGACACCACGTCCCCTGTCATCCCAAGTGCTTGGCCTGGCCGGCTGGCTGCTGGCTGTGTTCGCCGCCTGTCACCTCTCACCGTAATCCGGCCACCGATTTTCGGCGTAATCCGGCCAGCGGCCGAGGTGCAGACGAGCATCTCGGAGGGGCTCAAGGATGGCTGGGTTTTGCGGGGACTGCAACCGAGCGCTTCGATGAAGTCGGAGCCATCTTCGGAGCGCGATAGGAGTTGCCGTCGAGCACCATGCAGTACGCGTTATGGCGAAGCCGATCGAGGGTTGCCGAGGCGAGCAGCCGGTTGGCGGGGAAGGCCTGATCCCACTCGGGGAAGTCGAGGTTGCTGGTGACGATCGTTGCGGCCTGTTCGTAGCGTTCGGCGATCAGATCGTGCAGATCCTCGTCGGCGGGCGGGCGCAGTGGTTTGAGGCCGAAGTTGTCGATGATCAGCAGCGGCACGCGCGCCAGCGCGGCGAGCTTGCGCTCGTAGGCGCCGGTGGCGCGAGCGGCATTCAGGCTTTGCGTGAGATTCGCGCAGGTGGTGAAGACGACATCGACGCCCTGTCGCACCGCGCAGTGTCCGAGGGCTTGCGCGAGATGGCTCTTGCCGGTGCCGCACGGCCCGACGATGAGCACCGGTGCACGCTCGGCGAGGTAGCGGCCGGTGGCCAACTCGTGCACGAGGGAACGGTTGAGCTGCGGCAGTCGTTCGAAGTCGAACTGCTCGAGCGTCTTGGTGGTGCGAAACTGCGCTCGGCGCAGCCGCAGCGAGAACTTCTTCTGCTCGCGGCGCGCGACTTCGTCGCCGATCAGCAGCGCAAGGAACTCGGTGTAGGCGAGCTTCGCATCGATGGCTTGGCGGTTGCGCGCATCGAGCGAATCGAGGATGCCCGAGAGGCGCAGCTGCTTCAGTTGCGGGGCCAGTTCCGGAACGGGGTTCATGCGGGGCAGTCTCCGTGGTCAGTGCAGCAGGTCTTGCTGCGGTTGGGGAACGAACAGCGAGAGCGCGTCGCGCGCAAAGCGCGGCGTGCCGGCGTAGCCCTCAGGGGTGTCGATCGCGAGGGGTGCTTGCAGATCGACGCCGCTGGTGAGGATCGTCTTGACGGTGCGGTAGTACGGCGAGTCGTGCGCGAGCGCGCGGGCGCACGCGGCTTCGAGCCGCTCGGCGCCGTGACGCTTGAGCAGCTGGAGGACGCCCTGAGCCGCGCGCAGCCGTTCGACGATACGATCGGCCAGTAGGTGCGCCACGAGCTCGCGGCACGAGGCTCCGACGCGCGCGGCCTGTTCGAGACACCACTCGCGATCGTGGGCGAAGAAGGCCTGCGCGTGCGGCGGGAGGTGATCTCGCACGGTAACGCGTTCGCCGGGACGCCGCCCGCGCGGGTGCGTGGCGACGTGGCGGAAGTCTTCGTAGAGCGCCACTGCTCCGTCGGTGGCGCGCAGCCACAACACCTTGCCGGCGAGCGCAAAGGGCGCCGAGTACAGCACGCGCTCGAACTGCACGTGGCAGTCGCGATGCACGCTCACGCGATGCCAGCTCGCCAGGTCCGGGGCGATCGCCGGCAGTGCCCGCAGCAACGGACGTTCGATCTCGAACAGCGCCAGCGGCGCCACGCGCGTGGTGCCGTGGATGCGAACGCCGGCCTCCTCGATCACCCAGCGCCTGGCCTGGGCGTTCAGATCGGCGAGGTCGCGAAACGTGCGCGTCGGCAGGAAGTTGCCCTTGACGTACTTGACGCCCGCCTCGACGATGCCCTTCTTCTGCGGATCATGCGGCGGGCAGGCGTCGATGCGGAATCCGTAGCCCTCGGCGCACTCGGCGTAGGCGCGCTGCACCAGCGGATCGCGGATGCACGCGCGCGTGATCGCGCACTTGGCGTTATCGATGATCACGCGTTCGGGTACGCCGGCGAACCACTCGAAGGCACGACGGTGGCAGCCCAGCCAGGTCGCCACCGTCTGATCCCAGACGAACTCGACGTACTGGTGGCGGCTGTGCGCCAGGGTCATCACGAACGCCCAGGCGCGTCGCGGCGCGCCGTCGGGGTGCGCGAGAACGGGGCCCGCGCCGAAGTCGACCTGCGCGGCCTCGCCAGGCGCGAAGCTCAGGCGCACCGTCACCTCGGGCGGGCGCGAGCCGCGCAGCGCAACGAGCATGCGCGCCACCGAAGAGTAGCTGCCGGTGTAGCCGTGTTCCCGGCACAAGGCAGCGTGAATCGCCTTGCCGCCCACGCCGGCCTCGAGCCATCTGCTGACGATCGCGCGGTGCGGCTCGACGCTCGAGATAGTGCTGCGCGCACGACGCGCCGTGCCCAGGGCAGCCGCGATCGTCGCATCGTCGGGCAGCGCCGCTTCGGGTTCGAGCCAGCCGTTACAGGTGGCCAGCGCACGAAACGCGGCCAGCTTCTCGCGGCCCATCACCCCAGAGCGCGCGATCTCGCGCTCGGAGTCGCCCGCGCGCAGCCGCACGAGCACCTGTCGGTACTGGAACATCTCGAATCTCCTGCGGCCCACCGCCGGCCTCCCGATCAAAAAGCCCGGAGGGTAGCGATGCGCCGCGGTTGAATCGAGATGCCCGTCTGCTGGCTCAGCTGGCCGGAATACGCCGAAAACGCACTGGCCGGATTACGCCGAAAACGCCTCCAGCCTACTGGCCTGTTTATGCCGGAAACGAAATGGCCTGATTACGCCGGAAGGTGACACCGCCGCCGCGGTGGGTGCCGTGGCATCGGCCGACGCGGCGACGTTCTATGCGCAGCTGACGAAGCCGTCCTGGGCGCCGCCTGCCTGGGTGTTCGGTCCGGTGTGGTCGGTCCTCTACGCGCTGATGGGCGTCGCCGCCTGGCTCGTGTGGCGCTCGCCCGGTCCAGCGCGGGGTGCGCTCTGGTTGTTCACTGCACAGCTGGCGGCCAACGCACTCTGGTCGTGGCTGTTCTTCGCGTGGCACCTGGGCGCGCTGGCGGCGGTCGAAGTACTGGTCCTGCTGGCGCTCATCGCGGCCACGGTGCTGGCCTTCCGGCGTCGCTCGCGCACGGCTGCATGGCTCTTGCTACCCTATCTCGTTTGGGTGTCGTTTGCCTCGCTGCTCACCTGGTGGGTATGGCAAGGCAACCCTGGTCTCCTGTAATGCGCGCTCTCGCGCGAAGACCAAACCTGTCATGGCAGCCGACGGCCTGCGGCTGCGGCTGAACTCCTGCGTTCGGCGTCTGGAGGAGGATCTCCCCATGACTCGCATGTCCAGCCTGGTTGTCTCACTCCTCGTTCTCGTTTTCCATTCGTTCGCGTTGGCGGGCCCCAAGGAGGACGTTGCTGCAGCCACGCAGGCGTGGATCGACGGCATGAGCAGTCACGATATCGAGCGAGTTCTGGCCCTCTACGATTCTGAAGCCGTGCTTTGGGGCACGCGCTCTCCCAGGCTCCGCGACAACCCGGCGGCCGTCAGGGACTACTTCAACATACTGCGTACCGTTCCGCCTTCTTACAAGGCTGTCCTCGGTGAGCAACGCATTCGCGTCTATGGCGACATAGCCATCAACACGGGCACATACACGTTCTCTGAGGTCCGCGACGGCAAGGAAATCGTTCGTCCGGCGCGGTACAGCTTCGTCTACATCGATCGCGGCGGACGCTGGCTGATCATCGACCACCACTCGTCTGCAGTCCCGGCGGCCCCTCAGTAACGCAGACGCCGAATCAGTCCATGCGGCGGACCGCTTCGCAACGGGCTTGCGCCCGCCGTCTCGCGGCGGCTGATGGGCGCGTCAGCCCGCTCTGGGCACACCTTGCCGGCGCGCTGCAATGTGTTCCTGCGCGACTGTGCTGCTTCAAGCAGAAGGCTCACTCCGAGTTGGAAGAAGCAGGTAGAGTGCGAACCGGGCTGACCCACCGTTCCAGCGGACGCCCGCAAGCGGGCGAGCCGAGCGCCGAGGTCAGGCAGCACAAAACCGATACATGGCCCACGCGCCATCATGGCCACTTCGACCAACTGGTTCTTCTGGGCAGCCCTCTCGGCGGTCTTCGCTGCGCTGACCGCGATCTTCGCCAAGATCGGCATCCAGGGCGTCGACTCCGACCTCGCCACGCTCGTTCGCACGATCGTCATCCTGTTCGTCCTCTCGGCCTTCATCTGGTTCGCCGGAAAGTGGAGCAACCCGTTCGAGCTTCCCTCCAGAACGTGGCTCTTCCTCGGCCTGTCGGGCCTGGCCACTGGCGCCTCGTGGGTGTGCTACTTCCGCGCGCTGCAGATCGGCGATGCATCGAAGGTCGCACCGGTGGACAAGTTCAGTGTCGTGCTGGTCGCCGTCTTCGCGCTCGCATTTCTCGGTGAGCGGCCATCCGGCCGGGAATGGCTGGGCATTGCCATGGTGACCGGCGGAGTGCTGGTCCTGGCGCTGAAGAGGTAGCCGATGAGCAACACCCTGACCAAGCTGGCGCTCGGCATGATGGGGCGCCTGCGTCCGCGCCCGGCCACCGGCGATGCGGCCGCGACGATCGCGCTGCCGGCGCCCGAGGCGCGCGGCGCAATGCCGCTGATGGAAGCGCTCGCGCTGCGCCGTTCGTCACGCGAATTCGCGCGCGACGAGTTGCCGCTTCCGCTGCTGTCGAACCTGCTGTGGGCCGCCTGGGGCAGGAACCGCCCCGACGGCGGACGTACCGCGCCGTCGGCGCTGAACGCGCAGGAGATCGACGTCTACGCAGCGCTGCCGACCGGCGCGTACCTGTACGACGCGGACGGCCATGCGCTGCGCCTGGTCGCGCAGGCCGACCTGCGGCGCGTCACCGGCTACCAGGACTTCGTCGACGAGGCGCCGCTCGACCTGGTCTACGTGGCCGACCACCGGCGCATGGCGATGGTGCCGGTGGGGCAGCGCGAGAGCTTCGCGTCGGTCGCGGCCGGCGCGATCGCCCAGAACGTCTATCTGTTCGCCGCCAGCAACGGCCTGGCGACGGTGATCCGCGCCTGGATCGATCGCGACGCGATCGCGGAGGGGCTCGGCCTGGCGCACGACCAGCAGGTGCTGCTGTCGCAGACGGTGGGCTATCCGGCGAAGGGCTGACTTGCCGTCCGGGCGGAGGACGGACGGGAGCGCAAGGCAACGATCGCGCGTGTTCGGGTTCCGTCCGTGCGCGCCGAGCGACGCCTGGAACCGGCAATGCGGCACCGCACGCCAACGCGCGCCCGCCCGGTTTCCATCACAATCTCGCTTCCTTCGACCGGAAGGCCGTTCTCCAGACCCGTCGCTTGCCGCTGCCGGGCAGTTCGCCCGGAGCGCGCCACAGACCCACTGCCCCCATGCTCGTACAACGCATCCTCTCGATCATCCTGCCGGTGTTCATCACGATCGCGCTCGGCTACGGCTATGCCCGCTGGCGCGGCCAGAGCGTGCGGATCGAGATGGCTGCGGTGAACCGCATCAGCATCGACGTGCTGTGTCCTTTCCTGGTGCTCACCGCCTTCGCGTCGAAGGATTTCGACCTCGCAGCCAACCTCAACCTGATCGTGGCCGGTATCCTGATCTCGCTGGGTTCCGGTCTCCTGGCCTGGCCGGTCGCTCGCCTGCTGGGCTACGACGCGCGCAGCTTCGTGCCGCCGATGATGTACAACAACTGCGGCAACATGGGGCTGCCGCTCGCGGCGCTGGCCTTCGGCACGGCCGGCTTGCCGGCGGCGGTGGCCCTGTTCATGGCGGGCAGCCTCGTCTACTTCTCCGTCGGCATCAAGATCATCGAGAGCAAGCGCGGCGGCGGCGGCAGGACGTCGTGGAAGTTCCTCACCAGCCCGATGATGATCGCGATGCTCGCGGGCATCGTGCTCGCGGCGACGCGCGTCGCGATCCCCGACGGGCTGTTCAAGTCGATGCAGATGCTGGGCGAGGCCTGCATCCCGCTGATGCTCTTCGCGCTGGGCGTGCGGATGCTCGACGTGAGCTTCACGAGCTGGCAGATCGGGCTGGTCGGCGCGATCGTCTGTCCGTTGTCGGGCATCGCGGTCGCCTGGCTGCTGGACGGCCTGTTCGCGTTCAGCGCGGACCAGCGCGGGCAGCTCTACCTCTTTGCGGCACTGCCGCCCGCGGTGCTATGTTTTCTGGTCGCCGAACAGTTCGGCCAGGAGCCCGACAAGGTCGCGGCGATCGTGCTGCTCGGCAACCTCGCTGCCGTCGCCTTCGTGCCCCTCGGTTTGTGGCTGGGCCTGGCCGCCTGAAGGAACGGCCGAGCTGCCTGCGCGCTGATCGCCCGCTCCCGGAACCCCGATGCCCCGCTTCCTGCGCGTCGCCCTGCAGAACCTGCGTGACCTGCTGGTCACCGCCGGGCCGTTCGCGCTGATCGCGGCGGGGCTGCTGGTGGCTGCCTACTGGTACCTGCGGCCCACGCCGCCGAAAGTCGTGACGCTGGCCACCGGCCAGGAGCAGGGCGCCTACGCCGAGTTCGGCAAGCGCTACAAGGACTGGCTGGCCCGCTACGGCATCGAGGTGCAGTTGCGTACCACCCAGGGGGCGGCCGAGAACGTCGCACTGCTGCGCGACGAGGAGTCCGGCGTCCAGGTCGCGTTCGTGCAGGGCGGCGCCGACTCGCAGCCGACCTTGCCCGGGCAGCCGAAGGACGACGGCCTGGTCGCGCTCGGCAGCCTGTTCTA
>MEED01000062.1 GCA_001724855.1 Lautropia sp. SCN 69-89
AGATGTTCCGCAAGCTGCTCGACCAGGGGCAGGCTGGGGACAACGTGGGGGTGCTGCTGAGGGGCACGAAGCGCGAGGAGGTCGAGCGCGGGCAGGTGCTGGCCAAGCCGGGTTCGATCACGCCGCACACGAAGTTCGAGTGCGAGGTGTACGTGCTGTCGAAGGACGAGGGGGGGCGGCACACGCCGTTCTTCAACAACTATCGGCCGCAGTTTTACTTCCGCACGACCGACGTGACGGGGTCGGTGCAGTTGCCCGAGGGCACGGAGATGGTGATGCCGGGCGACAACGTGAAGATGGTGGTGACGCTGATTGCGCCGATCGCGATGGAGCAGGGGCTGCGCTTTGCGATCCGCGAGGGCGGGCGCACCGTGGGCGCCGGCGTCGTCGCCAAGATCGTCGAGTGAGACTGACGGGTTCCGCAGGGGTATAGCTCAACTGGCAGAGCGTCGGTCTCCAAAACCGAAGGTTGGGGGTTCGATTCCCTCTGCCCCTGCCACCTGATCGTCGCACCGAAACCGATGGCCAATCCGAACGTCGAAACCGTGACCAGCGGCGCCGATCGCGCCAAGGTCGCGCTTGCCGCGGCCCTGGTGATCGCCGGGCTGGTCGGCTTTTATGCGCTGTCGCAGCAGCCCATGATCGCGCGCATCGGCGCGATCCTCGGCGGCCTGCTGGCCGGTGCCGCGGTTGCATGGACATCGGGCCCGGGCCAGCGCTTCTTCGCCTTCTCGAAAGACTCCTGGAACGAAACGCGGCGCGTCGTCTGGCCCGACCGCAAGGAAACCACCCAGGTCACGCTGATCGTCTTCGCCTTCGTGGTCGCCATGGCGATCCTGCTTTGGCTGGTCGACAAGTCGCTCGAGTGGGTGCTGTACGACCTCATCCTCGGCTGGAAGGGTTGAATGACCAAGCGTTGGTACGTCGTCCACGCGTACTCCGGCATGGAGAAGAGCGTCGCGCGCGCGATCCGCGAGCGGGCCGACCGCGCCGGCATGTCCGACAAGTTCGGCCGCATCCTCGTGCCGACCGAAGAGGTCGTCGAGATGAAGGGTGGCCAGCGCAAGACCACCGAGCGCCGGTTCTTCCCGGGCTACGTGCTGGTCGAGATGGAAATGGACGACGACAGCTGGCACCTGGTGAAGCACACCAACAAGGTGACCGGCTTCATCGGCGGCACCGGCAACCGGCCGACCCCGATCTCCGAGAAGGAGGTCGAGAAGATCATGGCGCAGATGCAGGAGGGCGTCGAGAAGCCCAAGCCGAAGACGCTGTTCGAGGTCGGCGAGATGGTGCGCGTGCGCGAGGGGCCGTTCACCGACTTCAACGGCAACGTCGAGGAAGTCAACTACGAGAAGAGCCGCCTGCGCGTGTCGGTCACGATCTTCGGGCGCGCCACGCCGGTCGAGCTCGAATTCGGGCAGGTCGAGAAGGTTTGATTCACCGCGGCGGGTTGCACCGCCGCGCAACGAGGAGCTCCAGTAGGCCGCGAGGCCGACCGGGCGCTTGAACTCAGACAGGAGTAGCCAGCAATGGCCAAGAAGATAGTCGGTTTCGTCAAGCTGCAGGTGCCGGCCGGCAAGGCCAACCCTGCGCCGCCGATCGGCCCCGCGCTGGGCCAGCGCGGCCTGAACATCATGGAGTTCTGCAAGGCGTTCAACGCGCAGACCCAGGGCATCGAGCCCGGCCTGCCGATTCCGGTGGTCATCACCGCCTACGCCGACAAGAGCTTCACCTTCGTGATGAAGACGCCGCCGGCCACGGTGCTGATCAAGAAGGCGGCGAAGGTCGAGAAGGGCTCGCCCAAGCCGCACACCGACAAGGTCGGCTCGATCACGCGTGCCCAGGCCGAGGAGATCGCGAAGGCCAAGATGCCCGACCTCACCGCTGCCGACATGGACGCCGCGGTGCGCACGATCGCGGGCTCGGCGAGCAGCATGGGCATCACGGTGGAGGGGCTGTAAATGGCGAAGCTCAGCAAACGCACGAAGGCGATCCAGGCGAAGGTCGATCGCCAGAAGGCCTATCCGCTTGCCGATGCGCTGACGACGGTCAAGAGCTGCGCGACCGCGAAGTTCGACGAGTCGATCGACGTCGCGGTGCAACTCGGCATCGATCCGCGCAAGTCCGACCAGGTCGTGCGCGGATCGGTCGTCCTGCCGGCGGGCACCGGCCGTACGGTGCGCGTCGCGGTGTTCACGCAGGGCGACAAGGCCGAGGCCGCCAGGGCCGCGGGCGCCGACATCGTCGGCATGGAAGACCTCGCCGAGCAGGTCAGGGCGGGCAACCTGAACTTCGACGTGGTCATCGCTTCGCCCGACGCGATGAAGGTCGTCGGCGCGCTCGGCCAGATCCTCGGCCCGCGCGGGCTGATGCCGAACCCGAAGGTCGGGACGGTCACGCCGGACGTCGCCAACGCGGTGAAGAACGCGAAGGCCGGCCAGGTGCAGTACCGCGCCGACAAGGGCGGCATCGTGCATGCCTCGATCGGCCGCGCCTCGTTCGGCGTCGAGCAGCTCGAGACCAACCTGAAGGCGCTGGTCGACGCGCTGAACCGTGCCAGGCCGCAGAGCGCCAAGGGTATCTACCTGCGCAAGGTTGCCCTGTCGAGCACGATGGGCGTCGGCATCAAGGTCGACCCGGCGGCGTTCTCCGCGGCTGCGACGGCAGCCTGAGGCGGGGCGCGACGCCGCAACGAAAGGAACTTTGGGCCGCTGGCCGGGCCCGGCGACGACGAGGAGGACGCTCCTCGCGTTGGCGAATCCGGCCAGCGGGTTGTCAAAGACCGCAGGGAGCCGACGGCCGATCCGGCCCGAAGCCTTAATCCGCGGAGCGATCCGCAACCCTGCGCAGATGGCGGTCCCGAAGCGGGAGTTTTTTCGCAAGTCCAGTTCATCGCGGACTGTGGTTGCAACGAGACTCGCACTCGGTCGCCGTGTAGCAACGGGCGCCGGCACGTTCGGCGCCCAATACCTGGAGCAAGACCGTGGCTCTCAACCGTGAAGCGAAAGCGGCAGTGGTCTCCGAAGTCTCCGCCGAAGTGGCGAAGGCGCAGGCGATCATCGTCGCCGAGTATCGTGGTCTGGAAGTCGGTGCGATTACCGCGCTGCGCAAGCAGGCGCGGAACCAGGGGGTGTACCTGCGCGTGTTGAAGAACACGCTCGCGCGCCGCGCGGTCGCCGGCACGCCGTTCGAGAAGCTGTCCGACAAGATGGTCGGGCCGCTGATCTACGGCATGTCGTCCGACCCTGTCGCGGCCGCGAAGGTGCTGAACGCCTTTGCCAAGGACAACGACAAGCTGGTCCTGAAGGCAGGAGCGATGGCCGGCAACGTTCTCGACCAGAACGGCGTCAAGGCCCTCGCCTCGCTGCCCAGCCGCGAGGAGTTGCTGGCAAGGCTGCTCGGCACGATGCAGGCGCCGATCGCGCAGTTCGTTCGCACGCTCAACGAGGTGCCGGGCCGTTTCGTCCGCACCGTGGCCGCCCTGCGCGACCAGAAAGAGCAGGCGGGCGCCTGAGCACCGGCCCCTGGAAACGCATTCACTGACCGGACAAGCAATCCATCCCGAACCGAACGGAGTCAATCCCAAATGGCACTCAACAAGACTGAAATCCTCGACGCGATCGCCGGCATGACGGTGCTCGAGCTGTCGGAACTGATCAAGCTGATGGAAGACAAATTCGGCGTCTCCGCTGCCGCCGCCGCTGTCGCCGTCGCGGCCCCGGCCGCCGGCGCCGCCGCCCCGGCTGCGGAAGAGCAGACCGAGTTCACCGTCATGCTCAACGCCGCCGGCGAGAAGAAGGTCGAGGTCATCAAGGTCGTTCGCGCGGCTACCGGCCTGGGTCTGAAGGAGGCGAAAGACCTCGTCGACGGCGCGCCGAAGGCCGTCAAGGAAGGCATCAGCAAGGCCGATGCCGAGGCCCTGAAGAAGCAGCTCGAAGACGCCGGCGCGAAAGTCGAGCTCAAGTAAGACCCGGGTTGTACACCGAGCGCACGCGATACCCGGACACCACCTGCCCGACGGGGCGGGCGGTCCCGGGTTTTCGCGTCTGCGCGGCGCCTTCCCCCTCGGAGGCCGAGGCTTGCCGGTTCGCGCCGAGCCGGCAAACCCCGTTCTCCGGAACCCCGTTCCCAGGACCCGTTTCCGCCCCACTTGTCTGAACAAGACACGGAGTGTTCATGGCCACCCCTTCCCAGTACTCGTTCACCGAGAAGAAGCGCATCCGCAAGAGCTTCGCCAAGCGGCGCGTGGTGCTCGACGTGCCGCAGGCCGACGTCGCGCCCGAGGCGCGCGCGCCCGAAGGGCTGCAGGCCGCTTTCGGCTCGATCTTCCCGATCGTCTCGCACAACGAGTTCGCGCGGCTCGAGTTCGTCAACTATGCGCTGGGCAACGCGCCGTTCGACGTCAAGGAATGCCAGCAGCGCGGCCTCACCTTTTGCGCCCCGCTGCGCGCGAAGGTGCGCCTGGTGATCATGGACCGCGAGGCGGCCAAGCCGACCGTCAAGGAAGTCAAGGAGCAGGAGGTCTACATGGGCGAGATCCCGCTCATGACGACCACCGGCTCGTTCATCGTCAACGGCACCGAGCGCGTCATCGTCTCGCAGCTGCACCGTTCGCCGGGCGTGTTCTTCGAGCATGACCGCGGCAAGACGCACAGCTCGGGCAAGCTGCTGTTCTCGGCGCGCATCATCCCGTATCGCGGCTCGTGGCTTGACTTCGAGTTCGACCCGAAGGACATCCTCTACTTCCGCGTCGACCGGCGCCGCAAGATGCCGGTGACGATCCTGCTGAAGTCGATCGGCCTCACGCCCGAGCAGATCCTCGCGCACTTCTTCGTGTTCGACAGTTTCCGGCTGATGAACGAAGGCGCGCAGCTCGAGCTGGTTCCCGAGCGCCTGCGCGGGGAGATCGCGCGCTTCGACCTCGTCGACAGGGACGGCAAGGTCATCGTCGCGAAGGACAAGCGGATCAACGCCAAGCACATCCGCGACATGGAAGCGGCCGGCATGAAGCACGTGTCGGTGCCCGAAGACTACCTGCTCGGGCGCACGCTCGCGCACAACGTCGTCGACGCCGAGACCGGCGAGATCGTCGCGAAGGCCAACGACGAACTGACCGAAGAGCTGCTGAAGAAGCTGCGCGCGGCCAACGTGCGCGAGATCCGCGCGATCTACACCAACGACCTCGACCAGGGCCCGTACATCTCGCAGACGCTGCGCATCGACGAGACCGCCGACCAGATGGCCGCGCGCATCGCGATCTACCGGATGATGCGACCCGGCGAGCCGCCCACCGAAGACGCGGTCGAGGCGCTGTTCAACCGGCTGTTCTACAGCGAGGACGCCTACGACCTGTCGAAGGTCGGCCGAATGAAGTTCAATCGCCGGGTGGCCCGCGAGGAGCTCACCGGCCCGATGACGCTCACCAACGAGGACATCCTCGCGGTCATCAAGATCCTGGTCGACCTGCGCAACGGCAAGGGCGAGATCGACGACATCGACCACCTGGGCAACCGCCGCGTGCGCTGCGTGGGCGAACTGGCCGAGAACCAGTTCCGGGCCGGCCTGGTGCGCGTCGAGCGCGCGGTCAAGGAGCGCCTCGGCCAGGCCGAGACCGAGAACCTGATGCCGCACGACCTGATCAACAGCAAGCCGATCTCTTCGCAGCTGTCGCAGTTCATGGACCAGACCAACCCGCTGTCCGAGATCACGCACAAGCGTCGCGTCTCGGCACTGGGCCCGGGAGGCCTGACCCGCGAGCGCGCCGGCTTCGAGGTGCGCGACGTGCACCCCACCCACTACGGCCGTGTGTGCCCGATCGAGACGCCCGAGGGCCCGAACATCGGCCTGATCAACTCGCTGTCGCTGTACGCGCGCCTGAACGAATACGGCTTCCTCGAGACGCCGTACCGCAAGGTGGTCGACAACCGCGTCACCGACGAGATCCACTACCTGTCGGCGATCGAGGAAGGCCGCTACGTGATCGCCCAGGCCAACGCGGCAGTCGACGAGAACGGCAGGCTCACCGGCGACCTCGTCTCGGTGCGCAAGGCCGGTGAGTCGGAGCTCACCTCCCCCGAGCACGTGCAGTACATGGACGTGGCACCGTCGCAGATCGTCTCGGTGGCGGCGTCGCTGATCCCGTTCCTCGAGCACGACGACGCCAACCGCGCGCTGATGGGCTCGAACATGCAGCGCCAGGCGGTACCCTGCCTGCGCCCCGAGAAGCCCCTGGTGGGCACCGGCATCGAGCGCACCTGCGCGGTCGACTCGGGCACGGTCGTGGCCGCGTTGCGCGGCGGCGTCGTCGACTACGTCGACGCCGACCGCATCGTGGTTCGGGTCAACGACGCCGAGGCCGCCGCCGGCGAGGTGGGCGTCGACATCTACAACCTGATCAAGTACACGCGCAGCAACCAGAACACGAACATCAACCAGCGGCCGATCGTCCGCAAGGGCGACGTCATCGCGCGCGGCGACGTGATCGCCGACGGCGCGTCCACCGACCTGGGCGAGCTGGCGCTCGGCCAGAACATGCTGGTCGCGTTCATGCCCTGGAACGGCTACAACTTCGAAGACTCGATCCTGATCTCGGAGAAGGTCGTCGCCGACGATCGCTACACCTCGATCCACATCGAGGAACTGTCGGTGCTGGCGCGCGACACGAAGCTGGGCCCCGAGGAGATCACGCGCGACATCTCGAACCTGTCCGAGTCGCAGCTCGGCCGGCTCGACGATTCCGGCATCGTCTACATCGGCGCCGAGGTTCAGGCCGGCGACACGCTGGTGGGCAAGGTCACGCCGAAGGGCGAGACGCAGCTCACGCCCGAGGAGAAGCTGTTGCGCGCGATCTTCGGCGAGAAGGCGTCCGACGTGAAGGACACCTCGCTGCGCGTGCCCTCGGGCATGAGCGGCACGGTGATCGACGTGCAGGTGTTCACCCGCGAGGGCATCCAGCGCGACAAGCGCGCGCAGTCGATCATCGACGACGAGCTCAAGCGCTACCGGCTCGACCTCAACGACCAGCTGCGCATCGTCGAGAACGACGCGTTCTCGCGCATCGAGCGCCTGCTGGTGGGCAAGGTCGCCAACGGCGGCCCGAAGAAGCTGGCCCGCGGCGCGACCGTCACCGCCGAATACCTCGCCGACCTCGACCGCTACCACTGGTTCGAGGTGCGCCTGGCCGACGAGGCAGCCGCCAACCAGCTCGAGGCACTCAAGGAGTCGATCGAGCAGAAGCGCCACCAGTTCGACCTGGCGTTCGAGGAGAAGCGCAAGAAGCTCACGCAGGGCGACGAGCTGCCTCCGGGCGTGCTGAAGATGGTCAAGGTCTACCTGGCCGTGAAGCGGCGCCTGCAGCCCGGCGACAAGATGGCGGGGCGGCACGGCAACAAGGGCGTGGTCTCGCGCATCGTGCCGGTCGAGGACATGCCGTACATGGCCGACGGCACGCCGGTCGACATCGTGCTCAACCCGCTCGGCGTGCCGTCGCGGATGAACGTGGGCCAGATCCTGGAGACGCACCTCGGCTGGGCAGCCAAGGGCATCGGCCAGCGCATCGGCCGGATGATCGAGCGCAAGGCGCGGGCCGACGAGCTGCGCAAGCTGTTCGACCGCATCTACGACGGCAACGGCCAGCGCGTCGAGGTCGCGCAGCTCGCCGACGACGAGGTGCTCGAGCTCGGGCGCAACCTGGCGAGCGGCGTGCCGTTCGCCACCCCGGTGTTCGACGGCGCCTCCGAGTCCGAGATCAGGCGGATGCTCGACCTCGCGTATCCCGACGACGAGCAGCGCACGAAGCTGATCGGCTTCACGCCGTCGAAGACGCAGGTCACGCTGTACGACGGGCGCACCGGCGACGCGTTCGACCGCACCGTCACCGTCGGCTACATGCACATGCTGAAACTGCACCACCTGGTCGACGACAAGATGCACGCGCGCTCCACGGGCCCGTACTCGCTCGTCACCCAGCAGCCGCTGGGCGGCAAGGCGCAGTTCGGCGGCCAGCGCTTCGGCGAGATGGAGGTCTGGGCGCTCGAGGCCTACGGCGCCTCGTACATGCTCCAGGAGATGCTCACCGTCAAGTCCGACGACGTGAACGGTCGCACCAAGGTGTACGAGAACCTGGTCAAGGGCGAGCACGCAATCGACGCCGGCATGCCGGAGTCGTTCAACGTGCTGGTCAAGGAGATCCGCTCGCTCGGCATCGACATCGACCTCGAGCGCAACTGACAACGGCCCAGACCCGACAAGGATTCAGGAGCAGCACATGAAAGCATTGCTCGACCTGTTCAAGCAGGTCCAGGAAGAAGAGCACTTCGACGCGATCAAGATCGGCCTCGCCTCGCCCGAGAAGATCCGCTCGTGGTCGTTCGGCGAGGTCAAGAAGCCCGAGACGATCAACTACCGCACCTTCAAGCCCGAGCGCGACGGCCTGTTCTGCGCGAAGATCTTCGGGCCGATCAAGGACTACGAGTGCCTGTGCGGCAAGTACAAGCGCCTGAAGCACCGCGGCGTCATCTGCGAGAAGTGCGGCGTCGAGGTCACGCTGGCCAAGGTGCGCCGCGAGCGCATGGGACACATCGAGCTCGCCAGCCCGGTCGCGCACATCTGGTTCCTCAAGAGCCTGCCCAGCCGCCTGGGCATGGTGCTCGACATGACGCTGCGCGACATCGAGCGCGTGCTCTACTTCGAGGCGTTCGTCGTCATCGAGCCGGGCATGACGCCGCTCAAGCGCGGCCAGATCATGACCGAGGACGACTTCATCGCGAAGACCGAGGAATACGGCGACGAGTTCCGCGCGATGATGGGCGCCGAGGGCGTGCGCGAGTTGCTGCGCACGATCGACATCGACCGCGACATCGAGCACCTGCGCAAGGAACTCGAGACCACCGGCTCGGAAGCGAAGATCAAGAAGATCGCCAAGCGGCTGAAGGTACTCGAGGGCTTCCAGCGCTCGGGCATCAAGCCCGACTGGATGGTCATGGAGGTGCTGCCGGTGCTGCCGCCCGAGCTGCGCCCGCTGGTGCCGCTCGACGGCGGCCGCTTCGCCACTTCCGACCTCAACGACCTGTACCGGCGCGTCATCAACCGCAACAACCGCCTCAAGCGCCTGCTCGAGCTCAAGGCGCCCGAGATCATCGTGCGCAACGAGAAGCGGATGCTGCAGGAGTCGGTCGACTCGCTGCTCGACAACGGCCGCCGCGGCAAGGCGATGACGGGCGCGAACAAGCGCGCGCTGAAGTCGCTCGCCGACATGATCAAGGGCAAGGGCGGGCGCTTCCGCCAGAACCTGCTCGGCAAGCGCGTCGACTACTCGGGCCGCTCGGTCATCGTGGTCGGCCCGCAGCTCAAGCTGCACCAGTGCGGCCTGCCGAAGCTGATGGCGCTCGAGCTGTTCAAGCCGTTCATCTTCAACAAGCTCGAGACGATGGGCGTGGCAACGACCATCAAGCAGGCGAAGAAGTACGTCGAGAGCCAGGAACCGATCGTCTGGGACATCCTAGAAGAGGTGATCCGCGAGCACCCGGTGCTCCTGAACCGGGCGCCGACGCTGCACCGCCTCGGCATCCAGGCGTTCGAGCCGGTGCTGATCGAAGGCAAGGCGATCCAGCTGCACCCGCTGGTGTGCGCGGCGTTCAACGCCGACTTCGACGGTGACCAGATGGCCGTGCACGTGCCGCTGTCGCTCGAGGCGCAGCTCGAGGCGCGCGCGCTGATGCTCGCCTCGAACAACGTGCTGTTCCCGTCCAACGGCGAGCCGTCGATCGTGCCGTCGCAGGACATCGTGCTGGGCCTGTACTACACCACGCGCGAGAAGGTCAACGGCAAGGGCGAGGGAATGTTCTTTGCCGACGTCGGCGAAGTGCAGCGCGCCTATGACAACGGCCAGGTCGAACTGGGCACGAAGATCGTCGTGCGGCTGGTCGAATACACCAAGGATCGCGAGAGCGGCGAAGTCGAGCCGCGCCCGATCCGCGCCCAGACCACCGTCGGCCGCGCGCTGCTCTCGGAAATCCTCCCCAAGGGGCTGCCGTTCGACCTGCTCAACCGCGCCCTGAAGAAGAAGGAGATCTCGCGGCTGATCAACGCCTCGTACCGGCGCTGCGGCCTGCGCGACACGGTCATCTTCGCCGACCAGCTGATGCAGAACGGCTTCAAGCTGGCCACCCGCGCGGGCCTCTCGATCGCGATCGACGACATGCTGGTGCCGACCCAGAAGACCGACATCCTCGCCCAGGCCGAAAAGGAGGTGAAGGAGATCGAGCAGCAGTACACCTCGGGCCTGGTCACCCACGGCGAGCGCTACAACAAGGTGGTCGACATCTGGGGCCGCGCCGGCGACGACGTCGGCAAGGCGATGATGCGCCAGCTCGAGACGCAGAACGCCGTCGACCGCTCGGGCAACACCGTCAGGCAGGAGTCGTTCAACTCCATCTACATGATGGCCGACTCGGGCGCGCGCGGCTCGGCCGCGCAGATCCGGCAGCTCGCGGGCATGCGCGGCCTGATGGCCAAGCCCGACGGCTCGATCATCGAGACGCCGATCACCGCGAACTTCCGCGAGGGCCTGAACGTCCTGCAGTACTTCATCTCGACGCACGGCGCGCGCAAGGGCCTGGCCGACACCGCGCTGAAGACCGCGAACTCGGGCTACCTCACGCGGCGCCTGGTCGACGTGACGCAGGACCTGGTCGTCACCGAGGACGACTGCGGCACCACCAACGGCGTGTCGATGAAGGCGCTGATCGAGGGCGGCGAGGTGATCGAGGCGCTGCGCGACCGCATCCTCGGGCGCGTGGCCGCCGTCGACGTGATCCATCCCGAGACGCAGGAGACGGTGTTCGACGCCGGCACGCTGCTCGACGAGGACGCGGTCGACGAGATCGTGCGGCTGGGCATCGACGAGGTGCGCGTGCGCACCCCGCTCACCTGCGCGACGCGCTACGGGCTGTGCGCCAAGTGCTACGGGCGCGACCTCGGCCGCGGTTCGCTGGTGAACAGCGGCGAGGCCGTCGGGGTGATCGCTGCGCAGTCGATCGGCGAGCCCGGCACGCAGCTCACGATGCGCACTTTCCACATCGGCGGCGCGGCATCGCGCGCTGCGGTCGCCAGCGCGGTCGAGGCGCGCTCGAACGGAGTCGTGCGCTTCACCGCGACGATGCGCTACGTCAGCAACGCGAAGGGCGAGCAGATCGTCATCTCGCGCTCGGGCGAGGTCACGATCGTCGACGACAACGGCCGCGAACGCGAGCGCCACAAGGTGCCGTACGGCGCCACGCTGCTTGCCATCGACGGCAAGGCGGTGAAGGCGGGCACGCAGCTGGCCACCTGGGATCCGCTCACGCGGCCGATCATCACCGAGTACCCGGGCACGATCCGCTTCGAGAACGTCGAGGAGGGCGTCACCGTCGCCCGGCAGATCGACGAGATCACCGGCCTGTCCACGCTGGTCGTGATCGACGCCAAGCGCCGCGGAACGACCGCGAGGTCGGTCCGCCCGCAGGTCAAGCTGATCGACGAGGCGGGCGAGGAAGTCCGCATCGCGAACACCGACCACGCGGTCACGATCGGCTTCCCGGTGGGTGCGCTGATCACCGTGCGCGACGGCCAGCAGGTCGGCGTCGGGGAGATCCTGGCACGCATTCCGCTCGAGTCGCAGAAGACGCGCGACATCACCGGCGGCCTGCCGCGGGTGGCCGAACTGTTCGAGGCGCGCTCGCCGAAGGACGCCGGGATGCTCGCCGAAGTCACCGGCACCGTGTCGTTCGGCAAGGACACCAAGGGCAAGCAGCGGCTGGTCATCACCGACCTCGACGGCAACGCCCACGAGTTCCTGATC
>MEED01000063.1 GCA_001724855.1 Lautropia sp. SCN 69-89
CGACGCGGCGAGATGCAGCGCGACGACTGGTACTCGTCGCACTGCAATCCGGCGCGGCTGGCCGACCCCGAGGCGCTCGGGCGCTATGCGGCCGAGCGGGCGCTCGCGCGGCTGGGCGCGCGGCGGCTGGCCACGCGGCGCGTGCCGGTGCTGTTCGAGGCGCCGCTGGCCTGCGGGCTGCTCGGCCATCTGGTGCAGGCGGCCAGCGGCGGCGCGCTCTATCGCAAGGCGAGCTTCCTGGTCGACGCGCTCGGCCAGCAGCTGTTTCCGGCGCACCTCGACGTGGTCGAGGATCCGCACCGCCCCGGCGAGTCGGGCAGCACGCCGTTCGACAACGAGGGCGTGGCCACGCGCCGGCGCAAGGTGGTGGAGGCGGGCGAGCTGAAGGGCTACTTCCTGTCGACCTACTCGGCGCGCAAGCTCGGCATGAAGAGCACCGGCAACGCGGGCGGCTCGCACAACCTGTGGTTCGCGAGCCGCGCGACGCGCCGCAGCGACTCGTTCGAGAAGATGCTCGCGAAGCTGGGCACCGGTCTGCTCGTCACCGACCTGATGGGCCAGGGCGTGAACTACGTGACCGGCGACTATTCGCGCGGCGCGAGCGGCTACTGGGTCGAGGGCGGGCGAATCCGCCACCCGGTGGAGGAGATCACGATCGCGGGCAACCTGCGCGACATGTTCCGCGGCATCGTGGCGATCGGCGCCGACGAGATCACCCGCGGCACCAAGCGCAGCGGCTCGGTGCTGATCGACGAGATGGCGGTCGCCGGAAGCTGAGTCCGGCGTTCGATCCGAGCCGCCGCGCTTCAGTGCACCCAGCCGGCCAGCTGCCGGCGCACTTCCTCGGGGTCGGGCGCGGGCTCGACCATCGATTCCACGATCGGGCCCAACGAGGCGGTGAGTTCGTCGAGCAGCACCGCCGCCTCGGCGGGCGCCGGCGCCGCGGCTGCCGGATCGTCGGAGGCGCTGCACTCGTCGAACAGTTCGTCGGCGTGACGCACCAGGGCCAGGTAGCGGCGGAGCATTCGACGATCGGTCATGGCGGGCACCTCGAGCGACTGAAACCCGACGACGGGTATGCTCGCATGGTCGGGTGCGCGTCACCATGGGCCGAGGAACTGCATCACGGAATCATTGACGATGAGCAAAGCCTTCGTGAAAGACGAGGCGGCCGACGAGGCCGACGACATCGACGCTGCGGCGCAGGCGCTGCCGCCGGCGGCGGGCGGGCGCAACTACATCACGCGCGCGGGCTACGAGCGGCTGAAGGCCGAACTGCTCGGGCTGATCGACGTCGAGCGGCCCGAGGTCGTGCGCGTCGTCTCGTGGGCGGCCTCGAACGGCGATCGCTCCGAGAACGGCGACTACATCTACGGCAAGAAGCGGCTGCGCGAGATCGACCGGCGCATCCGCTTCCTCACCCGACGGCTCGATCTTGCCGAGGTGGTCGATCCGGCACTGCAGCAAGGCTGCGAGCAGGTGTTCTTCGGCGCCACGGTTACCTACCTGCGCAACGGCGAACGCGAGGAGACGGTGCGCATCGTGGGCATCGACGAGGTCGATCCGGCGCGTGGGTACGTGAGCTGGATCTCGCCGGTGGCGCGCGCGCTGCTCAAGGCGCGCGAGGGCGACGTGGTGACGCTGCGCACGCCGGCAGGCGTGGACGAACTCGAGGTGCTGGGAATCAGCTACTGCGACTGATGCGCGCCACTTCGGCCAGCCGGCGCAGGTTGCGCATCACCTGCGCCAGGTGCACGCGGTCGCGCACCTGGATCGCGAAGCGCAGCACGGCCGACTCGGCGGGCTCCTCGTCCATGGCCACGTGCACGATGTTCGCCTCGCTGGCGGCGATCTCGGCGGCCACCTTGCCGAGCACGCCGCGGTCGTTGCGCACCTGCACCTCGATGCCGGTGCGGAACTGCCCGGCGATGTCGTCGGCCCAGTCGACGTCGATCCAGCGCTCGGCGTCTTTCGCGCGCTGCCGATGCGCCACCTTGCAGTCGGCACGATGCACGAACAGGCCGTGGCCGCCGCGCAGGTGGCCGATGATCTCGTCGCCCGGCAGCGGGTGGCAGCACGGCGAATACGTGACCGCCGCACCTTCGGTGCCGCTGATCTGCATCGGCGCCGGGCGCGGCAGGATCAGCGTGGCGCCGGTGGGCTTGCCCGAGAACTGCAGCGCGATGGTGCGCGCGATCACCGGCGCCAGGCGCTTGCCCAGGCCGATGTCGGCATAGAGTTCTTCGATGCTCTTCGCGCCCGCGTCGCGCGCGCCGCGGTCGAGCATCGCCGCATCGAGCGACGAGGCCTCGATGCGCAGCGCGCCCAGCGCCTGCTCGAGCAGGCGCCGCCCGAGTTCGACCGACTCCTTGTACTTGAGCGTCTTCAGGCACTGGCGGATGCCGGCGCGCGCCTTGCCGGTGCGCACGAAGCTCAGCCAGTTCGGGTTGGCCCGGGAGTTCGGGTCGGTGAACACCTCGACCACGTCGCCGTTCTGCAGTTCGGTGCGCAGCGGCACCTGGCGCTGGTTCACGCGCGCCGACACCGCCTGGTCGCCGATGTCGGTGTGCACGCTGTAGGCGAAGTCGATGATGGTGGCGCCGCGCGGCATCGCGCGGATCTGGCCGCGCGGCGTGAAGACGTAGACGGCATCCGGGAAGAGGTCGACCTTCACGTGCTCGATGAATTCGAGCGAGTCGCCGGTCTGGCTCTGGATGTCGAGCAGCGACTGCAGCCACTCGTGGGTGCGCTTCTGCAGCTCGGTGAAACTCTCCTTCTCGGCCTTGTAGAGCCAGTGCGCGGCCACCCCGGCCTGCGCCACGCGCTGCATCTCGCGCGTGCGGATCTGGAACTCCACCGGCGTGCCGAAGGGGCCCACCAGCGTGGTGTGCAGCGACTGGTAGCCGTTGATCTTCGGGATCGCGATGTAGTCCTTGAAGCGGCCCGGCACCGGCTTGTAGGTGGCGTGCAGCGCGCCCAGCGCGAGATAGCACTGCGGCACCGTGTCGACCAGCACGCGAAAGCCGTAGATGTCGAGCACCTGCGAGAACGACAGCCGCTTGTCGCGCATCTTGCGGTAGATCGCATACAGCGTCTTCTCGCGGCCGAACACCTCGGCGTTCACCCCGGCCTCGGGCAGCGCCTTCTGCACCGCTTCGAGGATCTTGCCGATCACCTCGCGGCGGTTGCCGCGCGCGGCCTGTACCGCCCTCTGCAGCGTGCGGTGCCGCCACGGATGGAGGTACTTGAACGACAGGTCGACCAGCTCGCGGAACAGCTCGTGCAGGCCCAGGCGGCTGGCGATCGGCGCATAGATCTCGATGGTTTCGCGCGCGATGCGGCGCTGCTTGTCGACCGGCACCGCGTCGAGCGTCTGCATGTTGTGCAGCCGGTCGGCGAGCTTGATCAGGATGACGCGCACGTCGCGCGCCATCGCGAGCAGCATCTTGCGGAAGCTCTCGGCCTGCTGCTGCTCCTTGGAGGCGAACTCGACGCGTTCGAGCTTGGACAGGCCGTCGACCAGTTCGGCCACGTGGGGGCCGAAGCGCTCGATCAGGATCTGCTTGGCGACGGTGGTGTCTTCGATGACGTCGTGCAGCAGCGCCGCCATCAGCGAATCGGCATCGAGCTTCCAGCCCGAAAGGATCTCGGCGACCGCGATCGGATGCGAGATGTACGGCTCGCCGCTGGAGCGGAACTGGCCGAGGTGCGCTTCGTCCGAAAAGCGCCAGGCTTCGCGGATGCGCTCGAGGTCGTTGCCGGACAGGTAGGTGGCCGCCTTGCGGGTGAGGCCGGCGAGCGACACCACCTGTCGTTCGTCGGCGACCGCCACGAAGCCGGCGTCGGCGAGTGCGGGGGCCGTGGATTCCGGGGTTGCGGAAGTGCCGGAAACGGAGGCGCCGGGGCCGGACGCCTGCGAGGCGGGCGGTTTGGCGGCCGAGGATTGCCGGCGCCCGCGCCGGGCGGGTGTTGCGACGGGGGGCGTGTGCTGACTGGCCATGCCCGCTGCGACCGGAACCGGACCGGCCGGCGGCTCGTCAGATGGGTACGCGCCGCAACATCTCGACCCCGACCTTGCCGGCGGCGATTTCACGCAACGCGGTGACCGTGGGCTTGTCTTTCGACTCGACCTTGGGTGCGTGGCCCTGCGCGAGCATGCGGGCGCGATAGGTGGCGGCGAGCGTGAGCTCGAAACGGTTGGGAATGTGCTTCAGGCAGTCTTCGACGGTGATGCGGGCCATGTCACACCTGTTTGCGCTTGGTGATGCCCAGCGCGGCGAAAGTGGCCGGATGCCGGGCTTGCTGTTTCGCGAATCGCAAGCGCGCCGCCTGAACGATCATGCGGAGATCGGCGAGGGCGCTTGCAAAGTCTTGATTAATAATAACATATTGGAAGCGGTGGGCCTGCTTCAATTCGGCCTGCGCCGCCGCCACGCGCTGCTCGATCACCTCGGTGCTGTCCTGGCCGCGCTGCGTGAGCCGTTCGCGCAGCACGCCGATCGAAGGCGGCACGATGAACACGCCGATCGCGTCCGGAAACAGCCGCTGCACCTGCGTGGCGCCTTGCCAGTCGATTTCGAGCACGATGTCGACGCCGGCGTCGATGCGGCCTTCGATCCAGGTGCGCGAGGTGGCGTACAGGTTGCCGTGTACTTCGGCCCATTCGAGGAACTCGCCGGCCTCGCGGCGGCGCTCGAACTCGGGCTGGTCGACGAAGAAGTAGTCGCGGCCGTCGACCTCGCCGGGGCGCGGCGCGCGGGTCGTGAACGACACCGACAGCTGCATCAGCGGAGCATCGGCGAGCAGCGCGCGCACCAGCGAGGTCTTGCCGGCACCCGAGGGTGCGGCCACCACGAACAGGTTGCCGGGATGCGGACGGGTGTCGGTCATGGGGCCGCGCTTACTCGATGTTCTGAACCTGTTCGCGCATCTGCTCGATCAGGACCTTGAGTTCGATCGAGGCGCCGGTGAGGTCGATCGCGGCGGCCTTCGAGCCGAGCGTGTTGGCCTCGCGGTTGAGTTCCTGCATCAGGAAGTCGAGCCGCTTGCCGGCCGGGCTGCCGGCGTCGAGGATGCGCCGCAGTTCGTCGACGTGGGCCTGCAGTCGCGAGAGCTCCTCGGCGACGTCGATGCGCAGCCCATAGGCGGTGACTTCCTGGCGCACGCGCGCCATGGTCTCCTCCATGGGCACCGGCGCTTCGGTCTGCTCGAGCGCCTGCGCTGTCGCAGCGGCTCGATGATCGTGCAGATGCCCGCGGCGCGCTCGCGCAGGAACGCGGCGAGCTTGTCGCCCTCGCGGGCGCGGCTGGCGACGAATTCGTCGAGCGCCAGGCGCGCGGCGGCCAGTACTTCGGGGGCGAGCGCGTCGGTACTGGCCGGCTCGCCGAGCAGCCCGGGCCAGCGCAGGATGTCGCTCACGCCGGGCGGCGCCGCGTCGGGCACCGCCTCGGCGACGCGCCGGGTGAGCGCGGCCACCTGGGCGAGCACGCGCGCGTCGAGCTGCGGCTCGGCCTCGCTTCGGGCGAGGGCGCGGAATCCGACCCGGCATTCGACCTTGCCGCGCTGGACCGCGCCGGCGATCAGTTCGCGCAGCGCCGGTTCGACCAGCCGCAGCTCGTCGGGGATCCGGAAGGCGAGATCGAGAAAGCGCGAGTTGACGCTGCGGATCTCGACGCTCACCTGGCCGGCGGGGGTGTCG
>MEED01000064.1 GCA_001724855.1 Lautropia sp. SCN 69-89
CCCGCTGGCACGGAACCTGCTAGTTTGAGCCGGAGGCCGAAAACGCACAGAATCGCGCGTCCGCCGCTCCCGTCTGCCGGCCCCCGTGCCTGCGGCGGGGTGTAGCCAGCCCAGGAATCCAGACCCTCGTGACCAGGAGAACGCCAGCATGGCCACCGTCAAAGACGTGATGAAGATGATCGCCGACAACGAAGTGAAGTTCGTCGATCTTCGCTTCACCGACACCCGCGGCAAGGAGCAGCACGTCTCGGTGCCGGCGAAGATGTTCGACGAGGACAAGATCACGTCGGGCCACGCCTTCGACGGTTCGTCGATCGCCGGCTGGAAGGGCATCGAGGCCTCGGACATGCTGCTGATGCCCGACCCGGCCACCGCGAACATGGATCCGTTTCGCGAGGAGCCCACGCTGATCGTCACCTGCGACGTGGTCGAGCCGGCCGATGGCAAGGGCTACTCGCGCGACCCGCGCTCGCTGGCGCGCCGCGCCGAGGCCTACCTGAAGTCCACCGGGATCGGCGACACCGCCTATTTCGGCCCGGAGCCCGAGTTCTTCATCTTCGACTCGGTCACCTGGAACGTCGACATGTCGGGTTGCTTCGTGAAGATCAACTCCGAAGAGGCGTCGTGGTCGACCGGCAAGGACATCGAGGGGGGCAACCTCGCGCACCGGCCGCCGGTGAAGGGCGGCTATTTCCCGGTGCCGCCGGTCGATTCGTTCCAGGACATGCGCTCGGAGATGTGCCTGATCCTCGAGCAGATGGGCATTCCGGTGGAAGTGCACCACCACGAGGTCGCGGGGGCCGGGCAGAACGAGATCGGCACGAAGTTCTCGACGCTGGTGCAGCGCGCCGACTGGCTGCAGACGATGAAGTACGTGATCCACAACGTCGCGCACAGCTACGGCAAGACCGCCACCTTCATGCCCAAGCCGATCGTCGGCGACAACGGCTCGGGCATGCACGTGCACCAGTCGATCTGGAAGGACGGGCAGAACCTGTTCGCCGGCGACAAGTACGCCGGGCTGTCGGACTTCTCGCTGTTCTACATCGGCGGAATCATCAAGCACGCGAGGGCGCTGAACGCGATCGCCAACCCGGGCACCAACTCGTACAAGCGGCTGGTGCCGGGTTTCGAGGCGCCGGTGAAGCTCGCGTATTCGGCGCGCAACCGTTCGGCGTCGATCCGGATTCCGTTCGTGAGCAACCCGAAGGGCCGGCGCATCGAGGTCCGTTTCCCGGATCCGATGGCCAACCCCTACCTGCTGTTCGCGGCGCTGATGATGGCCGGGCTGGACGGCGTGCAGAACAAGATCCATCCCGGCGAGGCCGCGGACAAGAACCTGTACGACCTGCCCCCGGAAGAGGAAGCGAAGATTCCGACGGTGTGCGCGTCGCTCGACGAGGCGCTCGGCTACCTGGACAAGGACCGCGAGTTCCTCACGCGCGGCGGCGTGTTCAGCAACGACATGATCGATGCGTACATCGAACTGAAGATGGAGGAGGTCACGCGGCTGCGGATGACCACGCATCCGGCCGAGTTCGACATGTACTACAGCCTCTGAGGCACGCCTGCGACGCGCGGGTGACGGCGGGCCGGGGCGGGGCGCAGGTCGGGCCGCGCGCCCCGCAGGTCGGTCGGCCGTGCGGCCGGTTTGAATCGCGGTGCGGGCTGCCTTACACTGGCCGCGGACTTTCCGGCCCGGTCTTCTCCGGGCCGACCTTCTCCGGCCCGACCATGACATCGCTTCGCCCCGCAATGCTCGTTCGCGCCGCCTGTCTCGTTGCCGCGGGCCTCGGCCTGGCCGCACAGGCCCTGGCCGAGGTCTATCGTTGCGAGTCCGAGAGCGGAGTGCCTGTCTACCAGGGCACGCCGAACGGGCGCAATTGCCGCGCGATCGACCTCGCGCCGCTCACCACGATTCCGGCGCCGAAGCTGCCGGCGGGAGCGCGTCCGGCGGCCGGCGCCGCGCCTGCGCAGGCGGGTGGCGCTGCGGCGCGCCCGGGCGCGAACGGTTTTCCGAAGGTCGACGCCTCCACGCAGCGCGAGCGCGACCTCGAGCGCCGGCGCATCCTCGAGGACGAACTGCGCAAGGAAGAGTCGCGGCTCGCGGAACTGAAGGCGGTCTACAAGAACGGCGAACCCGATCGCCTGGGCGACGAGCGCAACTACCAGAAGTACCTCGACCGGGTTCAGCGGCTCAAGGACGACATCGACCGTTCCGAGGGCAACATCGCGTCGATCCGCCGCGAACTCGGCACGGTCCGGGACTGACCACGATCGGCACGCCAGCGTCGCCCGCGAAACCGGCCGGGCTGCCGCGCCGACGCCGACGCTCATCCGGGCTCGACGGCCTCGACCTGCTCTCCAGCGCGGTGGCGGTGCTCGACGCGCAGGGCCGCGTCGTTTTCCTGAACCAGGCCGGTGCGCAGCTGTTCGGGGTGTCGCAGCGCCTGGTGACCGGGCAGCCGTTTCCGCGTCTGTTCGTCGACGGCAGCGCGATCGCGCAGCTGTGCGTCGAGGCCGCGGCGGGCGCTTTCGACGAAAAGCGCAGCGAGCTCACGCTGGAGCGCCCGGGGCGCGAACCGCAGCCGTTGTCGTGCAGCGCAGTCGCGCTGGGCGGCGGGCCCGGCGCGCTGCTGCTGGAGTTCAGCGAAGTCGAGCAGCGGCGGCGCGCCGATCGCGAACGCAGGCTGCTCGATTCGGCCAAGGCCAACCGTGAGCTGGTGCGCAACCTGGCGCACGAGATCCGCAACCCGCTCGGCGGCATCCGCGGCGCGGCGCAGCTGCTCGATTCCGAGCTGGCGTCGCCGGCGCTGCGCGAATATACGCGGGTGATCGTGAAGGAGGCCGACCGGCTGCAGGTGCTGGTCGACCGGCTGCTCGCGCCGCATCGCAGCGCGCGGGTCGTCGGCGAACTGAACATCCACGAAGTCTGCGAGCAGGTGCGCTCGGTGGTGCTGGCCGAGTTTCCGCAGGGGCTGGAGATCGCGCGCGACTACGACGCGAGCCTGCCCGAATTCCGCGGTGATCGCGAGCAGCTGGTCCAGGTGCTGCTGAACCTGGTGCGCAACGCGGCGCAGGCGCTGCACGGGCACGGGCGGATCGTGCTGCGCACCCGCATCGCGCGGCAGGTGACGATCGCCGGACACCGCTGGAAACTGGCACTCGACTTGCATGTGATCGACAACGGCCCGGGCGTGCCCGAGGATATCGGCGAGCGGATCTTCTATCCGCTGGTGTCGGGCCGCGAAGGCGGCAGCGGCCTGGGGCTCACGCTCGCGCAGACGTTCGTGCAGCAGCACGGCGGGCTGATCGAATGCGAGAGCAAGCCCGGACGCACCGATTTCCGGATCCTGCTGCCGCTGCCGGGAGGCTGAACGACGATGGACGCGGTCTGGATCGTCGACGACGACCAATCGATCCGCTGGGTGCTGGAGAAGGCGCTCGCGCGCGAGGGCTTCGCGGTGCGCGCGTTCGGCTCGGCGGCCGAATGCCTGCGCGCGCTCGACGAAGGCGCGCCGCGCGTGCTGGTCAGCGACATCCGGATGCCCGGCGCCAGCGGCATCGAGCTGCTGCAGGCGTTTCGCGCGCGCCGGCCCGGCACGCCGGTGATCATCATGACCGCCTTTGCCGACCTGGAGAGCGCGGTGTCGGCGTTCCAGGGGGGGGCCTTCGAATACCTGCCCAAGCCGTTCGACCTGCCCGCGGCGATCGAGCTGATCCGCCGTGCAGTCGAGGAGAGCGCGCGCGAGGCGCCCGCCGAGGAGCATGCGGGCGAAGAGCTCGAGATGCTCGGTCAGGCGCCGGCGATGCAGGAGGTGTTCCGCGCGATCGGCAGGCTGTCGCAGTCCAGCGTCACCGTGCTGATCACCGGCGAGTCGGGCACGGGCAAGGAACTGGTGGCGCGCGCGCTGCACCGGCACAGCCCGCGCGCGGGCGCCGCGTTCGTCGCATTGAACACCGCGGCGATTCCGCGCGACCTGCTGGAGTCGGAGCTCTTCGGCCACGAGCGTGGCGCGTTCACCGGCGCGCAGCAGACGCGCCGCGGCCGCTTCGAGCAGGCCGACGGCGGCACGCTGTTCCTCGACGAGATCGGCGACATGCCCGCGGAACTGCAGACGCGGCTGCTGCGCGTGCTCTCGGACGGGCAGTTCTACCGTGTCGGCGGCCACCAGCCGATGCGCGCGAACGTGCGCGTGATCGCGGCCACGCACCAGGACCTCGAGGAGCGGGTGCGCCAGGGCCTGTTTCGCGAAGACCTGCTGCATCGGCTGAACGTGATCCGGCTGCGGCTGCCGCCGCTGCGCGAGCGCAGCGAGGACATCCCGCCGCTGGCACGGCACTTCCTGCAAAAGAGCGCGCGCGAGCTCGGCGGCGAGGCCAAGCGGCTGAGCCCGCAGGCGCTGCGGGTGCTGCAGGCGTTCGCCTGGCCGGGCAACGTGCGCCAGCTGGAAAACACCTGCCGCTGGCTCACGGTGATGGCGCCGGCGCAGCTCGTCGATGCGAAAGACCTGCCGCGCGAGATCCGCGACTCCGTTGGCGGGGGTGCTCTCGCGGCGATCGGCGAGGCGCCCGGTGACGCGGAGGCGCACGGTGCCGTGGAGGTGCCCGGTGCCGCGACGGCGGCCAGTCCCGCGACGGTGGCCGGTCCCGCGGAGACGACCGGTGCCGGGCAGGCGCGCGGGGTCGGGTCGGCCGGCATCGGCCCGGACGGCGCCCAGCCGTGGTCGCAGCTGCTCGAACGTGAGGTCGCGGCGCAGCTGGCCGCGCAAGGCGGCGCGGCAACCGGGCAGGCGCACGGCGAACTGATGCAGCGGCTCACACGCGAATTCGAGGCCACGGTGATCCGCGCCGCGTTGCGCCACACGCGCGGCCGGCGCATCGACGCGGCGCTGCGGCTGGGCATCGGCCGCAACACGATCACGCGCAAGATCCAGGAACTGCGGCTCGAGGACGACGAGGGCGATCGAAGGCCGGCGCCTGGGGGAGGGCTATGCCCCCAGTTCGATCTCCGCGATCACCGGCGCGTGGTCGGACGGTTGCTCGCGCTTGCGCGGCTCGCGGTCGATGCGGCAGCCACGCACCGACGGTGCGAGCGCCTGCGGCACCAGGATGTGGTCGATGCGCAACCCGGCGTTGCGGCGAAACGCGAGCTGGCGGTAGTCCCACCAGCTGTAGGTCTTCGGCGGCTGCTCGAACAGCCGGAACGTGTCGACGAAGCCGAGCCCTCGGCCGCCGAACACAGTACCTGCCCCTCCCAGGCCTTCGGGTCGTGCACGTCACGGTCTTCGGGGGCGATGTTGAAGTCGCCGAGCAGCACCACCGGCAGCGTCGCCGGCGCGGCCAGCCAGTCGGCGAGCGCGTCGATCCAGCGCAGCTTGTAGTCGTACTTGTCGGTGCCGACCGCCTGGCCGTTCGGGAAATACGCGTTGACCACGCGCAGCCCCCCGAGGTCGGCGCTGATCAGCCGCTTCTGCTCGTCGGGAAACAAAGGGTTGCCCACGGCGACCGACGACGGATCGCCGACCGTGTCGCGCCGCGCGAGGATCGCCACGCCGTTGTAGGTGGGCTGGCCGGCGAACGCGGATTCGTAGCCCAGTTCGGCCAGGGCCGAATGCGGGAAATGCTCGTCGCGCAGTTTGGTCTCCTGCAGGCACAGCACGTCGACCGGGTTGGCGCGCAGCCAGTCGAGCACGTGCGGCAGGCGCACTTTCAGCGAATTGACGTTCCAGGT
>MEED01000065.1 GCA_001724855.1 Lautropia sp. SCN 69-89
TCCGTCCTCGACCTGGCCCCGATCCGCAGGGGCGACACCGCGGCCGACGCGCTGCGCAACACGCTCGACCTCGCCCGGCATTGCGAGGACTGGGGTTATCGCCGCTACTGGCTCGCCGAGCACCACAACATGACCGGCATCGCCAGCGCGGCGACCTCGGTGGTGATCGGCTACGTCGCGGGCGGCACGCGCACGATCCGCGTCGGCGCCGGCGGCGTGATGCTGCCGAACCACTCGCCGCTGGTGATCGCCGAGCAGTTCGGCACGCTGGAGTCACTGTATCCGGGGCGCATCGATCGCGGGCTGGGCCGCGCGCCGGGCACCGACATGGTCACGCTGCGCGCGCTGCGCCGCGACCCGCACGCGGCCGAGACCTTCCCCGACGACGTGCTCGAACTGCAGGCGCTGTTCGGGCCGGTGCAGCCGGGGCAGGCCTATCGCGCGGTGCCGGGCGCCGGCTTGAACGTGCCCCTGTGGATCCTCGGCTCGAGCCTCTACGGCGCGCAGCTGGCGGCGCACCTCGGCCTGCCGTATGCCTTCGCGTCGCACTTCGCGCCCGATGCGCTGATGCAGGCGCTCGCGATCTATCGCGAGCGGTTCCGCCCGTCGGCGCAGCTCGACCGGCCTCACGCGATGGTCGGCATCAACGTGGTCGCGGCCGACACCGACGACGAGGCGCGGCGCCTGTTCACCACGATCCAGCAGCGCTTCACCGACATGATGCGCAATGAGCGCGGCCAGCTGTCGCCGCCGATCGACGACATCGAGTCGTACTGGACGCCGGCCGAGAAGGCGCAGGTGTCGCGGATGCTGGCGTGCTCGTTCGTGGGTTCGCCCGGGACGGTGCGACGCGAGCTGGAGCGTTTCGTCGAGACCACCGGCGCCGACGAGTTGATGGCTGCCAGCGCGATCCACGACCACGCGGCGCGGCTGCGCTCCTACGAGCTGCTTGCCGGCGCGTGGCGACGCTGATTCCGTGCGGCGTCCACGGCGACCTTCGCGGCGACGTCCGCGGCGAATTTGACAGGCGGGGGCCGCAGGCTTACCTTTGCGTCCGTCTCATCGCGCCGATTTGAGGATCAGCTTGCGGGCGCGTTACAAGTACGGCTAAAGCGGCCAGGCACGACCGATCGAGCCCGACCCGCCAGCAAGCCGGTCGGGCTTTTTCGTCTTGCGACACCGTCCCTCCTTTCCGCGTTGAACCAGCCTGCACAGACCTCGATGTCGCCGACGCCGGCTTCCGGCTCGGTGGGGTTCGTCACCGCGCAGCGGATGCGCTTCGAGCAGCCGCTCGCGCTTCGCAGCGGCGCGTCGATCGCGGGCTACGAGCTGGTCTACGAAACCTGCGGAACGCTGAACGCCGATCGCTCGAACGCGGTGCTCGTCTGCCACGCGCTCAACGCCGGGCACCACGTGGCCGGCGCCTACGCCGACCGTCCGGGCGACATCGGCTGGTGGGACAACATGGTCGGGCCGGGCAAGCCGGTCGACACCGACCGCTTCTTCGTCGTCGGCGTGAACAACCTCGGCAGCTGCTTCGGGTCGACCGGCCCGATGAGCATCGATCCGGCCACCGGCAAGCCCTACGGTCCCGATTTCCCGGTGGTCACCGTCGAGGACTGGGTGCACGCGCAGGCGCGGCTCGCCGACGCGCTGGGCATCGAGCGTTTCGCCGCGGTGATGGGCGGCAGCCTGGGCGGCATGCAGGCGCTGGCATGGACCACGCTGTACCCGCAGCGCGTCGCGCACTGCGTGGCGGTGGCCACCGCGCCGAAGCTGTCGGCGCAGAACATCGCGTTCAACGAGGTGGCGCGCCGCGCGATCATCACCGACCCCGATTTCCACGGGGGGCGCTTCTACGACCACGGCGTGGTCCCGGCGCGCGGGCTGCAGGTGGCGCGGATGATCGGCCACATCACCTATTTGTCCGACGACGTGATGGGCGAGAAGTTCGGCCGCGCGCTGCGCCGCCACGTGACCGACACCGTGCTGCGCAACGACTACCGCTTCACTTTCGACGTCGAGTTCGAGATCGAGTCGTACCTGCGCTACCAGGGCGAGAAGTTCTCGGGCTACTTCGACGCGAACACCTACCTGCTGATCACGCGCGCGCTCGACTACTTCGACCCGGCGCTCGCACACGGCGGCGACCTGGCGCGCGCGCTGTCGCCGGCGCAGGCCGACTTCCTGCTGGTGTCGTTCACCACCGACTGGCGCTTCGCGCCCGAGCGCAGCCGCGAGATCGTCGAGGCGCTGCTCGCCAACGGGCGGCGCGTCACCTATGCCGAGGTCGACGCGCCGCACGGCCACGATGCGTTCCTGCTCGACGACCCGCAGTACATGGCGGTGATGCGCAACTGGTTCGAGCGCGTGGATGCGCGCGTGCGCGCCGGCACGGGTCCGCAGGCGGCCGGCCGCGCGCCGGGCACGCCGGAGGGCGTGCGATGACGAAGCGCCCGCTGCCGCTTCCGCACCCGCCCGGCGGCCAGGGCAACGGCCTGCGCCCCGATCTCGCGCTGATCGCCGACTGGATCGCGCCGGGCTCGCACGTGCTCGACCTCGGCTGCGGCGACGGCGCGCTGCTGGCGCACCTGCAATCGGCCAAGGGTTGCCGGGGCTACGGCGTCGAGATCAACGACGAGCAGCTGCTCGCCTGCATGCGCAAGGGCGTCGACGTGATCCAGCAGGACATCGAGGCCGGGCTGGGGATGTTCCACGCGCCGTCGTTCGACGTGGTCGTGCTGTCGATGGCGATCCAGATGACGCACCAGACCGAGCGCGTGCTGCGCGAGATGAGCGAGGTCGGCCGCGAGGGGATCGTGTCGCTGCCGAACTTCGGCCACTGGACCCACGCGTGGTCGCTGGTGCGCGGGCGCATGCCGGTGTCGCGCGAGCTGCCCTACGAATGGTTCGACACGCCGAACCTGCACATGTCGACCGTGCGCGACTTCGAGGACTTCCTGCGCCGCCTCGGGCTGGCGATCACCGGCCGCGCGTTCCTGTGCGACGGCGCGCCGGTCGGCTGGTTGCCGTCGCTGCGTTCGACGCAGGCGATCTACCGGTTCAGGCGAGGCTGAGTCAGGCTTGGCGCACGTCCGCGTACTCGGGCGTGCGCGCCAGCACCACCCGCACGTACGAGCAGGTCGGCACCAGCCGGATTCCTTCGCCGCGCGCCCACTGCACGACCGCATCGACGAGCCGGCGCGCAAAGTTTCCCCCGCGCAGGGCGGGGTCGACCCAGGTGTGGTCGACGATCGCAGCGCCGTCGCCGAGCGAGTAGGTGAGCTCGGCGATGCGGCGGCCGTCGCGTTCGATGAAGAACACGCCGCGGTGGCCATCGGACTGGTGCTGGATCGGGTCTTCGGCGGTGGGTTCGGTCATGTGCGGAAGGGGTGCGTGAAACGGGCCCGGCGGCTCAGCCGGTCGGCGCAAGCCGCAGCAGCCGCCCGTCGGCCTCGTCGGTCAGAAGATACAGCAAGCCGTCGGGCCCCTGGCGCACGTCGCGCACCCGCGCGCGCAGGTCGGTCAGCAGTCGCTCCTCGCGCAGCACCCTGTCACCGTCGAGTTCGAGGCGGGAAAGCAGCCGGAACTTCAGCGAGCCGACGAACAGGCTGCCGCGCCAGCCGGGGTAGCGGTCGCTGGTGCAGAACGCCATGCCGGACGGCGCGATCGACGGCGTCCATTGCCACAGCGGCGGCGTCACGTCGGCGCGCCCGGTGCCTTCGCCTATGGAGTCGCCACTGCCGTATTCGCGTCCGAAGGTGATCACCGGCCAGCCGTAATTGGCGCCGGCGCGCTCGATGTTGACCTCGTCGCCGCCCTGCGGACCGTGCTCATGGGTCCACAGCTTCCCGGTCACCGGATGCAGGGCCGCGCCCTGGACGTTGCGGTGGCCATAGGAGTGGATCTCGGGCAGCGCACCGGGGCGGCCCACGAACGGATTGTCGGGCGGCACGCTTCCATCGGCACGAATCCGCACGATCTTGCCGTAGTGATTGTCGAGCGTCTGCGCACGATCGCGATGCGCGAACCGGTCGCCAAGGGTCACGAAAAGCGTGCCGTCGCGGGCGAACACGAGTCGCGACCCGAAGTGGGCGCCTCCGACATGCCGATCCTTCTGGGCGAATATGACCTGCACGTTGCGCAGCGTCGGCGCCGCGCCATCGACGAGCTCCGCACGGGCGACGGCGGTGCGCGCGCCATCTGTGCCCGGTTCGCTGTACGAGAGAAAGATCGACCGGTCGCGCGCGAATCCCGGCCCGATGGCCACGTCGAGCAGTCCACCCTGGCCGCTTGCGTGCACGCCAGGCACACCGGAGACCGGCACCGACAGCCGGCCGTCGGGGATGACGATTCTCAGTCGGCCCGGCCGCTCGGTGACCAGCATGCGGCCGTCGGGAAGGAATGCGAGCGACCAGGGATGTTCGAGTCGCCGTGCGACTTCGACGACGCGCAGCGGACCCGGGGTGGTACAGCCCAGACTCGGCAGCAACCCGATCGTCGGGGCGACGAGCAGCGCACGCAGTGCGCAACGGCGCGTCGGGGGGGAAAGCGAAGTGGCCAGGCGGGTGTCGGGCATCGTGTCTCGAACTGGCATCATCGGGATCCGTCGATGTTGCGCTGGCCGGTTTCGGAATGAAGGGCGACCGGAGATTTCTTCTCGTCCAGGAGCCTGGCGAGTCGGCCACGCAACTCCTCCGATGCCAGGCTCTTCGCGGTACGCGTCGGCCATCGCCGCCATCGTCGCCCGCCCCGCGTCGCTGTCCAGGCCGGCCCGCGCCATCGCGTTCAGGTGGCGCTTCATCTGCGCGACGACGCCGGGCGCGGTGCGCGAGAGGTGGTCGAGATACGCGTCGACCCGCGTGCACAGCGCATCGCGCGGCACCAGTTCGGTGAGAAAGCCGATGCGCAGCATCTCGTCGGACTCGATCGTCATCGCGGTGAGCATCAGCTTGCTCGCCGCCGGCAGGCCGAGCCGCGCGAGGTAGCGGCGCAGGCCGCCCGGGTAGTAGTGCAGGCCGAACTTCGCGGCCGGCATGAACATCTTCAGCCCGGGCGAGCCGATGCGGAAGTCG
>MEED01000066.1 GCA_001724855.1 Lautropia sp. SCN 69-89
GTAGGCGGCGTCGTAGAGCCGCTCGGTGATGCCCGCGCGGTAGGCGAACTGGCCCATCAGCACGAACAGCGGCACCACGCTCAGCCCGTACGACGAGAATTGCTCCCAGACGTTGGTCGACAGCAGGTGGGTCGCGGCGGGCACCGACAGCAACCAGGCGTTGCCCAGCACGCCGGCGAGCAGCATCGCGAAGCCGATCGGCATGCCGAACAGCATCAGCGCGAACATGGCAACGAGGCCGATGACCGCGATCGTGACCGGATCCATCGTCGCTACCGTTGCGTCGAATCCGGCACGGCAGGGCGGCCCTGCCGTGCGGCGCTGCGCAGGCGCGCCACCGACTTCACGAACTCGACCAGCAGCGCGAGCGCCAGCCCTGCGGCGCCGGCGGCGACCACGTAGACCCACGGATAAACGATAGCCTTGAGCGTCTCCGACAGCGAGCCCGTTTCCTGGAGCACCCGCCCGTAGCGCGCCAGTTGCCAGGCGACCGCCGCGAACAGCAGCAGCGCGAGCAGGCTGGTGACCAGTTCGATCGCGGCGCGCGTGCGGTCCTTCAGGCGCGTGGTGAGCAGGTCGATCGCGACGTGGCCGCGGTGCACCTGCGTGTAGCCGAGCGCGAGCGCCATCGCGGCTGCCGACAGCCAGCCGATGATCTCGTACGACCCGGCGACCGGCCGGCCCAGCGCGCGCAGCGCCATGTCGCCGACGGTGAACAGCATCATCGCGATCAGGGCGAGGCCGGCGGCCCAGGCCAGCGCCCCGTTCACGGACTCGCTGAGCTTCTCGAGCAGGCGCATGCGCGGTTCAGCCGCCGGTGGCCCGGCCGGCCGCGGCCATCGCAGCGAACCTGTCCTGCGTGCGCGCGCCGGTCACTGCTTTGCGTACTGGTCGCGCAGTTCGCGCGCGCGGGCAAGGTACTTCGCGGCTGGCAGCCCCTTGGCGGCCATCTCCTTGACCCATTCGTCTTCCATCGGCTTGAGCTTCGCGTCCCAGGCCGCGCGCTCCTGCGCCGACAGCGGCACGATCTGCAACTGGTGCTCCTTCTTCGCCCATTCGAGCGCTCCGCCGACGTTCTGCTTGTCGTGATACTGGCCCGTCCAGACGGCCATCTCGGGCCCGAGCTCGTCGATCACCTTCTTCACGTCGGCGGGCAGTGCGTCGAAGCGCTTGCGGTCCATCACGGCCGCGAAGGTGACCACCACGGTCGGATAGTCGGTGACGTACTTCAGCGTCTCGGCCAGCTTGAAGTCCTGCAGCACTTCACGCGAGGTCATCGTTCCGTCGATCACGCCGGTCTGCACCGCCTGCGGCACCTCGGGCATCGGCATGCCCACCGGCGCGGCGCCCAGCGCCTTGAGCACCGGCACACCGGTGCCGGCGGCGCGCAGCTTCATGCCGGCGAGCTCGCCGGCGCTTCCGGCGCGCTTGCGCGACTGGATGTAGCCGGGCTCGGTGGTGAACATCGCGATCACCTTGAAGTTCTCGTATTCCTTCGGCTGGAACTCCTTCGTGAGATCCCACAGCACGCGGCTGGCCACCGTGGCGTTCGGGAAGCCCAGCGGCAGCGACATGCCGGAGGTGAGCGGGAAGCGCCCGGGGTCGTACGACGGCGCGCCCAGCCCGATGTCGGCGACGCCCTTCGAGACGCCGTCGTACATCTCGCGCGCACCCAGCAACGTGCCGGCCGGGAAGGTCTTGACCGCGACCTTGCCGTTGGTGCGTTTCGACAACTCCTCGGCCCAGTGCGCCATCTGCTTGCCGGGAAAGGTGCCGGCCGGTGCGAAGAACGCATAGGTCAGGTTGACCTCGGCGGCGCGGGCGGCCAGCGGCGCGGACACCGCGATCGCGGCGGCGACCAGCGAAGGAACCGCGCGTATCAGCGCGCGACGTGCAGACGACGGGATGGGGTTCATGGTTTCACCTCACTGTTGTCGGGCCGAAGCCGTTGGCGGAATCACCAGGTCGAGGCCGTCGAGGCCCGTCGGCCGCACTTTCGCGCGGTCGTAGCCGGGCGTGTGCGGAAACGGACGCGTGGCGTCGAAGCCGACCTTGGCGCCGAGATAGTCGGGAAACGAAGGATTCAGGCCGTGTCCGAAGACGTTTTCGACCACCATGATGCCTTTCGACGGATCGAGGCGGGTGGCCATGGCCCACTCGATGTCGGCGGGATCGCGGATGTCGACGTCGTCGTCGACCACGGTGACCATCTTCAGCGGCGGGAACGCGGCGAACGCCGCCATCAGCGCCTGCTTCGCCCAGCCGGCGCGCTTCTGGGCGATCTGCACGATCGCGTGGTAGAAGCCGCAGCCGCCGTGCGAGAAATAGACATCGGTGACGCCCGGTACCTGCCTTTGCAGCAGCGCCAGCACGTTCGCTTCGCCGAGCAGCCCGACCGAATTGAACACCTCGGCGCCCGAAAGGATCGTCTGGAACACGGGCCGCCGTCGGCGATGGATGCGGAGCACGCGCACCAGCGGACGCGGCGCGACCGTCGCGTAGTAGCCGGTAACCTCGGCGAACGGACCCTCGTCGTGCAACTCGCCCGGCACGATCTCGCACTCGAGCGCAAACATCGCGTGCGCGACCATCTCCACCGGCGAGACGGTGCCGCGTACCAGCTGCAAGGGCTGGCCGTGGAACTCGCTGGCGATGCCGAGTTCGTCGGTGTCGATCGGCGCGGCCTCGGCGGGCGTGGCCGCCGCGAAATGCAGCCCGGGCCCTACCCCGACGTTCAGCGTGAACGGCAGCGACTGCCCGAGACGCGCCGCCTTCGCGAGGTAGGCCTCGAGGTGCCGACCCGCGTCGATGTTGACGGCAAGCCGGTTCTTGCCGATCACCATGAACCGCTGGATCGAGGCGTTGCGCACGCCGGTTTCGGGATCGCGCGCGATGACCACCGCGGCGTCGAAGTAGGGGCCGCCGTCGCGCTCGGCGTGCACCGGCGCCGGCAGCTTCGACAGATCGACGTCGGGTTCGGTGACCTGCAGCACCGGCCCGTCGTCGACGACGACCGGCTCGACCGGGCGCTGCTGCCAGTTGCGGATGCACTGGGAGACGTGCTGCGGCAGCGAGTGCTCGGGCAGGCCGAACAGGTCAGCGAGCAGCTCGCGCGACCAGTACAGGCCGGTGAAGACCGGATGGCGGCTCCCCCTGACCTTCTCGAACAGCACCGCCTGCCCGCGGCCCTCGAAGCACGCGGCGATCGACGCCAGTTGGTGAACCGGGTCGACCTCGGAGCGCACGCGCACCAGCCGTCCGCGGCGATCGAGCGTGCTGATGATCGCGCCGAGATCGGCGACGACGGGCACGCCAGACACGCCGGACACCTTGCCGGGCATGGTCTCCTCCAGGTTGTCGTTGCGCCCCCAAGAGCGGCGCGTGCGCGGTCACCGGGAGGAGCGATTGTTTGCGTGCATGGTAGTGGATGCGTCGGCAGGTGTGAAGTGCGCGCCGCCGTACGGTGCGGCGCCGGCTTCGGCGAGCGGAACGCGCACGCACGCCACGGTGCCGCCGCCGTCGCGCGCCGCGAGGTCGACGCTCCATCCGTTGGCATCGGCGAGCTGGCGAACGATGGCCAGGCCCAGCCCGCTGCCGCCGGTGGCGCTGCTGCGCGAGGGCTCGAGCCGGTGGAACGGCCGGAACACCGCCTCGCGTTCCGATTCCGGAATGCCCGGCCCGCGGTCGAGGACGCAGATGTCGACGCGACCGTCGACGAGACGATATTCGATGTCGATCGGCTGTCCGCCGCTGTAGCGCAGCGCGTTGTCGACCAGGTTCGCCAAGATGCGCTTGAGCGCCAGCGGCTTGGCGCGCACCCGGCAGTCGGGCCCCTTGCGCCCGTGGATCTCGGCGCCCTCGTGCGCCCGTTCGCCGGCGACCTCGGCGAGCAGGTCGCACAGGTCGAACTCGATCGACTCCTGCTCGGCGAAATCGCGGCTCACTTCGAGGCAGCGTGCGATCAGCTCGTTCATGTCGTCGACGTCGCGCATCACGCGCTCGAGCAGGTCGCGATCGGGCTTCTCCGACATCATGCCCAGCGCGAGCGAGATGCGCGCCAGCGGCGTGCGCAGGTCGTGCGAGATGCCGGCCAGCAGGGTGGTCCGGTTGGCGAGCAGCTCCTGAACCTGCTCTCCCATCCGGTTGAACGAGCGCGCCAGTGCGGCCAGTTCGGCGGGCCCGGACTCCGGCAGCGGATCGGGACGCCGGCCCTGGCCCACGCGCTGCGCGGCCAGCGCCAGTTGCGACAACGGCGCGATCAGCCATTGCGCCAGCCATCCGGAAGTGATCAGCGCAACCACCGTGCCGACCGTCAGGATCAGCATCATCGCCAGCCAGGGCTGGACGTCGACCCGGCTGGCCGGAAAGCCCACGCGGACGATGTCGCCGTCGATCGGCAAGTCGGCCCAGTACCACTCCTCGCCGTCGCTGGCGCGGCTGGCGAGCAACTCGATGCGCTGGTCGAGCCGGGCACCGAGCGCGGTTTCGAGCAGCCGGAAGTAGGGCAGTTGCCGCGGGAAGGCGCCTGCCGGGCCGCGCGGGTCCTGCACCTGGAGACGGTGCACGCGGAAGATCCGCTCCTGGAGCCAGACGCGCTCGTCGACCGGCTCCGACACCCATGAGCGGGCAGTGTCGATCATCAGCGCCGCGAGGTCGCTGGTGGCGTGGCGACCCAGCGGCATCAGCGCGAACCAGGTGATCACCGTGATGGTGAACGCCTGGAACGCGAACGATACCAGCGCGATCACCAGCGTGGCGCGGCCGAACAGCGTGAGCGGGCGCATCAGGGCCTGGCGCCCGGCGAGAACAGGTAGCCCTCGCCCCAGACGGTGCGCAGGTAGATGGGGTGCGCGGGATCGGGCTCGATCCTGCGGCGCAGCCGGGTGACGCGCACGTCGACCATGCGGTCGAACGGCGTGCGCTCGTAGCCCTTGAGCAGCTCGACCAGCGCGTCGCGGCTGAGCACGCGATCGGGATGCTCGAGCAGCACTTCGAGCAGCTTGAACTCCGCACCCGAGATCTCGACCTCCTGGCCGTTGCGGGTGAGCCGGCGGGCTTCCAGGTCGACCTCGAAGGGGCCGAAGCGGCGCAGTCGGCCCGCGGGTGCCGGCGCGGCGCGTCGCCGCAGCACCGCCGCGATCCGTGCGAGAAGCTCGCGGTGGCTGAACGGCTTCGGCAGGTAGTCGTCGGCGCCGACCTCGAGCCCGACGACTCGGTCGATCTCCTCGCCGCGCGCCGACAGCATGATGATCGGCGGCGAGCCCTCGGCGCCCAGTGCGCGCGCCAGCGACAGGCCGTTTTCGCCGGGCAGCATCACGTCGAGCAGGATCAGGTCGACCCGGTGGGTCGCGAGATGGCGCTTCATCGCCGCGCCGTCGGGCACGCCGACGGCGTCGTAGCCGTTGTCGACGAGGTAGCGCACGAGCAACTCGCGCAAGCCCTCGTCGTCGTCCACCACCAGTATGCGACCGCGGCCACCGGCCATGGCGCCACCCCCTGAAACAACTCGTAACAAACGCGGGCCGGCGGCAACACGCCGGAAACCGGTCACGCCTAGTCTGTGCCATGACCCGTCGAAAAACCGGAGGGGCCGATGAGAGCGCGCGCGATTCTCCTGATTTCGATCATCTTTGCAGCAGGCTCGGCGGTGGCCGAGCCGATCGGCATGCGCGCGAAGGGCGGCCACCCGGAGTACCTGTTCCTCGAGAAGGCACCGCGTGCCGAGGTGCAGGACACGGCCCGCAGACCGCCTTCACGACGATGGGCAAGCAGGCGGTCTACCGCCACATGGAGCCCATTCGCCTGATGGCGCCGTGCCTGCCCTGCCACGGCAAGGCCAAGGGCGAGCCCGACATGCTCGGGTATTCGAAAGACGGACTCGAGGCGGGCGACCTCATCGGCCTGATGAGCGTCACCGTCGCGGTCGACGACTGATTCCACTCCTGCGAGGAAGCACCACGATGAAGATGTGTTCCCTGATTCCGCGAAAGGCCGCCCTGTGCGCGGCCGTCGCGCTCGCCGGCCTGGCGCCGGGGGCACTGTCGCAGGCGCGCGCGCAGGCGCAGGCGCCGACACCCGAGATGGCCGAGATGCGACGCGGCATGGAGCTGATGCAGAAGCAGATGGCGGTCATGACGCCCGAACTGGTCGAGAAGGCCAACGCGTTGTCGCCGCAGATCAAGCAGTTCCTGATGAAGGTGGCACTGAAGCATCCGCGCCAGAGCGACCGGCTGACGCTGCGGCAGGTCATGCAGGAGATCCTCGCCGATTACCAGTCGGTGGCCGGAGCCATCGCCGTCGACAACGGCGAGCTGGCGGCCGACGCTGCCCGCCGCATCGCCAACCACCGGCTGCCGCGCGGCGGGATGCTGCCCTACCTGCCCCTCGAAATGGTGACGAACCAGGCGCTGTCGGTGCTGCCGGCGATGGAGGAAGCGGTCGAGGGCGGCGCGCGAAAGCTCGCCGAGGCCGCCGAGAAGGGCGACATGGTGGCAGCGGCGCAGCACTTCGGGACGGTGACCTCGGGTTGCGTGGCCTGCCATGCGCATTTCAGGGGACAGCCGGGCACGTCGCCGCGGGTGCGCGCGCCCTGACGAAGCTTCGATTCAGCGCGACGACGATCGCGCATAGGGGGAGACACGGATGAAGATCGATCTGAAGAAGGTGGCCTGTCGCACCGCTGCGGCCACGGCACTGTCATCGGGTGCCGCAGCGGCGCTCGCGGCCGACTGGGTGATGCTGCAGGCGATGGAGCCGCCGACTGCCACGCACCGGGTGTTCGGCGTGGTGCAGGCCTCGTACACGAACTTCTTCGGCTGCGACAAGCTCGAGGGCATGCGCGACGTCGGCCCGAACCGCTTCTCGCTGCTCAACGGGAGCTACAACGGCAATTGCCGCGTCGGTCCGGAACTGCGCGACAGGCAGTCCGACTTCAACCTCGACAACCTCGGCTTCGGAGCGCGCGGCAACCTGATTCCGTCGCGGATCAACTACTTCCTGATGGCCAACGCCGGCATGAACGGCGCGACCTACGATCCGCTCGACACGAAACGCGCGCGGCTGATCGGCGTCACCGACGCCACGATGACCTTCAGCTACGTGCCGGGCGTGCGAGTGCGCGTCGGCCTGATGAAGAAGCCTGGCCCCGAGGAGATCTACCAGGGCGCGGACGCGATCAACTACATCTGGCCCACCGATTTCATCGCCCGCGTGCAGCTCGAGCGCTTCGTGCGCACCAACACGAAGGGCACGAAGCCGATTCCCGGCCAGAGCGACGGCACGCCGTCGTTCTCCGGCTACGACAGCGATCTCGGACGCGACTGGGGAGTGCAGTTCTTCGACGCGTTCAAGGCCGGCAAGTGGACCCACACCTACGCCGCGATGATCGGCCAGGGAAGCGGCGTGCACGACCTGAGGGACTACAACGGCTCGAAGGACCTGAACCTCTACTTCTCGTCCGAGTACGACCTGCCCGGCGGCATGGGGCCGAACAAGCATGGCGTGAAGCTCTACGCGTATCGCCAGAGCGGCACGCGCAACTTCGAGATCACGCCCGACGGCACGCTCAGCGACGACTTCGACTTCACCCGCCACGGATTCGGGGTGAAGGCGCTGGGCGAGATCTTCGGCGCGGGTCGCGGCCGCCATCGGCTCGGCGCCGAACTGATGTACGCCAACGGCATGGTGTTCTACACGCCCACCGGCAACGTGATCGACGAGGCCTTCGGTGGGCAACTTCAGATCGCCGCCGAGAAGGGCAACAAGGCGCGCGGCCTCACGCTCGACTACGGCTACTACCTGAATGCGACCTGGGACTTTTCCGTGCGCTACTCGCTCAACGACGAGCTGTACCGCACGCTGGGCACGCCCACCTGGAATCGCGCCGACTACCGCAAGATCAAGGGGCTGACCTTCGGCGTGAACTACCGCTACAACCCGAGGACGCGGCTCACCGTGAACCTGGAGCTTCGCGACGTGAAGGCGCCGAACGACGTCTACCTGGGCGGCACGGCGGCACTGCGCGAGATCCAGACCAGCAACGCCCGCATCGTCTCCGATGCCGTGGGCGCCCGCTTCGGCGTGCAGCTGACCTACAGCTTCTGACGGAACGCATCCCGATGAAGCGCCAGGCAGCGACGTACGCAGCCGCCCTTGCTCTCGCCGCGTTGGCCGGTTGTGCGCAGGCACCGGCCACCGTGGCGCCCTCGGCCGCGGCGGCGCGCTCGGCCGCGGCGCCGCCGGTTGGCGCGCAGCCGTCCGCCAACACAGAGCCGCCGTCCGCGCGACCCGGGGCGTCGCCGGCGCAGGGCTTCGCCGCGTTCCCTTGCCTGAGCTACACGCTGCCGTGCGGCAAGGTGGCCACGCGCAAACCGGTGGCGAAGCCGCTCGAAGGCCCGCTCGCCGGCGACGCTGCGCGCGGCATGCGGATTGCGCACGCGCGCGATAAGGGCAACTGCCTCGCCTGCCACGTGATGAAGGGAGGTACGCAGCCGGGCAGCCGCGGGCCGGACCTGTCGCACTACGGCAGCACCGGGCGAAGCGACGCCGAAACCTTCGGCGCGGTCTACGACATGCGCACGCGCATTCCGGACACGCTGATGCCCCCATTCGGCACCCATGGAATCCTCGACGACCAGGAGCTCCGCGACGTGGTCGCCTACCTGCAGGCTTCGCGATGAATCGAATCCATCTCGCTCGCGTCGCGGGCTGCGTCGCGCTGGCAGCCGGCGTCGCGGCCGGCACGGCCCTGGCGGCCGGCGAACCGTACCGCGAGACCTATCCGCGCGCGCAGATCGACCCGGCGCGCGGCGTCGAGGGCGACGTCGGCTTCAGCGACACGATCCAGTACTGGAGAACCGAGCAGGCGCTGCAGCGTCACGCCGGCTGGGTCGGCGATCCGCAGCAGCAGTGGAAGCTCAACTGGAAGTTCATGGACCTCGACCGCATCGACCTGCATCCGGGACACTTCGCCGTCGAGACCGGCGAGGCGCGTGCCGCTGCGCTGGCCAAGCGCGACCGGCGTTTCCTCAGCTGCCTCGGTGAGGGTCGCGAGAATCTCGCCGGCCTGGCGGCCCACTACCCGAAGTACGACGCGGCGCTGGGCCGGGTGGTGACGGTCGAGGACCGCATCGAGAGCTGCGCCGCCGCCGCGCCGGGCGAGAAGGTGCCGCAGGGCTCGGTGGCCAACAACGAGATCTCGGTCTGGTTCAAGTCGCTGTCGGCGGGCAAGCCGATCCGCGTCGACATCGGCGACCCGCGGCTGCTGGCGGCATACCGGCGCGGCGAGGACCTCTTCTACGCGAAGACCGGCCAGCTCAACTTCGCCTGTGCATCGTGTCACGTGCCCGGCAGCATCATGGGCCACAAGCTGCGCGGCGAGACGCCGACCACGCCCTTCGCGGATGCCGCGCACTACCCGACCTACCGCACGCCGGTGAGCATGCTCGAGTCGATCCAGCAGCGCTTCGCGCGCTGCCACGGACAGATGCGCACGCAGGCACTCGCCCCGGGCGATCCGGCCTACGTCGACCTCGAGGTGTTCATGACCGTGCTTTCCAACGGGTATCCGGTATCGGTGCCCTCGGCTCGCTGACGCGGGCCAGTTTCAAGAAGGAGTCGAATCGAGTGGATCAGCATCGCAGATCGATCTTGAAAGAGTGCGGGGCCGGCAGTGCGCTGGCGCTCGCTGCGGCTGCCGGCCTGCTGCCCTGGCGGGACGCGACAGCCGCGCCGCGCCATGCGGAAGGCTTTGCCGCGAAGTCGCCCGGCGCCGCGCTCGCCGCCATCGGCGCGGCCGACGCGGTCCAGAGCGCGGACATCGTGATCGCCACGCCCGAGATTGCCGAAAACGGCGTGCTGATCCCGATCGAGGTGACGACCACGATCCCCGGGGCCCAGTCGATCTCGCTGCTGGTGGAGAAGAACCCGTTCCCGCTGCTTGCGCACTTCGACCTCTCCAACGGCGCGGAACCCTACATCAACACGCGTTTCAAGGCTGGCCAGACCTCGACGGTGAAGGCCGTGGTCAGGGCCGGCGGCAAGACCTGGTTCGCAACCCGCGAAGTGAAGGTCACGATCGGCGGCTGCGGCGGCTGATCGATCAATGGCAGCGAGGAGCAGCACATGGCATCGAGCATGAAGATCCGCGCGCGGATCGTCGACGGATCGGCCCACGTCGCGGTGCTGATCATGCACCCGATGGAGACGGGGCAGCGCAAGGATCCGGCTACCGGCAAGACCTTTCCGGCGCATTTCATCCAGACCGTCACCGCAACGATCAACGGCCGGCCGGTCGTGGACGCCCAATGGGGGCCGGCCATCTCGCGGAACCCGTTGCTCGGGTTCCGGGTACGCGGCGCGAAGGCCGGCGACCGCCTGGTCGTCGAATGGGAGGACAACAAGGGCGAGCGCGATCGCGCCGAAGCGACCATCGGATGAACAAGGGGAGCAGCCTCGTGAGACACTCGATCCGATCCCTCGTGCTGATCGCCTTCGGCGCGCTGCTCGCGGTCACGCTCGCCCCGGTGGCCGGCCCGGCGCAGTCGTCGTTGCCGCCACCGGGGGCCGACGGCCGTTCGGCGCTGGTGCTCAGCGATGCCGAGCGGCACCTGGTCCTCGAGGAGATGCGCAACTTCCTCGCGGTGCTGCAGACGATCAGTGAAGCGCTGCCCGGCGAGGACATGAAGTCGGTGGCCGCCGCGGCACGGAAGATGGGCAGCGGTGCCGCCAACGAAATTCCGCCCGAGACGGTGGCAAAGCTGCCCGACACGTTCAAGCAACTGGCGGGCGCGGTCCACACGAGCTTCGACACCATCGCGCTCGATGCCGAGTCGCTGGGCGATCCGAAGCACACGATGGGGCAAGTCGGCGAGATGCTCGGCAAGTGCAACGCCTGCCACGGCATCTACCAGATCGCGGTGCAGGGCCCCGCCGCGAAGTAGATTCAGGCCAACTGTCGTTGCGCTGCGGGCCCGCGGCGCTCGTTTGCCTCGTCGCGGCGCGCCAGGCACCAGAGTGCGAGTTCGTCGGCGCGCAGCGCGGCCGACACGTGCCAGCCCTGCGCCAGGTCGCAGCCGAGCTCGCGTAGCGTATCGGCCGAGGCGCCGTCCTCGACGCCTTCGGCGACCGCATCCATGCCGAACGCATGCGCAAGCTCGACCAGCGACCGGACGACCCGCAGGCTGGCCGCATCGGACTGGACGTTCTGTACGAACGAGCGGTCGATCTTCAGTTCGTTGAACGAGAACTGGCGCAGGTACGCATAGGGCGAGTAGCCGGTGCCGAAGTCGTCGATCGACAGTCGGCAGCCGAGGCGATGGAGCTGCTTCATCGCTTCACCAGCCACCCGCTGGTTGCGGATCAGCGCGCTCTCGGTCAGTTCGAGCGTGAGCCGGCTCGCCGGTACGGACCAGGTCTCCAGCGCCTGCGACACCATCATCGGCAGGGTGGGTTCCGACAGCGTCGCGGCCGACAGGTTGACAGCGACCGAGAGGTCCAGGCCACGCGTCGCCCACTCGGACACCCGGCGCAACGCGGTGTTCAGCGTGAACCGCGTCAGCTGCAGGATCAGCTCGCGTTGTTCGCACAGCGCCACGATCGCCTCGGGATTCGCGGCGCCTCCGTCCTCACGACGCCAGCGGATCAGCGCTTCGGCCGAGCGGCATTCGCCAATGCGCAGGTCCAGCTGCGGCTGGAAATGAACCTCGAGTTCGTTGGCGTCGAGGGCGCGCATCAGGTCGCCCTCGGCCTTCTTTCGCGCGGCCAGGTTGTCCCGACTGGTGCGCACGCGGCGCACCACGACCCGCTGGGCTGCGTGTCTGTGGCACGTAGCGCTCGCGTCGGTGGCCACCGAGAGGATCGACAAGGCGTCGATCCCGCCAGTGGCGGCCGTCCAGGCGACTCCGAGCGACGGCTGGAGCTGGATCGCGGACGGTGCGTCCTGCGACGCTGGCATCGCGATCGGCTGGCGCAGATGGTCGAGCAGTGTGCGGCCGGCGAGTTCGGCCAGCGACTCGCTGGGGAGATCGGGAAGCAGCACCCAGAGCTCCTCCCGCGACGCGAATGCGTAACGATCGGTGTCGCGCAGGATGGCGTCGACCCGGCGTCCGACCTCGACGAGCACGGTTCGTACGGTGCGACCGCGACCGACCGCCAGTAGCCGCTCCAAGGGGCTCAGCGCGATCGCGAGCAGTGCGATTCGCGAGCCATCGGCGCGCGCCAGCCGCTCGCCAAGGAGCCGCAACAGTTCCGCAGGCGGCACGCGCGAGGAGGGACTCTCAGGCGGGAGCAAGAATGCCGCCCTCGGAGGAAGCGTCTTCGTCGGCGTAGTAATCGTGCAGTCGCAGCCCGTAGGCCCCCGCCGGGAGGCCGCGCGCGATGCGTATCGCGTGGCGGGTGCCGTCTTCGGGGCCGTTCAGCAGATCGCGCTCGAAGGGCTTGTCAAGCGGTTTGTGATCGGCGCGGGCCAGCACCAGCACGCGTGGCTCGAGGCGGCGCACGAGGTTGTGTGCAAGCACGATCGCCGCCTCGCCGTTGGACAGCTCGACGAGGCTGCCAACCGGAAACACGCCGATGGCCTGGACGAACTGCTCGACCAGTGGCGCGTGGAACGAGGTGCCGCCCCACTGGTAGATCTGCATCAGAGCTTCCTGTGGCGAGATCGCCTTCGCATACGGCCGATCCGAGGTCATGGCAGCGAAGCAGTCGGCGATTGCGGCCATGCGTCCAAAGACGCTGATCTCGTTGGCCTCGAGCCGTTGCGGATAGCCGGAGCCGTCGAGCCGCTCGTGGTGTTGCAGGATGCCTTGTTCGACCATGGGGTCGAGTACCATGCTCTTGCGAAGCGCTTCGATGCCGAACTGCACGTGACGCTTCAGGGCGGCATACTCGGACGACGTCAGTACGCCCGGCTTCTCCAGAAGCGCGCCTGGCACGAGCATCTTGCCGACGTCGGCCAGCATGCCGATCTGCCCGAGCCGCCCCAGGTCCTCGCGCGGGAAGCCGATGTGGCGACCGAGCGCGATCAGGTGCACTGCGACCTTCATGCTGTGAAGATAGGTGCCCCTGTCCCGGTTGCGCAGACGCGCCACCCACAGCATCGCGTCGGGCGTCTCGATCATGCTGTCGACGAGGCCTTCGGCGACCTCGTCGAGGTTGCGCAACTCGGTGTACGCCTGCTTGTGCAAGTCGTCCATCAGCGCGCGCAACGTCTCGGCGCCACGCGACCATGATTGACTGGCGCGCGGCAGCTCGGCTTCGATCGCAACCGGTGCGGCGTAGGGACTGAGCGTCGTGCCTGCCGGCAACCCGAGTGCGGCGCAGCTTGCCGGCGACTGCGCCCTCACGCCGTCATGGGCTACGCCCCTTCGGCTGTCGCGGGATCGCATCCGGTCGAACGGCTTGCCGGGTGCGGCAGGGTTCCTGTCGCGCGCCTCGATCGCGTGGGCGGGCGCAGGCAGGGCGCGCGCGGCAGTCGGCTTGCCGGCATGGCGTGCGAGCGCGCTGCGCAGGGCGTCGGCGGTCGCGCCCGTCGAGCGCTCGAGGTCGACGTGCACGAAGCGGCAGTATTGGCGAAGCGTTCTCAGTTCCGCCTCGTCCCGGATGTTCAGGCCCTCGAGCAGGAATGGCGTATCGAGCCAGGGACGGTCGAGTTCGGCCACGAACAGGCCGTAGTCGAGATCGTCGACCGAAAGTCGGATCCTGGCGGGTGAGGGCGGCGAAGGCGCGGCGAGCATCGATGCGGGGCGGGCTGGCTTTCGGCCATGGTAGGCACGCCGATCCGGGGTGCCAAGAAATCGGACACGCTTTCGACGGTGAACCGCAACGGATGCCGACGAGCGGCGGCGTCGGCGGCGCCGGCGGCGAGTCTCCGGCGTGCCGCTGCGTCCGGGATACGATGGTGGCTAGCGGTCCGTCGGAGCTGCATCTCCGACGGACCGCTGGCGCAGGCTGCGCCTGAGCAAGGGCGTGAGCAGCAGTGGCGCGAAGTACATCGGGATCTGCGCGATCCCCACGTAGAGCGAGAACGCCTCGCCCGCGGTGCCGGCGGTGACGACCAGCATCAGTCCCATGTTGCGATTGCCGCTCATCAGCGCGGCGCTGTAGGCGGCCGTCACGCCGGCGCGTCGGAACACCCCATACCCGGCCAGGTGCAGCGCAGCGGTGGCCAGACAGGCGATCAACAGCAGCTCCGCGATGAAAGCCGGATCGCGCAGCAGGCGATCGGTCACCCCGTCCATGACCGCGATCGCGAACACGAGCAGCAGCGCCACGTTCAGCCCGCCGAGCAGTTCGTCGTGCCGCGCCAGGCGCGCGGTGCCGAAGCTGCGCCGCAGCGCCCATGCCAGCGCGAACGGCGCCACGACCAGCAGCACGACGCGCACGAAGAACGCGACGAGGTCGACCTGCACGCCGGCCTGCGGCAGCAGCAGTGCGACCAGCGCGGTCAGCGTGAGCGGCAGCAGCATCGTGGTCGCGACCGTGCCGATCACCGCGAGGATGCCATCCAGCCCGACGATCATTGCGAACACCGCCGCCGATCCGATCGGCGGCGCGGCGGCCTGCAGCACCAGCAACAGCCCGAGATCCGGCGCCAGGCCGACGAGCGCGGCGACGAGCCATGCCAATAGCGGCGAGACGACCAGCTGCCATGCGCTGATCGCGGCCGGCAGCCCCGGCCGACGCGCCGCTTCGGCCAGCCGGCTCCAGTCGAGCCGCAGCAGCGCCGCGGTCAGCGTGCCGATCACCGCGGCAGTGAGCAGCGGTCGGAGCGCCGCCGCGAGCTCGGGCAGCGCGATGCCGGCGAACACGCCGGCCGGCAGCGCCCAGCGCGCCTGGCGGCCGAGCACGCGAAGCGCGTGCGCGGGGCTCATGCGGCACCCGCCGGCGTGGGCGTTTCGTCGTTGTCGCTGCGCATCGCAGCGAACGATAACCGAGGAATCCCCGACGCCGCAGAGGTCGGGTTTTGCGAGTGGCCGTTGCAGCGGAGTAACCTGCCAGTGGAAGCCGCATCCCGGAGCGCCGGGTGGCGGCTGCAGTGTCGTTCGACGATACGAGGAGCGCATCATGGCAGTCATCCAGCGCACGGCATCGGCAACCTGGCGAGGCGACCTGAAGGCCGGCGCCGGCCAGATCGACAGCACCAGCGGCGTCCTGGCGGGCACCCCGTACACCTTCATGACCCGCTTCGAGAACGCCAAAGGCACGAACCCGGAAGAGCTGATCGCGGCGGCCAACGCCGCCTGCTACAGCATGGCCCTCGCGCATCACCTGAGCCAGGAGGGCCACGTGCCCGAGTCGATCGTGACCGAGGCCACGCTGTCGCTCGACAACGGCGTGATCGCCCGCATGCACCTGCGAACCCGCGGCCGGGTGCCCGGGCTCGGCGAAGCCGACTTCAAGCGGATGGCCGAGGACGCCGAGAAACAGTGCAAGGTGTCGAACGCGCTGCGCGGCAGCGTGGCGATCACGCTGGACGCGGCGCTTGCGACCTGACAGACCGCGCCGCGACCCGAAACCACTTTCGCGGATGCGTGTTATCCCGCGCGTCAAGCCGCGGCCCCTTAGACTCGCCGCTGGCAACCGGGAGACGACATGTCGGACAAGTGGCTGAACAGCCTGATCACCAGCGGCCCGCAGGAGGGTTTCGAACTGGCCATCAAGCTTTCGCGGATGGGCGTGAAGTACACGCAGCCTTCGGGCGAGGTGCGCGACAAGCTGCGCCCCGAGTATGCCGAGAACGCCGACAGCCTCACCGCGGCATCGCAGGTGATCGCGATCAACTTCCAGACTGTCGCGGCGGCGAACAACTACTGGCGCAGCTGAGCGCCGGCCGCGCGGGCTGCCGGAAATCGGCTCGCGCAGGCTCGACTCAACCCGGACGCACTCCTGGGGTAGAGTCCCGGTCTGCATCGCGGACTGGGCCTGCATGACTGCGCAACCCGAGAAGTGGTCCGGGCGGATCGGCTTCATCCTCGCCACGATCGGATCGGCCGTCGGCATCGGCAGCATCTGGAAGTTTCCGTACGAGGTCGGGGCCAACGGCGGCAGCACGTTCGTGCTGTTCTACGTGCTCGGCCTGGTGCTGGTCGTCGTGCCGCTGATGCTGGCCGAGTTCGCGATCGGGCGACGCGGGGGCGCCGACCCTTCGGGCAGCATCGCCGCGGTGGCGCAGGCGGCCGGATCGAGTCCGCGATGGGCTGCCGCCGGTGTCCTGGGCGTGCTCACCGGTTACCTGATCCTGAGTTTCTACTCGGTGATCGGCGGCTGGACGCTCGGCTACGCAGTCGAGACCGCGCTCTACGGCCTGCCCGGCGCGGACCCCCAGGCAGTCGCCGCGCGCTTCGACGCGTTCCTCGCTTCGCCGTGGCAGATGCTGGGCTGGCATGCGCTGTTCATGGCGGTGAGCGCAGTGGTGGTCGTGCGCGGCGTCGAGAAGGGCATCGAGACCGCCGCGAAGGTGCTCATGCCGTTGCTGGTGGTGCTGATGCTGCTGCTGGCGGCCTGGTCGATCGCCGAGGGCGATCTCGCCGCGACGCTGCGTTTCCTGCTCGAGCCCGACCTGCGACACCTGAATGCGCGCACCGCGCTCGAGGCGCTCGGCCTGGGTTTCTTCTCGATCGGCGTCGGCCTCGGGATGATGATCACCTACGCGGCCTACAGCGGCGCCGAGATCAGCCTCAGGCAGGTGGCGGTGGCGTCGGTGGCGGCCGACACCGTGATCTCGCTGCTCGCGGGGCTCGCGGTGTTCCCGATCGTCTTCGCGCACGGCCTGGATCCGGCGAGCGGGCCCGGGCTGGTGTTCGTGACGCTGCCGCTGGCGTTCGCCGGCATGCCGTTCGGCGCGACGGCCGCGATCGCGTTCTTCCTGCTGCTGTGCGTGGCCGCGCTGGCCTCGGCAATCTCGCTGCTGGAGCTCGTCGTCTCGCTGCTGATGCGGCGGATGAAGTGGCGCCGCAAGCCGGCTGTCGCGATCGCCGCCTCCACCTGCTTCCTGGCCGGCATCGCCACGGTGCTGTCGTTCAACGCCTGGGCCGACTGGCGTCCGCTGGCGAGCCTGGGCATCGCGTCGAGCGCCACCCTCTTCGACCTGCTCGACGAGCTGACCTCGAACCTGATGCTGCCGCTCGGCGGCCTTGCGATCGCGCTCTTCGCAGGCTGGGCGGCGCCGCAACCGATGCTCGTCGAGGAACTCCGGCTCGGCCCGACCGGCGCGCGTGCACTGCGCTTCGCGCTGCGCTATGTCGCGCCGCTCGGGATCGTCGCCGCGACGCTGTCGACGATGCTGCTGGGCGGTTGAAGCGCCGGATCAGTCAGCCGCGAAGCAATAGAGCAACCCGGCGCCGCCGGTCGAGCGCAGCGCCTCGTCGCTGCAACCCCGGCTCGGGTGCGATGAGTTCCACGAGCGCGCCGGTTCGTCGTCGCGCAAGCCGAGGCGATCGTGATGCCCGAGGATCGCGCTGCCCGCGCCGCTCTTCGTCCAGTTGCCGCAGGTCGTGTCCTCGGGCCCGGCGAAGGCCGTGCCGTCGGGCTTCGAACCGGTGAGGATGTCGTGCCGGTTCGGCGTGTCGCCGCGGCCGTTGACCACTTGCCCTTTTTCGGTCAGCGCGGTCTGCTTGTTCAGGTTGTTGGCGCCATGCAGTTCCTGGACGTTGCGCGCGATCACCACGCCGGCGGCGTTGCGCCATGGCCCCTGGCCGATGCGGTCGCGGGCGTTGACCGCCGGCGCGCCGCCGTTCGCGCTCGCGCTCAGGTAGGCGCGCCAGGTGCGCTGGCCAGCGCCGGCGGCTGCGGCGAGCGACTGGCAGTGCCGGTCGGCGCCGGCAAGGCCGCCGAAATCGGCGCCCTTGCCCGAGCCGACACTGGTCACGAAGAAACCCATCTGCGGCTCCGAAGGGCCCGGTGCCGCGCAGGCGCCGATCGCGAGGACGGTCGTGGCCAGGGCCAGTCGGGAAATCGAACACTTCTCCGGGGGTTGGGTGGGCGCTCCATCATAGATTCCAGGCGCAGTCGCCGCAATGGCCGGCCGCACTACCCCCTGGCCTCGTGGTCTTGTGCGGCGCCCCCGTTGCCTCACGACGGCTGCGGAGTTACAACTGCGCGGTGAGCGACGAGGACCAGAAACTCGCGAAGGCGAGCCAGCCGGCCGACGAGGCGATGCGGCTGCACCCGTTCTATCGCGGAAAGATGCAGACGCTGCCGAAGTGCGCGATCCGCTCGATCGCCGACTTCGCGGTCTGGTACACGCCCGGCGTCGCGGCGCCGTGCAAGGCGATCGAGCGCGACCCGGATCTGTCGTTCGAGCACACCAATCGCGCCAACCTGGTCGCGGTGGTTTCGGACGGCAGCCGCGTGCTGGGGCTCGGCGACATCGGTCCCGAGGCTGGCTTGCCGGTCATGGAGGGCAAGGCGCTGCTGTTCAAGTACCTCGGCGGCGTCGACGCGGTCGCCCTGTGCCTGCGCAGCGGCAGCGAAGACGAGTTCGTCCGCGCGGTCGGGATGCTCGAACCCTCGTTCGGGGCGATCAACCTCGAGGACATCGCGCAGCCGAAGTGCTTCCGCATTCTCGATGCGCTACGCGCGCGGATGAAGATCCCCGTCTGGCACGACGATCAGCAGGGCACTGCGGTGGTCGTGCTCGCGGGGCTCGTCAATGCGCTCGAGGTCGTGGGCAAGCGGCTCGGTCGGGTGCGCATCGCGATGGTCGGCATCGGCGCGGCCAACACCGCCACCTACCGGCTGCTGAAGGCGGCCGGCGTCGCACCCGGCCGGATCGTCGCCTGCGATTCGCGCGGCACGCTGCACCGCGGACGCGCCGACATCGAGGCGCGGCAAGCCGAATTCGCACAGAAGTGGGCGATCTGCACCGAGTCGAACGGCGACGCGATTCGCGGCGGCGTGGCCGATGCGCTGCGCGGTGCCGACGTCTGTCTCGCGTTCTCCACGCCGGGGCCGGGCACGATCGAGCCCGCGTGGGTCGCGACGATGGCGCGCGACGCGATCGTGTTCGCCTGCGCCAATCCGACCCCCGAGATCTGGCCATGGGCGGCGCGCGAGGCCGGTGCGCGCATCGTTGCCACCGGACGCGGCGACTTCCCGAACCAGGTCAACAACTCGCTGTGTTTTCCCGCGGTCTTTCGCGGCGTGCTCGACGTGCGCGCGCGCACGATCACCGACTCGATGGCGATCGCCGCCGCGCTCGAACTGGCCGCGGTCGCGCGCGACGCGGGCCTGTCCGACGAGCGCATCGTGCCGAGAATGGACGAGCCCGATCTCTATGCGAGGGTTGCGGCGGCCACCGCGCTGGCGGCGCAGTCGGAGGGCATGGCGCGGCTGCACAAGTCCCGCGAGCAGCTGCTCGGCGGTGCTGCCGCGACGATCGCGGCGGCACGTGGCGCCACCGAAGCACTGATGCGCGAGGGCTTCATCGCCGCGCCTCCGGCCGGCTGAATCGGGCGCCGGGCAGGTATACCCCGCTCCCGGGCAGGCACGCCCTGGCCCCGGGACGGCTCCTCAGGCCTCGAGCCGGCTCCTCAGGCGTCAGGCCGGCTCGCGTGCCAGGCGCGGCACTCCGCCTCGCGCCCGCGCACCACCCGATGGCCGGCCAGCGCGCCGCGCGTCTCGCTGACGACCGTTCGCTGCAGCTCGGGTTCCGCGTCGCGAACACCCGGTCGAGTTCGTGCGCGCGTGCGGTATTCGAGTACAGCGCGGTGAGGTGCCAGTCGTCGACGGTCGCGTGCAGCACCGGCAGCCAGGCCTTGCCCTCGGGGTTGAAGCGCCTGGGTGCGATCGTCGGCAGCTTGCCGGCCGCGGCTTCGGCGCGATAGCGGCGGTCGACCTCGAGCAGAAGGCTCACGGGCGGCTCGACGCCGGACTGCGGTGCCGGTCCGCGCCGCCTGCGGCGCGAGCGGTCGAGCATCGCGGTGAGCGAATCGCGGATCGCGGCGGCGCGCCGCGGGCCGACGCCGGGAACGGTCGCCAGCCGGCCTTCGTGGCCGGCGACTTCCAGCGCCTCGAGCGTGTCGACGCCGAGGTGCTCATGCAGCCGCTCGGCGAGTTGCGCACCGACCCCTGGAATCGTCTGGAACAGCCGCACCGCGTCGATCGTGCCGCGCAAGCGATCGAGCTGGCTCCAGCTGCCGCTGCCGAGCATCTCGGCGATCGCGGCGGCGATGCCGGGGCCCACGTTCGGGATCGCGTCGAGACCGGGCAGGCCGCGCGCCTCGAAGATCGCGCGCAGCGCCTCGGGCAGCGCGGCGAGCGTGTCGGCGGCCTTGCGGTAGGCGCCGACGCGAAACGGGTTGGCGCCCTGCGCCTCGAGCAGGTCGGCGCCTTCGCGAAGGCGCTGCGCGATGTCCTGGTTCTCGGCGCGCGGGGCGCTCATTGCCGGATCGGTCGCCGCTTCAGCGGCTGCGCTCCAGCGACAGCAGTTCGGTGCGCATCGCGAGGTTGGTGAGCAGCTCGCCGAGCATCGCCGAGGTGACGGTCTCCTCGCCGATCGCGCGGATGCCGCGGCTTTCCATGCACATGTGCCGGCAGCGCACCACCACGCCCACCGCGACGGGGTCGAGGTGCGTCATCAGCGCGTCGGCGATCTGGCGCGTCATGCGCTCCTGTACCTGCAGCCGCTTGGCGAAGCAGTCGACCAGCCGCGTGAGCTTGGACAGCCCGACGATCGCGCCCTTGGGCACGTACCCGACGGTGGCCGTGCCGAAGAACGGAGCGAGGTGGTGCTCGCAATGGCTGTAGACGGGGATGTTGCGCACCACGATCAGCTCGCTGTACTGCTCGGCGCCGTCCTCGAACACCTTGAGGATCTCGGCCGGGTCCTGCTCGTAGCCGGAGGTCCAGTGAGCCCACGCGCGCTCGACCCGTGCGGGCGTTTCGCGAAGGCCCGGGCGATCGGGGTCTTCGTGCAGGCTGCGCAGCAGGCGGCGCCAGTCGGAGCGATTGAAGGGTCGATCGTCGGAGCCGTCGTCCATGTCGCGTGCCTCGCCGTTGATGAATTCCGCAGTCTACTGGACGGGCCCGAGGGATCGGGTACGATCCGGGCCATGGTCAAGCCCGCCCCCGCCAGGGACCGTACGGTCAGCCGCGATCCCGAAGCCACCCGCGAGGCCATTCTTTCCGCCGCCACCGACGAGTTCGCGCAGCACGGGCTCGCCGGGGCGCGCGTCGATCGCATCGCCGAGCGCGCCGGCGTCAACAAGCGGATGCTGTACTACTACTTCGGCCAGAAGGAAGGGCTGTTCCTGGCCGTTCTCGAGGGCGCGTATCAACGCATCCGCGAGGAAGAGCACAAGCTGAACCTCACGCAGGTCGAGCCCACCGAGGCGATCCGCCGTCTGGTGGCCTTCACCTGGGAGTACCACATGGCGCATCCGGAGTTCGTCACGCTGCTGAACACCGAGAACCTGTATCGCGCCAGGCACCTGAAGAAGTCGTCGAGGGTGCGCACCTGGCACTCTCCGTTCGTCGCGATGATCGCCGAGGTGCTCGAGCGTGGCCACAAGGCGGGAGTGTTCCGTGCCGGCGTCGACCCGGTGCAGCTGTACATCTCGATCGCCGGCCTGGCGTATTTCTACCTGAGCAACCGCTTCACGCTGTCGACGATCTTCGATCGCGACCTGATGACACCGAAGTCGCGGGTGGAGCGGCTGTCGCACATGACCGACCTGGTGCTCGGCTACCTCGTGCGCGACTGAGTCGCCCCGGGCTGCTTCAGTCCATGCCGAGCAGCTTGTAGATGCGCCGCGTGTAGGCGCCGAATTTCTCGCTCGTCTTGATGTCGAGCGTGCGCGGACGCGGCAGGTCGATCTCGAAGTTGTCGGCCATGCGCGCCGGCCCGGCGGTGAAGACGACCACGCGCGTGCCGAGGAACACCGCCTCGGAGATGCCGTGCGTGACGAAGATGATCGTCTTGCCCGATTCCTTCCAGATGCGCAGCAGCTCGAGGTTCATCTTCTCGCGCGTGAGCGCGTCGAGCGCGCCGAACGGCTCGTCCATCAGCACCAGCTTCGGGTCGTGCACCAGCGCGCGCGCGATCGCCGCGCGCTGCTGCATGCCGCCCGAGAGTTCGTACGGGTACTTGTCTTCGTAGCCCGCGAGGCCGACCAGCGCGAGCAGCTCGCGGCCGCGCTCGCGCGCCGCGGCCATCGGCAGGCCGAGCAGTTCGGCCGGCAGCAGCACGTTGTCGAGGATGCGCCGCCACTTCAGCAGCAGCGGCGCCTGGAACACCATGCCGATGTCGCGCGCCGGATCGAACGGATGCGTGGAAGAGCCGATGCGCACCTCGCCACCGTCGTGCGGATGCAGCCCGGCGAGGATCTTCAGCAGCGTGGACTTGCCGCAGCCCGACGGACCCACCAGAGAGACCAGCTCGCCGGGCATCACGTCGAAGCTGGCGTCGGAGATCGCCAGGTGTTCCTTGCGTCCGGTGCGGTAGACCTTGGTGACGCCGGACAGATGAATGAAGGGTTCGACGCTCATCCGACGCGCGCGTCCTTCGGCACCAGCAGGCGCTCCATGCCGAGCACCACCCCGTAGAGAATCATGCCGAGCAGCGTGATCAGCATCACGGCCATGAACATTGCCGGCGTGTCGAGCGTGACCTGCACCTGCAGCATCAGGTAGCCCAGCCCCTTGTCGGAACCGAGGAACTCGCCGACGATCGCGCCCGCGACCGCGAGGATTGCGGCGACCTTCATGCCGGCGAAGATGTAGGGCAGCGACCCGGGCAGCTGGATCTTGATGAACAGCTGCCAGCGCGAGCCGCGCAGCGAGCGGACCAGGTCGAGCAGGTCGGGCTCGATCTCGCGCAGGCCGCGCGCGGTGGTGAGCAGGATCGGGAACACCGCGATCGAGAACGCCATGACCGTGTTCGGGAAGACGCCGTACTTGAACCAGACGATGATCAGCGGCCCGAGTGCCACTTTCGGGATCATGTTCAGCGTGACGAGAATCGGCATGAACAGCGATTCGAGCGTCTTCGACCAGGTGAAGACGAGCGCGAGCAGCACGCCGATCACCAGCGCCAGGAAGTATCCGCCGAAGATCTCGGTGGCGGTGACCGACACGTTGGCCCACCAGTCGTAGTTCGGCGACAGCAGCGCTTCGAAGGTGGCCCCTGGCGACGGCATCACGAACTTCGGCACGTCGCCGAGGCGCACGAACAGGTACCAGATCACGAGCAGCCCGAGGTGGGCGAGCACCGCCAGTGCATAGCGGCCGAGCGAGGTATTGAGCCGATCCATCGCGCGGGATTCCGTCAGGCGAGCCACTTCGACAGGTTGGCGGCGACGAACGCGTCGTCCGACAGGTCGGCATGCTCGCGGCAGACGCGGTCGATCTCTTCGGCCTGGCCGGGCGACAGCGCCTCGGACGGGTCGAGGCACCAGGTGCCGGCCATCAGGCCCTGGCGGCGCAGCACCTCGTGGCAGCCGGGAATGCAGCCGGCGAAGTCGTGCGCGACGTCGAAGAACGCGCTGTTGCAGTCGGTGACGCGCGAATCGAGCGCGAGCAGTTCCGCGTCGATGCGGCCGGAGTCGATCGCGGCGTGGATGCGATCGAGCAGCGCCACCGCGCTCTTCGTCCAGACGCTCCAGTGCCCGAGCAGGCCGCCGCGGATGCGCACCGTGACCTGTTCGTCGCCGCGGCGCACCGCGAACGGCGCCAGCAGGTCGAGCACGATGTGGTCGTCGTTGCCGGTGTACAGCGTCACCCTGTCCTGCGCGCCCGCCGCGACGACGCCGCGCACCACGTCGAGCGTGCGATAGCGGTCGAACGGCGCCATCTTGACCGCGACGACGTTGTCGATCGACGCGAAGCGGCGCCAGAACTCGGCCGGCAACGCGATGCCGCCCACCGCGGTCTGCAGGTAGAAGCCTGTCAGCGGGATGACGCGAGCCACCGCCTCGCAATGCGCGATCAGTTCGTCGAGCGACGCGCCTTTCATCGCCGCCAGCGAAAGCAGGCCGGCGTGGTAGCCGTGGCCGAGCGCGACCTGCGCCTCGCTGCATGCCTGCGCGGTGCGTCCGGCGAGCCCGGCGATCATCACCAGCGGCCGATCGGTGGCTTCGCGGGCGGTGCGGGCTGCGAGTTCGAGCACCGGTTCGTACAGCCCCACCTCGCGGATCGCGAACTGGGTGGAATGCACGCCGACGGCCAGTCCGCCGCAACCGGCGTCGACGTAGTAGCGGGTGAGCGCGCGCTGGCGCACCGGGTCGAGCCTGCGCGAGGCGTCGAGGGCGAGCGGGTGTGCGGGAATGACCGTGCCGCGCCGAAGCAGCGCCAGCACCTCGGCGGGCAAATCCGACCGGTGAAGGGACATTGCGGGAAAATGCTTGTTTATCTCGCGCCGACGGCTCGGCTATACTTGGCGGTGATGTAACCAGACAGTTAATTTACTCTAACGCAGCGGCCCGCCATCGTCAACGACTGCGGCGCGTTGACGGTGCTTCGAGCACGCCGATCGCATCGCCCACCCTGCCGCGACCGAAACACCAGGAGACACCATGTTCGCGCGAACGATACTCGGAGCCGCGGCCGCGGCCATCGCTTTTGCCTCGGCGCCCGCGCTGGCGCAGCAGAAGCTCGACTTCATCCTCAACTGGGTGCCGGGCGGCGACCACGCGCCCTACTACTACGCGAAGAAACTGGGCTGGTACGCGAAGGAGGGCATCGACCTGAACCTCGAGCCAGGCAAGGGCTCGGCGCTGGCCACGCAGAAGGTGGGCGCGGGCGCGAATCCGGTCGGCCTGGCCGACATGGCCGGCGTGCTGGTCGCGAAGGGCAAGGGTGCCGACACGGTCGCGGTCTTCAACGTCTACGCGAATTCGCCGCAGGGCATGTACTGGCTGAAGAGCTCGGGCATCAAGGGCGTGAAAGACTTCGCCGGCAAGAAGATCGGCAACCCGGCGGCCGACGGCGCGCGCGTGATGTGGCCGGCGCTCGCCAGGGCCAACGGCCTCGATCCGAAATCGGTCACCTGGGTGAACATCGACGCCAACGCGAAGCTCGCGGCGCTGAAGGCGAAGTCGATCGACGTGACGACCTCGTTCTACAACCTGCACCACGTCTTCCAGCGCGAGCTGGGTGACGACATGGGCTTCCTCGCCTGGCGCGACGCGGGCCTGAACCCGTACGGCAACTCCATCATCGTCAACGCGAAGTTCCTGGAAGCCAACCGCGCGACGATCGACAAGTTCGTCAAGGTCACGCAGCGCGCGTTCGCCGCCTGCGTGAAGGAACCCGAACCCTGCGTGCAGGCGCTGGTCGACGCCAACGGAGCGCTGAAGTTCGACAACGAGTTCACCAACTGGAAGCTCGTCGAAGTGCTGATGAGCGACAAGTTCTCGCGCGAAGTGGCGCTGGGCATCCACGAAGACGGGCGGATGAAGGCGGACTACGAGCTGGTGAAGGAGTACATCGGGCTGGACAAGCCGTTCGACGTGAAGACGGTCTACACGAACGAGTTCCTCGATCGCTCCATCAAGATGCCAAAGTGATCTCCGCTGCGGCGGCGGCGTTTACGTCCCGACGGGCTGTGCGCGGGCGCCGCTTCGGGGACGGCTTCGGGTCTCGGCGCTGCGAGGGGGCGCTGCCCGGCGGCGGGGCGTAGCGCTCGCGTGCGCCCCGGGGCGCTGGCCCCGCTTCGCGGGGCTTCCCTCGCCTTCCTCGGAATTCCGCACCCGCGGCCGACACGCGCTGCGCGCGTGACGGCGACGGGTCCCGCGGAATTCCTTTCGGAAGCGCTCGGCTTGCACAGGCCCGGCGCATGCCGAGCCGCACAGCGCCCCGGGGCGCACGCGAGCGCTACGCCCCGCCGCCGGGCAGCGCCCCCTCGCAGCGCCGAGACCCGAAGCCGTCCCCGAAGCGGCGCCCGCGCACGGCCCGTCAGGACGCAAACGCCGAACGAGGCTCCGATCCGCTGAAGGGGGCGTCAGCCGAGCTCGGGGCCGGCTACGAGGACGACGGGGGTGGGGTCGCCGGGGGCTCTGCGCAGGCCCCGGGTCATTCGGGTGAAGGGGCGCTGGAAGGCGAAGCCGCGGGACTGGAGCCAGGGGAGCAGGTCGGAGTGGCGGTCGGCGAGGTCGAGGTAGACCGGGCCGCCGATGGTGGAGAGGGCGGCTTCGAGAAGGGCGCGTGCGGTGGCGGTGTCGGGGGCGAGCAGCGGGCCGAGCTGGCTGGCTTCGCGGCCGTCGCGGCCGAAGACGAAGCCGGTGATGCGGCCGTTGTGTTCGGCTGCGTGGGCGGCGCGGGGCAGGCGCGCGGCGAGCGAGCGCAGCAGCGCTTCGCGGTCGGCGCCGAAGGCCGGGCGATCGATGCGGAGGATTGCCGGCCAGTCGGCGTCGCGCAGCGGGCGCACGGCGGCGCTCTCCGAGGTCTCGGTGACGCCGGGGCTGCTTGATGCGGCGGCCGGTACCGGCCTCGCGGCCGCCGTGCCGGCGCTGCCGCTGCGCGTGCCCGCCGGCGCTTCGCGCCGATAGCGGCTGAATCCCCAGCAGTCGACGAAGCCCAGCGGCAGGTAGATCGGGCGGCCGGCGGGTGTGGCGTCGAGGATCGCCGCGATGCCGCGCCACGCCAGTTCGTCGAGCGCGTGGGCGAGCAACTGCGTCGCGTAGCCGCGTCCGCGGAACTCGGGCAGCACCAGCACCATGCTGACCCATGCGAACTCGCTGCCGTAGGGCAGCGTGGCCACCGATGCGGCGAGTCGCTCGATGCCGGCGGCATCGGCGGCGCGAATGCCCCAGGCGCGCCCCAGCGTGAGCATCAGGCGCCAGTCGGCTTCGTTCTGGTTCCACGAGGCCGAGGCCGACAGCGCGACCGCTTCGGCGAGGTCGGCAACGGCCAGCCGCGCGATCTCAATACTTGCCATCTCGGGTCGAGAAGTGCGTCGGCTTGCCCAGGCTCGGCTGGCCGCGCTCGATCCAGTCGGCGACCCAGTCGATCATCGTGTCGATCGGCACGCGCGGCTTGCCGAACAGGCGCTGCGACTCGGTGGTGTCTTCCAGCCACGCGGTGGGCGCTTCCTCGCCCACCAGCACCGGCTTGCGCCCGAAGCGCCTGCCGAACTCGCTGGCCAGCCAGCGGACGCTCGTGTGCCCGGGGCCGGTGATGTTGATCGGCGAAGTGGGGGTCGTGCAGTGCGCGAGCAGGCGCAGCGACTGCTCGTTCGCGTCGCCCTGCCAGATCACGTCGGCGTGGCCCATCGTGATGTCGAGCGGCGTGCCGCCGAACACCGCGGAAGCGACGTCGAAGAGCACGCCGTAGCGCGTGTCGATCGCGTACGAGAGCCGCACCAGCCGGCCGGGCGTGCCGTACCTGTGCGAGCCGTGCTCGAACATCCGCTCGCGGCCGACGCAGGAGTTTGCGTAGTCGCCCGGCGGCGGCGTGGCCGGCGTGCGCTCGTCGGCGCCCGGGCCATCCACCGGCACGAACGGATACACGCATGCGGTGGAGAACGCCACGATGCGCATCTCGCGGAAGGTCTCGGCCACCATCATCGGCACGCCGACGTTCATCATCCAGGTGAGCGACGCGTTGTCGGCGGCGCCGAACTTGTGTCCGGCCATGAAGACCAGGTTGCGCACGCCGTCACCCACGTTGGGCAGGTGCTCGAGCGCGGACCGGTCGAGCAGGTCGCAGGCGATGCACTCGACGCCGTGGCGCTCGAGCGAGGCGACGAGCGTCGGGTCGGAGAATCGCGCGACGCCGATCACGCGTCGACCGGGCGCGGCGCGGCGCGCCATGCGCGCCAGCGTCGGCCCCATCTTGCCGCCGACGCCGAGCACCATGATGTCGCCGTCGACCTTCGCGAGGTCGGCGACCAGCGCCGGGGAGGGTTCGCTCATGAAGGTTTCGAGCGCCTCGACGTCGTCGAAGCGCTGCGGCAGGGCGGTCATGTCGGTCTCCAGTCGAATGCTGTCGCGGGCGCGCGTGCTGCGCCCGCGCGCGGCGGGTGGGTGCAGCTTCAGCCAGGCTCGCGGGTCGCGATGCCTTCGAAGCGGTCGCGGCCGGCGCGAAGCGCCCGGATCTTGGCGTCGGCGATCGAGCGCTTGAGCATCCAGAAGCCGCAGTCGGGGTGGATGTAGCGCACGCGGCCGGCGCCGAGCGTCTTTTCGGCGCGCTCGATCGCGCGCGCCACGTCGTCGGCGCTCTCGACGTCGGTCACCTTGATGTCGACGACGCCCAGCCCGAAGCCGATGCGCGGATCGAGGTCGGCGAACACCGCGAGTTCCTCGGGTGGCCGGTGCGCGCATTCGAGCACCACGTGGTCGGCGTGCAGCGCGTTCAGGTAGCGCAGGAGCTTGTCCCAGCCGCCCTTCTGCACGGTCTGGCCGCCGTAGTTGCCGAAGCACAGGTGCACCGCGGGCGTGCCGGGCACCGCGTCGAGCACGCGGTTGATCGCCGACGCCGCCCATTCCCATTCGTCGGGGTGGCCGGGCAGGTTCGCTTCGTCGATCTGCACCACGTCGGCGTCGAGGTGGCGCACCTGCGAGGCCAGTACGTCGGCCAGCGCGTGCGCGAGCTCGGGCATGCCGCGGTAGTGCCGGTCGATCAGCGTCTTGGCCAGCATGTGCGGGCCGGTGACGGTGAACTTGAACGGTTTCGCCGCCAGCGCCTTCGCCCGCGCGCAGGCGAGCGGCAGGTCGAGGCTGCCGTGACCGAGCGGCCCGATCACGGTGCCCGGCGGGCGGGTGCGGAACTTCATGCCGCTGTCCGAGCGCCAGGCGATCAGGTCGTCGAACGAGAAGCGCTGCGTGATGCCGTCCATCGGGCGCACGAAGTATTCGATCATCCCGTTGGTCTCGGGATGGTCGATGTCGAAGCGGTACAACTCGCCGTCGCAGACCAGGTCGATGCCGGCCTGCTCCTGGATGCCGATCACCACGCGCGTGGCGTCGAGCAGCGCCTGTTCGGACGGGCTCGCAACGAGCCAGTCGGGCACCGGATAGGAGCCGACGACGGTGGTCTTGATCCTGGGCATGGGTGGAATCCGCTGGCGGGCTGGTTGTTAACCGGATGGTGAGTAATCGATGGTAGCGCGACGCCCGCCACGCTTCAAGCGCTCTTGACGCAGCGACCTGCGCGGCCCTAGACTGATTAACCAACGAGTTACAAAAACGGGCTTTGCCAATGGGCACGCAACGACTCGGCATCGTGATGCACGGCGTCACGGGCCGCATGGGGATGAACCAGCACCTGATCCGCTCGATCAGGGCGATCCGCGAGCAGGGCGGCGTGAAGCTTGCCAACGGCGATCGGGTGATGCCCGATCCGATCCTCGTCGGGCGCGGCGCCGAGCGCATGGAGGCGCTCGCGAAGGCGCACGGCGGACTGCGCTGGAGCACCGACCTCGACCGCGCGCTGGCCGACCCGCAGGACACGGTGTTCTTCGACGCCGCCACCACGCAGATGCGCCCGTCGCTGGTGAAGAAGGCGATCGCGGCCGGCAAGCACGTCTATTGCGAGAAGCCGTCGGCGACGAACCTCGCCGAGGCGATGGAGATCTACCAGGCGGCGCGCAAGGCCGGCGTCAAGCACGGCGTGGTGCAGGACAAGCTGTGGCTGCCGGGGCTGCTCAAGCTGAAGATGCTGATCGACTCGGGCTACTTCGGCCGCATCCTGTCGGTGCGTGGCGAGTTCGGTTACTGGGTGTTCGAGGGCGACCTGCAGCCTGCGCAGCGTCCGTCGTGGAACTACCGCAAGGAGGACGGCGGCGGCATCATCCTCGACATGCTGTGCCACTGGCGCTACGTGGTCGACAACCTGTTCGGCGAAGTGAAGAGCGTCTCGTGCCTGGGCGCCACGCACATCCCGCAGCGCCGGGACGAGAACGGCAAGCCGTACGCGGCCACCGCCGACGACGCGGCGTACGCCACCTTCGTCACCGACCAGGGCGTCATCGCGCACTTCAACAGCTCGTGGTGCGTGCGCGTGCGACGCGACGACCTGCTCACGCTGCAGGTCGACGGCACGCATGGTTCGGCGGTGGCCGGCCTGCGCAGCTGCCGCACGCAACCGCGCGTGAACACGCCCAAGCCCGTCTGGAATCCCGACCTGCCGCAGCCGATCGACTTCTTCGAAGGCTGGCAGGAGGTGCCAGACAGCGTCGTGTTCGACAACGCGTTCAAGGCGCAGTGGGAGCTGTACATCCGCCACGTCGTCGAGGACGCGCCGTTCCCGTGGAACCTGCGCGAGGGCGCCAAGGGCGTGCAGCTGGTCGAGGCCGGGCTGCAGTCGTGGCGCGAGCGCCGCTGGGTCGACCTCGAAGCGCTCGAAGCCTGACGGGGCCGTCGATGCCGACGATCGTCCTGCCCACCGCCGACGGCCGCCTGGCGCCCTTCACGCTGTCGGCGCCCGGGGGCTGGCCGCAGCGCGCAGCCGGCGCGTTCAACCGCGTGGCCTATTCGGCGGCGCACGTGGTCGCCGATCCGCTCGCGCCGGTCGACCCGTGGATCGACTGCGCGATCGACTGGGACACCACGATCGCGTATCGCAAGCGGCTGTGGTCGCTCGGCCTGGGCGTGGCCGAGGCGATGGACACCGCGCAGCGCGGCATGGGGCTCGACTGGCCCACCTCGCTCGAGCTGATCCGGCGCTCGGTCGACGCGGCGCGCGACCACCCGGGCGCGCTCGTCGCCTCGGGATGCGGCACCGACCACGTGGCCGCGAATCCGTCGATGTCGATCGACGCGGTCGTCGCCGCCTACGAACAGCAGATGGAGGCGATCGAGGCGCTCGGCGGACGGCTGATCCTGATGGCGAGCCGCGCGCTGGCCGCCTGCGCGAAGACGCCCGACGACTACGGTCGCGTCTACGACCGGCTGCTCTCGCAGGTGCGCGAGCCGGTGATCATTCACTGGCTGGGCGACATGTTCGACCCGGCGCTGGCCGGCTACTGGGGCCACGCCGACCCGATGGCTGCGATGGACGTCGCGGTCGACATCCTGAACCGCCACGCCGCGCGCGTCGATGGCGTGAAGATCTCGCTGCTCGACAAGGACAAGGAGATCGCGATGCGGCGCCGGCTCGCGCCCGGCATCCGCATGTACACCGGCGACGACTTCAATTTCGCGGAGTTGATCGCCGGCGACGAGCACGGTTACTCGGACGCGCTACTCGGCATCTTCGACGCGATCGCGCCGGCTGCGTCGGCGGCGCTGAGCGCGCTGGCCGTGGGCGACACCGCCCGCTTCCACGAGATTCTCGGCCCCACCGTGCCGCTGTCGCGTCACGTCTTCTGCGCGCCCACGCGCTTCTACAAGACCGGCGTGGTGTTCATGGCGTGGCTCAACGGCCACCAGGATCACTTCGTGATGGTGGGCGGCCAGCAATCGACGCGCAACATCCGGCACCTGGCCGAACTCTTCCGGCTCGCCGACGCGGCCGGCCTGCTCGAAGATCCCGATCGGGCCTGCGCGCGGATGGCGCAGCTGCTCGCCACCCAGGGCCTCGACGCGCGGGTGAGGAAGTGAGTGCGCCGCCGCGCGCCGAACTGCTGTCGCTGAACACCGCGACGGTGCGCGAGCAGTGGAACCTGCGCCAGATGATCGAGGGCTGCGCGCGCCACGGCATCCGCGGTATCTCGCCGTGGCGCGACAAGCTCGACGAGCTCGGCGCGCAGGAGGCCGCGCGGCTGATCCGGCAGCACGATCTCACCGTCACCGGCCTGTGCCGCGGCGGGATGTTCCCTGCCGCCGACGCTGCCGGGCGACGCGCGGCGATCGACGACAACCGGCGCGCGATCGACGACGCGGCGACGATCGGCGCGCGCTGCCTGGTGCTGGTGGTGGGCGGCATCCCCGCCGGCTCGAAGGATCTCGCCGGCGCGCGCCGGATGGTGATCGACGGCATCGCCGCGGTGCTCGACCATGCGCGCGCGAGCGGCGTGCCGCTGGCGATCGAGCCGCTGCATCCGATGTACTGCGCCGATCGCGCCTGCGTGAACACGCTCGACCAGGCGCTCGACATCTGCGACGCGCTCGATCCCTCGCCGCCGGGTGCGGCACCGTCGGGCGCGATCGGCGTCGCGGTCGACGCCTATCACGTCTGGTGGGACCCGAACCTGCCGCGCGCGCTCGAGCGCGCGCGCCCCGAGCGGCTGCTCGCGTATCACATCTGCGACTGGCTGGTGCCTACCACCGACCTGCTGCTCGACCGCGGCATGATGGGCGACGGCGTGATCGACCTTCCGGCGCTACGCGAGCGCGTGGAGGCGAACGGCTATCGCGGCTTCCACGAAGTGCGGGAGCGGTACTTGGGCTGCAGTTGAGGCTCGGGCGGCGCGGTCAGCTGACCCGCGCCGCCCGAACTGAAGCTCGATCACGGGAGGGCCAGCTCCACGCTCATGCCGTGCATGCCGCCCGTCCCGCCCTCAGGGCCAGAAGGCGCCGAGCAGCGGCTCGTCGCTGCCGCTCGAATACTCGGACCACAGCACCACGGCGCGGCCCGACGCGCCGACGGCCAGCGCGCGTTGCCAATCGACGCGCCCGTCCTGACTGCTCGAAGCCAGGCGCTGCGCATCGTGCCAGGTGCCATCGTGAACGCGGGCCCAGGTCTGGTAGATCGAGTTCGTCTCGTCGCTCTGCTTCCAGCTCACGACGAGGCGGCCGGAGGCGTTCATCGCCGCGTTTGGCGACTCGGCCCAGCGGCCGACCGTCGACAACCGCTCCAGCGCGCCCCAGCCGCCGGCGGTCGAGAAGCGGCGTGTCCAGATCGCGTCCTTGCCGTCGCCGTCGCGCAGCATCCAGACCGCGGCGGCGTCGCCGCCGGCCGACCCGGCGAGCGCCAGGTTGCGCGCGAAGGGCCAGCCGATCGCGTCGACGTCGGCCGGTGCGCTCCACCCTGTGTTGCCGGTCGAGCGAGACCAGCGCAGGCGGTCCCCGCCGTCGGTGGAGTCGATCCAGATGGCCAGCGCGTTGCCGTCCGCGTCGACGGTGACGCGCGACGTGCCCACCGATCGCCCCTTCTCCCGTATCACCTGGGGCGATCCGAAGCCGCTGCCCAGGTCGACCGGCACCGCGATCACCGTGTCCGAGGTCTCGCTGAAGACCACGAAGCCTCGCCCGGTGCCGTTGACGGCCATCGAGATCACGCCGGAGATCGCGCCGCGGTCGATCGCCGCCGGCGACGACCAGCCGGCCCCGGCGTCGATGCTCGCGTAGACACCGTACCGGCCGCCGGCATCGGGCTGCGACCAGACGAGCAGCGCGCGACCGGTGTCGTCGATCGCGAGATGGTGTTCGCTCGAGTTGCCGGACAGCGAGGTGTCGACACGCACCACTGGTCCCCAAGCGCTGCCGTCGAAACGCGCCGCGGCGAGGTGATACGCGCTGCCGATCGCGTAGCCCCAGGCCGCTACTGCCCTGCCGTCGGTTGCCACGGCGAGGCGGGTTTCATAACCGTTGACACCACCGTCGATAAGCGCTGGCGCCGACCAGCCGCCGCCACTGGCGCTGGCGCTGGCGAAGTAGGCGCGCGCGGTGGTCTGGCCCGGTGGGTAGGCCATCCAGACGGCGAGGGCACGGTCACTGCCGTCGATGCCGGCCGCCGGGTCGTAGTTCGTACCGAGGGCCTGTATGGTCGACGCTGCGGACCACACAGTCGTTGCCGCCTCCTTGACCGTGAGCGTCGCTGCGATGCTCGACTCGCTTCCCGCCGTGTTCGTCGCAACGACGCGGAACTGGTTGCCGTCATCCGTGATCGTTGTGGCGGACGTCGTATGGGTCGCGGCCGTCGCTCCCGCGATGTCGACCCAGGTGGCACCGTCGGTCGACCGCTGCCACTGCAGCGTCGGCGCCGGGGTTCCGCTGGCCGAAGCGCTGAACGTGGCCGTCATTCCGACGGTCACCGTTGCATTCGCCGGTTGCGTGACGAAAGTCGGTGCCACTGCCGGCAGCGGGGCGATGTTGTCGCCATAGAACATCAGCGTCCCGCCGGCCGACGCCCGATAGCTGCGACCAGGCCGCTGGCACGAGAAGCGCACGTCGTACGCGCCGAGCCCGTTGTCGGCCTCCGACATCGGCAGTTGCCAGAGGTGGTTGCCGCGGCGTCGTTTCGCGTTTTCGGGATCAGTGCTCAGCGGCACCGCGGTGTCGATCAGCGTCGCGGCAAGACGGCCGCCGTTCGCGCGGCGCGTGACTGTGAGTTTCGCGTCGCCGCAGTCCGCTGCAGCCGAGTAGTTCAGCGTGATGTCGAGCGTCGTGGCCTTCGTGACCGTCCACGCGATCGACTCGGGGCCACTGTGACGCTTCGTGATCGCGTCGGCTATCGAACTCACGACGCTCGGCTGCACGTTGGGCGTGACGCAACTGTACGGATCGTCGGTTCGCGGCGCGCAGACGCCGACCATGAACCACGAGAAGGAGTTGGCCAGCCACGACGCCGTACCGCCGTCGATCGTTGCGCCGACCGGCAACCAGACGTCCGACGGCGACGCCTTGAACGGCAGCTGGTCGTTCGCCCCGGCCGTCCACGGCATCTCGATCGTCACCGGATAGAGGAAGACGAGATCGTGTGGCGTGATCTCGTAGACCTTGTCGCCGACGGTGTAGCCATCGGGCGGCGCCGAAGGGCTGCCGGCGGCGGTGCGCGCAATGCGGATCACGGTCGGCTCGGTGAGAGCGCCTGCCGGGATCTTGACGACCACGCCAGCGGGGCCGGTGACCGTGCCGCCCTCGGCGCCGATCGTCGCGCTGGCCTCGACCACCTGTGCAGGCGGATCGTCCCCGCTGCTGCACGCCATGAGAATCGCTGCAAACAGGCCGGCGATGCCGGCCCGGATCATGCGACGAACGCAGGAGCCTTCTCCGCCGGCCTGCGGCGGACCATCGAAACCATCCATGTTTTTCCCCTGTCTGGGCTGCCGGCAAGGCCTTCAGCGGCCTGCCGATTCGCGACGACTTCTTGCTTGTTGCTTATGGGGTCGGCGCGCGGGGCGGATAGCGGATCAATGCGGGATACGGCCGAATGCGCGGCGCGAGCGCTGTGCGCTCGGCGATGCCATTCGCCCGCGTGTGGATCAGGATCGCTCCGGGGTGAAGATTGTGAGAATTTCGTATCGCGGAGTATGGGGCGACGATTGACGGATTTGCAAGCGTTTTCGCACGACGCCAACCGATCCGCGCCGTACCTCGCCGCGTTCACCCGCAACCCCTGACTGCCGCGAGCGGCACGCCGCGCGAATCACCGCTCCGCATGAGCCGCTCCGGGGCATAGAATGCCGATTCAGCCACGCTGCTCGCCCGTTTCAGCGTCGCTGCGCATGTCGATGGCAGCGGCGTGCTGCAACAGCCGGCATCGTTCGACGAGAGCAGCGACGCCGGACGCCTGCACCTGTTGCGCAGCGGATCGGCCCAGGTACTGCACGAGGGCTGGACCCCGCTGAAGCTGTCGCGGCCGAGCCTGCTGTTCTATCCGCGGCCGTTCGCGCACCGGCTGCAGCCCGAACCGGGGCCGGCGGTCAGCTTCGTCAGCGCGGCGATCCGTTTCGACGGTGGCTCGGTCAGCCCGCTGGCGGCCGCGTTGCCACCGCTGCTGGTGCTGCCGCTGGAGGCGCTCACCGACGCGCGCGCCACGCTCGATCAGCTTTTCGACGAAGCCGATGCGGCGCGCTGCGGCCGCAACATCGCGCTCGACCGCCTGTGCGACCTGCTGCTGGTGCAGGTGCTGCGGCACGTGATCGACCGCTCGCTCGCCAACAGCGGCATGCTGGCCGGACTCGCCGATGCGCGGCTGTGCAAGGCGCTCACGCTGCTGCACGACCAGCCGCAGCGCGACTGGCGCCTCGAAGACCTCGCCGCGCGGGCCGGCATGTCGCGCGCGCGCTTCGCGGCGCGCTTCAAGCAGGTGGTCGGCATCGCGCCGGGCGAATACCTGACGCGCTGGCGCATCAGTCTCGCGCAACACCTGTTGCAGCAGGGGCGCCCGGTGAAGGAGGTGGCGGGCGAAGTCGGATATGCCAGTCCCGCAGCGCTCGGCAGGGTGTTCGCCACGCGAACCGGCGCCACGCCGAAGGCCTGGGCGCACACGCGCAACCAGGCGACGGCGTCCGGATCGGCGTGAACTGCGGGCGGCCGACGCACCAGTGGGCGTACGCGTGACGGAGTCGGCAGCTTGAACGCCTTCGGCGCGCTCGACTGGACCGGGTTGGCCGTCTGGGTGCTTGCCTGGCTTGGCTATTCGCTGTACGCCGAGCGCCTCGGCAAGCCCCAGGCGAACCTGATGGCGTCGGTTGCACGCTTCCGGCGCATCTGGATGCGCGAGGCCTATCTTCGCGATCCACGCATGACCGACGTCGCGCTGCTCGGCAACCTGATGCACAGCGCCACGTTCTTCTCGTCGACGACGCTGCTGGTGCTCGGCGCATCGTTCGCGTTGCTGGGCACGATCGAGCGCGGCACCGAGATCCTCGAAGTGATGAAGACCCTGCCGTTTGCCACGCGCGTGTCGCAGGAGCTGCTCGAGTCGAAGGTGGTGCTGCTGACGCTGCTCTTCGTCTACGCGTTCATGCGCTTCACCTGGTCGCTGCGCCAGTTCAACCTGCTCAACATCATGCTGGGCGCGTTCCCGGCCAGCCGCGACGGGCATGAGGTCGACGAGGCGCTGGTCGCCACGGCCGGTCGGCTCAACGAACTCGCCGGCCTGAACTTCACGCAGGGGCTGCGCGCCTACTACTACGCGGTGCCGATGCTGCTATGGCTGGTGAACGCATGGCTGCTGATCGGAGGCGCCGTCGGCGTCACTGCGGTGCTCTATTACATGGAGTTCCGCTCGGCGACGGTTCGGGCGTTGGGCACCGGGTAGAATCGGCCGGGTGAACACACTCGCCAACGACACCTTCCTTCGCGCACTGCGCCGCGAACCCACCGAATACACGCCGATCTGGCTGATGCGCCAGGCCGGCCGCTACCTGCCCGAATACAACGCGACGCGCAGGCGGGCGGGCAACTTCCTCGCACTGTGCAAGACGCCCGAGCTGGCGTGCGAGGTCACGCTGCAGCCGCTCGAACGCTATCCGCTCGATGCGGCCATCCTCTTTTCCGACATTCTCACGATTCCCGACGCGATGGGGCTCGGGTTGTACTTCGCCGAAGGCGAGGGCCCGAAGTTCGAGCGCCCGGTGCGCGACGAGGCGGCGGTGAAGCAGCTCGCGGTACCCGACCCTTCGGGCGAACTGCGCTACGTCACCGACGCGGTGCGCACGATCCGTGGCGCGCTGGCGGGTCGGGTGCCGCTGATCGGCTTCTCGGGCAGCCCGTGGACGCTGGCCTGCTACATGGTCGAGGGCGGGGCGAGCGACGACTTCCGCGAAATCAAGACGATGCTGTACCGGCGGCCCGACTTGCTCACGCGCATCCTCGACGTGAACGCGGACGCGGTCGCGGCCTATCTCGACGCGCAGATCGAAGCCGGCGCGCAGGCGCTGATGATCTTCGACTCCTGGGGCGGGGTGCTGGCCGACGGCGCTTATCAGCGCTTCTCGCTCGAGCCGATGCGGCGCGTGATCGCGTCGCTGAAGCGCCGGGTCGACGAGCCGCTGATCGTCTTCACCAAGGGCGGCGGGGCCTGGCTCGAGGAGATGGCCGGCATCGGCTGCGACGCGATCGGCGTCGACTGGACGGTGAACCTGGGCCGCGCGCGGGCGCGGGTCGGCGACCGCGTCGCGCTGCAGGGCAACCTCGACCCAATGGCGCTGATGGCCGGGCCCGAGCAGGTGCGCGCCGAGGCGATCAGGGTGCTGGATGATTTCGGGGCGCCCGCGGACGGCGCCGGGCACGTGTTCAACCTCGGCCACGGCATCTCGCAATTCACGCCGCCCGACAACGTGGCGGTGCTGGCCGAGACGGTGCATGCCCACGGTCGGCGGCTGCGCAAGGGCGGCGCGAGCGCGTCCTCACTTTAGGCCGCAAGTAGTACCGGCGCGGCTTGCAAACCCGAAAAAATTGTGGTTCGAAAAGGCGGGTGAACACTGACTTATGCACAGTCGGCGAGCCGATGCCCAGCAGCTCGCAGGGTTTTCCCAGAATTTTGCCGGAATCTCCTAAGTCATTGATCCATAAGGAATTGGCTCTGATCAAAAAAAGGGCAAACGACCGTAGACCGTGATCTGGCGGGCACTTGCACCAGATGTGGACGGCTTGCCCACAGTTTTATCCACAGCTTTTGTGAACGACTCGTAAAAGCGCTTTGAAGGCCAAATCTTAGGGCCGCAACTTAAAGCAAAGTCTCATGAATCTCGGCCTTTCGGACCATTCGCTGGCCGTCAGGGTCGACCGCCCGGACGAGGCTTTTTCGGTGCCCGACGGCGCTTCCGATCGCTTCGCGCGCGTTGCGCTCGACGTGCCGCTGACGCAGTTGGGCGCCTCGCTGTTCGACTATCGTGTGCCCCCCGGCCTGGCGGCAGTGGTCGCGGTCGGCAGCTGGGTCGTGGTGCCGTGGGGGAGGGGCCGCCGGGTCGGGCTCGTCGCCGAGCTGGCCGGGCGTAGCGAGATCGAGCCCGCTCGGGTCAAGCCGCTGTCGGCAGTGCTCGCCGACGCGCCGGCGCTGCCGCCGCCCTGGTTCGACTTGCTGCGCTTTTGTGCCGATTACTATCACCGCGGACTCGGCGAAGTGGCGCTGCCGGCAATCCCGAAGCTGCTGCGCACGCCGCCCGCTGCGCGCGCGCGCGGTTCGGCGTTCGCGCGTGCACGCGACCGTTTTGCGCCGCCGGGCACGCGGCCTGCCTCGCAGCCGCCGCCGCTCAACGATGCGCAGCGCGCTGCGCTCGAAGCGCTGCAGGCCGTCGACGGGTTCGCGGTGCACCTGTTGCACGGCATCACCGGCAGTGGCAAGACCGAGGTCTACCTGCACTGGCTGGAGCGGGTGCTCGCGCGTGACGAGCGCGGACAGGTGCTGCTGCTCGTGCCCGAGATCGCGCTCACGCCGCAGCTGGCCGTGCAGGTCGCGGCGCGCTTTCCCGCGCATCGGGTCGCGGTGCTGCACAGCGACCTGGCCGACGGCGAACGCGCGGCTCACTGGCTGGCCGCGGTCGAGGGCCGCGCGCGGGTGGTGATCGGCACGCGCCTCGCGGTGCTGGCGCCCCTGCCTGCGCTCGCTGCGATCGTCGTCGACGAGGAGCACGACGCCTCGTACAAGCAGCAGGAGGGCGTGCGTTATTCGGCGCGCGACCTCGCGATCGTCGCCGCCTCGCAGCGAAAGGTGCCGATCGTGCTGGGTTCGGCCACGCCGTCGCTCGAGAGCTGGCACGCGGCGCGGCGCGGCCGCTACCGACTGCTGGCGCTGCCCGAGCGCGTCGGCGGAGCCCGGCTTCCGGCGCTCAGCCGCATCGACCTGCGCGGACGCACGCTTCGCCAGCAGCTCGCGCCCGAGTCGATCGACGCGATCGAGGCCGCGCTCTCGCGCGGCGAGCAGGCGCTGGTCTTCATCAATCGGCGCGGCTATGCGCCGGTGCTCGCCTGCGAGAGCTGCGGCTGGCTGAGCCGCTGCAGCGAATGCTCCGCGTACCGGGTGCTGCATCGCGTCGCCGCGGAGCGAGGTTCGCGGCCCGTGCGCTACCGACTGGTCTGCCACCACTGCAGTGCGGAGCAGTCCGTGCCGCGCACCTGCCCCGACTGCGGCAACGTCGACCTGTCGGCGCTCGGCCGCGGAACGCAGCGGCTCGAAGAGGGGCTCGCCGAACTGTTCCCCGGGCGGCGCATCGCGCGGCTCGATCGCGACGTGGCGCGTGCGCGCGGCGCGGCGCAGAAGGTGATCGACGCCGCACATGCCGGCGAGGTCGACATCCTGGTGGGCACGCAGATGCTCGCCAAGGGGCACGATTTCCGGCGCCTGACGGTGGTGGTCGTGGTCGACAGCGATGGCGGGCTGTTCTCGTCCGACTTTCGCGCGCCCGAGCGGATGTTCGCGACGCTGATGCAGGTGGCGGGCCGTGCCGGGCGCGATCCGCAACGCGGGGGC
>MEED01000067.1 GCA_001724855.1 Lautropia sp. SCN 69-89
GTGGCTGTCCGGGAGATCGCGATGAAGGCCAGGACCCTGCTCGTCTTCCATTCCCGTACCGGCTACACGCGCACGATCGCGTCGAAAATCGCGGCAGCCTGCGATTGCGACGTCGAGGAACTGCACGACGAGGTCGGCCGCGGCGGCCCGATCGGCTGGGTGCGCTCGGCCTTCGAGGCCGTGAGTCGCTTCGACACCCTGCTTCGGCCGACCCGGTTCGACCCGGCCGACTACGACCTGGTCATCGTCGGCACGCCGGTGTGGTTCTGGAGCCTGTCGAGCCCGGTTCGCACCTGGCTGCGCCGCCATCACGCCGCGCTCGGCAAGGCCGCGTTCTTCTGCACCTGCGGCAGCTCCGGCGATCGCCGCGCGCTGGCCGAGTTCGAGGCGCTGTGCGGCCCCGCTGCCGCTTCGCTCGCCTTCACCGATGGCGAGATCGATCGCGCCGATCCGGCGGCGAAGGTCGCCGGGTTTGTCAGGCAGCTCGGAATCGGCAAGACCAGCGGGCGTTCCGCGCGCAAGACCGCCCGTCGCTGAGCAGAGGGGCCGGCCCTTCCGCTGACCGGAGGAGCCCACCTCTCCGTTGAGCGAAGACCGGCCTTGCCGGCAACGGAATTCCCACTTCGTTGCAATTGCTATATTTTGCATCTATCTTTTGCAGCCATTCCCGCGCGCTCGACCCCGAGCCGCACCCCTGCCAGTCGCGAGCCTCGCCCATGACGCAGCGTTCGACGGACCTCCTGATCTCGATCGTGGCCAGCGCGGTCAGCCTCCTGCTGTCCTGGCCCTACTGGCGCGACTTCGAAGCCTGGCCGGAATCGCAGCTGGCCTGGTACCTGTACTTCGCGGTCGGCTTCGTGCTCGCGGTCTACGTCTTCATGGTCTTCATCGGCAGCCTGCGCGAACTGTTCGAGCACGAGGCGCCGGGGCACGAATTCGACGAGGAGCGCTGATCGTGTGCAACGACGAGCCGCGCAGGCGGCGCATCGCACTGGCCGTACTGGGCCTCATGACGATCCTGTTCGCGGCGCTGTCGGTCCTCTCCTTCGTCGGCCCACGCAAGCAGGCGGTCCCGCAGGAGGTGTCCTTCGACCAGTACTCGGCGGTCGATGGCAAGCGCGTCTTCCAGGCATACAACTGCATGGGCTGCCACACGATCGTCGGCAACGGCGCCTACTTCGGGCCGGACCTCACCGACCTCTACCGTCGCACCGGCCCGGCGTGGCTGGCTGCGTTCCTGCCTTCGGCCGGCGCCTGGCCGACGGCCGCCGCGATCCGGGTGCAACTGCAGAATCCGGCCATCGCCGCGGCCGCCGGCACCGATTCGTTCGACGCCTACCTCGAGCGCTATCCGGCCGCACGCGAGCGCATCGAGCGCCGCGGCGGACGAAGCACCTTCATGCCGAACCTGCCGTTCACGCGCGACGAGATCGGCCAGCTGATCGGCTTCCTGAAGTACACCTCCGAGATGAACACCGAGGGCTGGCCGCCGACGCCGTTGCCCGCCGCGCGCGCTGCCGCGGCAGTCGGTGCCGTGGGCGCGCCTGCCGTCGCCGCGGCCCCCGCGCCGACCGCAACGACGAACTCGTCCGCAGCGCCGACCTCGGCCCTGGCCACGACGCCCGCAGGCGCCACGACGGGCGCAGCCGCAGGCGCACCGGATCCCGCCGCGCAGGGCGCGAAGCTGGTCCAGGATCTCGGCTGCCTCGCCTGCCACGCCACCGACACCCAGCGCAAGGTGGGTCCGGGCTGGGGCGGCCTGTACGGCTCGCAATCGAAGCTCGCCGACGGCTCGACGGTGACCGCCGACGACGCCTACCTGGAGGAGTCGATCGTCCATCCCGACGCGCGCATCGCGAGCGGATTCGCTGCCGGGGTGATGCCGAGCTACGAAACGCTCACGACCCACGAGCAGCGCCAGGCGATCGTGGCCTACATCCGCAGCCTCGCGAGGAAATGATGCGCATCGAATACCAGACGCAGCGGCTGAGCCACCGGTTCTTCATGCTGATGCTCGTCCTGTTCGCGGTGCAGGTGCTGTTCGGGCTCGTCGTCGGCGCACAGCGGGTCGAGCCGGCGCTGCTCTCGGGCACGCTGAACTTCAACGTCGCGCGCAGCGAGCACACCAACCTCGGCATTCTCTGGATCCTGTCGGGCTTCATCGGCACCATCCTCTACGTCGGCCCGCTGCTGTCGAAACGCGAACTCGCCTCGCCGTGGCTGGTGAAGGTGCTCTTCTACGCACTGATCGGGGTCGTCGCGTGGAACGTCTTCACGCTCACGCTGGCGCAGCGCGGCATCGCCGGCTGGTGGGCCGGCCAGCCCTGGCTCCAGGAAGGCCTCGAGTACATCGACGCGGGACGCGCCGCCGACATCGTGATCCTGATCGGCTTCGCGATCCTCGCGACGATCGTGCTGCGCACCTTCCCGGCGCGAAGGGAGTGGAACGAGATCCACTGGGGGCTGGCGATCGGCGTGGCCGCGCTCACCGCGGTCTGGGTGTTCGGCCTGTTCTTCGTCGAGCGCCTCGACGGCCAGGAGTACTTCCGCTGGTTCGTCGTTCACTACTGGGTCGAGGGTGTCTGGGAGGTGATCCACATCAGCCTGATCGGCTTCCTGATCGTGCTGATGTTCGGCGCGAACGTGCGCGCCGTCGGCTACGCAGTGTTCTGGGGCGTGACGCTGGTGTGGCTCTCCGGCCTGCTCGGCAACGCGCATCACTACTTCTGGGTCGGCACGCCCGAGTTCTGGCAGTTCTGGGGGTCGCTCTTCAGCGCGCTCGAGCCGCTGCCGCTGGTCTTCTGCTTCTGGCACATCTATCTCGACGCGCATCACGACCGGCGACCGCTCGCCAACGCGCCGGCCTTCTACTTCATCCTCGGGTCGGTGGTGCTCGAACAGGTGGGCGCGGGCATCCTCGGCTTCACGATGACCTTCGCGCTCACCAACGCGTGGTCGCACGGCACCTGGGTGACGCCGAGCCACGCGCACCTGGCGCTGTTCGGCACCTTCGGCATGCTCGGCCTGGCGGCGGCCTATTTCGCGATCCCGGCGGTGCGCGGCATCGAGAAGTTCGACCAGCGCCTGGGCAAGCTCGGCTTCTGGCTGCTGTTCCTCGGCATGCTCGGCATGTCGCTCGCCTTCGCGCTCGGCGGCACCGTGCAGGTCTACGAGATGCGGATCCTCGGGCTCGACTGGTTCGGCGCCGACCTGCGCCGCGCGATGCTCCCTTACCAGATCCTCGTGCCGGTATTCGGGTTCGTCTTTGCGGTCGGAGCGATCGTGGTGGTCTACGACCTGCTCACGCTCGGTGCGCGCGCCGCGCATCCGGCTGCGGCGCACGCCGCCACGACGCCCGCCGTCGCACATGCGCCCGTGCCCGCGGCGCGGCCGGCCACCGGCTGGGCCCGCCAGCTCGGTGGCTTCGAGGCGGGTACCTGGCTGCTGGCGATGTGGATCTTCGGCGCGATCATCACGCTCGGCCTGCTCAGCTTCAACCTGCCCACGGTCCGCTCGGGCGATTCGTACCTGCCGCACATCCTTGCCGGCATCGGTTATCCGGGGCTCCTCGCGGTGACGCTGCTGTTCGTCTGGCGCTTCCTGGCCTCGCTCGAGGCGCGCAGCGGTGCCGGCGAAGAAGGCGCATCCGCCGCATCGGCGATCGCGGCGGCACACCCGAGCGGTCAGGCGCAGCCGGCCGCAGCCGTCTGACGCATCGCTCGCGGTCACCCCTACATGTTTCGCCGGTACTGCCCGCCCACCTCGAACAGCGCGTTCGTGATCTGGCCGAGCGAGCAGCAGCGCACCGCGTCCATCAGCACCTCGAACACGTTGCCGTTGGCGATCACCGCATCCTTCAGGCGCTGAAGCGCCGCCGGTGCCTCGGCGGCGTGGCGCGCGTGGAAGTCGGCGAGGCGCATCAGCTGCGACTGCTTTTCTTCCTCGGTCGAGCGCGCCAGTTCGAGCTTGGTCGGGATCGGTTCGCCGTGCGGGTTGCGGAAGGTGTTCACGCCGATGATCGGGTACTCGCCGGTGTGCTTGAGCGTCTCGTAGTGCAGGCTCTCGTCCTGGATGCGGCCGCGCTGGTAGCCGGTTTCCATCGCGCCGAGCACGCCGCCGCGCTCGGCGAGGCGCTCGAACTCGGCCAGCACCGCCTCCTCGACCAGCTCGGTGAGCTCGTCGACGATGAAGCTGCCCTGGTTCGGGTTCTCGTTCTTCGCCAGGCCCCACTCGCGGTTGATGATCAGCTGGATCGCCATCGCGCGGCGCACGCTCTCCTCGGTGGGCGTGGTGATCGCCTCGTCGTACGCGTTGGTGTGCAGGCTGTTGGCGTTGTCGTAGGTGGCGATCAGCGCCTGCAGCGTGGTGCGGATGTCGTTGAACGCGATCTCCTGCGCGTGCAGGCTGCGTCCGCTGGTCTGGCAGTGGTACTTCAGCTTCTGGCTGCGGTCGTTGGCGCCGTAGCGCTCGCGCATCGCCACCGCCCAGATGCGGCGCGCCACGCGCCCCATCACGGTGTACTCCGGGTCCATGCCGTTGCTGAAGAAGAAGCTCAGGTTGGGCGCGAAGTCGTCGATGTGCATGCCGCGCGCGAGGTAGGCCTCCACGAAGGTGAAGCCGTTGGAGAGCGTGAACGCGAGCTGGCTGATCGGGTTCGCACCCGCCTCGGCGATGTGGTAGCCGCTGATCGACACCGAGTAGAAGTTGCGCACGTCGTGGTGCACGAAGTACTCGGCGATGTCGCCCATCACCTTCAGGCTGAACTCGGTGGAGAAGATGCAGGTGTTCTGCCCCTGGTCTTCCTTCAGGATGTCGGCCTGCACGGTGCCGCGCACCGTCGACAGGGTCCACGCGCGGATCTTCGCGACTTCGTCGTCGGTGGGATCGCGGCCGTTGTCGGCGCGAAACTTCTCCACCTGCTGATCGATCGCGGTGTTCATGAACATCGCGAGCATCGTCGGTGCAGGCCCGTTGATCGTCATGCTGACACTGGTGGCCGCATCGCACAGGTCGAAGCCCGAGTACAGCACCTTCATGTCGTCGAGCGTGGCGATGCTCACGCCCGAGTTGCCGACCTTGCCGTAGATGTCGGGGCGCAGGTCGGGGTCGTGCCCGTACAGCGTCACCGAGTCGAACGCGGTGGACAGGCGCTTGGCCGGCATGCCCTCGGAGAGCAGCTTGAAGCGCCGGTTGGTGCGGAACGGGTCGCCCTCGCCGGCGAACATCCGCGTCGGGTCCTCGTTCTCGCGCTTGAACGCGAACACGCCGGCGGTGTACGGGAACGAGCCCGGGACGTTCTCGAGCAGCAGCCACTTCAGCAGCTCGCCGTGGTCCTCGTAGTGCGGCAGCACGACCTTGCGGATCTTCGTGCCCGACAGCGAAGTCCAGGTGAGCGCGGTGCGGATCTCGCGGTCGCGGATCTTCACCACGTATTCGTCGCCCGCGTAGGCCTTGCGCATCGCCGGCCACATCGCGAGCAGCTTCTTCGAGGCGGCGTCGAGCCGCTCCTCGCGCTTGTCCGCCAGCGCCTCCACCGTCTTGCGCGCGCCGCTCTTCTCGCCGTCGTCCTCGCGCAGCATCCGCGCCGACTCGCGCAACTGCTGCACCTCGCGCGCGATGCGCGCCTGCTCGCGCGCGTGCCGCTTGTAGCCGCGCACCGCCTCGGCGATCTCGGCCAGGTAGCGCGAGCGCTGCGGGGGCACGATCACCACCTGGCCGGACGAATGCCGCAGCCCCACCTTCGGCAGCCGGCCTGCAATCGTGCCGTCGGCGCGCGGCGGGATCTTCAGCCCCAGTTCGGCCAGCCGCGGCAACATCCCCTGGTAGAGCGCGGTCACGCCGTCGTCGTTGAAGCGCGAGGCCTGCGTGCCGTACACCGGCATCTCGTCGGGGCGCTTGCCGAAGGCCTCGCGGTTGCGCTGATACTGCTTGGAGACGTCGCGCAGCGCGTCCATCGCCCCCTTGCGGTCGAACTTGTTGATCGCGACGAAGTCGGCGAAGTCGAGCATGTCGATCTTCTCGAGCTGGCTCGCCGCACCGAACTCCGGCGTCATCACGTACAACGTGGCGTCGACCAGCGGCACGATCGCCGCGTCACCCTGGCCGATGCCCGATGTCTCGACGATGATCAGGTCGAAGCCCGCGACCTTGCAGGCCGCGATCACGTCGGGCAGTGCGCGGCTGACCTCGCTGCCGGCCTCGCGGGTGGCGAGCGAACGCATGTAGACGTTCGGATGGTCGATCGCGTTCATGCGGATGCGGTCGCCCAGCAGCGCGCCGCCGCTCTTGCGACGCGTCGGATCGACCGAGACGATCGCGAGCCGCAGGCGGTCGTCGTGGTCGAGCCGGAAGCGGCGCACCAGCTCGTCGGTGAGCGAGCTCTTGCCCGCCCCACCGGTGCCGGTGATGCCCAGCGTCGGCGTGCCGATCGCCTCGGCGCGCTCGTGCAACGCGCGCCGCCACGCGGCAAAGCCCGCCTCGTCCAGCCGCCCCGCCACGTGGCCCAGTTCGAGCGCGGTGATCGCCTGCGCCAATGCGCGGCGCGAAGCGGCCAGCGACCCCTTCGCGGGCGCCACGAGCGCATCGGGATCGAGCGGGGCGTACTGCGACAGGTCGACGTCGCAGCGGGCAAGCATGTCGACGATCATCCCCTGCAGCCCCATGCGCTGGCCGTCCTCGGGGCTGTAGATGCGCGCCACGCCGTAGGCGTGCAGCTCCTCGATCTCGGCCGGAACGATCACGCCGCCGCCGCCGCCGAACACCTTGACGTGCTCCGCGCCCGCCTCGCGCAGCAGGTCGATCATGTACCTGAAGAACTCGACGTGGCCGCCCTGGTACGAGGACACCGCGATGCCGTGGGCGTCTTCCTGCAGCGCACAGTCGACGATTTCGCGCACCGAGCGGTTGTGCCCGAGGTGGATGACCTCGGCGCCGCGGCTCTGAAGGATCCGCCGCATGATGTTGATCGACGCGTCGTGGCCGTCGAACAGCGAGGCCGCGGTCACGAAGCGCACCTTGTTCTTCAGCCGGTAAGCGGCCAGCTTCTTCTGCTCGGACAGGTCGGTCATGGCGATGATCCCGTGCTGAATGCGTCTCGTCGCCAGTATCGCCCGCAGGGGCGGGCGATGCGAGGCGGGCGAACCTGCGACGTTAATTGACGTTTACGTTAACGTCAATCATCCGCCTTTGTGGCCTCCGCCGGGCGGCGGTGGCGCCGATCGGCGCCGCGATTCGGATAGGATCGGCCGCAAATCCTTCCGACGATGCCAATTCACCCCCCTATCGACCACGCCGAGTTGCGCCGGGCGCTCGGCTGTTTTCCCACCGGCGTGACCGTGATCACGACCCTGGACGCCGACAGCGCGTTCGTCGGCCTGACGGTGAACTCGTTCAACTCGCTGTCGCTCGATCCGCCGCTCATCCTGTGGTCGCTGGGCACGCGCAGTTCGAATCGGCCCGCGTTCGAGGCCGCCCGGCATTTCGCGGTGAACATCCTCGCGGAAGACCAGGCCGCGATCTCGCGGCGCTTCGCCTCATCGTCGCGCAACAAGTTCCACGGAGTCGCGACGCACGCCGGCCTGGGCGGCACGCCGCTCATCGAAGGCTGTTCGGCGTACATCGAGTGCCGCACGCATTCGATGCAGGCCGCCGGCGATCACCTGCTCTTCATCGGGCGCGTCGAGCGGGTGCGTACCGCCGGCCGGCGCCCGCTCGTCTATGCGGGCGGGCGCTACCGCGGCGTGGGCCCCGAGACGGATTAGGCCTGTTCACACGCCCTGGGGCCGTCAGTATCCGATCTCGATGCCGTACGAGACCTTCAGCCAGGCGGCGTAGGCGCGCATGTCCACCATGCCGACGATCGACGGCTGGCCGCGCCCGTCGATGCCGCGGCGCGCATACGGCACCAGGAACGCCGCGGTGTCGCGCCAACTCATGCCGCCGATCGTGGCCCGGCGCTGGGTGGTGCGCCCGACGATCCGGCCGCTCGCGTCGCGCCGATAGACGTAGCGATCGCCCATGCCGCTGTAGTTGCGGCCGTGGATTCTCGGGTCGGTGACGTAGCGATCGGCCAGTTGCAGTTCGCTTACGGGAACGCCCATCGAACGCGCCATCTGCGTCATCCAGACGAGCGAGATGTCGGAGAGGTCGCCCTCGGCGTTGCCGCCGCCCACGTCGGAGTGGTCGCCGATGAAGCCGCGCTCGACCACGAAGGCATTGCCGCCGAGCGCCGACTCGAGCGGAAACAGCGCGCGGTGCTCGTTGAGCGCCACCGCATGGAAGGTGGCACGGACCGCCGACGGAATGCCCAGTTGCCAGCGCTCGTTGCTCGCGCCCAGCAGCCCGAATTGCGCAACGGTGTCCCAGAGCCCGAGGAAGCGCAAGTCGACACAGATGCCGCGCGCCCAGTAATGCCGGTCGTCGACCAGCGTGGCGACGCGATTGACGAAGTCGCGCGCCATCGCGGCGCCGCGCGAGAAGCCGATCACGTCGACCGGGACCGATTTGCCGATCCAGGCGTCGCCGAGGAACCCGTCGAGCGTGCCGAGCATCCAGTCGATGCGGGCGCGCGCACTGCCCGCGTCGATGAAGTCGAGCGCGCTGCCCTCGATGCCGCTGTCGGCGTCGTCGCGGCCCACGCCGGCCATGTACCACTTGTGCGGGTCTTCGTACTGCTCGAAGAACTTGCGCACGTTGGAGACGTCTTCGCCGTTCTGCCCGGTGGCGCCATTGCCGGTGCCGTCGAACGCGAAAAGAATCAGGCCGAGCGGATCGGTCGCCACCAGCGGATTGCCGTCGACGTATGCGAACGGATTCAGCCCGGCGGCGAGCCCGAGCGGATCGGGCTCGAGATAGCGGCCGGCATCGGGATCGTAGGTGCGCAGCACGTTGTCGTGCAGGCCGGTATCGGGGTCGAAGTACTGGCCTTCGAGACGCAGCGGCTGCTCGAATCCGCCGCGTTCGCGCGCCAGGCGCCCGAACGCGTCGAGGTCGCCGCGCCAGACCACGCGGCCCGCTTCGTCGGTGACGGCGATCGGCGTGCCGAGATGATCGGCGTGGATCCAGGCGAGCGAATCCGGCGCGGCGCGCTGCCCGTCGGATGCGCGCGCATGGTCGAGCACCGCAAGCAGCCGTCCGTGCCAGCGCAGGTACTGGCGGGTGAGCCGCCCGTCGGCGTCGGTTTCGGCCACCAGCGCGCCGGCGTGGTGCAGGAAGCCGCGCTCGCCCTGTGGCCCGCTGCGCACGGCCCGCACGCCGAACGCGTCGTAGGCATGACGGGTGGCGCCCTGCTCGCTGCGCGCCTCGACGATGCGGCCCTGCGCGCCGTAACGCAGCACGAGCGCGCCCAGGCGCGTGGGGCGCCCCGACGCATCCCGGTGAGCATCGAGCTGCGCATCGGACGCGCGCCAGTCGCTGCCGTCGCGCCGGCGCGCAGCGAGCCGGTCCCCCAGCGCGTCGTGAAGGAAGTACTCGACGTGCTCGGGCGCACCGCCCGGTGCGCGGCGCTCGCGCACGATCAGGCGCCCGAAGCGGTCGTAGCCGTAGCGGTCCTCGCCGAACTCGTGGCCGATGGACAGCGGCATCCCGAGCCGATGCCAGCGCAGCCGGCGAAACGGCAGCGTGTCCGCATCGAGCGCGCCCCAGGCTCGCGCGACCGGCTCGGCCGCCTCGGCGCCCGCGGTGACGCCCGCGGTGACGCCCGCGGTGACGCCCGCAGCGGTGCCCGCCTCGGCGCGCCTCCAGCGCATCGACGTCGGCCGTCCCGCCTCGTCGCGTTGCTGCTCGAAGCGGATACCGTTGCCGAGTTGCATGGCCAGCGGCTCGCCGTTGCGCGGCTCGACCCGCCTCGCGAGCCAGCGCACCTCGGCCGATCCCGGTGCAGACAGGCCGAGCGAATCGTCGCGACCTTGCCCGTCGTAGCCGTACACCAGCCGCGAGCCGTCAGGCAGCTCGTGCGTCGCCAGCCGGCCACGTGGGTCGTAGGAGAAGGCCTGCCGCCAGGTCGCACCGTTTCGCTGGTGCGTCAGTTCGACCAGGCGACCGAGCGCATCGTGGCGAGCGAGCGAGCGCTGCACCGGATGGTCGATCGACACGAGGCGCGCGCCTTCGTAGCCGAAGCGGGTGACGATGCGCTCGTCGCCGGCTGCCTGCTCGCGACGCATCACGCGGCCGGCGAAGTCGTGCCGGCGAAGGTCGACGCGGCCGTCGGCGTGCTCGATGCGGACGAGCCGCCCGAGCGCGTCGTAGCGTTGCCGGCGCGAGCCCGCGTGCGGCGAGCGCGCCTCGACCAGCCGGCCGAGGTCGTCGTACAGGAATTCGGTGCGCCGGCCGGCGGCATCGACGATCGCCTGCCGCCCCGGCTCGGCAGTCGCGATCGCCATGGGAAGCGCCGCCGCCTCCGTGCCCGCGCCCGCTCCGCCGGCACCGAACTTGCGGCGCCAGCCGTGGCTGGACTCGATCTCGACACCGTCGCCGCGCAGCTGCAAGGTCCAGCGCTCGCCGCCCGACCATTCGACCGCGCGCGGCCGCCCCGCATCGTCGTACTCGAAGCGCAGGCCGGTTCCGCGCACGCTGCTCGAGGCCAGCCGCCAGCCGGCGTCGAATGCGCGCGTGCGCTGGCTGCCGTCGGGCAGGCGCTCGACGATCGCGCGGCCGAGCGCATCACGCTCGATCGTGTGCGCGAGCACCGCGGCGTGGCCGATGCGCACCAGCCGGCGCCGCGCATCGTGAACGAAGACGGTGCGCACCACACCGTCGCGGCCGCCCTCGCGCGCGATCGACACCAGCTTGCCGATGGCCGGCCCGGACTCCGCGTACTGCAGCCGCAGCGAGGCCGAGATCGGCTCGGGGGCGTCGTGCCCCGGCGCGAAACCGGTCACGTCGATCGCGGCGACCTGGCCACGGCGCGTGTAGCCGATCGCGAGCTGCAGCGTGCGGCCCGCGACGACGCTGGAGCGCTCGATGCGCGTCGGCCCCGCCAGCGCGTCGGTCCCGGCGTAGTGCAGACGCTCGACCCAGCCCGAAGCCTCCTTGCCCGCTGCCGCCTTGCCCGCGTCCACGCGCCGCTCGACCGCGCGGCCCAGCGCATCGTGGCGGATCGTCATCGATCCGACCGACACCGTGCGCCCGTCGCGATCGAGCGAGGCGCGCAAGCCCACCGGCGGACATTGCTCGCAGCCGTCGCCTTCCGTTGCGAGCAGCACAGGGCCGCCGGCGGCCTGGTCGACCCAGCGGAACCGGCTGACCCGCTTGCCCACGCTCACCGTGGTCGAGCCCGGCGCCCCGGTGCGCGACGGCAGCCGGTATGCGAAGCGCAGCGCCTGCGCCTCGGGCCGCCCGATGCCCTGCGACAGCACCACGCGGCGCGCATCGTCGTACGCGTAGCGGCTGCGACGGCCGTCGGTGTCGGTGATGCCGGTGAGCAGGTGGAAGGCGCGCGGGTCTTCGTAGTGATAGCGCTGCGTGCGGCCGTCGGGATAGCGCACCTCGGCCAGCTGGCCGTGCTCGTCGTAGCCGTACTCGATGCGCTGCCCGTCGGGCAGTCGCAGCGCGACCAGTTGCGCGCCCGAATACTCGAAGCCCAGCGCGCGGCCCGAGTCGTCGCTCGCCTCGACCAGACGGCCGGCGTCGTCGCGACGCAGGCGGATCGTGTCGAGATCGGCGGCGACGATCGACGCGAGCCGCCCGTGCCCATCGAAGACGACGCGTCGCCCGCCCGGCCAGCGCCAGACGAAGCTGGCCGCGGCATCGGCGGGGTTCTCGTCGATCAGCCCGTCGGCGATGCGCCCGGTGCCCCAGGCGCCGTCGGCGGCACGCACGAAGACGAGCCTGCGGCCGTCGGCCTGGATGAGCTGCAGTTCGATGCGTGTGTCGCGCAGCACGCGCGCGAGCCGCGTATCGAAGCCGTGGCTCCAGCCGCGCCCGAGCGACAGCGCGAAGTCGCTGCGGCTGTTGTAGTGCCGTGCGAAGCGCAGCAGCAGCGAGTCGTGCTGCGCGAGGCCGAAAGCGGCGGCCGGGCCGTCGGGCGACAGCGTGCTCGACTCGGGATGCGGCAGTTCGACGTCGACCTGGCGGTGGTACTTGTTGCCGGTGACGACGTCGACCGGATTGCCGGCGGCCCGATCGAAGCCCGACGCAGGCAGGCTGGCCGGCTCGCCGCCGGCCGCGGCCTGCGAGAAGGCGCCCGTTGCCGGCGCTGGTGCACCACAGGCCGACGGCGGCGGTGCGGCCGGTTCGCCGGCCAGTCGCGAGACGAAGGCGTCGACGCCGGTGCCGCCGACGCCGGGGCCGATCGCACCGCCCAGCGGCAGCCCGGCTCCCGACGTGCTCGCGGGCGCGCCGCCAGCGGGCGAGCACATCGCGACCGCCGCGGCACAGAGCACCGGCGCCATCGCCGCGGCGAAGGCGGCTGCGGCGACGGCCATGCGCCGCAAGAGCACGCCGGCGCGGCGCACCGCGATGGGCCGGACCGGATGGCTGCGGATGGGGTTCGTGACCATGGCGCCCAAGCTATCGAGCGCGCATCGCAGCGACAATTCCACCGACGTCCTAATCCGCCCGGCGCGCGCGCTATGCTTGACGGATGTCCTCCGAGCGCATGTCGGTCCGCTACCGCATCCGGTGTCCTTCCGGGGCGGTCGAGGCGCGCGCGCAGGCACTCGCGATCGAGCAGTCGATCGAGATGCCGCCCGAGGCGGTGCGCGACGCGCGCGTGCGCAGCGAGGTCGTCGGCCAGGTGCAGTCGATCGAGCCGGTGCGCGATGCGCCCGGCAGCTTCGACGTGGTGCTCGCGCTCGCCGCCGAGACGACCGGCGACGAGCCCGGCCAGCTGATGAACATGCTGTTCGGCAACTGCTCGCTGCAGCCTGACGTCGAGCTGATCGACCTGCAGTTGCCGCCATCGATGCTCGCGGCGCTGCCCGGACCACGCTTCGGCATCGAAGGCTGGCGCGCCGCATCGAACGCGCACGGCGCGCGCCGGCCGCTGAGCTGCACCGCGCTCAAGCCGCAGGGCCTCGCGCCCGAGGCGCTCGCCGCGCTCGCGTACGAGTTCGCGCGCGCCGGCATCGACGTGATCAAGGACGACCACGGCATCGCCGACCAGGCCGCCGCACCGTTCGCGCAACGCGTGCCCCGGGTGCAGGCCGCGATCGAGCGCGCCAACCGCGAGAAGGCGCAGGCCGACGGCACACTCGCCGGTCATCGCTCGGTCTATGCGCCCAGCCTGTCGGGCGGTCCGCGGCGGCTCGCGGCGCAGCTTGCGCTGTTGCGCGACGAAGGTGTCGCGGCCGCGCTCGCGTGCCCGATGATCCTCGGCGTTCCGGTCTTCGTCGAGCAGGTGCGCGCCGAGGCCGGCGTGCCGCTGCTCGCTCATCCGGCGCTGGCGGGGCAGGCGCGCATCGCCGCGCCGCTGCTGCTCGGGCGGCTGTTCCGACTCTTCGGTGCCGACGCGACCATCTTCCCGAACTGGGGCGGCCGCTTCAGCTACCCGCGCGACGATTGCCTCGCGATCGCCGCCGCCGCCCGCGCCCCGCTCGGCCTGCACGCGCCGGCGCTGCCGGTGCCCGCCGGCGGGATGAGCGTGGAGCGTGTCGGCGAGATGCTCGACGACTACGGACCCGATACGATGCTGCTCATCGGCGGCAACCTGCTCGCCGCCGGCGACGCGATGCCCGCGCGCGCCGCGGCGTTCGCCGCACGCGTGGCGCGCGCCTTCGAAGCATGCCGACACTGAAGATGGCCGACTCCCCGATCCGCAAGGCGCAACCAGGCTTCCGCTGGGAGCGCGTCGAGCCGACGCGCTACAAGGAGGAAGGCAGCGCGCCGTTTCGCGACATCACGCGGCAGGTGCTGTTCCACGAAGACGAACTGCACTGCGAATGGCGCTACTTCGAGGTCGCGCCCGGCGGCTATTCCACGCTCGAGCGCCACCGGCATGCGCACGCGGTGATGATCCTGCGCGGGCGCGGCCACTGCCTGGTCGGCGACCAGGTGCATCCGGTGGCCGCGCACGACCTGGTCAGGGTGCCGCCGCTCGCCTGGCACCAGTTCCGTGCCGACGCCGACTCGCCACTCGGATTCCTGTGCCTCGTCAACAAGGACCGCGACCGGCCGCAACTGCCCGATGCGCAGGAACTCGCCGCGCTGCGCCGCACGCCGCAGGTGGCCGCATTCATCCGCACCGGAGACGAAAGCGATGGCTGATCGTTTCGCCGGCATCGTCGCCGAGCCGCTGGCCGCGCACGCGGGAGCCCCGCTGGTGCAGCGCGCCGGCGACCTGCTGCGGCTCACGCTCAACCGCCCCGCCGAGCACAACCGCCTCGATCCGGCCGACGTCGATGCACTGCTCGCGCTGTTCGAGCGGCTCGCAGCCGAAGGGCGCACCCGCGCGATGGTGATCACCGGCACGGGCGACAAGACCTTCAGCTCGGGCTACACGCTGCAGGCGATCGTCGACGAGCTCGACGCGCGCTTCGAGCGCATGCTCGACGTGCTCGAGACCTTGCCGTTCCCGACGATCGCCGCACTCAACGGCAGCGTCTACGGCGGCGCCACCGACCTCGCGCTGTGCTGCGACTTCCGCATCGGCTCGCCCGGGCTGAAGATGTTCATGCCGGCCGCGAAGTTCGGCCTGCACTACTACCCGGGCGGCCTGCGCCGCTACCTCGCGCG
>MEED01000068.1 GCA_001724855.1 Lautropia sp. SCN 69-89
TGCGCCGATGCGCTTCGACGCCACCGGCGCCCCGACCAGCGACGTCGACGACTACAGCACGCACAACGACTACCGTCAGGTGCAGCGCGGGCTGAAGGCGGAGTACCGGACCCGCTTCGAGCGGCTCGCGGTGATGGGCGGGCTGGAGTGGCGCCGCAACCGCTTCGACAACTACAACACGGTACTGAACAGCTATCGCAATGCGCCTCGCAGCCCGGTGGTCACTGCCGGAACCGTGCTCTCCGACGACCTGGCCACCGAGACCACGAAGGCGCTGTACGGCGAGCTGAAGTACGGCCTGACCGGCACGACCGCGGCCACCTTCAACCTGCGCCGCGACCGCATCGGCATCGACTTCGACCGGTCGCCAGCAACGGCAACCGGCTGGTCGACGAAGGCCGGTCGTTCGACGTGAACAGCTTCCGGGCCGGCTTCACGCGCGAACTGGGCGCCGCGGCGTCGGTCTACGGCGCGGTGTCGACCGGGTTCCGGGCGCCGACGGCCGAGCAGTTGTACCGCGGCGAAACCACGACCAGCACGCTGGTGCTGAGCAACCCCGACCTGAAGCCCGAAAGGGCGCTCGGCTTCGAGGTGGGGCTGAAGAGCCGCGTCGAGATGCTGGGTTGGCCCACGACGGTGAATGCCGCGCTGTTCCAGATCGATCGTGACGACTTCATCCTCGACAGCAATGGCCAGTACGCGTCGACCAGCATTCCGGTGGGCGGCGGTTCGCAGTTCCGCAACATCGGCGGGGCGCGCAGCCGCGGCCTGGAACTCGAGGCGCAGACCGCTGCGCGCGGCGGCTGGTCGTTCGCGGTGGCCTACACCTTTCTCGACGCCCGGTTCACCCGCTATGACAACTTCTACCAGGCGCTGGGCAACCCGTACGGCACCTTCGTGGCCACGCCCAGCGCGGCGCAGCGCGCCGATCCGGCCTTCTGGCGCAACAACTACACGGTGCAGGCGTTCGACAACAGCGGGAACAAGGTGCCGCGCGCTTCACCGCACCTCTTCAACCTGCGGTCGTGGTACGTGCCCGCCCCCGGATGGACGCTGGCCGGCGAGGTCGATTTCCGCGCGAAGGCATACGCCGACGAGATCAACCAGGAAGTCTGGCCAGGGCGCACGCTGTTCGGCCTGATGGCGCAGTACGAGAGGAAGCTGGCCGGGTTGTCCGGCGCGAAGCTGCGCGTCTATGCGCGCGTCGACAACCTGTTCGACAAGCGCTACTACCTCACCGCGCGCGGCACCAACGACTCGAACTACGACGGCCGCTACGACGCCGAGGACCTGTCGATCGTTCCCGATCCGGGACGCATCGTGCGCATCGGCATGTCGATGCAGTTCTAGGAAGCGCAGCGATGGATCAGCTGAAGAACCTGGTCGAGTGGGGCGTGATCGGCGTGCTGCTCGGGCTGAGCGTCGGCGCGTTTGCGGTGGGCATCGAGCGCTGGCGCTTCATCGGCGGCGTCGACGTCGGCCGCTACGCGAGCCGCGTGCGGCTCGAGGCCGACCTGACGCGACGCCTGAACTGGGTGGCCACCGTGGCGACCAATGCGCCGTACCTGGGCCTGCTCGGAACCGTGCTCGGAATCATGCTCACCTTCCAGAGCCTGGGCGCCAGCGGCGACATGGACGTGAAGACGATCATGACCGGGCTCGCGCTCGCGCTGAAGGCCACCGCCGTGGGCATCGGCGTTGCGATGCCCTGCGTGGTGATGAACAACCTGCTGCGGCGTCGCGTGCGCGAGCGGCTGGTCGACTTCGACGAAATGCGGGGAGCGTGAAGATGGACGACGGCGAAATCGGCGAGATCAACGTCGTGCCGCTGGTCGACGTGATGCTCGTGCTGCTGACGATCGTGCTGACCACCGCCACCTTCGTGGTGAACGGCCGCATTCCGGTCGACCTCGCGCGGGCTGGCGCGGTGGAGCCGGCGCACGCGGCGCTGCTCGTACTGAGCTTCACGCACGAGCAGCGCCTGTACCTGAACGACGTGCCGGTGGACGACCTCGCCGCAGCGCTCGGCGGCCAGTCACGCAGCCAGCCGGTCGTGGTTCGCGCGGACGGCCGGCTCGCGCTGTCGCAGTTCGTCGAACTGGTGGACCGCGTCAGGGCGATGGGCTTCGAGCGGGTGAGCCTCGAGGTGCGGCGGGCATGACTGCGCTGGCGAACGCCGCCGGCGTGCCCGCGCCGGGACCGAAGGCCACCGACTGGCTGGCCTCGGCCGCGCTTCACGTCGCGGCCGCGCTCGCGCTGTGGCAGTTCGCCGCGAGCGTCGGCCCCGCGTCGCCGGCGCTGCAGCGCATCGAGCTGCCGATCCGTTGGGCCGCCGATGCCGTCGTGACCGACGAGCAGCCCAAGCCCGTCGAGACAGCGGCCGTGGCGTCCGCGGCGCCGCCTGCATCACCGACGCCGCGGCCGCCCGAGCCGGCGCGCTCGATCGAGGCCAGGCCACCGGTCGAAGTGAGGCAGCCGATCGAACGCGCGCCGGTGCGCCGCCGCGTCGTCGCCGCTGCGCCCGAAGCCTCGATGCGAGTTGCATCGAAGACGCCGGCAGAGGCACCGGCCATCGCACAGCCGGACGCGCCAAGGAGCGCCGAGTCGGCGCCGCTCGCTGCCGACGCGCAGCCAGCGACGGCCAGCGCCGAGGCGCAGCCGGCGACAGCCAGCGCTGCCGTGCAGCCGGCGCCGGCAGTCGTGGCCAGCGCCGCGGCGGCTGCGCCAATGCACCCCGTCGCCACGGATCCCGGCGCGAGACAGCGCTGGCACAAGCACCTCGAGCGGCTGATGCGCGAGCACAAGCATTACCCGATGCAGGCGCGGCGGATGCGCCAGCAGGGCGTGGTCACCGTCGAGGCGCGCTTCTCCGCGGACGGCGAACTCCTGCGCTGCGACGTGGCCAGCAGCTCGGGTTTCAGGAGCCTGGACGAGGCCGCCCTGAAGTTGGTGCGTGCCGCCGCCGAGGCGCTGCGCGCGCACCACGTGCCGGGCGAACTGGCCGAACTGCGCATTCCGATCGCTTACGAATTGTCCGGATCCTGAAGATGAAGAGACTGATCTGCTGCCTCGCTCTGCTGGTGCTCTCGGGTGCCTCGACCTGGGCGTCGGCGCTCGAGAAGGTTGCGTTGCTCTCCACGCGGATGGTGCTGGAGCGCAAGTTCGCGCTGCTGGAAACGGCTGCGCGTGCGCAGGGCATCGAGCTGGCGTGGACACAGGTGGATGCCGAAGGCGCGGCCGGCGTCGAGCGGGTGCTCGACGGCGCGCGGTTCGTGCTGATCGACGCCCCGCGCGTCGACGACCAGGCGCTGGTCGAGCGCATCGGTGGCCAGCGGCTGCGCGCGGCCGGCATTCCGGGCGTGAGCATCAACGTGATGAGCCCTCCGGTACGCCTGCGCGCGATCGACCTCGATCCCACTCGCGCGCAGCGCGTCTTCGACTACTACGTCGGCGGCACTCGCATCAACCACGAGCGCCTGTTCGGATACCTGCGCGCGTTGCTGTCGGGCGCGGACGCCGCGGCCGTGCCGCCTCCGGTGGCGCTGCCCAACGGCGGCATCTACCACCCCGATCACGATGCCGCGGTGTTCGCCGACCTGCCCGCCTACCTCGCCTGGTGGGAGGCGCGCCACGGCGGGCCCTGGCAGGGCCGCCCGGTGATCGGCATGGAGATCTCGTCGAGCTACATCTCCGACGGCCAGACCCGGATGCTCGACGAGAGCGTGCGCGCGCTCGAAGCCGCCGGGGCGTTTCCGCTGGTGTTCTATCGCGCCTCCCGCGTCGCGCGGGCGCGCGGCGCGCCGGCGTCGGCCGCGTCGGCAACGGACCCCGAGCCGATGATCACGCTCGACGGCAAGCCGATCGTGCAGGTGCTGCTGGTGAACACGTTCCTGGGCGTGAATCCCGATGCGCGCAGGGCGTGGCACCAGTCGCTCGGCGTCCCGGCGATCAACCTGCTCGCCTATCGCGGCGGCACGCGCGCGGACTACCTGCGCGACCCCGCCGGCATCAGCACCTTCAACCTGCCATTCACGCTGGTCAACGCCGAGTACATCGGCCTGCAGGATCCGGTGGTGGTGGGTGCCAACGAGGGCGGGGAACTGGTGCCGATTCCCGAGCAGATGGATCTGCTCGTCGGCAAGGCGCTGAACCTGGCGCGGCTGCAGGCGATGCCCAACGCCGACAAGCGGCTCGCCCTGTTCTTCTGGAACCATCCTCCGGGCGAGAAGAACCAGGGTGCTTCCAACCTGAACGTGCCGCGCTCGATCGAGCACCTGGTCGAGCGGCTGCGCGAGCAGGGCTACACGGTCGACTCGACCAGCGAGCGCGAGCTCGTCGCTGCCGCTGCCACGATGCTGCAGCCCGGTTATCGACCCGGCACGCTGCCTGCGCTGATGAAGACGCCACACTGGGATTTCCTGCCGCTGGCCGACTACCGGCGCTGGTTCGCCACGCTGCCCGAGGGCGTGCGCCTCGCGGTGATCGACGCCTGGGGCGAGCCCGAAGCGAGTCCGTGGGTCGTGCGGCGCGACGGGGTCAGCGGCTTCGTGATTCCGCGGATGAAGCTGGGCCGCATGGTGGTGATGCCGCAGCCGATGCGCAGCGAAAGCGCGTCGGCGCAACGCGACGAGAAGAAGCTGTTTCACGACACGAAGGTCCCGCTGAACCATTTCTACATGGCCGCCTACCTGTGGGTGCGCGCGCAGCATCGGGCCGACGCGATCGTGCATTTCGGCACTCATGGCACGCAGGAGTGGACGCCGGGCAAGGAGCGTGGGCTGTGGGCCTGGGACGACCCGAACATCCTGGTGGGCAACACGCCGGTGGTGTACCCGTACATCGTCGACAACATCGGCGAGGCGGTGCACGTGAAACGGCGCGGTCGCGGGGTGATCGTGAGCCACCAGACGCCGGCCTTCGCACCGGCCGGCCTGTCGGACGACTTCGTGCGCATCGGCGACCTGATCCGCGAGCACGCGTCGCTCGACCAGGGCCTGGTGAAGGACAACAACCGCAGGCTCATCGTTGCGCAGGCGGTGAAGATGAACATCCATCGCGACCTGGGCCGCACGGCGGTGGAGATCGAGCGCGACTTCGAGGGTTTCCTGCGCGACATCGAGGACTACCTCGAAGACCTCGGCGCGTCGATGCAGCCGCTCGGGCTGCATACGCTCGGGCGCGATGCCGAGCGCGCGCACCAGGTCAGCACCGTGATGCAGATGCTGGGCCAGCCGTTGCACGAACGCATCGGCAGCGGCAGTGCGCGCGCCGCCTTCGCGGGCGACTTCCGGCAATTGCAGGCCAGCGCGCCGTACCGCTTCGTCGACGAAGTGGTGTTCGCGGACGAGCCGCTCGACCGGATCGCCGACCCGGAGCTGCGGCGCCTCGCGCAGCGCGGTCGCCAGTTCCGCGACGCGCTGCGCGCCGAGCGGGAGGTCGACGGCGTGCTGCGCGGCCTGGCGGCGCGCTGGATCGATCCCTCCTACGGCGGCGACCCGATCCGCAACCCCGACGCGCTGCCCACCGGCCGCAACATGTACGGCTTCGATCCGTCGCGCATTCCGACCCGCGCGGCCTGGGAAGCGGGGCGGCAGGCGGTACAGCAGCTCATCGACAGCTATCGCGCGCAACACGGGCGGTTCCCCGAGAAGCTCGCGTTCAGCATGTGGAGCACCGAGACGATGCGCCATCTCGGCATGCTCGAGGCGCAGGTGCTTTACGCGATGGGGGCGAGGCCGGTCTGGGACGAAGGCGGGCGCGTCACCGGGGTCGAGCCGATTCCGCAGGCCGAGCTGGGCCGCCCGCGCATCGACGCGGTGATCTCGCTCACCGGCCTGTACCGCGACCAGTTCCCGAACGTGATGGAGCGCTTCAACGAGGCGGTGGTGATGCTGGCGGCGCTCGACGAACCGCCGCAGCAGAACTTCATCCGCGCCAACACCGAGCGCATCCGGGAGCGGCTGTCGCAGCGCGGCGTCGGGCCCGAGCAGGCGCGCGAGTTCGCGCTCACGCGGGTCTTCGGCAACGAGAGCGGCGACTACAGCACGCGGCTCACCGACGCCACGCTCGCCTCGGACAAGTGGGAGGCCGGCGACGGCAGGCTCGAACAGCTCTACCTGTCGCGGATGTCCTGGGCCTACGGACCCGATCCGGCCCACTGGAGCCGCAAGCTGCACGACGACAGCGGCGCCGAGATCAACGCGTATGCCGAACACCTGCGCGGCACCAGTGCGGCGGTGTTCTCGCGCTCGTCGAACCTGCGCGGACTGCTCGACACCGATCATCCGTTCGAGTACCTGGGCGGCATCTCGATGGCGGTCAAGCACCTCGACGGCCACAACCCGCAGCTCTACATCTCGAACATGCGCGATCCGCAGCGCGCGAAGCTGGAGACCGCCGCGAAGTTCCTCGCGACCGAGCTGCGCTCGGTCTACCAGCACCCGAGATGGGTCGCCGAAATGCAGAAGGAGGGCTATGCCGGCACGCTGCAGATGCTCAACGCGGTGAACAACTTCTGGGGCTGGCAGGTGATGGACCGCAACGTCGTGCGCGACGACCAGTGGCAGGAATTCCACGAGGTCTACGTGAAGGACCGCTACCGCCTCGGCATGCGCGAGTGGTTCGAGAAAGCGAACCCGACCGCGCTGGCGCAGATCGCCGAGCGCATGCTCGAGGCGATCCGCAAGGACTACTGGAAGGCCGACGAGCGCACGCGGCGCGAGCTGACGAGGATCTACGCCGAGCTCGCGAAGAAGCACGACGTCTACACGCCCAACGAGACGTTCCGTGCCTGGGTGGCTGCATCCGCGCGCGGCTTCGGCATGGAAGGCGCGACACCGCGGGCCGTGGCGCAGCCGGCCGCGCCGGTACAGGCGGCCCCGCCTGCGGCGCCGAAGCCCGAACACGCCGACGTTGCGCCACCGCCGCCGGAGCCGAAGCGGCCCGAGATCGTGCGCGGGCAGGAGCTGCGCGAGGTGCAGCAGCAGGCGCGTCTCGAGCAACTCGTCTGGATCTACGCCTGGCTGATCGCGCTGGTCGTCGCAGGCGGCGCCGGCTTCCAGGCCTGGGCCACCTGGCGCGACCGGCGCCGCGCCGCGCTGCGGTCACGGGCCACGTCCCCGATTTCGTCCTTCAGTCCCGAACCCCAACCGGAAACACCATGAACGCGATCGAAAGCTTCCTCTACGAGATCTCCCGGTTCTTCCTCACCCCGGTGCTGGTGCTGCTGTCGCTGATGTTCGTCTACGCGCTGTTCTGCCTCGGCATGCTGCTGTTCGACTCGGTGCTGCGCGCTGCGCGCGGGCAGGGCCGGCGACCCCTGGCGCAATGGCTGCACCGCCAGCCGGACGCGAGCCCCGAGGCGCTGGAGCTGCAGGTGCTCAAGCAGCTGGAGATGCAGCGGATCGTCAGCCGCATCGCGCCGATGCTCGGGCTCGTGGCGACGATGATTCCGATGGGGCCGGCGCTGATCGCCGTCGCCAGCGGCAACACCCACGGCATGGCGCAGAACCTCGTCGTCGCGTTCGCCGCGGTGATCGTCGCGCTGCTGTCGGCGTCGATCACCTTCGCCGTGCATTCGGTGCGGCGCCGCTGGCTGCTCGAGGAACTCGACGGCCTGCTGCAGGGGCGCGAGTCCGCCCCCGCGGCGGCCGAGGGCAAGACGCAGGGAGCCGCATATGCGTGAGCGTCGGATGCGCACGGACATCCTGTCGGACGACGACGGCGACGATCCGATCCTGAGCGTGGTGAACATCGTCGACGTGTTCCTGGTGATCATCGCGGTGCTGCTGATCGCGGTGATCGAGAACCCGCTGAACCCGTTCGCCACGCAGGATGCGGTGGTCATCCGCAACCCCGGCAAGCCCGACATGTCGATGCTGGTCAAGCAGGGCAACGAGCTGAAGGAGTACCGCTCGTCGGGCCGGATCGGCGAAGGCGAGGGTGCAAAGGCGGGGACGGCCTATCGGCTGAAGAACGGGACGATGGTGTACGTGCCGGAAGGCGATGCAGCAGTGTCCCATGGGACGGCGAAGCCCGGGGCAGCGTCGCGTGGGCAAGTGTCGGCCCCGAGGGCGGATGGGGCCCGATGAAACGTGTATAATCCCGCGTCTTCGGGGCGGTAGCTCAGCTGGGAGAGCGTCGCGTTCGCAATGCGAAGGTCGGGAGTTCGATCCTCCTCCGCTCCACCACTATTCAGCGCCCAACCGTTCTCGGTTGGGCGTTTTCATTTGCGGATTCCGCACACCACGCGGGCTTCCGGGCCGTTCTGCGTGTGCCGCCCGTCGCCAGGCAAGGGGCCACACCGTGCCCGGTTCGCCCCTGTTCCGCCCTATCTTCTCTCGAAACCTGCGCCAACTTCTTCGCCGTGGCACACGTAGACGGCCTTGTTCGTCAACCACTTGTGCGTGCGCCGACGGGAATGGTTGGCTCGCGGGTTTGCACGAGCAAAGCAGAACGGCAAACCCGCGAGGCCAGCCTCCACGTCAACCCTTGGGCGGGAACGGATCGTCACCG
>MEED01000069.1 GCA_001724855.1 Lautropia sp. SCN 69-89
CACGCTGGAGGCTGCCTACGACGATCCGCTGGGCGTGACCGCCGCATTCAACCTCAACGTGCTGCGCAGGGCCAACCGGATCGCCGGCACCGATTTCGTGCTGGCCGACTGGCGCCACGTCGCCTTCTTCGATGCGACGCACAGCCGCATCGAGATGCACCTGGAGGCGCGCCGCGCATTGCGCGTGAGCTGGCCCGGCGGCGAGCGCCGCTTCGCCGCCGGCGAGCGGATCCATACCGAGAACTCGTACAAGTACCGGCTCGCCGACTTCGTCGCGCTGCTCGGGCGTGCGGGGTTCGTGTTGCAGGCGAGCTGGACCGACGAGCGCGACTGGTTCGCGGTGTTGATGGCACGGCCGGCGGGCTGGCGTGCAGTCTCGAGCGCGCGCGCACCCGGCGACGCCGATTGACGCATCGGACTCATGAACCGTTCGCGACCGCTCGCGGAAGACTGGAGCTTCGAACACCGGGCCGAGCCGCTGCTTCCCGCGCGCCGCTTCCGCCGCCGCATGACCCGCTACGTGCTGGGCGCCGCGCTGCTGGTATGCGTGTCTCTCGCGGCGGGCATGCTGGGCTACCGCTATTTCGAGTCGATGCACTGGATCGACGCATTTCTCAACGCCGCGATGATCCTCGGCGGCATGGGCCCGGTCGACACCATGAAGACCGCCGGCGGCAAGCTCTTCGCGGGCCTGTACGCGCTGTACTCGGGCGTGCTGTTCCTGGCCGTGGCCGGACTGGTGTTCAGGCTCCTGCACCGCTTTCACGTGGACGAGGGATCGGGGCGGAAGTGACGCAGCGGTCACCGTTGGCGGTTGCCGTGCCGGTGTCCGCCCAGGATTTTCCGTGGAGCGTGGCACGCTCGGGCGCATCTTCGCGGGATTGCCACGCTGATAAACGCCGTCGACTGCGAAGACGCTGTTGGCGAGATCGATGCCAACGTACAGAATAGCCACGGACTCCCGCGTCGGAGCGTCGGAGCGAGTTGATGAGATTCGCGACCCCATCGTCGCACTCGTTGCCGTTCGCCGCATCGCGGCTCGCTGGGGACGGGGAAGCCCCTTTCATTCGTCAGAGAGCAACACTCGCAGCCACCGTCGAACAGGTCCACGAAGTGAAGCAGCTGTGTCCAGCGTGTTTCGGGAAGGGGAAGACGAAGACTCTCGAGGGTGCCATGGTCACCTGCATGGGTTGCAGCGGACTCGGGTCAATCGATGATGGTCGATCCCGCCAGGTTGGCCCTCTCGATCCGGAGTGGGGCATATCACTGCTCTGTGGCGCGATCGCAGCGTTTGCTGCCAATCGAGACGGCTCGATCGGGATGGGTGGAGCATGGTCAGTTGCCGCGGTCGTGGCGCTACTGGTCAAGCTCACGATCGCACGGGTCCTGGTTCACGTGATGCGAATGTTCTTGCAGGTCGCATTGGTACTCGGCCTGCTGGCACTAGTCGGCTACTGTGCCCAGACTCCTGGATGAGACTCGTGGCAAAGGCCTGCTCGGAAGATTGTGCACTGCCCCCTTCGCTCGAGTGTCGTTGCGCAGAAAGGTCTCAGGCCACTCGTTCATCATCGTTGGCCAATTTCGCCAATTGCCGTGAAGCTCATTGACCGACTCGAGGACCTGCTTGCGGGGAGGGGATCCAAGGATGTCCGGGAGAGACTTCAGTTCCACATCGATATCAGCGAAAAGATCATCGCGCTCGGGCTCTTCTCTGTCCTGGCAGGGCAGAAGCTGGAACTCGAGAAGTATTTTGGCCGTGTAGAGCTGTCGTCGGTCACCAGACTGATAGACACATCGATAGTGAGCGGTCTGCAATTGTTCGTCGCGGAAAAAGGCCTTGTCGCACTGCTGGCATTGTTTACCACGATATGGTACTTCCTCTACGCGCGGGCAGTGCGAAATGAAATGGACATCATCGTCGATACGTTCTCCCGATTCAATCCGCCTCACGATTGGGAAAATATCGTCGGAAAGAATGTAATCCCGCTTCTTTCCATGGGGATTACGGTCACATTTCTCGCACTCGCCTGGTTCATCGACAACGTAAAAATATATTGCCTGATAGTGCTTGTCTTGAACGTCCTGGATATCAGGGGCAATAACGTCCTGCGCCAAAATCTCGTCAGGCACTTCGCGGATCAGCGCTTTGTTCCGCTTGATTCTGATTTGCACAAGTCGTTCATCATGCGACGACGCGCCGCCGCGGAGGATTATTGGATCAATAAGCCACAACTCGAGCGGATCGGCATTTTCATGATCGCTACTGCAAGTGCCTTTCTTGTTTCTGTCTCTGACGCGGCATTTGGCGTCGGGGTGTGGCCAGGATTCGCTTATTTGCTCCTGGCGGCCTCGATCATGGCTAACGAGGCTGTCATGTATATGTGGCGGCGGCAGCGGAATGCGGTACTCGAGAGAATTGACGACGACGAGGTTCGAGCCAATCGTGAACGCACCGGTGAACGCCAGGGCGGTCATTCACAGATCGCTCCGACGGACTGATCAAGTTCGTCGGTTTCGCCCCCATGTCCGGCGAGTTCGCATGCTGCTCCTTCGGACAGGCCGGTGATCCCGCTGGTTATCCCAGACTCCCCCTTGGAGCCAGTAGAACAAAAGGCCGTTAGTGATCGCCATCACTAACGGCCCTTGATTGTCCTGGCGCGCCCGGCAGGATTCGAACCCACGACCCCCTGGTTCGTAGCCAGGTACTCTATCCAACTGAGCTACGGGCGCTAAGCCGCGCAGTATAGCACGCGTGCCAAGCCGCGGCGCCAGCGCAGGTGGCCGGCGCGAACCGGGCGCTTCCGATCCTCAATGCGCGGCGTTCGGGAAGAACAGCTGCTCGCCGTTGACCTTGTAGTCGGCGATCGTCGCCTGGCCTTCGGGCGAGATCAGCCAGTCGATGAATTTCTGGCCGGCTTCCTGCTTGACCTGCGGATGCTTGCCCGGGTTCACGAGCATCACGCCGTACTGGTTGAAGAGCCGCTTGTCGCCCTCGACCAGGATCGCGAGGTCGCCGCGGTTCCTGAACGACAGCCAGGTGCCGCGGTCGGTGAGCACGTAGGCGTTCATGCCGGCGGCGGTGTTCAGCGTCGGGCCCATTCCGGAGCCGGTCTCCTTGTACCACTTGCCCTTGCCCGGGGCGAGGTCGACGCCGGCGCCCTGCCAGTAGCGCAGTTCGGCAGCGTGCGTGCCGCTGCGGTCGGCGCGCGATGCGAACGGGGCGCCTGCGGCCGCGATCCGGCGCAGCGCCTCGACGATGTCCTTGCCGCCGGCGATCTTCGCCGGGTCGCTCTTCGGGCCGGCCAGCACGAAGTCGTTGTACATCACCTCGAAGCGCTTCACGCCCGCGCCCTCGGCGATGAACTTCTCCTCGGCTTTCGCGTCGTGCACGAAGACCACGTCGGCATCGCCGCGCCGGCCGATGTCGAGCGCCTGGCCCGTGCCCACCGCGACGACCTTGACCTGGATGCCGGTCTTCTTCTCGAAGGCCGGCAACAGGTGCTTGAACAGGCCCGACTGCTCGGTCGAGGTGGTGGACGCGACGGTGATCGAGGTCTGTGCCTGCGCGGCGCCGGCGGCTGCAAGGCCGACGGCGAGCAGCATCGCGCCGGTGAGGGCGCCGAGGCGCGCCTCGAGCCGGGTGGTCAGGCGGCGGTCAGTTGCCATGGCAGTGCTCCCTGGAGGAAGTGGCGGGCCTCGCTGGTGCGAGGGCGATCGAAGAATGCGGCGGCGGGCTGGCGCTCGAGCAGCCGGCCGTGGTGGATGAAGACCACCTCGTCGGCCAGCCGGGCGGCCTGGCCCAGGTTGTGGGAGACGATCAACACCCCGCAGCCGCTCGCGCGGATGTCGCCGATCAGCTGCTCGACCTGTTCGGTGGCCGACGGATCGAGGCTCGCGGTGGGTTCGTCGAGGAGCATCAGGCGCGGCTCGGTGAGCCAGGCGCGGGCGAGCGCGAGCCGCTGGCGCTCGCCGCCGGAGAGCTTCAGCGCGGGCGCGCCGGAGAGCGAGCGCAGTCCCACGCGATCGAGCATCTGCAGCGCGCGCTCGCGCCGGTCGCGTCGCGAGCGGCCCGCCGGATCGGGTACCAGAAGAAGGTTCTCCAGCACGGTGCCGCGAAACAGCGACGGGTGCTGGAAGACGAGTGCCTGCCCCTCGAAGGCCAGGCCCTTGCCGGGAGGCGGGCGCCCCTCGAAGCGCACCTCGCCGGCGTCGGGTTCGAGCAGGCCGTGCGCGGTGCGCAGCATGACCGACTTGCCGGCGCCGTTCGGGCCGATCAGCGCGCACACGCGCACGCTGTCGTCCCATTCGAAGTCGATGCCGTCGAGCACCGTGCGCCCGGTGGGGCGGAACGACACCGCGTGCAGGCGCAGCAGCGGCTCAGCCATGGCGCAGCATGGCCGCGGCGCGCACGCCGCTGGCGAGGATGTTGAGCGCGAGCACGAGGCTCATCAGCACGATGCCCAGCGCGATCGACAGCGCCATGTCGCCCTTGCTGATCTCGAGCGCGATCGCGGTGGTCATCACGCGCGTGGCGCGGTCGATGTTGCCGCCGACGATCATCACCGCGCCGACCTCCGAGATGGCCCGGCCCAGCCCCGCCAGCACCACGGCCACCAGCGAGAAGCGGCAGTCCCACAGCAGCACGCGTACGCGCGCCGCCATCGGCACGCGCAGCGAGCGCAGCGTCTCGCCGTGCTGGCGCCAGGCATCCTCGACCGTCTGGCGCGCGAGCGCGGCGATCAGCGGCAGCGTGAGGCAGGTCTGGGCGACGATCATCGCCGACGGCGTGAAGAGCAGCCCGAGCGGACCGAGCGGACCGCTGCGCGACAGCAGCAGGTAGACCGCCACGCCGACGATGACTGCCGGCAGTCCCATGAAGCTGTTCAGCAGCACCACTGCGGCGCTTCGCCCCGGGAATCGCGCGACCGCCACCAGCGCGCCCAGCGGCAGCCCGATGAGCGTGGCGATCGTGACCGCGGTGAGGCTCACGCGCAGCGACAGCGCGACGATCTCGAAGACGTCGCTCTCGAAGGACTGGAGAAGGCCGATGGCCTGCACGAGCGATTGAGTGAACACCGCGACAGTATAGGCAATGACGCGGCAGCATGATTCAATAGGAATTCGATTGCATATATGGAGTTTCGATGCTCCGGCTCACTCATGGCATCGCGCTGCACGTCGGCGACGAGTTGCTCGACCTGTCCGGGCTCGCCCGGCTGCTGCGCGAACTGGAGGCCACGCCGCGGGTCAGTGCCGCCGCCGCGGCGCTGGGGATTTCGTATCGCAACGCATGGGGCAAGCTGGTGCGCGCCGAGCGGCTGCTGGGCGTGGCGCTGGTCGAGCGCGTCAAGGGGCACGGCAGCCGACTCACCGAGGCCGGCGCGGCGCTGGCTCGCGCGGGCGCCCGCTTCGAGCGCGAGGCCGCGCGCCGGCTGGCCGGGCCGGCCGACGCAATGGCCGCGGTGCTCGACGCGCTGCCGCGCGGTGCCGCAACGCCGGCGCTGCGGCTGGCCGCCAGCCACGACCTGCTGCTGCAGGAGGCGCTGTCGGCCGACGAGGCCTCAGGCATCGGCGTGCGCTTCATGGGCTCCGAGCACGCGCTGGCCGCGCTCGCGGACGGGCAGGCCGAGCTGGCGGGTTTTCACCTGCCGCAGCCGCAGCCGCCGCTGCGCCTGCGCCCGGCGCCGTTTCGCGACGCGCGGCTGTTCGTCGAACCGGTGATGCGGCGCGAGCAGGGCTTGATCGTCGCGCGCGGCAATCCGCTACGCGTGCATGACGTGTCCGATCTCGCACGCACCGGGCTGCGTTTCGTGAACCGCCAGCGCGGCGCGGCCACGCGCACGTGGTTCGACCGCCTGATCGCCGAGCGAGGCCTGGCGCCGCGGCAGATTCGCGGTTACGAGCGCGAGGAGTTCACGCACTTCGCGGTGGCGGCGGCGGTCGCGGCCGGCGCGGCCGATGCCGGCTTCGGGCTGCGTGCGGCGGCCGCGCAGTTCGACCTCTCGTTCGTGCCGGTTGGCACCGAGCTGTACTACCTCTGCGGCGCTCGCTCGCTGGCGGACGCGCCGGCGGTCAAGGCGCTGATGCGCGCGCTGCGCGCGCGCGCCCGCGCCACGCCGGGCTACGAGCCGGTCAGTCCGCGCGCGAAGCGCCGGCCCTGAGCGCGATGCGCATCAGGTCGGCCATGGTGCGGGCGCCCAGCTTGTCCATGATGTTGGCGCGGTGCGCTTCCACCGTCTTGATGCTGATGCCCAGGTCGTCGGCGATCTGCTTGTTCAGCCGGCCGGCGACGATCAGGTCGAGCACCTGGCGCTCGCGCCCGGTGAGCCGCTCGATGCGTTCGCTGGCGTCGCGATCGCTGCGCGACTCGCGCTGCGCAGCCGCCGCGCGGGCGAGGCATTCGGTGACCAGCTGGCGCAGCTGCACGTCGCTGAACGGTTTTTCGAGGAAGTCGTGCGCGCCTTTCTTCATCCGTGACACCGCCATCGGTACGTCGCCGTGCCCTGTGATGAAGATCAGCGGCAGCGCCGAACCGCGACGCACCAGCTCCTCGTGCAGCTCCAGCCCCGACATGCCGGGCATGCGCACGTCGAGCAGCAGGCACGCGACCGGCTCGGGGTCGGGCAGGCGGGCCAGGAACTCCTCGGCACTGGCGAAGCTGCTCACCTGGAAGCCGTTGGCTTCGAGCAGCCAGCGCATCGAGTCGCGGACCGCTTCGTCGTCGTCGACGACGTAGACCAGGCCCGCGGTGCCGGCGGGCGGGGTGTCGGAATGCCCGGGTTCGGGAGAACGACTGGTGCTCATGGGGCGCAAGGATGACACAGGTTTTCAGGCGGTATCGGCAATGGCGGCCACCCGGGCGGCCACCGGCAGCGTGAAGCGGAAGCTGCAGCCGCCGGCCGCAGGGCTTTCGGCCCACAGGCGGCCCTTGTGCGATTCGACGATCGAGCGGCAGATGTTCAGCCCGATGCCCATGCCCTCGGCCTTGGTGGTGAAGAAAGGCTCGAACAGCCGTTCGCGCGCGTCGCGCGGCAGTCCGTTGCCGTGGTCGGTGACGCTGAACTCGGCGTGCCCGTCGGCCAGCTCGACCGCGAGCCTGACCACGCGCGGGCGATCGGCGGGTGCGTCGCGCATCGCCTCGATGCCGTTCTTCAGCAGGTTCAGCAGTACCTGCTCGATGAGGATCGGATCGGCGTAGAGCGGCGGCAACTCGGCGGGCAGTTCGGTGAGCACCTGGATGCCGAGACGGCGCGCGTCGATTTCGGCCAGCCCGACGGCGTCGGCGACGATGGCGGTGATCTCGCAGCGGCGCCGCTCGGGCTCGCTGCGCTTGACGAAGTTGCGGATGCGGCGAATCACCTCGCCGGCGCGCGCCGCCTGCGCGGCGGTCTTGGCCAGCGGCGCGAGGAGTTCGTCGGGCGGCATCGATTCGCCGGCGGCCGCACGCGCGCGGATGCGCGCCGACAGGCCCATGCAGTAGTTGGCGATCGCGGTCAGCGGCTGGTTCAGCTCGTGCGCGAGCGACGAGGCCATCTCGCCCATCGTCACCAGCTCGATGTCGCGCCGGCGCGTGACGTCGGTGGCCACCAGCATCTCGACCGCGCTGCCGTCGACCCAGCGGATCTGGCGGCTGCGCACCTCGAACCAGCGCCCGAGCGTTGCGTCGAAGATCTCGGACGGGCCGTCGGCCACTTCGATGTCGCGGGCGGCGAGCAGCGATTCGTGGCGGCGGCTGTCCGCGCCGAAGAGCCGGCGGTACATGCGGTTGGCGAACAGCAGTTCCGCGTGATCGGCGGTGCCGTCGAGCGGGCGCGCCACCACCGATACCGCGGCGTCGAGTTCGTCGAGCACCGTGGTGAAGCGTTCGTGGGCCGCGGCCAGCTGCTCGCGGATGCGCTTGGGCTCGGTGACGTCGGTCATCGAGGTCATCCAGCCGGTCTGGCGGCCCTGGCGGTCGATCAGCGGAGAGACGTACATCCGCGCGTCGAACAGTGAGCCGTCCTTGCGCCGGACCTTCACCTCGAAGCCGGTAGGGGGCATGTCGCCGCGCAGCACGCGCGCCAGGTTCTCGTGGTTGGCCTCGGTGCTGCCCGGTGGCCAGTACGGGTAGGGCGGCAGCGAGTTGACCAGCTCGCCCGCCTCGAAGCCGACCATCCGGCAGAACGCGCGGTTGACGTACGTGATGCGCCCGTCCATGTCGAAGGCGCGCATGCCGGTGAGCATCGAGTCTTCCATCGCTTCGCGGAAGGCAGTCTCGGCCGCCAGAGCGAGCTCGGCGTTGCGTCGCTCGGTGACGTCGCGCGCTACCGCGTAGAGCAGCGGCCGCGGCGCGTCGGCATCGGCGTCGCGGCGCAGCGACCAGTGCAGCCAGCGCCAGGCGGTGGGGGTTGCGGGCCCGGTCGGCGCCAGCGCCGCCTCGGCGCCGGTGGCCGACTGCGTCGCGTGCGACGGATCGCGCGCGCGAAAGCGCGCCTCGAAGCTTGCCGAACTCGCCCCGGGCTCGGCGATCTGCGCGAGCGCGGTCGCCACCTGGACGCGGTCGTCGGGATGCACCCAGCGGTCGATGCGCCGACGACGTTCGCCGGCGCCCAGCACGCTCTCGAATGCGGGGTTTCCGCGCACCAGCGTGCCGTCGAGCTCGAACACGCACAGCGGATCGGGCGACAGCGTGAACAGCCGGTCGCGCTCGTATTCGGCGAACAGGCGTCGGCGCGCGTGCCGCCACAGCATCACCAGCGTGGCGAGGATCGCCAGCGACAGGCCGATGACCGCCGCCACCAGCGAGCGGTCGATCAGGTGCGGCTGCACGTCGTAGGCGAAGGCGCGCAGCCGCACGCCGTGGCCTGGCGGATCGAGCGGCAGTTCGTAGCTCAGGTGCGCGAGGTCGATCTCGAACAGCGACGAGCTGACCAGGTTGTTGCCGTCGCGATCCACGATCGACAACTGGTAGCGATCGCGGATCGTCTGCAGCAGCGAGCCTCCGAGCATGCGGTTCAGCGAGTAGCCCACGATGGCCGCCCCGGTGAAGCCGGAGTCGTCGTCGACCGGCGCGTAAAGTTCGACCAGCACGTCGCTGGCGGCGCTGGAAAACGGCCGGGTGAATACCGGACGCTGGCGCTGGCGGATCTCGCCGAGCGCCTCGACTCCGGCCGCGTCGCTGATCGTGGCGCCGCGCGCGCGAGCGGCGATCGGCACCACGCCGCGCGCGTGCCCCGACCCGATGACGCGCTCGTCGGCGTCGACCAGCGCCACGTAGACCGCCGACCCGCGTCGGGCGAGGAAGTCCTCGATCGCCTTGGCGGCGGCGCCCGGACTGCGGCGCGCGCGCGTCATCCATTCCTCGGCCACCAGGGCGACCTCGTCCTGGTCGTCGCGCAGTTCGCGGCGCAGCGCGGTCTGTGCGCTGGCGACGTCGCGGTAGAGCGCCTGCTTCTGCTGGTCGACTTCGACTTCGCGCAGGTACCAGAAGAAGGCGGCCATCAGCAGCGCGAACAGGCCGATGCCGAACGCGTGCGTAAGCGACAGCCAGCGAATGGCGCGCATCTCGGCACGTCGGGTCGAAGGGTCGTTCGGCGTTTTCATGGCGCGATCAGGCAGTGTACCGAGTGTAGGCGGCACGCCCGACGGCGGTCCACGCGCACTGGCGCCCGAGCCGTGGACAAAATGCCACATTATGAAAGGAAATTCCTCAATATAAAAATTTGCCTTGTCATTTGAAGGGGCACTTCCTAGAATCGACCACGACGATCCAACGCAGGAAAGAGGAGATTGCATGTCAGCGCTTCCGACGCGGCCGCTGGCCGCCAACGACCCGCAGGACGCCGACGCCGTCGAGACTCAGGAATGGCTCGACGCGCTCGAGGCGGTCATCGACCGCGAAGGGCCGGAGCGCGCGCACTTCCTGCTCGAGCAGATGATCGAGAAGGCGCGCCGCTCGGGGGCCTACATCCCGTTCTCGGCGAACACTGCCTACGTCAATACGATCCCTGCGCACCTGGAAGCCCGCTCGCCGGGCAACGCCGCCTACGAGGAGCGCATCCGGTCGTTCATCCGCTGGAACGCGATGGCGATGGTGGTGCGCGCGAACAAGCACAACCCGCCCGACGGCGGCGACCTGGGTGGCCACCTGGCCTCGTTCGCGTCGCTGGCGACGATGATCGGCACGGGAATGAACCATTTCTGGCATGCGCCGAGCGAAGGCCACGGCGGTGACCTGGTCTACTTCCAGGGGCACTCGGCGCCGGGCATCTACGGCCGCGCATTCCTGGAAGGGCGGCTCACCGAGGAGCAGCTGGACCACTTCCGCCAGGAGGTCGGCGGCAAGGGGCTGCCTTCGTATCCGCACCCGAACCTGATGCCCGATTTCTGGCAGTTCCCGACGGTGTCGATGGGCCTCGGCCCGCTGATGTCGATCTACCAGGCGCGCTTCCTGAAGTACCTGCACGCGCGCGGCATCGCCGACACCAGCAACCGCAAGGTCTGGGTGTTCTGCGGCGACGGCGAGATGGACGAGCCCGAGTCGCTCGGCGCCATCAGCCTGGCCTCGCGCGAGAAGCTCGACAACCTGGTCTTCGTCATCAACTGCAATTTGCAGCGCCTGGACGGCCCGGTGCGCGGCAACGGCAAGATCATCCAGGAACTCGAGGGCGACTTCCGCGGCTCGGGCTGGAACGTGATCAAGCTGATCTGGGGCTCGTACTGGGATCCGCTGTTCGCCCGCGACAAGGACGGAATCCTGCAGCGGGTGATGATGGAAACCGTCGACGGCGAATACCAGGCGTACAAGGCCAACGATGGCGCATTCGTGCGCAAGTACTTCTTCGGCAAGCACCCGAAGCTGCTCGAGATGGTTTCGCGAATGACCGACGAGGACATCTGGCGGCTCAACCGCGGCGGCCACGACCCGCACAAGGTCTACGCGGCGTTTCACGCGGCCTACCACCACCGCGGACAGCCCACGGTGATCCTGGCCAAGACGGTCAAGGGCTACGGGCTGGGCCGTGCGGGCGAGGCGAAGAACCCGACGCACCAGTTGAAGAAGCTCGACGCGGAGTCGATCCGCGAGTTCCGCGACCGCTTCAGCATCCCGATCCCGGACGAGCGGCTCGCCGAGATCCCGTTCTACATGCCCGATCCGGAAAGTCCGGAGATGAAGTACATGATGGAACGGCGTCGCGCGCTCGGCGGCTCGCTGCCGCAGCGGCGGCGACGTTCCAGCGAAACGCTGGCGGTGCCCGGCCTCGAGATGTTCCAGGCGGTGCTCGAACCCACCGCCGAAGGGCGCGAGATCTCGACCACGCAGGCCTTCGTGCGCGTGCTCACCGCGCTCACCCGTGACAAGACGCTCGGGCCGCGGGTGGTGCCGATCGTGCCCGACGAGGCGCGCACCTTCGGCCTCGAAGGCATGTTCCGGCAGCTCGGCATCTACGCCCCCGAAGGGCAGAAGTACAGGCCGGTCGACAAGGACCAGGTCATGTACTACCGCGAGGACGCGGCCGGGCAGATCCTGCAGGAGGGCATCAACGAGGCGGGCGCGTTCTGCTCCTGGCTCGCCGCGGCGACGTCGTATTCGACGAACGACCGCATCATGATTCCCTTCTACACCTACTACTCGATGTTCGGGTTCCAGCGCTTCGGCGACTTCTCCTGGGCCGCCGGCGACATGCAGGCGCGGGGCTTCCTGCTGGGAGGCACGGCCGGGCGCACCACGCTGAACGGCGAAGGGCTGCAGCACGAGGACGGCCACAGCCACGTGCTGGCTTCCACGATCCCGAACTGCGTCTCCTACGACCCGACCTTCGCGCACGAGGTGGCGGTCATCATCCATCACGGCCTGAAGCGCATGGTGCAGGAGCAGGAGAACGTCTTCTTCTACCTGACGATGATGAACGAGAACTACGCGCACCCGGGGCTGCGCAAGGGCGACGAGGAGGGGATCGTCCGCGGCGGCTACCTGCTGCGCCCCGGCGCGAAGAAGGCCGAGCATCGCGTGCAGTTGCTCGGCTCGGGCACGATCCTGCGCGAGGTGCTCGCCGCGGCGGAGATGCTCGAACAGGACTGGGGCGTCGCGGGCGACGTCTGGAGCATCACCAGCTTCACCCAGCTGCGCCGCGACGGGCTGGACTGCGAGCGCTGGAACCTGCTGCACCCGGCCGAGAAGCCCAAGCAGGCGTACGTCGCGAAGATGTTCGAGAAGACGCAGGGGCCGCTGGTGGCGTCCACCGACTACATGAAGATCTTCGCCGACCAGATCCGTCCGTTCCTGCCGCGCGGCCGCGGCTACCACGTACTCGGCACCGATGGCTTCGGGCGCTCGGATTTCCGCTACCGGCTGCGCGAACACTTCGAGGTCGACCGCCGCTTCGTGGTGATCGCGGCGCTGAAGTCGCTGGCCGAGGAGGGGGTCATCACGGCGAAGAAGGTTGCCGAGGCGGTCCGCAAGTACGGGGTCGATCCGTCCAAGACCAATCCGCACCACGCCTGAGCGGCACCTTCACGAGGCAACGTCGACATGGCAACGATCGAAGTGAAGGTGCCCGACATCGGTGAGTTCAAGGATGTCGAGGTGATCGAGGTGCTGGTGAAGCCGGGCGACCGTGTGGAGGTGGAGCAGTCGGGTGTCGAAGGGTTCGACGGTGCTCGAACTCGAGGAGGCTGCCGGCGCGAGCGCAGCGGCGGCGGCCCCGGCAACGTCCGCAGTGGCAGCGCCGGCAGCGCCGGCAGCGCCAGCCGCGGCCGGCGCGACGCCCCAGACACCGGCCGAGCCCGCGCCTGCCGGGGCTGCAGCCGGTGCCGCGCCTGCGGACACTGCGGCGGTGGTGCCCGTGCCGGCGCCGGCGCGCCATGCGCCGCCTGCCGCGAGCCTGATGGGCAACGGCACCGACGCGGTGGTGGTCAAGCCGCATGCGTCGCCGTCGGTGCGGCGCTTCGCGCGCGAGCTCGGCGTCGACCTGTCGCTGGTGCGCGGGTCGGGCCCGAAGCAGCGCATCCTGCACGACGACGTGCGCAACTGGGTCAAGGGGGTCGTCGCGCAGGCCGGTGCGCCGGCCGCGGGCGCCGCGCCCACGGGGGGCGGCGCCGCACTCGGGCTGATTCCGTGGCCGCAGGTCGACTTCGCGAGCTTCGGGCCGGTCGAGACCAAGCCGCTCGCGCGCATCCGGCGGATCTCGGCGGCCAACCTGCACCGCAACTGGGTGATGATCCCGCACGTCACCAACCACGAGGAGGCCGACATCACCGAGCTCGAGGCCTTGCGGGTGCAACTGAACCGCGAGAACGAGAAACAGGGCATCAAGGTCACGATGCTGGCGTTCCTCATCAAGGCCTGCGTGGCGGCGCTGCAGAAGTTCCCCGAGTTCAACGCTTCGCTCGACGGCGAGTCGCTGGTGCTCAAGCGCTACTGGCACATCGGCTTCGCGGCCGACACGCCCAACGGTCTGGTGGTGCCGGTGATCCGCGACGCCGATCGCAAGGGCGTGCTGGAGCTGGCCCGTGAGACCTCCGCGCTCGCCGCGAAGGCGCGCGAGGGCAAGCTCGCACCGTCGGAGATGCAGGGCGGCACCTTCACCATCACGAGCCTGGGCGGCATCGGGGGCACCTCGTTCACGCCGATCATCAATGCGCCCGAAGTCGCGATCCTCGGGGTGAGCCGTTCGGCGATGCGGCCGGTCTGGGACGGCAGCGCGTTCCAGCCGCGGCTGATGCTGCCGCTGTCGCTGTCGTACGACCATCGCGTGATCGACGGCGCTGCCGCGGCGCGCTTCAACGTGTACCTTTCGCAACTGCTCGCCGATTTCCGGCGCGCCGTGCTGTAGTCCCACGACCCCGGATTCATCATCGCGACGAGCCGCCCATGAGCCAGACGATCGAAGTGAAGGTGCCCGACATCGGTGAGTTCAAGGATGTCGAGGTGATCGAGGTGCTGGTGAAGCCGGGCGACCGTGTGGAGGTGGAGCAGTCGCGTCGGCCGGGGTGGTGAAGTCGCTGAAGGTGAAGATCGGCGACAAGGTGTCCAGGGGTTCGACGGTGCTCGAACTCGAAGCCGATGCGGCGCAGGTCGGGGCAGACGCACCTGCGGCGGCTTCCGCAGCGGCACCGTCCGCGACGCCGGCGTCGTCGGCAGCATCCGGTGCGTCGACCGCGTCGGTGCCTGCCTCGGCGTCCGCCGCCGCGCCGGCTGCCGGCCCCGCACCGAGGGCCGACATCGAGTGCCGGATGCTGGTGCTCGGCGGCGGTCCCGGCGGCTACTCGGCGGCCTTCCGCGCGGCCGACCTCGGCCTGGACACGGTACTGGTCGAGCGCTACGCGACGCTGGGCGGCGTGTGCCTGAACGTGGGTTGCATACCGTCGAAGGCGCTGCTGCACGTCGCCTCGGTGATCGACGAGGCGCGCCATTTCGCGCGCGCCGGCGTCGAGTTCGACGCGCCGCGCATCGACCTCGACCGGCTGCGTGCGCACAAGACGGCGGTCGTGGGCAAGCTCACCGGTGGCTTGTCCGGGATGGCGAAGTCGCGCAAGGTGCGGGTGGTGCGCGGCTACGGTCATTTCCTCGACGCGAATCACCTGGAGGTCGAGCTGACCACCGGCACCGGGCAGGACAAGACCGGCGAGAAGCAGGTGGTGCGCTTCGAGCAGGCGATCGTCGCCGCGGGTTCGATGCCGGTGCGGCTGCCGTTCCTGCCCGAGGATCCGCGTATCGTCGATTCCACCGGAGCGCTGGAGTTGCCGGCGGTGCCGAAGCGGATGCTGGTGATCGGCGGCGGCATCATCGGCCTGGAGATGGCCACCGTCTATTCGACGCTGGGTGCGCGCATCGACGTGGTCGAGATGCTCGACGGGCTGATGACCGGCGCCGATCGCGACCTGGTCAAGGTCTGGCAGCGGCACAACGAGAAGCGCTTCGACCGCGTGATGCTGCGTACGAAGACGGTGCGCGCCGAGGCCGCGGCCGAGGGCATCCGCGTCTGGTTCGAAGGCGAGGGCGCGCCCGCGGAGCCGCAGCTCTACGACCTCGTGCTGAGCGCGGTCGGCCGCGCGCCCAACGGCCGCAAGATCGGCGCCGAGCGCGCCGGCATCGGGGTGGACGAGCGCGGCTTCATCGCGGTCGACCGGCAGATGCGCACCCACCTCGCTCACGTGTTCGCGATCGGCGACATCGTCGGACAGCCGATGCTGGCGCACAAGGCGGTGCACCAGGGTCACGTGGCCGCCGAGGCAGCCGCCGGGCAGAAGAGCTTCTTCGACGCGCGGGTGATCCCGTCGGTCGCGTACACCGATCCGGAAATCGCCTGGGCGGGCCTGACCGAGGACGAGGCGCGTGCGCAAGGGCTGGCCGTCGGCAAGGCGGTGTTCCCGTGGTCGGCGTCGGCGCGGGCGATCGCCAACGGGCGCGACGAAGGCTTCACCAAGCTGCTGTTCGACGAGCAGACGCACCGGATCGTCGGTGGCGCGATCGTCGGAACCCACGCGGGCGACATGGTCGGCGAGATCGCGCTGGCCATCGAGATGGGCGCCGATGCGACCGACATCGGCCGCACGATCCATCCGCACCCGACGCTCGGCGAATCGATCGGCCAGGCCGCCGAGCTCTTCGAGGGTACCTGCACCGACCTCCTTCCCAGACGCAAGCGCTGACCGCAGGCGCCCGCGTGTGGAGTCGTCGATCCCGCCAGTGCCGCGCCTGCGCGCCTTGAACGCGTTTACACTTCGCGCATGTCCCGTTCTTTGGACATGATCAGGGTTATCCCGGGGCCGTGTGCTGGTGGCCCTTCACCAACAAGACTGGAGAACGAAACGATGGATCGACGTTCCTTGATCAAGAATGCCGGAATGGCCGGCATCCTGGCCGCAGGCGTGGCACCGGCGGTGCACGCGCAGGAAGCGGTGCGCTGGCGCCTTGCCACGAGCTTTCCGAAGGCGCTGGAGACCCTGCACGGTTGCGCAGTGAAATTCTCCGAGACCGTCAAGGCGCTTTCGGGCGGCAAGTTCGAGGTGTCGGTGCACGCGGCCGGCGAGCTGATTCCGCCCTTCGGCATCGTCGATGCGCTGGCCAACGACACGATCGAGATGGGTGAAACGGCGGCCTACTACTACACGGGCAAGGATCCGGTCTTTGCGTTCAGCTGCGCGGTGCCGTTCGGCCTGACCGCCAACCAGAACCTGACCTGGAAGGAGCAGGGCAACGGGCGCAAGCTG
>MEED01000070.1 GCA_001724855.1 Lautropia sp. SCN 69-89
GCGCCGGTCTTCGGGCTGATGAGCGACGACACGATGCTGCTGGCGGCGACGCTCGACGCGCTGGGCAGCGGCTTTCATGGCGCGCGCCACGAGAACAGCGCGATCGCGATGGCCGAAGGCCATGCGTCGGCCACCGGGGAACTGGGCATCGCGCTCATCGGTCGCGGCCCCGCAGCCGCCAACGCGCTGCACGGGGCCGTCTACGCCAGCCGCACCGGCTCGAAGGTGCTCCTCGTGTTCGGCGACGCCGCGAGCCTCGACGCGAACCCGAACCGCCCGGGCCCCGACGGCAAGGCTTTCGATGCGGCCGGGGTTCTGCGCGCAGCCGGACTCCCGACCTTCGTGGCGCGCACGCCCGAAACGGCCCGGGCCGTGCTCGGCGCAGCGGTGCAGGCTGCTCGCCACGGCACCGCCGCCGCCCTGCTGCTGCCGCTGGATGTCCAGCGCACGATGATCGACCCCGGGGTCACCCCCGAAACGCCGGTCCCGGCAGACTCGACGCCACGCGCTGCCGCTTCGCACCCGACCGCTTCGCACGCGATGGCCGCGCACCCGGCCGCTCCGCGCCTGGCCGCGCCGCGCCCACAGGCCATCGCCGCAGCCGCTTCCTTGCTCTCGCACAGCCGCAAGCCGCTCTTCGTCGCCGGACTGGGCGCGCATCGGGCCGGCGCGAAAGAGGCGATCGAAGCGCTGGCCGAGCACACCGGCGGCGTGCTCGCAACGACCCTCAAGGCCAAGGACATGTTCCGCGGCAATCCATGGAACCTGGGCATCATCGGCTCGTTCTCGCACTCAGCGGCCCGGCAGCTGATCGACCAGGCCGATTGCATCGTGGTGTTCGGCGCCAGCTTCAACCAGCGCACCACCAGCGGCGGCGAAGCGCTGCCCCACGCGGCGCCGGTGATCCACGTCGATCTCGTGCGCAGCCACATCGGGCGCTGGGGTCCTGCCGACCTCGCCGTCGTCGGAGACGCGCGCGAGGTCGCTCAGCAACTGGCGGCAGCGCTTCCGCCACGCACTGCGGCCGACAAGCCTTTCCACGTCGACACCGTCCGCCACAAGCTGGCCGGCTTCGACATGACCGGCGAGTTCCGCCCCGAGCACACGAACCGAACCGTCGATCCGCGCGCGCTTGCCGTCGAACTCGACCGCCTGCTGCCCGCCGATCGCAACCTGGTCTACGACTCGGGCAACTTCCTGCAGGTCGTGCCCTACCTGGGCACGCGAGGGCCCGCGCACTTCAAGCACACGAGCGACTTCTTCTCAGTGGGCATGGGCTTCGGCACCGCACTGGGCTTCGCCAGCGCGCGCCCGGGCGAGCCTACCGTGCTCGTCATCGGCGACGGCGGCTTCGCGATGACCCTGAACGAACTCGACACCGCGGCGCGCGAGGACATCCCGTTGATCGTCGTCGTGCTGAACGACTGCGCCTACGGCGCCGAGCGCCATTACCTCGAGCTCGAGCGCATGCCGATCGCCCGGGCGATCTTTCCCGACGTCGACTACGCTCCGGTCGCCGAGGCCTTCGGTTTTCGCACCGCCACCATCCGCTCGCTCGAGGACCTGCGCCGCGCCGCGCCGCTCCTGCAGGCGCCCGACGGGCCGGTACTGCTCGACTGCAAGATCAATGCCGCGATCGCCGCGCCCTTCACGCCGGAGATGGCCGCGCACTGAAGCCGCCGGGGACGCGTCGCGCCTGAAATCCCCTTGCCGATTCGATCGACTGGAATCGCGGTAAAGTTACCGTCATGACCAGCCCCGCACACCTGCGCATCGACTTCGTCTCCGACGTGGCCTGCCCCTGGTGTGCGATCGGCCTCGCCAGCCTGCAGCAGGCGCTGACGCGGCTGGGGGACAGCGTGCGGGTCGACGTTCACCTGCAGCCCTTCGAACTGAACCCGAGCCTGCCGTTCGAAGGCGAGAATGCCGACGAGCACCTGATGCGCAAGTACGGCATCGACGAGGCGCAGCTCGAGACCAACCGTGCGGCGATCCGCGAACGCGCCGCAGCGCTCGGGGTGATCATCAACACCGGTCACGGCAGCCGCGTCTGGAACACCTTCGACGCGCACCGGCTGCTGCACTGGGCCGGTTTGCAGGACCCCGAGCGGGCACTGGCGCTGAAGCGGGCGCTGTTCCGCGCCTACTTCACCGACAACGAAAACGTCGCCGACCGCAGCGTGCTGATACGCGCCGCCACCGATGCGAAGCTCGACGCCGGCGAAGCGCACCGGATGCTGGAAGGCGACGAATACACCGACGAAGTGCGTGCACGGGAACGGCACTTCCAGCAGGCCGGCATCCACTCGGTACCCGCCACCATCATCGAGAACAGCTACCTGATCTCGGGCGGACAGCCGCCGGATGCGTTCGAACGGGCGCTGCGCAAGATCGCGGCTGCGCAGCGCCCGATCGACATCCGCTGACGAATCTCCAGTCGTTGCAGCCGCAGGTCACGAACGCGCGGCCTGGCGCAGCCGCAACGCCTCGCTGCCCAGCCACAGCGTTGCAACCACCATCGCCGCGCCGCCGAGGAAGACCAGCACCGGCGGCAGCGCGAAGAGCGCGTGCAGCAGGATGCCGATCGGCATCAGCAGCCCGGCGAGCGCGAGCCACGAGATCCAGCGCGCGCGCGGCGACGGGATCGGCAGCGCGAGCAGTGCAAGCCCGACCGCAACGTCGAGCAGCCCGAAGAGCCCGCCATGCGCATGCGCCATGCGGATCTCGAAGTGCGTCCCGCTCGCGTACTGCGCGATCCACTGCTCCTTCTGCGGTGCGATGTCGTGCATGTAGCCGAGGAAGAAACCCGAGGCCATGAACAGGCCGAGGAACAGGAAGCCCCAGCCGACGTTCTTTCTTCCCTCCATGGTCACCTCCGCGAAACAGGTGCACGTATGGTAATTGCCCGCGATCGCCATCGCGAGGCTCATGATGCCAGGCCCCATTCGGGCCCCCTCACGCGCAGACGGTCGGGAAAGCGGGTGGCGTCCCGTAGGGGATTCGAACACCTGTCACGGCGCCACCGTAAGGACTACCATTCGGCCAGTTCCGTCCCGGAGACACCTATGACACAGCTGGACCGCATCACTCAGCAACCCGACGTGATGGGTGGCAAGGCATGCATCCGTGGCATGCGGGTTACCGTAGGCATGATCGTCGGCCAGATCGGCGCAGGTCACAGCATCCAGAACATCCTCGCCGACTATCCGTACCTCGAGCGCGAAGACATCTTGCAGGCATTGCGATATGCCGCATGGCGAGCAGAGGAGCGTGAAGTCGTGTTGGCCAGCCAATGAAGGTACTGGTCGACATGAATCTCTCGCCACGCTGGGTGGGCCTGCTGGTCGGTGCATCCATCGAGGCGGTGCACTGGTCGACGGTCGGTCCGGCCGATGCACCAGATTCGCGGATCATGGCCTTCGCCAAGGCGAACGGCTATGTGGTGCTCACGCACGATCTGGATTTCAGCGCGATTCTGGCGGCCACACACGGCAACAAGCCCAGCGTGGCACAGATTCGCTCCGAAGACATCGATCCGGACGTCATCGGCAAGCCAGTGATCGCCGCCTTGCAGCAACTGTCCGCGGAGCTGGATGACGGCGCGCTGATCACGATTGAGCCCAGCCGCACTCGACTGCGAGTGCTTCCCTTGCGTCGCGGCTGACGATCGGCACCCGTCGGGAAACGAGAGGAGGCTGACCTCAAACGAAGAGGTCGTGGCGTACCTGGCAGGCGCGCGCTTGCCAGGCGATCGAGCGTGTGGATGTTTCCCGACACTCACCCATGCTGGGCAAGTGGCGTCCCGTAGGGGATTCGAACCCCTGTTACAACCGTGAAAGGGTCGTGTCCTAGGCCTCTAGACGAACGGGACTCGTCGTTGTTCTGACTGCTTTTTCTTTGGTGGAGGTAAGCGGGATCGAACCGCTGACCTCTTGCATGCCATGCAAGCGCTCTCCCAGCTGAGCTATACCCCCGAAGAGCCCGCGATTGTAAGGCACGAACGCTGCGGCGCGCAAGTCGCCCGGTGTCGCGTGCTAGACTCGATCGCACCGGCCATCGCATCGCGCGCGGCGCTGCCGCGGCGGCGCGAGCCCTCCTCCCCTCTCATTCCGGACACTCGCCAAGTCCATCCGCGCCGCAGTGGCGCAACGCGCCGCCGCGCTCGCCGCACGCGGCCGCCCTGCGGGGCTCGCGGTCATCCTCGTCGGCGACGATCCGGCCTCGTCGGTCTACGTGCGCAACAAGGTCAAGGACTGCGAGGAGTCGGGCATCCGCTCAACGCTCGACCGCATGCCGGCCGATACCACGCAGGCGACGCTGCTGGCGCGCATCGCCGCGCTCAACGCCGACCCGGCCATCCACGGTATCCTGGTGCAGCTGCCGCTGCCGCCGCAGATCGACGCGCACGCAGTGATCGAGGCCATCTCGCCGGCCAAGGACGTCGACGGCTTTCACGTCGCGAGCATGACCGGCCAGCCGGGCTTTCGGCCGTGCACGCCTTACGGGGTGATGAAGATGCTCGAGCACGCCGGGGCGGTGCTGAAAGGCGCCGAAGCGGTCGTCGTCGGCCGCAGCAACATCGTCGGCAAGCCGCAGGCGATGCTGCTCTTGCAGGCCGACGCCACCGTCACCATCTGCCACAGCAGGACGCGCGATCTCGCCGCGCACACGCGCCGCGCCGACGTGCTGGTCGCCGCGGTGGGGCGCGCGAAGATGATCACCGGCGACATGATCAAGCCGGGCGCGATCGTGATCGACGTCGGCATGAACCGCGACGCAGCCGGCAAGCTGTGCGGCGACGTCGACTTCGACAGTGCGCGCGAAGTCGCCGGCTGGATCACGCCGGTGCCCGGCGGCGTGGGCCCGATGACTCGCGCGATGCTGCTGGAGAACACGATCGAGGCGGCCGAACGCGCCGCCGGCTGAACCGATGAACCGGCCCCCGAAGATGCAAGACCAGACCCCCGAAGCCACCGCTCCCGCCGCCAATCCGCTGCTCGACTTCTCCGGCCTGCCGCGCTTCGCCGATTTCGAGCCCTCGCAGATCACGCCCGCGGTCGACGCGCTGCTCGCCGAGGCGCGCGCCACGCTCGCCGCGGTCACCGATCCGGCCACGCCGACCACCTGGGACGCGTTCATCGAGCCGCTCGAAGACGCCACCGAGCGGCTGGCACGCGCCTGGGGCATGGTCGGGCACCTGAACGGCGTGGCCGACACGCCGCCGCTGCGCGAGGCCTACAACGCCAATCTGCCGAAGGTCACGCAGTTCTGGACCGAGCTGTCGCAGCACGAGGCGCTGTTCGCGAAATACAAGTCGTTCGCCGCGTCGCCGCAATACGCGCAGCTGCCCGCGGTGCGCAAGCGCATCGTCGACAACGCGCTGCGCGACTTCCGGCTGGGCGGCGCCGAGCTGAAGTCGCCCGCGCGCGAGCGCTTTGCCGAGCTGCAGGAGCGGCAGGCGGCGCTCGCGCAGAAGTTCTCCGAGAACGTGCTCGACGCGACCAACGCGTTCACGCTGCTGGTCACCGACGAATCCGACCTCGCCGGCCTGCATGCCGACACGATCGAGGCCGCGCGCGAGGCCGCGCAGAAGGACGGCGAAGCAGGCTGGAAGTTCACGCTGCAGTTCCCCTCCTACCTGCCGGTGATGCAGTACGCGGTGCACCGGCCGCTGCGCGAGCGGATGTACCGCGCCTATTGCACCCGCGCATCGCGCGAGGCGCTCGCCCCCGAGGGCGAGGCCGCCGCAGCGCTCGACAACGCGCCGATCATCGACGAGCTGCTCGCGCTGCGCCACGAGGAAGCCGGCCTGCTCGGCTACGCGAATTTCGCGCAGGTCTCGCTGGTGCCGAAGATGGCCGAATCGCCCGAGCAGGTGATCGCCTTCCTGCGCGACCTCGCGCGGCGCGCACGCCCGTTCGCCGAGCGCGACATGGCCGAGCTGCGACGCTTCGCAGCCGCCGATCTGGCGCTGCCCGACCCGCAGGCCTGGGACCTCGCCTTCGCCAGCGAGCGGCTCAAGGAGGCGCGCTATGCGTTCTCCGACCAGGAGGTCAAGCAATACTTCCAGCTGCCGCGCGTGCTCGAAGGCCTGTTCGGACTGATCGAACGCCTGTATTCGGTGCGCATCCTGCCCGACGAGGCGCCGACCTGGCATCCCGACGTGCGCTTCCACCGCGTCGAGCGCAACGGCCAGCTGATTGGCCAGTTCTACACCGATCTCTACGCGCGCGCCTCCAAGAGGCCGGGCGCGTGGATGGACGACGCGCGCTCGCGGCGGCGCCGCCACGGCTCGGTGCAGACGCCCATCGCCTACCTGGTCTGCAACTTCCAGGCGCCCGTGGGCGGACGCCCGGCGCTGCTCACGCACGACGACGTGACCACGCTGTTCCACGAGTCGGGCCACGGCCTGCATCACCTGCTCACGCGGGTCGACGACCTCGCGGTCTCGGGCATTTCCGGCGTCGAGTGGGACGCGGTCGAGTTGCCCAGCCAGTTCATGGAGAACTTCTGCTGGGAGTGGGAAATCGTGGCGTCGATGAGCGCACACGTGGACACGGGCAAGCCGCTGCCGCGCGAGCTCTTCGACCGGATGCTCGCCGCGAAGAACTTCCAGAGCGGCATGGCCACGTTGCGCCAGATCGAGTTCGCGCTGTTCGACATGCGGCTGCACGCGGGCTTCGAGCCCGGCGCCGGCCAGGGCGTACAGGATCTCCTCGACGAGGTGCGCCGCGAAGTCGCGGTGGTCGTCCCTCCATCCTGGAACCGCTTCCAGAACAGCTTTTCGCACATCTTCGCCGGCGGCTACTCCGCCGGCTACTACAGCTACAAGTGGGCCGAAGTGCTGTCGGCCGACGCCTACGCGGCCTTCGAGGAGGCGCTGGCGCAGCCCGACGCCCCCGCCCGCGTGGCCGAAACCGGACGCCGCTTCCTCGACGAGATCCTGTCGGTCGGCGGCAGCCGACCGGCCATCGACTCGTTTCGTGCGTTCAGAGGACGGGACCCGGAACTGGATGCCCTGCTTCGCCATAATGGAATGGTCGAGGCATCCGCTCCGGAACCGTCAAATGCCTAGCCGCCAGCACGCAGCCGCCCTTCCCGTCTCGCTTCCGATCGCGCTCGCCGTCGCCGCGCTCGCCGCGGCCTTCGCCGCGCCTGCGGCGTACGCGCAGTACAAGTGGATCGACGCCGATGGTCGCGTGAACTACGGCGACCGCCCGCCGCCCTCCGACAGCCGGCGGGTGATGCGCGGACCGGCCGGCGTGCATTCGTCCGAGGCGCCTGCCGCGGGCGACCACCGCCTGCCGTATGCGCTGCGCTCGGCCACGAGCCGCTACCCGGTGGTGCTCTACACCGCGCCCGACTGCGCGCCCTGCGACCTGGGCCGCAATCACCTCGCGCAGCGCGGCGTGCCGTACACCGAGAAGCTGGTGCAAACGGCCGCCGACGTGCGCGCGTTCAACGCGCTGCAACTCGGCAGCACCCAGTTTCCCGTGTTCACCGTGGGCACCGACCGGATGGCCGGCTTCGAAGCCACGATGTGGAACCGGATGCTCGACGCCGCCGCGTATCCGCGCTCGTCGATGCTGCCGCCGAACTACGTCGCCCGCACGCTCGAGCCGATGAGCGCTCCGGAGCAAAGCGCCAGCGCCAGTGACGAAGCGCGTCGCTCGCAGGCGGCGCAACCCGGGCAGCCGTCGCGATCGGCGCAATCCGGCGGCGACGTCGGCAGCCTGCTGATCCCCGCACAGCAGCAGCACTTCGAGAACCCGATCCGGTTCTGAACCGCCAACGGTGGCCGCGCACCGCCGCGTGCGCGCGCCCGGACACGACGGCCGCTCGTCGAAGCGCAGGCGACCGTCTAGTCGCGCCGCAGCTTCGAGAACCAGTGCTCCATCAGCTTGCCGGCCGCTTCGCGGCCGCCGAGCCCGAACGACAGCGCCAGCGCGATCGCCACCGCACCCAGCGTCAGGCCGAAGGCCAGGTTGACGATCGGCTCGGACACGCCCATCGAGCGCAGGCCCATCGCGAGCACCAGCCCGATGATCAGCACGCGCACCAGTCCGCCCAGCCAGGGCGCGTCGCGGTGCTCGCTGCGCCCCACCGCCGAGCCGAGCAGGTTGGCCAGCCACAGGCCGACCAGCAGGATTGCGGTTCCGGCGAGCACGTCGCCGCCGAACAGGATGAAGCTGGCGACCAGGTCGCCGAGCTGCACGATGCGCAACCGGTTGGCCGCCTGCGCCAGCGCGAACAGCATCGCGAAGAACACCAGCAGCCGCCCCACCAGGCGTGACAGCTTCAGCCCGGCGAGCACGGGCCCCAGCCCGAGTTGTTCGCCGAGGCGGTCGACCCCCGCGCCCTCCAGCAAGCGCGCGACCAGTCCGGCCACGAATCGCGCGACGTACCAGGTCACGCCCACGATCAGCGCCGCGGCCAGCAGGTCGGGCAGCGCTCCGACGAACTGGCTGAGCAGCAGCCGCGCCGGCCCGGCGATCGACTCGGCCTGCAGCGCGTCGAGCGCCGAGATCAGCGCCGGCACGAAGATCGCGAAGAACGTCAACATGCCTGCCAGGCCCGGCAGGTCGGTCTCCTCGCCCAGGCCGACGCGTCGCGCCAGACGATCGACGCGCGCGGCCAGCAGGAGGTGCCTGACGATGCCTTGCGCGATCTTGGCCACGAAATAGCCCACCGCGACCACGACCGCCGCGTGCGCCAGGCCGGGCAGCGCGTCGAGCAGCACGTCGAACAGCCCGCGCACCGGATCGAGCAGCCCCTGCAGGCCGAGCGCCCCGAGAATCATCGGCAGGAACAGCAACAGCACGACCCAGTAGCCCACGTGGCCGATGCTGTCGCTGATCGGCGCCATGCCGGCCTGCGCGCTCAGGCGCTCGTCGACCGTGGTGCGATCGAGCAGCTTCGTCAGGCCGTTGCGCACCGCCAGCGCCAGCAGCCAGCCAATCAGCGTCAGGACGAGCGCAGCGAGCAGCCGCGGCAGCACGGCGACCACGACCGCGATCAGCGCCGCAGCCTGCGCCGACACCGCCTGCGGATCGAGCACCGTCGAAGCGGCCGCGATCGCTACCAGCAACACCAGCCAGAACACGATCCGCGAGGCAACGAGCTCGGCGTCGAACGCGCTCGTTCCCGATGCCGGCGCGATCC